>CAYURM010000013.1:0-15271 GCA_964447155.1 uncultured Anaerolineaceae bacterium
CCATTTGGCTTGCGCTCAAATCGTTCTTAATTTAATTTTCGGATAGGTTCTTAATTGATTTACACCTCTCCCCAACCCGCATGCCCAACTTGTCGATTTTCATCCTCCATCCCTGCATCACTGTTTTCCTGATCCCTGTTTCCCGCGTTTCATTTGAACTTCAAATCACTTTCCGATATACTGGACGTAGCTATTCATACGCTCATTTCCGGAGGCAAAAGTGACGAAATTTATTGCTGCAATTGACCAGGGAACCACCAGCACCCGCTGCATGATCTTTGACCACGCCGGCCGGGTAATCGCCATCGACCAGAAAGAACATGAACAAATTTATCCCCGCCCCGGCTGGGTAGAACATGATCCCCTGGAAATATGGGAGAGCACCCAGGAAATCGTCCAGGGCGCTTTGCTCAAAGCCAAACTTTCACCTGAACAGCTCGCTGCGGTCGGCATCACTGATCAACGCGAAACGACCCTGGTATGGAACAAAAACACCGGAAAACCCTACTACAATGCCATCGTCTGGCAAGACACCCGCACCGACACCATCTGCAACCAGCTTGCCAAAGATGGCGGTCAGGATCGCTTCAGGAGCAAAACAGGCCTGCCTCTGGCAACCTATTTCTCCGGCCCAAAAATAAAATGGATGCTGGATAATCTCCCCGGCCTGCGCAAGGATGCCGAAAAAGGTGACGCCATCTTCGGCAATATTGATTCCTGGCTCATCTGGAATCTGACTGGCGGGGTAAATGGCGGCAGACATGTCACCGACGTTTCCAATGCCTCCCGTACCCTGCTGATGAACCTGAAAACCCTTGCCTGGGATCACGACATTCTGGGTATCCTGGATATCCCCCCTGCCATGCTGCCCGAGATCCGCTCCTCGTCCGAAGTATATGGCACCGCCCGCCCGCCCCTCAGAGGCGTACCGGTAGCCGGCGACCTCGGCGACCAGCAGGCAGCCCTCTTCGGCCAGGTATGCTTCGCCCCCGGCGATACAAAAAACACCTATGGCACCGGCTGCTTCCTGTTGATGAACACCGGCCCTAATATCATCTCCAGCAAAAGCGGACTGCTCACCACAGTAGGATACAAGCTGGGCGACGCCCCGGCCATGTACTGCCTGGAAGGCTCTATTGCCATTGCCGGCGCCCTGGTGCAATGGCTGCGCGACAATCTCAAGATCATCAACAGTTCCGCCGAAATCGAAACCCTTGCCAGCTCCGTCGATGACAATGGCGGCATCTTCTTTGTGCCTGCCTTCTCCGGCCTTTTCGCCCCTTACTGGCGCAGTGATGCCCGCGGTGCCATTGTCGGCATGACCCGCTACATTACCAGCGGACATATCGCCCGCGCTGCCCTCGAAGCCACCGCTTTTCAGGCGCGCGAAGTCGTTGAAGCCATGGAAAAAGACTCTGGCGTTGCCCTCTCCAGCTTGAAAGTGGATGGCGGAATGACCACGAACAACCTGCTCATGCAGTTCCAGGCAGACATTTTGAATGTTGCTGTCGTGCGTCCCCGTGTCGCAGAAACGACCTCGCTTGGCGCAGCCTATGCTGCCGGTTTGGCTGTTGGATTTTGGCAAAACCTGGATGAACTTCGTGAGAACTGGACGCAGGGGAATAGCTGGAAACCCCGCATGAAAGAAGACAAACGCGCAAAAATGTATACCGACTGGAAGAAAGCCGTCACCCGCACCTTCGACTGGGTAGAGTAATAATCGAATACAAAGTATCCCCTCTCTTCCACTCGCGGTAGAAGGGGGATACTTTTCCTCAATCCTTACTTCCCTGATTGCCTGAGTGCCGGATTGACTAATTTCTTCAAAAATTATTCCTCAAAATCGCTCCACTTCCTCTTCTTCTTTGGTATAATTGACCGCTGTGCTGCAAAAGCAGCAGCTACTGGGGCATTCGCCCGCTACTCATAATAGAGCGAAGGTAACCTGCCAGACAGGTGAGAGGCGCTCGAAGGATGGAATAGATGGACAAGATTTTAATTCAAGCTTCAAAACGCGACGTAACCGGCAAAAAGGTTGGCGCGCTGCGCCGCCAGGGCAAACTCCCCGGTGTCATGTATGGACACCACATGGATCCCACGCCGGTTATCATGGACTTGCGCGAAGTCAGCAAAGCCCTCTTCAAATTAAGTGCTTCCAGCATTGTCACTGTCGTGATGGATGGTGAAGAATTTCCCACGCTGGTTCGTGAAGAACAGCGCGACTATATTAAGAACATTCTCACCCACGTTGACTTTCAGGTCGTCTCAATGAAAGAGAAGATCCGCACACTGGTCACCGTCGAACTGATTGGCGCTTCTCCTGCGGTTAAGAACTTCAACGGCGTGGTTATTCAAAACCTCAACCAGATTGAAGTTGAGGCGCTGCCCAATGACCTGCCCGATCGCCTCGAACTGAACATCGAAACGTTGGAAGAAATTGGCTCCTCACTGCTGGTGAGTGACCTCGAAGTCTCCGAAGACGTCACCATCCTGACCAGCCTCGACGAAACCGTTGTAGTCATTGCTGGCTTTACACAGGAACTCGAAGAGGAAGAGGAAGAAGAAATCGACGAATTTGCCGAAGACGATATGGAACCTGAGATCAGCGAACAGCGCGGCAAACAGGAAGAAGAAACAGAAGAGTAAACCACTCTATCGTACCGCAAAACAAAATACCGCCCCGATATCCTCGGGGCGGTTTCATTTTACAGGCATGGATGGGTGCGGCTGCGCTTAAGAAAGTTTTTTTGATCATACCGGCGATCTCATCACACACCAGGCATGTCTTCCGCCAAAAAGGCTGAGATCAGAGCGTATCTTCCAGTCCTAAAACCTGTAAAAGTTCAACCGTCATCCGCGCAGTTGCCCCCCACAAAATTTCACCCACATACGGATGATAATAAATCACTTCATGAGCCTGTCCATCAGCAGCATAATACGGACGCACTTCCCGATGCTGTGCATTCGCCAGCCACCCCAGCGGAATCGTGAAAACACGACTCACTTCATATAAAGACAACTTCACATCAAATGATTTTATAATCCGGCCTACAATGGGCCTGATCATATAATTGCTTACCGACGGCATATCATTCAACATCCCCAAAATCCGTACATCTTCGGCACGCAAACCAATCTCCTCCCAGGTCTCGCGCAGTGCCGTTTGCACCAGGTTTTCATCGTCGGCTTCATGCGCCCCGCCAGGGAAAGAAACCTGCCCTTTGTGATGAGGCACCTCATCTGTGCGCCGGGTAAACAGTAGATTCCATTCTCCATTCTGACATAACAGCGGTACAAGTACAGCGGCACTACGTCTCGCAGCATCCTGCGACTGCTGTGCACGCATCACCGTGCGCGCCGCCAATCGTTCCACAATCTCCGCTTCTGTAATCATCTTGCTATTACACCGCGCAGCGGCCATTAATCCACTATCAAATCCCTGCCACATTTTCAAACCCTGCCTTCAACCAGTATATAGAGTATTATACTCATTAATGTCATGTATTTATAATACAACTCAGTCTTCATCAGTGCGAATTTGACTCAACCAGTGTCCCAGAAACAAGACCAGCATTGCTCCGAAAAGATCAAATCCAACCAGCAGCGAACCAACCCTCAGGAAATCAATTTTCAGTGATGTCCCCAAAATCTGTGCACCCCAAAATCCGATCCAACTCAACACCAGATAAAGCACAATCCTGCCAAGCTTGCCGCCCTTCCATAAATGGAAAGCAAATCCTGCCAAGCTGCTCAGCACAAATCCCAAAAAATATGATGCAATTGTCATAGCCTGATCCCTTCCCTAATTCCGGCCTGCAAGTTGAATGATCCCGCCGCCCAACACCTCATCATCCTGGTAAAACACCGCCACCTGTCCGGGAGTGATGTCTGCCTGTGCTGCTTCAAGCCGGACATGCACCTGCCCGCTTTCCAACACTTGCAACTGCCCCCACACCAGCGGCGACCGGTAACGGATTTTTACCTGTGCCCGCAAAACTTCCCGCGGGGGGCTGCCCTGAATCCAGTTCACCCGCCCCGCCACAAAACCTGTTTTCCCCAATGCAGCTTTCTCAGCCACAACCAGTTGATTGGCAGCAATATCTTTTTTCACCACATACACCGGCTGTACAGTGGAAATACCCAGTCCCTTCCGCTGTCCGATCGTATAAAAAGGCAGACCCTGATGCTCACCCAACACGTCACCCGACAGGCTCACGATCTCCCCCGGCCGGATCTTATCCGCGGCATTTTCCCGGATGAATTGCCGGTAATCGCCGTCAGGCAGAAAGCACAAGTCCTGACTTTCCGAACGTTCGGCAGCCTCCAGGCCAAAACGCCGGGCAATCGCCCGGATCTCCGATTTTGTATAGCCGCCAATCGGCAGCAAGGTCCGTAAGAGTTCACGCTGCCCCAGAAAGGCCAGCATATACGCCTGATCCTTGCCTTCGTCATGCCCACGCAGCAAATGCACAACGCCAGAATCGTCCTGTTCCAGCCGCGCATAATGCCCAGTCGCCACATAATCAATTTTTTGGCTTGCCGCATAGGAAAGCATGCTCTCCCACTTTACCGCGCGATTGCAGCCCACACAAGGGCTTGGGGTGACACCTTCCAGATAACTCTGCACAAAGGACTGCACGACATGCTCATGGAAATACTCCCGCGCATCCATTACAGCAAAAGGAATCCCCAATTGCTCAGCCACTTGCCGTGCCTGCTCAACTGACTCGGATTTTTCCGCGACACCCTGCCCCTGCTGCCATAAATGCAGGGAAACGCCAACCACATCAAATCCCTGTTCAAGCAAAATTGCCGCAGCAGCCGAACTGTCGACCCCGCCGCTCATCGCGACCGCAACACTGGACATCATTCCTTCCTTTTCTATCGGATTGAGCCATTATAGCACGCCTGCCGGTCCAATCTCGATCCTTTTCATCCAAAAGAAGCGCTGAAATATTGCAGCGAACCATCTGCCAGTCAAAGCGCAGGCTGGGCTTGCCGAAGCAGCCGAAAAACCACTGCTCGTAGACCTGATAAACCCATCACAATAACAAAATCAACAGACTTTAAGGACAACCCCGTCCGCAGCGGCACCGCAGAATATCCAGTAAGGGACTGGGTACGTTGCCAATCCTCAACTTCACTACCAGCAAACCTTTATTCCGAAGTCTGGCCTTCAAGTACACCCAGATGGATCATAATTTTGAAACGAATGCCAAAATACTTGCCTTTGGATGAAGTGAAGAATCCACCAACCTGATATAATACTTTCATCACTATTACTGAATTCCCTATCATTTTCCGGAGGATCGATGACCTACAAAATTATATTTGGCACAGATGGCTGGCGGGCGCAAATTGCTGCTGGCTACACATTCGACAACGTCCGTCGTTGCGCGCAGGGCTTCGCAAACTACTATCTCGAACAGGGCAAAGCTGGCGAAGCCATCGTGATCGGCTACGACAAACGCTTCGCGTCCGAGTATTTCGCCAGGGCTGCCGCCGAAGTCATGGTAGGAAATGGCTTCCGCGTCTTCCTTACGGACAGCGCCACGCCCACCCCGGTCATCTCATTCGCCGTGCCACAACAAGGCGCCGTGGGCGGGATCAATATCACCGCCTCACACAACCCCCCCACAGATAACGGTTTCAAGGTACGTGATGAGAACGGCGGCGCAATTCCGCCTAAAGGCCTCAAGAAAATCGAGAGTCTCATACCGAACGACACAGCCGACATCAAAATGATGCCAGCGGATCAAGCCACTGAAAAAGGGCTTCTCTCTCTCTTTGATGCAAAACCAGCTTACATGGCAAGCCTCAAGGATAAAGTAGATTTGCAAGCTATCCGCGATGCGGGGCTAAAAATCGTTGTCGACCCCATGTGGGGCAACGGCGCTGGCTGGTTCCCTGAAATCATCGGCGGCGGCAAGACCGAAATCATCGAAATCCACAACACCCGCAATCCCCTGTTCCCCGAAATGATCCGCCCCGAACCCATCCAGCCCAATATTGATGTGGGCCTGCAAACCACCATTGACGAAAACGCAGATGTGCTCCTCATCATGGACGGTGACGCAGATCGCTGCGGGATGGGAGACGAGAACGGCATGTTCATCAACCAGCTTCGGGTTTATGCCCTCCTTGCCTACTACTTCCTCGAAATCCGTCAGGAACGGGGCACCATCGTCAAGACCCTTTCCACCACCAGCATGCTTAACATCCTCGGTGAACAGTACAACGTTCCCGTTGTCGAGACGGGCGTGGGCTTTAAGTATGTGGCACCCAAAATGATGGAAACCAACGCCATGATCGGTGGCGAAGAGTCCGGCGGGTACGCCTTCCGAAACCATGTGCCGGAACGCGACGGCATTCTTGGCGGACTGTACTTCCTCGATCTGATGGTGCGCACCGGAAAGAAACCCTCCGAACTGCTCAAAGTCCTCTTTGACAAAGTTGGCGAACATTTCTATGACCGGATCGATACCCGTTTCACCGGCGACAAACAGGCCAGAATCGATCGCATTCTTGCCGCTGACCCCGAAACCATCGGTGGGCTCAAAGTTCTCAGCCTGGACACCACGGA
Source organism: uncultured Anaerolineaceae bacterium (assembly GCA_964447155.1). GTDB lineage: Bacteria > Chloroflexota > Anaerolineae > Anaerolineales > Anaerolineaceae > SMBSF63. Next base: position 6,584 of record CAYURM010000013.1, read on the forward strand.
TGGCTTCAAATTCAATCTTGAAGATGGCGGCTGGCTTCTCATCCGTTTCTCCGGCACCGAACCTGTCATCCGCGTCTACTGTGAAACCACCCACCAGGACTGTGTCCAGGCCATCCTCAAGGACGGTCTGCGCATCGCCGGGATTGAATGACCGCTGCCCTAACCGATACGCACTGCCACCTCTATTTCCGGGACTTTAATGAAGACCTGGCAGAGGTATTAAATCGAGCCTGGGATCAGGGTGTGCAACGCATCCTTATCCCGGGCATTGATCTGGCTACCAGCCGGCAGGCCGTCGCTCTTGCTGAAAACCATCCCAACCTGTACGCCGCGGTTGGGATCCACCCCAATGATTCGCTTGCCTGGGACGATACCACCGCTGACCAGTTGCGGGAGCTTGCCGCCCATCCAAAAACCCTTGCCATCGGCGAAATCGGTTTGGACTTCTACCGCGACCGCGCACCCAAAACGCACCAGATCGAAGTATTTAAAGCCCAGCTTGCCCTCGCCGCCGAATGCAGCCTGCCTGTCGTCATTCACAATCGTCAGGCCATTGCAGCCGTGTGGCCCATCCTGCAAGCCTGGCAGGAACAGCTTGCCGCAGCAGGCTCGCCGCTTGCCGCCCGCCCCGGCGTCCTGCACTCGTTTGATGAATCATTCCGATGGGCCGAAAAAGCCATCAGTAGCAATTTTTACATTGGCATCTCCGGCCCGGTGACCTTTCGAAAAGCGACAGAAAAACATGAGTTGGTGCAGCATATCCCGCTCACCAGCCTGCTCATCGAAACCGATGCCCCCTTCCTCACCCCGCATCCTTTCCGCGGGCGGCGCAATGAACCCGCTTACACCAGCTACATCGCTGAGAAAATCGCCACATTGAAAAACATCGCAATAAACGAAGTGCAGCAACAAACTTATGAAAATGCAGCCGCCCTGTTTGGCTGGCCGCCTTAATCAAAAAAAATACCGCTCAATGAGCGGTATCGAGTGCGCTGGGAGGGAATCGAACCCTCACGCCTTTCGGCACGTGGCCCTCAACCACGCCTGTCTGCCAGTTCCAGCACCAGCGCAACAACATGGCAATTATAATCGGCTATCGATGATTGTCAAGTGTTCATCTGGTTTTATCATTTTTTGAAAAAAATACAGGAGTGAGTATGGCAATCGTAATCGACGCAATGGGCAGCGACACCTACCCCGACCCCGAGATTCAAGCCGCAGTAGACGCCGCCCGCATCATCAAAGATGAGGTCATCCTCGTCGGGCACGAAGACTTGTTGAAAGACAAGCTGGCGAAGATCAACACAGACAACCAGCCCGTGCGCATTGTCCACGCCCCGGACGTATTGGAAATGCACGATAAACCAGTTGCCGCTGCCCGCAAGAAACCGCTCAATTCCATGGCCGTGGGCATGGAACTCGTCAAAACCGGCGAAGCCCAGGCATTCGTCACTGCCGGCAATACCGGCGGCGCCATGTTCAACGGCCTGCGCACCCTGGGACGCATCAAGGGCGTCCAGCGCCCTGGTCTCACCACCATTTTCCCAGTCAAAACCGGCTTCGCCGTCGTACTCGACATCGGCGCCAATGCCGACTGCCGCCCTGAATTTCTCCAGCAGTTCGCCATTATGGGCAGTGTCTACGCTGAAAAAGCACTGGGAATACCCAATCCGGCCGTCGGTCTGCTCTCCAATGGAGAAGAAGAAGGTAAAGGTAATCAACTTACCAAAGACACCTACCCTCTCCTGCAAAACTGCGGCATCAATTTTGCAGGCAATGTTGAACCCAAAGAATTTGTGGCTGGCAAGGTAGCTGTACTCGTCACCGATGGCTTCTCCGGCAATGTCCTGCTCAAAACCAGCGAAGCCGTTGCAGGGCTGCTGCTCAGCATTCTCAAAGAATCATTGATGAGTTCCCCTATCACCAAACTGGGCGCTTTGCTGGCAAAACCGGCCTTCAAAAAAGTCAAACAAGCCATGGACCCGTCAGATATTGGTGCTGCCCCGCTGCTCGGCATTGATGGCCTGGTCTTCATCGGCCATGGCCGCTCAGACGCCCGCGCTCTCACCAGTGCTGTTGTGCGCGCCCACCAGGCCGTTCAGGCAGACTTGCTGGAAGCCATCCGCATTGCCATCCAGACCCGCCTCACCGAAACCAACGATTAATAAAAGGATATGACATGCACATCATCAGCAACAATAAAGCCATAAAAAGAAAAACCCGCATCGGTCAAATCACCACCCTGGCCGGCCTGGGCGTCCTCGCCGTCGGGTTTGTGCTCTCATTAAACACAGAAAACATCAATCTCTCTTTCGCAGCGCTTATTCTCGGCTTTGTCCTCACCCAAATTGCCATCTATCATGGCAACCGGTGGGGCAAATCTCCCCGTGAAGACGAGCTGCTGGTTAAAGGACTCAAAGGACTGGGAAAACAAACGACGCTGTATACCTTCACAACGCCTGTACCGTACCTGGTTGTCGGCCCGATGGGCGTATGGATCATCATTCCCTACTTCCACGAAGGCACGATTACCTACAATGAAAAGAAAGGCCGCTGGCGTCAAAAAAGCAAAAATTGGTACATGCGCCTTTTCGGCCAGGCTGGCCTCGGCCGCCCCGATCAGGACGAAATCAACCAACGCACTAAACTGCAACAATATTTCAGAAAAAACCTGCCTGAAAATTTGCAGCCAGAAGTCAATGTCGCCCTTGTGTTTACTGCCAAAAATGTCAAAGTAGAAGCCGCAGACGCACCGATCCCTACATTTGCCCTTGACAAAGTGAAGAGTTATTTACGAGCGATCCCCAAAGACGGCCCGGCAGATCCCGAGATCATGGCTGCCGTTAAAGAACTGTTCCCCAAGGAATCCATCTCCTGAGATACCCCCCCCGTAATGGCGGTGCCTGCACCGCCATTACGGGGGGACCAACCAGTTTGCTCTTGACTGAAATATTTAACAAAAAATCTCCCGCAAAAAAACTTGCGAGAGACCGCCCCTCACTTAACCTGAACTGTGTCTAATAGCATTAACGACTTTGATCTTTATAAACGCGCACCTATTCAGGCCTTGACGAATTCATTCGCCACGACATTAATCATTTCTGCGGCATCCGCTGCTCGGCAACTTACGCTTGCCGCTTCTTCGGATATTTCGCTTTCCGCGGCGCAGCCTTCGCAGATCTGGCACTTTTCAATTCTGCTACTTCCTTATCTGTCAAAAATCGCCATTCACCCAACTTTAAATCGCCCAGCTCCAGCGTAGAAATCCGCGTGCGGATGATCCGTGATACCGGGAGGCCAATCCGGGCACCCACTTCGCGAATCTGCCGCTTTTTGCCCTCGCGCAGAATAATGCGCAGCCACGTGCCTTTCGCCGTCAGGCGTTCCACTTCTACCCGTGCCGGCAGCGTTCGGCTGCCGTCTTCCATCACAATTCCTCGGCGCCAACCCGCAAGCTGCTGCGAATCGGGTTTCTTTGCCACCAGAACGCGGTATTCCTTATCATGACGGTAACGAGGATGGGTCAAATGATTAGCCAGATCTCCATCATTCGTCATCAGGATCAAGCCCTCACTATCATAGTCCAGGCGGCCCACACAAAATAAATGTCCAGGGACAGGAACCATTTCGCGAACGGTTGCGCGTTTCTCATATTCATCCTGATCCGAAAGCACACCGCGTGGTTTGTGAACCGCGACATAAATTTGATCTGTCTCCACCTTATCGAGCTGCCGGCCATCAACAACGATCTTGTCACGCTGCATGTCAGCCTTCATCCCCAGGGTGGCAAGCTTTCCGTTTACCTCGACACGACCTTCGGCAATGATCGTTTCACAGAATCGCCGTGAGCCGTACCCCTGTTTGGCTAATATTTTTTGCAATCTTTCTTCCATTTTCCATCCATTCCAATCGAACGCGTTTTTTCGCGCATCTAAAAATTTAAATCAGTCCTTTAATAAACCGTTATCCCCGACTTCTTCATCATCAGGCAGCGCAAAAGGAGGCAAGTCCTCTAAAGCAGCCAGCCCAAAATATTGCAGGAAATCCGCTGTCACCCCATACAATATGGGGCGACCAGGGCCTTCTGCCCGTCCCATTTCCTCGATCAGCCCCTTGCTTAACAGACTGCGCAGCACACCATCGCTGTTGACGCCGCGGATTGCATCAATCCCTGGCCGCGTTACCGGTTGATTGTAAGCCACAATCGCCAGGGCTTCCAGCGCTGCCCGGCTCAAACTGGAAGTGGATTCCAGCCCCAGGAAATGCTCAACAAGCTGCGCGTATTCCGGTGCGGTGGTCAACTGCACCTTGCCGCCAAAGCGCTGCACCCGCAGACCGCGCCCCTTGTCAAAACTGGCGCTCAATTTTTCCAGTTCCTTCTCAACCTTGTTTGGCGTACAGCCCAATGCTTCTGCCAAATACCCTGGCGAAACCGGACCGGCTGCCACAAAAAGCAATGCTTCCAATGCAGCTTGCAATACTACCGTTTCAGAATTCGATATTTGTTCACTCATGCTATAATTGACCTGTTTGCTTCACATCCTAAAAAATATTAACGAGAGCCTCTGTTCTATGACAAAACATACTTCGTTTTTGAAAATTTTATTACTGGGCTTACTGGTACTCGCCAGCATCTCCTGCACGCTGGGCGCTGTCCTGAACCCGGAACCAACGCCCCTCCCTGCTTTCACCCCGCCCCCACCACCGGTGGATGCGGACGGCCCGATTTTCACCTATTCCCTCACGGAAAACCAGTTGAATGAATACGCTGCAGCGGGCTTGCAGAACAACCCGGAGGCACCCTTCAAAGACCTGGTAATCACCCTTCCCGAAGGGCTGATCGATATTACCGGTCAATTTGAACAACCGCCCCTCAAAGCACAACTTCATCTCATCGCCAGACCCTACACAGATGGGGCCGGTAGTCTCAAAATTGAAGTGATCAAGGCCGATCTGGGACCCCTCCCTGTTGGGAACGAAATGCTGAAAACCATCTCAACCTATATCGAAGAAATTCTGTCATCTTCAATGAAATCGGTCAGCGGGGACTATCGCATTGATTCCATACTCATTACTCAACGTGTGCTCACCATAACCGGCCAACAACGCTAACCTGTTTCCGGCGAACAATAGGTGATTATACCCGATTAAGTAAAAAATCCATGTAACATGAAAACTTTGACAGCGCAAACATCAAAAAAATATTCATATCACCGCAATCTCGCCGGAATAAGCCTGCTTCTTCTGCTTTTCGTTCTATTGTCGTCATGCGTATCCTTCCCTCAGGAAACCGGTGGGAACAATATCACCGTCCAGATCGAAGCGGATGGAACAACGAAATCCATAGCCATCCCCTCGGGTATCACCGTCCAGGCTGCCCTGGATCAAGCCGGGATTACCATCACCAGCCTCGACCGCATCATCCCGCCTTCGCAAACCCTGCTCACCAAACCCACCACTATCGTCCTCACGCGCGTTACAGAACGTTTCGAGATAGAAGAACAGATCATCCCCTTCCAGCGCCAAACTGTACGCAACGAATCCCTGCCCGAAGGCCAAACCCTCCTCATCCAGCCCGGCATCAATGGCATCCAGCAAATCACCTACCGCATCGTCGAAGAAGACGGCCTGGAAACCGCAAATACGATCTTTAAATCTGTCAGCCTGTCAGACCCGCTGCCGGAGATTATCATGGTCGGCGTGCAAACCCCCTTCACGGCCATTCCCATCGCAGGAACCCTGGTGTACCTCACTGCGGGCAACGCCTGGATCATGGAAGGCACCACCGGCGAGCGCCGCCCGCTGATCACCACTGGCGACCTGGATGGCCGCGTTTTCTCCCTTTCCTCCGATGGTGAGTGGCTGCTCTATACGCGCGGCGCAGAGGAAGATGATGACTACATCAACGACCTGTGGGCGCTGGAAGTCAACCGCGATCCCCTCAAACCCATTTATATGCGCGTGGATAACGTCATCCACTTCGCTGACTGGGTTCCCGGCACCTCCAGCCTCAAGGTCGCCTACTCCACCGTCGAACCGCGTGAAATCGCGCCCGGCTGGCAGGCCAACAACGACCTGCAAACCATCACGATCAACCCCAATGGCATTGTCCTCAACCAGAGTGAAATCATTGAAGCCAACTCCGGCGGCATCTATGGCTGGTGGGGTACCAATTTCGCCTGGTCCAACGACGGCGAATACCTCGCCTTCACTCGCCCGGACAGCATCGGCGTGGTTGACCTGGAAAACGGCGCATTTATCGACCTGATCGACTTAATTCCCCTTCAAACCCGCAGTGATTGGGCCTGGGTGCCCGGCCTCGGCTGGTCGCCAGACAGCGCGGTGCTGTACACCGTCAATCATGCCCCCATGTCTGGCCTGTCCAGCAATGAGATGTCCCCCCTGTTTGACCTGACCGCCATCACCCTCGATGAAAGCCTCGAAATCCCTCTCGCCACACAAAGCGGCATGTTCGCTTATCCGGTTCCCTCCCCCAGGCTGGACGGTTCCCGTTTCATGATCGCCTATTTACAGGCCGTTTTCCCTGAGCAAAGCGAAACCAGCCGCTACCGCTTGATGCTCATGGATCGTGACGGCTCCAATCGCCAGAACATCTTTCCACCTGAAGGCGCCCCCGGCCTTGAACCCCAATCCATCGTCTGGAGCAAATCCTTTGAAGAAGACTCGCTCCCCTGGCTGGCCCTCATCTACCAGGGGAACCTCTGGCTTGTCAATCCTGCAACCAATCAGGCCAAACAAATCACGGGGGACGGATCCATTGGTAGAATTGACTGGAAGTAATTGTCCATTTATTCAGGCACACAATCAAGATAACTGAGGTATTTGAATGAGAATTTTAATCTCTGGCGCAGCAGGTTTTTTGGGTTCCCACCTTTGTGAACGTATGTTGAATGAGGGCCACAGCGTCATTGGCATGGATAACTTCATCACTGGCAATCCGGACAACCTGGCCCATCTGGCAAATAACCAGAATTTTTCTTTCATCCGTCACGATGTCGCCAATTTTATCTTCGTGCCCGGTAAAGTGGATGCCGTCATGCATTTTGCCTCTCCTGCCAGCCCCAACCCTGCCTCACCCTATGGCTATACGAATTTACCCATTCAAACCATGAAAGCCGGCGCATTAGGCACCCACAATACCCTCGGTGTCGCCCGCGCGCATGATGCCCGCTACCTGCTCGCTTCCACCAGCGAAATCTATGGCGACCCCCTGGAGCACCCTCAGAAAGAAACCTACTGGGGCCACGCAGACCCAGTCGGGGTTCGTTCGGTCTATGACGAAGCTAAACGCTTTGCTGAAGCCTTGACCATGGCTTACCACCGCTACCACGGCTTGAATACCCACATCGTACGTATCTTTAACACCTACGGCCCGCGTATGCGCCTTGACGATGGCCGTGTTGTGCCCAATTTTATCCAGCAGGCCTTACGGGGCGAGCCGCTCACCATCTTTGGGGATGGTGCTCAAACCAGAAGCTTCTGTTATGTCAGCGATCTTCTTGAAGGCATCTACCGCCTGCTCCTTTCCGAAGAACATTACCCTGTCAATATCGGCAACCCGCAGGAAACCAGCATCCTGGACTTTGCCTACACCATCAACCGCATCACCGAAAATCCCGCCGACGTCATCTTCAAACCGGCCAAACGCCTCGGCGACGACCCCCAACGCCGCCAACCAGACATCACGCGCGCCGGCACGATTCTCGAATGGGAGCCGCAAATCTCGCTTGAAGAGGGCATCCGCGCCACCATTCCCTATTTTCGTCAAAAACTAGGACTGGACTGATATGATTTTGACGGACAAAAAAGAACGTACCCGTTTCCTGCGCTTTGCTGTAGTAGGGGCCATCGGCGCAGTTGTAGACTTCGGCATTCTGAATCTGCTCCTTTTCCTGGGTGTATCCTACCTCATCTCAGCCACCATTTCTTTCATTGCCGCTGTCTTAAACAACTTCACCTGGAATCGCCACTGGACCTATCCTGATTCGCGCTCCAAACCCATCTCACAACAGCTCACCCAGTTCGCCGTGATCAACGTCATCGGCATCGGCATCCGCATTCCCCTGCTGGCCGTCCTGGAGAAATTCCTCGTCCATCAGGCAAGAATCTTCATCCCCGACGGATTTTGGGTATTTACCGCCGAAAAACTGGCCCAGAACCTCGGCCTTGCCATCGCCATCCTCGTCGTCATGTTATGGAATTTCTTCGCCAACCGTCTGTGGACCTATAACGATGTGGATAAAACGAAACACGCAGCCGCGCCCTGAGTTTGTCGAAGGGTGTACAAACTACAGCAAACGCACTACCCGCGCCCTGAGCTTGTCGAAGGGTGTACAACTACAGCAAACGCACTACCCGCACCCTGAGCTTGTCGAAGGGTGTACAACTACAGCAAACGCACTACCCGCACCCTGAGCTTGTCGAAGGGTGTACAACTACAGCAAACGTACTACCCGCGCCCTGAGCTTGTCAAAGGGTGTACAACTACAGCAAACGTACTACCCGCGCCCTGAGCTTGTCGAAGGGTGTACAACTACAGCAAACGTACTACCCGCGCCCTGAGCTTGTCGAAGGGTGTACAACTACAGCAAACGTACTACCCGCGCCCTGAGCTTGTCGAAGGGTGTACAACTACAGCAAACGTACTACCCGCGCCCTGAGCTTGTC
>CAYURM010000013.1:15371-85363 GCA_964447155.1 uncultured Anaerolineaceae bacterium
AGGGTGTACAACTACAGCAAACGTACTACCCGCGCCCTGAGCTTGTCGAAGGGTGCACGGCTATAGAAAAAAACAACGCCTTAAGGATGAAAAATGAACGCAGAGAACGAACTCTCCATTATCGGCCCGGACGATGAACGCTATCGCTCCGACCCGGACAAACCCACAGGGCCTGTAGGGGTTCGCTCCTTGCAGGAATTGATCGAACGCGCCACCCATTTTGCTGTCAGCACCCCCACTACCGCAGATGATTCCGGCGTCGCTGAAATCTATGCCTTCCCTTTCCTCGGCATCGTCAGTCAGGACGACATGAAACTCGCCCTCCTGCTCAATTTGATCAACCCCATTATTGGCGGTGTCCTTTTGATCGGCCCGCGCGGCACAGCCAAAACCACTGCTGCCCGCAGTCTGCTTGACCTTCTTCCCGACACCGAACGCTCACTCTGCCAATACGGCTGTTTGCCCCATGACATCGAAACTGGCGGCATGGATGCCGTCTGCCCCGAATGTGCCCGAAAATATGGCGAAGGCGAACCCATCTCCCAAACAGAACATGCTCACCTTGTCGAACTGCCCCTGAATGCCCGCCTGGAAGATGTGGTTGGCGGCATAGACGACCGTGCCAGCATTCACCATCGTCTGCGACTCAAACGCGGCATCCTCGCCCAGGCTGACCAGAACATCCTCTACGTCGATGAAGTCAACCTCCTGCCAGACGAAATCGTCGATGCCATCCTCGACGCCGCCGCCATGGGCCGGTACACCGTGCGCCGCGGACCGATGGCGGCCACCTACCGCGCCAATTTCACCCTGGTTGGTTCAATGAACCCCGAAGAAGGCAACCTGCGCCCCCAAATTCTGGACCGCTTTGGACTACGCGTCATCGTCCGCGGACTGGATACCCCGCAAGACCGCCAGAATGCCTACCTGCGTGCCGTTTCCTTCCGCAACAATCCCCTCTCCCTGATCAATCAATATCGCGATGCCACCGAACAATTGAGAGACGAGATCATCTTTGCCCGTAAGCGACTGTCAAAAGTATCCGTCCCCGAAAAGATTTTCAATGTCGGGCTAAGCTTGATCCACGATTTAAAAATCGACTCCCTGCGGGCAGAGATCACCCTTTTTGAAGCTGCACGCGCCCACGCTGCCGCGGACGATAGAGACGAAGTCACCCTCGAAGACCTGCAAAGGGTAGCACCCCTGGCCCTGCGTTTGCGTAAATCTCCCTATATCGAAAGCTACCTGCGCGAGCGAATTACCGAAGACCAAACTGTGACAGAAGCAATGCAAGCCGTTCTCGCCAATCTTGGCAAGGAAACCAGATAATGCCCACCCCGCGCATCATCGCCGGCACCGCGCGCGGCCTCAGGCTGCACGACGTTCCCGGAACCGTCACCCGCCCCATCACAGACCGGGTCAAAGAAGCCCTCTACAACATCCTCGGTGGTGATATTCAGGACGCCGCCATGCTCGATCTGTTTGGCGGCACCGGCAGCGTCGGCATCGAAGCCCTCAGCCGCGGAGCCAGCTTTGTCCGCTTTTGTGACAAAGACCGCGGCGCCTATGCCACCATCCAGCATAACCTCAAACACACCCGCCTCGCCCATCTGGCCGAAGTGCGCAACATGGACGCCTACCACCTCCTCCGTCAACCCCCGGATCGCCAGTTTGAGTACATCTACATTGCGCCGCCGCAATACAAGCAAATGTGGATCGACGCCCTCCAGGAACTGGACAAAAATGCCGGCTGGATGACAGAAGATGCCTGGGTTATCGTCCAGATCCACCCCGTTGAATTTGTTGACCACCTGAAATTTGAAACCTTCACCGAATTTGAACAGCGCCGCTACGGCTCCACCCTGCTCATCTTCTACGAGCGCAACATACCGGAAAATTAACGAAATTACTCAGCATCTTTTTCAGCAATTTCCCGATCATGTTTCCCGAAAACTGCACCGGTCATTAATCCTGTGGTGGCTATATGTCACGATTTCAAAATTGATTTTTCCCTCGTTAGAATTCCCCCTGCAAACAAATTCAATATATTCTTCCCCTAATTTACAGTATCATCATAAATTGGGGGGAAGTGAGAAGGAGGTGTCGTCTGCGTACAGTTCAGTCAACAACCCTCACCCGCAGCTTGTCGTTCTCATCATAATCAGAATACGCCGAAAAAGGATGGTCCCCTTTTCGTTTCCCCATCGCCGCCGGCAGCAGCACACTCAAATCATCCACCACGGACAGAGCGCCAAATTCAGAGATCCGACACCAGCGCAGCGCCCCTTCATCAGAAGCCCGCAAGCTGCCAGTCTCATATTCACCCCGAAAAACGAAAATACATACCCCGACATCATCGCTGGCATCCACCATCACCGTCCCTGCCAGCCACAGCCTCTCACATTCAAGTCCGGTCTCTTCTACCAGTTCCCGCCTTGCCGCTGAAAGCACATCCTCCCCCCGCTCCACATGCCCCCCGATGCCATTATAGCGATTCGCCCACAACCGTTTCGTCGGCGCTCCTTTCAGTAGCAGCACTTCATCTTCCCTGGTCAGGAAGATCAACGTTCGGGGAACCATTTGATACCGCCTGCTATCTGCCACGCCCTGGTCACTTTTTGGCATCTTTCCCTCACTGAAAATATAAAAAATCGCTGCCTGGACGACTCACATCCAGACAGCGTTATTTTGCATCAAAATGAACCGGGATCAGCCCAGCATCTTGCGGACATCTTCCAATGTTCCCGCGCTGCCCAGTTTTTCATTTTTGGCAGCAATGAACTTGGCGTATTCAGCCATGAAAACCTTTCCCGGCGGACGCATATCGAAATTTTCGGGATGCTCCAGGAAATACTCCCGATGGACACGCGTCCACACCAGACGGCCATCGGTGTCAATATTGACTTTGGTTACACCCAGCGTTGCAGCTTCACGGAATTGATCTGCATCCACACCGCGTGCGCCGGCCAGGGTGCCGCCGGCTTCATTAATGCGCCTGACTTCTTCCTGCGGGACCGAACTGGAACCATGCATCACCAGCGGAAAACCAGGCAGTTCTTTCTGAATATCCCGCAATACATCAAAATGCAAAGACTGGGAACCGGAGAACTTGAATGCCCCATGACTGGTGCCAATTGCCACGGCCAGCGAATCCACGCCGGTGCGGTCCACAAATTCTTTCGCCTGCTTCGGGTCGGTCAGTTTGGCATCCGCCTCGTCAACCTTCACGTGCTCTTCCACACCGCCAAGCTGTCCCAATTCTGCCTCAACCACAACACCCTTGGCATGAGCAGCCTCGACCACCCGCCTGGTAATCGCAATATTCTCTTCAAATGGCTCATGGCTGGCATCAATCATCACCGAGCTGTAGAAACCGCTATTAATACAATCATAGCAAGTCTCTTCATCCCCATGATCCAGGTGAACCGCAAAAATTGCCTGCGGAAACACTTCATCCGCGGCACGGATTAAACCTTCCAGCATCAACTTATGGGTGTACTTCCGCGCCCCCCGGCTGATCTGAATGATGAACGGGGCCTGGCTGTCAAGATTCCCCTGGAAAAGACCCATCGTCTGTTCCAGATTATTGATGTTATACGCACCCAATGCGTATTTTCCATACGCTGCTTTAAACAGCTCCTTGGTTGTAACAATCATGGTGCACTCCTTAAATTTTATGAGCTGCGGGATGCATCATCCCCAGCTTAGCTTAAGAACATCGGTACGCCGAGAAAATCACGTACCTTCGGACGATAGTTTTCAATATCGTAATATGCCTGAATATCCACGCGTTTCACACCGGCAGTGATCATATCAATCGGCACAGTCGTATATTTGCCGCCGTGCAAAGCAACCATTTTCCCGGTCTCGTTACGGCGAATCAACTGCACCGCCAGATGGCCGAAAGACATTGCCACCATGCGATCCAGCGAATCCGGCGCGCCAGAGCGCATCAAATATCCAAGCTGCTGGTACATGATCCCGGTACCCGTACGTCGTTTGATTTCTTCAGCAACCAGATCACCAATGCCGCCCAGTTTGCGGTGTCCATAAGCATCCGCCTCACCTGATTCAATGATCTGCCCCCCCTTCAAAGTTGCCCCTTCAGAAATCGTCATAATCGCATAATGGGAAGGATTGTTTCGGCGGTCCTCGACAAGGAATTCAGCCAATTTTTCGATATCAAACGGCACTTCAGAAATAATTGCGCGGTCCACATAAGATAAATAGGCGCTGATCAAGCTGGTTTCCCCTGAATTACGGCCAAACAGTTCTATCACCCCAATGCGCTCATGGGAGCCAATCGAAGTACGCATATTGGTGATAAATTCTACACTGCGCGTGACCGCTGTTGAAAACCCAATACAGTAATCCGTTCCAAACACATCGTTGTCCATCGTCTTGGGAATGGCCACTGCCGGATACCCTTCTTTATGCAGGCGGGCAGAGTAACTCAGCGTGTCATCGCCGCCAATCGTGACCAGCACGTCAATTCCCAAATGCTCGAGAACATTGATCACATGGTCGGTATAATCCATCGTGCCGGTTTCTTTGTTCAATGTGCCGTATTTCGAATTTTTCAAAAAGTCAGGAATGTCATTTTCCGCGACTTTTCCGGGATTGGTACGAGATGTATGCAAAAAAGTACCGCCAGTGCGGTCAATCTTGCGAACTTCCTCTGTCGTCAATTCGCGAATATAATAATCATGGGTTGAAGGCTCGTCCAGATTGTAATTCAATAGCCCGCCCCAGCCGCGACGGATCCCAATCACCCGGTATCCTTCTTCAATGGCACTCATCGCGACTGCCTTCATTGCAGGATTCAATCCCGGCACGTCTCCACCACCGGTCATCATTGCAATCGTTTTTTTGCTCACAAACTCCTCCTAAAAATAATAATATCGTAATGAATTTTTATCGCACAGAAGCTTCCAATGCCGGTACCTGGAAACTGATCCGGCTGCCTTTTCCAGGCGCCGAATCGATTTCAATACTGCCACCCAACATATCCACCCGCTCACGAATTAACTTCAGACCAAGATTGTCTGCATCGTTCACCGTCGCCGGGTTAAACCCTTTCCCATTGTCACTGACCGATACCTTCACCATTTTTTCATCCAGCACCAGCTCCACCGTAATTTCAATTTTTACCGGATGGTCCTTATTATGGTTAACCGCATTTCCCATCATTTCCTGCATCGCCCGGAACAACATTGCCTCAAGATACGGTTCAAGCCGGCGTTCCTGTCCTTTGATGGAAACATTCACATCAACACCGTGCTGCTCGCGGAACGTCTCAATATACCGTTGGATCGTCGGAAACAATCCCAGATCGTCCAGCATCATCGGACGCAGTTCCTGGATGAATCCGCGTACTTCCTGGAAGGTAGCCATGGCCTCTTTCTTCAACTTGCCAAGTTCCTCTTTCGCTTTTTCAGCATCAATGTCAAAATAACGGACAGCGATGTCGGTGCGGATAAAGAAATTGGACAAGGTCTGCGCCGGACCGTCATGCATCAATCGGGATAACCGCTGGCGTTCCGACTCCTGCGCATTGATCACCATTTCAAGCACCGCAGCGCCGCCGCTGCCGGCGGTTGCCACGCCCTGCCCTTCAGCAAACACATTTTTCTTCACCAGTTCAAGCATCGCCACATAGCGCTGTAAACCTGCCTGGTCACTGGTCAATTTTTCGAGCTGGCTGCGCATCACCAGCAGTCGTTGTTGTGCCTCCAAAGCAGCATCATAAGCTGCACGAATATCTTCGCGCGGCAACGATTCGTACTGGCTCTGCACCTGCTGCAAGTGACCGGTAATCACTGAATTACGCTGGGTCAATTTTGACATTTCAGCCTGGCTTTGCTCCAGCATCAGGCTGACTTCCTTCAAAGAACGTCTGGAATCTTCCAGGTCTTCATTGATGTTCTGTTGGACTTTTTCCCACGTTTTTTCTGATGATTGGGCATCCTCTGACATGAGATAAATCTCTCCTTTGAATGCTAAATAAAGTACCCGCAAGACCAGCTAAATCGCCCGGCCAATCTAAAGAAGTATAGCACAGAGTGGTCTATACATGCAATAAATTCAGGCTGGAACACGAACATTTGTACAGCGCCAGCCTCCCTATCGCCACTCATAAATGCGCATGTTTTCCCCACCTGCAAGCGGTGCATACGCTCCATCTGTTTGGAAAACCAGCTTTGCGTTTTTCGGCAGATCAACATACCAGTCAGGGAACGTCATTAAATAATCCACTCCCGCCTCATCCAAATGAGCAGCCAGCCGTTCTTCATCCCGAATGAACGGGATCACATCCGGTGAAATTAACCCCGCCAGGTCCACCACATTCCGCCCTCCATAAAATCCCAGCGCCCCGATGTCATGGGCGGCAATCAGTGCGTCCTCAGGCGTATTTTCAGCAATCCACACTGCCGCCGCTACCATTTCTGTGTTGATGATCGCTACATCCAGCCGATACGCTTGGACTGCTCCGATCATCAGAAAAGCCGCCAGGATCAATATTAACGTCATTGCCCATGCTTTTTGCAGCAAGACCAGGAACCGCTTCCGGTGCAAATACACCTGCCAGATATCCCGTGTTCCCATTAATCCCAGCACAAAGAAAACCGGCATCGCCGGCATCAAATAGCGTCCATGCTGGTAATCAACCGGCAAACGCATTGCATAAATGACCGTATATCCCAGCCACCACAACCCCGCGGACTGGATCGCCCAGTTCTTCTTCAAAACAGACTGCCACAAAACCCGCACAAAACCGGGCAGCAGCAGCACGCCTGCCCCCACCACCGGCAGCTTCGCCAGCAAGAAAAACCGTGACAGGAAAGGTGCCTCCAGCCGGATGGCATATTCGGCCTGTTTGGCAAAAAACGTATTCGGCCACCACGACCCGGCCAAAAAATGATTGAACACCAGATACGGTAAAAATCCCATCAGAAAACCGCCCAAGGCCAGCCCCATCGCGCGTAGTTTTTTACTATACGTCGCTTCAGTGAAAAACGCCACGTACGCAATCGGCCCCAGCAAGGTCAGGCCGTCGGGACGCAGCCACACGATCAAACCAACCAGCAATCCCTTAACCAGCCAGCCAGCCTTCTTTTCCGCAAGCCGCCAAAACACGAACAGAATCATCGCCGCATACAGGATCGTTTCCATCCCGGAGGCTGCCGCCCACACCAGGTGCCACTCAAAAGCCAGGAACAAACCCGCCCAGGGAATCTTGCCCGTCTTCAGCTTGCTATACTGCGCAAACCACTGCTCACCCCACCATGCTGCGCCCAGCAGCCCCAGGCCGCCCAGCAGCATCGTCCACACATAACCATTTTGTCCGATCAGATATGCCAGCGCGATCAAGGCCGACCACAAAGGCGCGGTTGATCCGCCCGAAGGCAGACCAGGAATAAATGACCACTCCCCATACTGCGCCAGATTCCGCGCATACGTCTGATGGATCCAGGCATCATCCAGTGGATACCCCGTCCCCGACAGCAAACTGCTGGCGAGGACATATCCGCCCACCGCCAAGAAAACACTGCCAGCCAGGAGCCAAAACTTGCGTTGAGAAACGGTCACGATTCCCTCACCGTTCACCCACAAATTCAAATAAATAAGCATCTCCCACCGCCGACAAATACCGCAGTCCGGGCACATCGCCAGGGTTTTCATACAGCGCATCCAGGCCATCCACATGGTCTGCTTCCAGGACCAGAACGCTTGCGCCATATCGCTGCGCCGCCAGCCAGGCCGTATCTGGCCCGCCGTCCGGCGTTACAATGGCGCTGCGCCCCGTGGCAGCGTATAAACCTGCCGGATTATTGATCATCACAAGATCATCTGGCAGCATACCCAGCTTTGCCAGCTCAGCATCATACACGGATTGCCGCTCCCAGCTATTCTGCCATGCAGGGTTTTCCAAACTCCCGCCCACGACCCGCTGCCAGAACAAAAAACCCGTCAACAGAATGCTCAGCAACACAAGTCCAATCCCAAAAACATTCCCTGCAATATCAATATCCCAGTTGCGCTTTCTGCTGCCCCAGTCCACAAAAGCATCCAGCCCAAAAGGCACACTCGCCCACAGCACTGGCTGCAGCGCCGCGCCAGAATGAAAAAACCCGCCCCGTGCTCCGGCATAAGGAAACACAAAACTCATCACGCCCACAATCGCCAGCCATAAACCCGCTCCCAGCAGGACCCGTCTGTCGCGGCGCAAACGCCACAGCCCGGCAATCATCAACGGCAGCAGAAAAATCAAACCCTGCACTGCCAGCGTTGTCTGCAAATTCGACCACAAAGCCGCCAGACGGTCTGTGAAGATCACGCCCCATCCCGAAGCAAGCCAGGTGGATGCAGTCAATTGATCCGCCGGATATTGGAAGATCTCATTGTAATTTCTCAGCCATAACGCACGTGATCCGCCCGGCGGCATCAACCCGCCAAACGCCTGCAAATTTCGCAGGAACCACGGTCCTATCACCAACAGATATCCCCCCGTCATGCAACCAAAAACTGCCACCATTTTTCCTGCCGCTGCTTTCTGGTTCCCTCGATACACCCAGCCTGCCGCAAGCAGCCCTGCAGCCAGCCAAAGAAAACCATCCGCACGGGTCAGGTGCATCAGGCCTGTGATGACACCCGGAATCAAAAACCAGCAGGGTTTTGTTGTTTCACCATCCGGTTTTCCAAACACCGTCAGAAAGAAAAGGCTCCCCAGCACCATCACCAGGGTGAACCCTTCCGTCAGCGTGGTGTACATCACATAAAACCCGGAGAACACCCCCAGCAAACCCGCCAGGATGGCTCCGCGCCTGTCCTGTCCCAACCGCTGTGCCAGCAATGCCGTCAAGGGCGGGATCAAACCAGACAAAAGAATAAAGAAAAACCGGCCGGCAAAGAAGCTCCCCCGCTGGAATAAAAACATGCCTGCTGACGCCACCAACGAAGGCAGCGGCATCCAGTACGCGTGGGAGGGATGCGGCAGTCCGACCGGATCATCTAGATAATTCCACAGGATCATCTCGGTGAAACCCTGCCCCTGAAACAGCCGCAGCCCGCCGCTGAAATAATACTCTGCATCCGTATACCCCGGCACACGCTGCACAAAACTCACCCCCAGGGCTAACGCCAGACCCAGCAAATAAAGAAGCATATAATCCTGTTTGCGCAGTTTAGCGTTCAAAACGGTATACCTCTAAATCGTTGAAAACTTTCACAGCCGTCTGCTGATAATGCGCCTCAAGCCAGGCAAGCTGCGGATGAGCCCTCCCTTGCAAAACCGCATATTCCTCAATCGCCTGCATGAACACCACAAAATACACCCGCTCTGCCCCGTCTGCCGCCAACCCAATATTCGCAGCCGGGAAGCGCTGCATCGCTTCTTGAGATGCATAAGCCAGCGTGTCATTATGCGACCCGGCCTCATCCGCAATGAATTCCTGCTCAATGTCCGGCGCATACACCAAAAACGGGAATGCGCTTAATTTGTTGTCATGGATCAATCGATCTCCCGGCTGCATTTCTTCTTGCAGCATTGCCACAGCCTCAGCAAACGGCGAACGTGGAAACTGCCGGAAGGTCTGCTGGTACGGCAGGGAGATCAGACAGGCCGCCACAAAACTCGCCATCACAAAAATCCCGATCTTTTTTTCCCAGCCCTGGGCAATCATATGCCCAGCCAGTCCCGCATACAGAAACCCGGAGATAAGAAACCCCCTCGGCACAAATACTGGCCGCATTACATACGACAACACAAACAGCAGCACCGGCGGGGTCAGCCCCATTACGGACAGCAAGAGAATACGCTCCCTGTCAGCTTTCATCCGCGCCAGTTCCAGGATCACAATCACCAGAATATACAGACTGAGCACCAGGGCGATCACAAACCATATCCCCGGCAGCGGCAGGCTGGCCGTGAACAGCACCAGCGCCTGCAAGACCTCCACCAGTCCGGGGCGCGGCGTCCAGAAAGCACCCTGAATCTTTTCCACCTGCCCCGGAACCATCAGCAGCCACGGCGCTGCCAGCAGGGCAATCGCCGCCTGGGCGATACACAGCTTGAGCAGCAGCTGCCATTTGCGCTTGATGAGCAGGAAGATATTCGGCGCAATGATGATGAACCCGGCCAGATTATGGCAATACATCGCCAGTGCCCCGCTCATCGCCAGCCCCACCCATAACCACGGAGAAATTTTCTTTTCGCTGGAATGGTGAAGCCAGATTTTGCCGAAGAACCACAAATACGCCATCTGCCAGAAAGCCAGCAGGGCATACATCCGCAAATCCTGCGCGTGGTAGATCTGGATCGGGGAAATCGCAGCCAGAAAAGCCGCCCACAGGGCCGAACGCGTTCCCAGCAGTTGGGACGTCAAGCTGTACAGCAGGACAATCGACCCCATATTCAATATCACGCTTAATAACCGCAGCCACCACAGTTTCTCGCTGACCATCATCCAGAAATGCAGTAAAAAATAATACAGCGGCGGCATCGTGTCAGCCGCCGTCCCCGTTACAATCTCCCCCAGGCTGCGTGCAGACAGCAGGATACTGAAAGCATCATCATATTGAATACTGCGGCTGTTGATCAACAAAATGCGCAGCAGTATCCCCAGCCCCATAATGCTGCACAGGTATTTTCGCTCGCTGCCTTTCATTTTGAAAGCATTCCGCTGGAAGGGTGAGTGGCATACCATGCGTTTGACGGACGCACTGCCCACCAGCGTATCCAGTACAGCATCAGCAGTTCAAAAGCCGGCAGCGGGAAGAACATGATCGGGTTCTGAACGGGCTGATCTCCATACGATACTGTCTGCAGGAACAAAACCCATAAGCCCACAAACAACAGCAGCATACTCCCCAACACCATCCACACTCCCGCAGAGCGCCAGCGTTCCTCGAACATGGCGAAGATCAATACCAAAGCCGGGAAGGTCACAATATAATTGCCCGGATCTGTTTGAATTCCTACCCATTGTGCAGCCGCCAGGGTGAAGCAAAACACCCACACCAAATGCCGATACTCCGGTTTACGTGTGCCCAATACCCATTCAACCAGCAGCAGCAGGATCATAATCCCGATAATGGCCAGCCCGATCCGCTCACCCATCCCCGGCATCCACGTCCCCAGCGCCGCCCCTGGTGTTCCCGGCGGGTTATAGCCCGGATATGCAACCACCTCGACGATATTCTGCCAGATCCAGTCTGGAACGAGCAGCGCAGCACTGGCACTGAGCAGCACCATTGTCCCCAAAAACCAGGCGATAAATTTCCAGCGGCGCTGGCGCACCGCCCAATACAGGAAAAACAGCACTACCACCAGCACGACCTGCGGCTTGATCGTGGAAAATGCCAGCAGCACCCCCGCCAACTCATCCCCGCCTGAGCGAATTGATAACATCGCCCCCGCCACAAACAAGGCAATCAAAATGACCGCATTACCATTGATCAATGGGCGCAAAGCGTGATACCAGAAAATCGTGAATACCAGAAAAAAAGCCAGCGTCAGCAGCTTTGGTTTCCAGTCCACCAGGCGCATCGATACCACCGTCAGCAGTATCAGCGCAATCTCCAGCACCGTCATCCACAAGGCTCGCGCCAGAATATAATCCTTGAACAAGGCAAATGGCAAAAACATCAGCACCGAATACAACGGATAGGCTACACGCAGTTCGTGTTCCCCCTCCTGTGCAGGCCGCCCGTATGCCATCGTCTGAATACGCAGGGCCGTTTCATCACTGTAGGGGCTGATCCCTTCTGTAATCAACGTTCGCGTCCCTACCCAATGCACCAGAAAATCATTCCCTCCCGGATTGGTGGAAGCATATTGATAATTCGACCAGGTGAGCACCCCAAACAGCAGCAGCCCCACCACAATTGCCAAAATCCATCTGATCAGCAGTTTTCGACGGGAATTCAAGACCTTCTCCTCGTTTCCACATTGATTACAAAATCACTTATCAAAACAAATATGTGCCGGTTGAAAATGTCTTGATTGTCTTTGCGACTTTGCGGTTTTGCGTGAGATGTATATACCGATTCAATTATAATTCAACCACCGATGAAAATGCGACTCGCTCTGGCTCAGATGCAAAGAATATCCGGTAACCGCCCTGACAACCATCTCTGCGCAGGGTACGTTCGCTTTTGAACGCACCCTTCATCAAGCAGAAATACCATCTTTTCGTTTGACCACAGACTGGTCATTCCTCACGCATTCCTTCAAAAAACTGAAACGCGATCAGCAGCAAGATCAACGTGCGCAGCAAAACCGTCACCGGCAAATAATGGAACCACCCCCGCGAAAGGATCACCGGCCACTCCAGTAAATTCACCAAAATGAATACCAACGACCCGATCAACCCCATCGTCTTCGGAAAAACCAGCAGCATCAGCGGCACCAAAAATAGCAGCCACTGCGGACTCCATCCGCTCGACCACAAGAACAACAGTGCGAAAGCCCATCCCAGGGCAATCATTCTCGCCTTCGGCGTATCCTTCTTCATCTGTGTCAACCCCCACAACCCGGCGCTGCCAAAAACAAACAGCGTCAGCCACGTCGGGATTCGTGCTGGATTTCCCTGCCCGGCCGATAACAATTCTGCATCCAGCCTCAGTGCCACCGGCCCAAAATTCCCCGTGCGGTAATTCCCGTCAATCAGTGCCCATATGGTTTCCCATGAACCTTTGGTGAATTGCGAGATCAACGATGCCTGGGTAAAATCCGGTGAAAGCAGCCACAACGTCCCATATCCAATCACTGCCACGCCGGCGGTGATCAACCCCATCTTCACAATCCGGCGGAACGGCTGCCGCCACAGTACCACCAGCCCCAGCACGGGGAATAATTTCACCAGCACCCCCACCCCCAGCGCCAGTCCGCCAGCAATATCTCGGTCACTCAGCAGCAGATCAACCCCCAGGAACATGCAGAACACCGCCAGCGGGTCAAAATACCACCAGCCATACGCCAGCGTCACCAGGCAGGCAAAATACGTCCACACTCGCCATGCTTCCGGCTGCGGGTCAATTTTCTTCTGAATACGCATGAACAGCCATAGATTGCCCACATCCGCCGCGCTGAACAAAACCACCAGCAGCGTGCTGAAAACATGCTGCTTTCCGTTGGCTATACGAAATATAAGCTCGCTCAAAAAAGGAAACACCGGCGGAAACTCCACCCAATGGGCCAAATACGGCCATCCCGGTAATGCAGACAATTCAAAAAAGATAATACTGTCCCCATACCCCCATAAGCCGCTCTCTGTCTGTGACATCAGCAGCATCAGCCGGGCCGCTGCCAGCAGCACCAGCGGCAGTGCCGCATCACTGATTTCCAGCTTACCGGCTGAGAAGGACCGCTTTTTCGTCGCCAAAATCTACCTCCCAGCCTTCCTCAAGCAGCAAATTTACCAGTGGACGTTCCGGCTGCAACAACACCATATCAATCTGCCAGCTTTCCAGTTCTTCCTGCCAGCCGTCGCCCCCTTGCACCATATTCAGCCACTCCCCCAGCACCTCATCGCCATACAAATCCGTACGGCCATCCACAAATACCGGCGTTTCTCTGGAGAACCAGTCCAGATATCCACCCCAGTTATATTCATTCAACAAATTTCCCTGCACGCCATTCTCTTTGATCCACTCCACCGCCTGAACCGGATAGACCTGATCCAGGTACCCCCTCACCAATACCGGATGACTGACTCCGACCACTTTTCCGGCAGCAATCAGCCCAAATAACCCAATCACCAGCAAATTCACCGCCCGCTGCATTTTTGACGTATTGACCATCTCTTTGGTCTGTCGTGATTGAATGGCTTTCACCAAATTCTCTGGCAAATGCACCCGCTCCCGCCAGGCTTGAAACGCCGCCCACGCATGCCGCGACAACACTGGCAGCGAGACCAGCGCAAACGGCCCAAAATTGCGCCGTGCGATAAAAGCCATCATCCCAAATCCGGTTACCGCCACAATCTCTGCTCCGTCCAGCTTGCGGTCAGATAACCCCACCGTAATAAACAGCGCAAAGGTCATCCATAACAAGGGCTGCTGGGCCAGCTCATGGAAATTCGGCGAGGCCCATTCCGCGATCAGGGATTGCAGCACCTGCACCCCCACCGTCTGGAACGGGATGCGCCACATATCCAGGCCATTGGGATTGACCAGCACCGCCAGCC
This sequence comes from uncultured Anaerolineaceae bacterium, assembly GCA_964447155.1. Lineage (GTDB taxonomy): Bacteria > Chloroflexota > Anaerolineae > Anaerolineales > Anaerolineaceae > SMBSF63. The sequence goes on from CAYURM010000013.1 coordinate 29,561, forward strand.
CGCTGCCCGCCGTCCACGCCAGCAAAACCAGCAGCCGCCTCCACGAAACGATCTCTTCTCCCTTGTATCCCAGCACATGATTCAACACTTCTCCAGCCAGCATACTGCCCATGTACAAAAAGCCGAGCACATACCCCCCGTGCAGGTTCGACCACACCATCATCACCAGCGGCAAACTCCACAGGTAATTGATGCGCCGCCATTTGTATAAATACAACACATAACTCACGGCAGCCAGCATCAACAGCGAAATCGTCTGCGGGCGCGGCGACCACACCGGCGCCGACACCACCCCGGCGAAGATCAGCAGGAAAGCCTTCAAAATAGACGGCCCCTCCATCTGCAGCAAGACAAAAACCAGGCTGCCCACCGCCAGAACAGCGACGCCAATCGTTAACCCATAAAACCCCAGCCAGGAGAACAATGCCGCCATACCCACCTGCGACAGCCAGCTATGATTAATCCACGGCTCCCCCGCCCGCGTGAAGGAAAAAGTGTCCGCCAGCAGCGGCGCACTTTGCAGGATCGTTTCCTGCCCGGCGCGCAAATGCCACCACATGTCCCCATCCAGCGGCGTCCGCGCAGCCATAATGAACACCAGCAGTACCGCCATCCCATAAATGAACCGGTCCGCATCACTGATCTTTAATACTCGATGATTCTTCTTCAATAATTTCGCCACAATCTACCCTGGCTTTTCTCTACCTGGATTGAATACCTTCCCAATTGGAAACAACGCTTAATGCCGCGCTAGCAACAGGCAATTTCCATATCAACAAGGGAGGGAGTGTCTTTCCCCTCACCAGCTCAAACCCACTCACGGCGTATCCATCCCCAACCCCATCTCATCTGGCCGAATATCCCGCGACAACCCGTAAAACACCTGATAATCACCAATCACCTTTTCCTGCCAGCGCACACCCGCCGCTTCAAACTCTGTGCGCAAATACGCATTCAATGCCGGATGATTCGTGGTGATATACGCCAACTTTTCACTATCCGCTACCACATCGCGATACGGCGCATACCTGTCATCCCGGGTAGTGAAGCGCATATCCTCATGATACGGCAAGGCCGGAACAAAAATCACTTCCTCCTGCGACAAAAATGCGGTTGGATATGCCACCCAGTAATTGCTGTACCCGCGGGTTTCCCCTTCTGCCTTCAGAAATTCAATCAGATCATCATTAAAATGATGATCCACCACTGCCACCGCATCAAACTGGGTCGTGATCCCGGGCGGATAACGCAGCGCACATTGCAATGTACCCCACAGATGAAAACCCAGCACAAAGGCCACCACAGCCGCCTGCCATTTTGGCTTCTTCACCAGCCGCTGCACACCGTCGGCTGCCGCAATGACCAGGATCATATACAAGGGCAGAAAGTACCTGCCGGAAGGGTCTACCCCAAACGGTGTAAACACAAACCCGGCCACTACGCTGATCCCCACCCCGGTCAACATCCATTTTTTCCAGCGTTCACCTTTTTCAGGCTTCCATCGCCAGAACCAGGCATACACCACCGCCCCCCAGAAAACCAGAATGAACGGCATCATCGGCAGTCCCAGCCAGCGCACCCCCCACGGCGGACGGAACCCCAGCAGTGCTGTCAAACCTAACAGCACAAAGTTAAACAGATGCTGCCCGGTCTGCACGATCCACGGTGTCTTTTCCACCGCCACAGCCGTCCCGAACAACTCAGCCATCAAGCGCGATGACCCGGTCTGGACCGCATAGATCAGCCACGGTGAAGCCCCGATCGCGATCCCCGCCGTTGCAGCCAGCACCAGCACAGTTTTTTGCCAGCCGCTGAACTTGACACGAAAACGCACAAAGATCGCCCACAGCATCACCACCCCGGCCGGCAGCGAATACACCAGGCTCAACCCATTCGCCCATAAGCCGCAGCCGGCAACAACACCCCACAGCAGCGCCAGCGCAGTTATTTTTGCATCCAGTCTCTTCTCTGGCAAGCCATCCGCCCGCCGGACCAGCACCATTCCCAGCGCCAGCACCAGATTGCCCAGCAGCAGCGCCTCGTTATATCCTCCCAGCGTGGCCGTCGTATACAGGGTTACATTTACCGTTGGAATCGCCAGGAAACAGGCGGCGATCAAACCATACTTCCATCCGCCAAAAGCCAGTTTCGCCACCCAGGCTGTCGTCCACATCACCAAAGCAAACAGCACAGTTTGCACCACCCGGATCACCCATACCTGCTGGCCGAACAACGCAAACCCGCCCGCCACCATAAAGGCATCCAGGCTGCCCATATATACTTGACCATAGAAGAAAACCGGCAGCTCGCCCTGCAAAATATGGCGTGCCATTAACGCCACAATCGCTTCATCAGAATTAAACGGGATCACATCGGCAAACTGCAAAACAAGTTTCAGGCTTACTGATACAATCAATAGCAGCACGCCATACATAATATTTTTGCGATGAGATGATGTCATAATATTTCCCGCCAATCTTTTTGGGATAATTGTATCCACAAAAGACCGCATTTACAACCGGACAAGAGATGAAACCCCTTTCCAGTCTTTCCAACCATCAAAAAAACACCCTCGCTCTGGTGATTGTCCTGATCCTGCTCACGGTTTTGTACATGAGCAGCATTGCTGACGTCCCCTTTCATCCCGACGAAAGCACCTCCATCTTCATGTCAGACGACCTGGAAATCACGTTCACTGACCCGAAATCCCTGTTTTGGCAGCCTGGTCAAGTCGACAACCTTCGCCAGCACTACCGCAAGCTGGATCCGCCCACCTCGCGCACGATCATCGGCCTCAGCCGCCTCATCACCGGCCAGCCATCCCTCCCGGCGGACTGGGACTGGTCCCTCACCTGGCAGGAAAATAAGCAGGCCGGCGCCCTGCCTGCGCCAAACCTGCTCACCGACAGCCGCATCGGCATCGCCCTTTTCTATCCTTTCAGCCTGCTGTTCTTCTATTTATCCGTCCACGAAATCACCGACCGCCTCACCGCCTGGCTTGCCATGCTCTTTATGGCTGGCAACATGCTCGTACTTCTGCACACCCGCCGCGCCATGACAGAAAGCTTCATGTTATTCACCATCATCCTCTCCCTGTATTTTCTGGTGCATTTCCGTGAAAAACCCTGGCTGTCTGCCATCCCTGTCGCCCTTGCCCTGAATGCCAAACTTTCCGCTGCGCCCCTTGCCGCTGTGGGCGGTCTGGTTATCTTGCTCAGCGCCTTCCAAAACAAGTGGCTGGTGAAAAAATGGATCACCCAGCTTGCCGCTTATGGGCTGGTCATCCTCTTGCTGTGCCTCATTCTCAACCCTTTCCTGTGGGCGCATCCCGTCTCTGCCGCCAGGTCTGCATGGGAGTCCCGTCTGGAATTGACCGAACGCCAGGTAGCGACTGTCGCTGAAGTCAGCCCGGAACAGGTGCTTGACAGCGTCCCCAAACGCATCGGTAACCTCATCGCCCACCTCTTCTTCACCCCGCCTGCCATCGCCGACGTTGCCAACTATCTGGATGAAACTGCCCAGTCCGCAGGACGCTATCTTGCCCATCCTTTGCACAGCCTGGGGCGCGGTCCCGTTGCAGCCAGCCTGGCACTGATCCTGTCACTTGTGGGGTTCATCTTTTCCCTGCTTGACCTCATCCGCACCAAATCCCCGCCCCTGCTCATTTTCTTCCTCTCCGGCCTTGCCCAAATTGCTGCCATTCTGCTCCTCGTTCCCCTGCCCTTCCAGCGGTACATCCTCCCAACAGTACCCTTTGCCTGCTTCTGGCTGGCCTATGCCATCGCCACATTTGTCAATGGCATTGCCGCAGCCATCCAACAAAAACGTTCCACGCCACAAACGCAGCATGGAACGTAAAAATCAACACCTTTTTCAACAACACGCCGCTTCTTAACTTGTTAGCGGGAGCATGAAGATTTATATTTCGCGCCCATATACCCGATAGGTCTTGTACGGCTCTGCCCCCAGGGCGGCCATATCCTTCCGCATCTGCACAGCCGTATCCGCAATCTGGATCATCTCGGCATGTTCAAACCCGTAATCCTTGATCGTCTTCTCAATTTCAGAATACAGCAAGGCATTCCCCCCGCTGCCGTAATACTCCGGTAAAACAGCTGCGCCATTCAGTGCCACCGATTTCGCCCGTTTCAATCCAACCAACAGATCCACCAGCGCCCACGGTGTCAACCTGCCCTTGGCCCGCTGCAATTGAGGCGACAAATCAGGAAAAGCTAAAATAAATCCAATGATCCGATCATTTTTCATAATGAATTTAACCAGGCGGGGATCAATCACGGCAATCAGAGAATCCAGCAAGAACTGAATTTCCTTCTTGCTCAGCGGGTAATACTCCCAGTTATTAATAAAGGTAGCATTGTATAGATCACCAAACTCTTCGAGATACCTCTTCAAGTCGCGTTTTGAGGTGAAATCCTTGATCCTCATATACCCGCGTTCCTGCACCCGCCTGGCAACCTCTGCCGCTTTCTCCGTGAGATGCAAATTTTCCTGAACCAAATGAAAAGAAATGAAATCGACTTCCTTTACAAAACCAGCCCCCTCCATCAAAGCAGGATAATAATCAAAATTGTAGGGCACCATCGTCATCATCTGCCGGTATTCAAATCCATCGATCAAAATCCCGTATCCATCAAAAGAACAGAATCCTTTTGGCCCGACCACCCGGCTCAATCCGCGATTGCGTGCCCATGCGAACCCTGCCTCAAACAAAGCGTTTGCTGCTTCCTGATCATTCACACAATCAAACAGGGTAAATTGTGCCTGATTTTTTTTGTGGTACGCATTGAAAGGTTTATGTTCAAAAACAGCCATCTGTCCCACTGTCTTTCCATCCCGTTCAGCTACCAGAAAATCAGCATCGGAACGTTCATAAAGCGGATGTTTGTCCCTGTTCATCATCACGCGAATATCACTGCGGAATGGCGGCACCCACTGCGGGCAATCCGCATACAGCTCAAAAGGAAATTCAATAAAACATTTTACTTGCGCTTTGGAATCGGTATCAACCAGATGAACATTAATCATTGGGTTACTCCTTGATCAAAATAAAAAACAAGAATAAAAACATCACCAAAAAGTATACACGATTCAAACAAAATCGTCGTTCCCATTTTCACTCTTCGATATGCTAAAATTAATATCTATTTTATAAAAATTGTCAAATGATACGGAGCAAACCAATGCCCAATCAACTGATTAACGAAACCTCACCCTATCTCCTTCAGCATGCCGAAAATCCAGTGAATTGGCTGCCCTGGAATGATGCCGCTCTGGAAACTGCAAAAACCCAAAACAAACCCATTTTCCTCAGCATCGGATACGCGGCCTGCCACTGGTGCCACGTCATGGCACACGAGTCATTTGAAGACCCCAAAATCGCAGAACTCCTCAACACCCATTTCATCCCCATCAAAGTCGACCGGGAAGAGCGCCCGGACCTGGATTCGATTTACATGTCCGCCGTCGTCGCCATGACCGGCCAGGGCGGCTGGCCGATGAGTGTTTTCCTCACACCGGACGGAGAGCCTTTCTACGGCGGCACCTATTTCCCGCCCGCCCCCCGCCACGGGCTGCCCTCTTTCCGGGAAGTGTTGCGCAGTATTACAGAGGCCTGGAAAAGCAATCAATCACAACTGGAAAATTCTGCCAAAACATTGAAGGACCATATCCAGCAAAACCAGACCTGGACAGCATCCGCCGGCCCGCTCGCAGAGAATGCCAAACTGCATGAAGCAGCAGATATCATCATCAACAGTGTTGACCGGCAAAATGGCGGATGGGGATCAGCGCCAAAATTCCCCGCTCCCATGACCCTGGATTTTCTACTTTTACAACACTTAAATGGACATCCCCATGCTCTCAGTCCTGCCACGCTCACCTTGAACCAAATGCAAAAAGGCGGTATCTATGATCTTGTCGGCGGCGGATTTCACCGTTATGCCACCGACAGCGCCTGGCTGATCCCCCATTTTGAAAAAATGCTCTACGATAATGCCCAGCTTGCCGCCGCCTACCTGCATGCCCATCTCATCACGGGCGATCTGTCCTTCCGCCGAACTTGTGAAGAAACCCTTGATTTTCTCATTCGCGAAATGCGCCACCCCGGAGGCGGCTTCTTCAGCAGTCTCGATGCGGATTCTGATGGTCAGGAAGGCAAGTTTTATCTCTGGTTGCCGGCAGAAATTCACGCAGCGCTATCGCAGCATCCCCGCCTTGAAGATCTGATCCTTGACATATATACCATCACGCCATCCGGCAATTTCGAAGGCCAAACCATCCTGCGCAGAAGCGCCGAACTGAATGAATTGGCTCAGCGCCGACAAACGCCCCTGCCTGTCCTCCTCTCCCAATTAGACGCAGCCCATACCATGCTGCGCGAGTTCCGTTCCCGCCGGGTACACCCGGGCACGGACGACAAAATCCTCACCGCCTGGAATGCCCTCACTTTGCGCGCATTCGCTGAAGCCGCCCGCTATCTGCACCGCCAGGATTACCTCGACATTGCCGAACAAAATGCAGAATTCCTCCTCGCTGAACTGCATTCCGCTGGCCGATTAAAGCGCTCCTGGCGTGAAGGCCAGACTCGTCAGGACGCCTTTCTCGAAGATTACGCTGCTTTGATCGTGGCATTGCTCTCTTTATACCAATCATCCCCCAGGCAAAAATGGTATCAAGCCGCCCTGGAACTTGCGCAGGAAATGATTGATGGATACCAATCCCCGGATGGGAGTTTTTACACCACCCGCCACGATCAGCAGGATGTCATCTTCCGTCCCCTGGAAATCCAGGACAACGTCACCCCTTCAGGCAATGCCCTGGCTGCGCAGGCATTCGCCATGCTCGCCAGCTATGCAAATCGTACAGACTGGCAGCGCATCGCCGAAAATTTACTGGCCTCTGCACAAGCATACAGCCTGCAGTACCCTGCCAGCTTTTCCTACTGGCTGCAAGTGCTCGACTTTACAGCCCGGACCGGTGACCAACTTGCCCTCCTCCTGCCAGAAAACGTTGACCCGCCCGCCTGGATCCCGGAAATTCTGTGGGCAAAGTATCGTCCTGCGCTGCTCTTTGCCCAGTCAACCTTCCCGCCAACCCAGCCCTCCCCCGCCTTGCTTCAATTCCGCCCGCTGGAGCATGATCTGCCGACGCTGTACCTGTGTCATGGCACAACCTGCCTGCCTGCCATCACCACCCAAGACGCCCTTCAAGAGCATCTCCGTAAAATTTAAAGAATATTTTGACGCATTACTGGATAAGAAAGTATAATGGGGAGCAATACTGGAGGTGTACATGGAAAAATTTATCATCGAAGGTGGATACCCGTTAAGCGGTGAAGTCACCCCCTCAGGAAACAAGAATGCCGCCCTTCCGCTTCTGGCGGCCTGCTTGTTATCCGACGAACCTGTCACGCTGCACAACGTTCCCCAAATTCTGGATGTGAAATCCATGCGCTCGTTAATTGCGAGCCTCGGCGTGGTCATAGACGACATCGATCCACACACCTGGCGCATTCATGCCAAAAACATCCAGCCTGGAAAGCTTGATCCCGATTTATGCTGTAAAATCCGCGCATCGATCCTGCTTGCCGGGCCGCTTACTGCCCGGTGTGGGGAACTGCATCTGCCCCCGCCCGGCGGTGATGTCATCGGACGCCGCCGTGTCGATACCCACATCTTCGCTCTGGAAAAACTCGGCGCGCGGGTCAACTATGATAACCGTCTCTTCAATTTCTATTCCGATGGCCTGCATGGCGCAGACATCCTCCTGGATGAAGCCAGTGTAACCGCCACCGAAAACGCGATTATGGCTGCGGTAACCGCCAGGGGGGACTCGATCCTCCGCAATGCCGCCTCTGAACCGCATATCCAGGACCTTTGTCTGCTCCTCAATCATCTGGGAGCAAAGATTGAAAACATCGGCTCAAACACCCTGCACATTCAGGGCGTGCCCAAACTGCACGGCGGTGAATTTACCATTGGCCCTGACTATCTGGAAGTGGTCAGCTTCATCGGCGCTGCGGCAGTCACCAAAGGCGAGATCCGCATCCGCAATGCCGGCCCCCAGCATCTCAATATGGTACGCCTGGTGCTCGGCCGTCTGGGTGTCGACATTCTCATCGATGGCGAAGACATCATTGTCCCCGCTGACCAGCGCCTGGAAGTAGAACCTGATCTCGGCGACGTCATTCCCGAGATCAGCGTGATGCCCTGGCCGGCCTTCCCCACCGATCTGATGAGCATTGCTATCGTGATTGCTACCCAGTCCAAAGGCACTGTCCTCTTCCACGACTGGATGTACCCCAGCCGCATGTTCTTCACCGACAAGCTGGCTGGCATGGGCGCAAAAATCGTGCTGTGTGACCCGCACCGCTGCATTGTACAGGGCCCCAGCCGCCTCCTCGGCGAAAATATGGACAGTCCCGATATCCGCGCCGGTATGGCGCTCTTGCTGGCTGCCCTCTCCGCCAAAGGAGAATCCACCATCCGCAACATCGGCCAAATCGACCGCGGCTATGAAAACGTAGAACAAAAACTCACCCAACTTGGCGCTCATATCATCCGCAAATAAGCGTTTTGCCTATTCATAAAAAAAACAGGGATGGGCTTTTCATAGCCCATCCCTGTTTTTATTTAACTTGAGTTGCGTTAATGGTAGTAACGACTTTAGTCGTTATAAACCCGCATCAATTCAGCATTGAAGAATTCATTCATCCCTACCCTCATCATTGCTGCAGGACCCGCCATTCAGCTTCGTGATCATACCCATACTGACGCAGGGGGCAGTTTGCAATCTATCCGTTTTCTGCCACGGTCGCCAGGAAATCATCCACCATTCGGCGCAGCATTCCTTCCGGCAAAGCGCCAGTTTGGCGATGCACCACATTCCCGCCGCTCACAAAAAGCATCGTCGGAATACCCTGCACATTGTATTCTTTCGCCCATTTCGCATCTTTATCTGTATCCACCTTTGCCACAATCAGCTTCCCGGCATATTCCGCGGCAAACTTCTTTAAAGTCGGTGCAATCATCCGGCACGGGCCGCACCATTCTGCCCAGAAATCAACAATCACTGGTAATTCAGACTTTAATACCTTTTCTTCAAAATCAGCATCGCTCACTGCAATAGGTTCTGTCAACATATACAATCTCCTCATTTTCTCTTCACGAATAATCATTTGTTACGAGCCTGATCAACAAACAAAATCCATTTTACCACAATATACATTATATTTATATAAGAAATCAATCTATCTAATCACTCACCCGCTATTCATCTTCCTGATTTCGGCGGTAATCCACAAAACGATACCCCACACCCCGCTCGGTAAGGATATATTTCGGATCAGACGAATCCACCTCCAGCTTCTGGCGCAGGTAATTGACATACAACCGCACATAATGCGGTTCATCCCGATATTCATACCCCCAAACTTTGGACAGAATCTGATCATACGTCATCACCCACCCGGCATTCTGCACCAAATGATATAAAAGACGGTACTCGGTCGGACGCAGCTTCACCAGCTCGCCGTCCACCCACACCTCGCGCCGGCCAAAGTCCAACTGCAAGCGGTCATCAACCTCAATCACATCATGCGTACTGATCGGACTGGCAATCTCTGTCCGCCGCAGCACCGCCTTCACCCTGCTCACCAGCTCACGCGGAGAAAAGGGTTTGGTGATGTAATCATCCGCCCCCAGCTCTAACCCTTGCACGCGGTCATCTTCTTCGCCTTTGGCCGTCAGCATGATCACCGGAACCGTACTCACCTCCCGCACAGTCTTCAAAATCTCAAACCCGTCAATATCTGGCAGCATCACATCCAGCAAAACCAGATCGGGCATCTTGTCACGGATCAGATTGATCGCCTGCATCCCTCTGTAGGCTTCCAATACCTGAAACCCGTCATACTCCAAATTCAACCGGATGAAACGAGCCATCCGTTCCTCATCGTCTACCACCAGAATGACACGATTAGCAAATGAATCATCAACCATTTTATTTCTCCCGGACGAAGGAAATGATTTCTTCTTCCTCGCCACTAGGCAGGAATTCAATGAAATTCAAGCGCTCCAGCGGCCAGACAACAAAGTTCACCCGCTGGTCAAGGTAGTCCAGCTCTTTACCATCCGTCCGGGTCGGATTACGCAGACCAATCATCGTGTCCGAGAAACTTGGAAATTCATCCACTTCACCAATCACAGCAGGTTCATTTTGAATATGCAGAATAATTTGTGGCATAGTTATCAATCCTTATTATGTCTATACATCAAATAATACTTCAAATTCCAGTTTTCCCAAAGCAACAATATCTCCATGATGCAAGATTGTTTCTTCATGTCCCCGGATCGGAACGCTGTTCAAACAGGTCCCATTGGAAGACCCCAAATCCATAATAGAAACAGCTGTGGGGGTCACTTTCAAGACTGCATGCAGCCGCGAGACGCCCAAAGCATGGGCATCATACACGCCCAAATCCACATCCGGCAGAATCAGTTGGCCTTTCACCCCGCGTCCCACCGTAAACTCCTTATGTCCAGCAAGCTCCATCAGCGTCCCGTCCAAAAGAATCTTAAGGAAAATATGCTCTCCCGGTCCAATCCGCGTACTATCCCGGCGTTTTGGCGTAAAAGTCATCCCGTCCAGCTTGTCATTGCTGATAATATCCGTTGCCCCTACTTTGAACGGATGCTCCGTAACAACCAGTTGTGTCGCACATTCTGAACAAAACAAAGCTCCGGCAAATTCTTGATGATGACAATTTGGACAGATAATCATCTTATCTCTCTCCCTCATCCTCAGGCAGCATCAAAGCGCGCGTTCCATATTTTAAATTTTTCTCGCCATATTTACTGAATTCACCATGTTTCCGGATCGATTCAGCTTCCCGCAGCACGGTGCGCGCCAAACCATGATTTCCTTGCGAAAGCAAATGGGTTGCCAGGCTTTGAAGATAACGCGTTGCCTCAGCCACATTCCGTTCCAGCAGCGCAGAATGTGCTTTGGCCTGCAAGCGGTACAAGGTCAACCGAGACACGGCGCGCATCATCCTGTCAGGAGGCGGCGCCTCGCTTGCCGTATCCGCATACTCCCGGTATAAGCGGCAAGGAACCTGCACCAGCTTGTCACCGCCGCTCAACTTCATCGAAATTTCGCCATTAGCAAGCTCCACCCCGGTCTTGCTCTCCTCTTGTGGAGGCACCAAAAATTCAAACAGCAGCACCTGCTCCCGATCATACTCAAGATTTCCCAGAGAAACAGGACTTTCCGTTGACATCGGCGCAGAATCGGGCGAAAGCCGGAATACTGTGCCGATAGAAATATCATCAGGCTTCTTAAACGAGAATTTCAGTTGCTGGGCATACACCGACTCCAATGCCTGCAACTGGCGATCCAGGATCTGCTGCAAATCTTCCGGCGTACTGATATATTGAGCACATCCACCGCTAATGCTTGTCAAACGGTCCAGGAATCTGTCATTCCACTCATGCCCAATGCCCATCCCCTGAATGACGATCCCTTCCTGCGCAGCCTGCCGTGCCATGGAATAGCAGGAAGATTCATCTCCATACGTATGACCATCTGTCAGCAACATCAAATACCGGCTTTCTGCTTTCCTGATCGACTGTGAAAGCATTTGATAACCCCGGATCAACCCCTGGAAGATCTCAGTGCCGCCATCGGCAGTCAGCCCAAGTATCGATTTTTTCAATGAAGGAAGGTTTATGGCTGTCGTGGAGGGAATCACAACCTCTGCGCGGTCATTAAACGTGATCAAACTGAATACATCATCTGCTGACAGGCGGTCAAAAATATTGAGAATATTCCGCTTCATAATCTCAAGCCGGTTTTCTTTCATGGAAGTAGACCGGTCAACCACCAGACAGATATTCGCCGGGGTACGTTGATAACCGTTGGCACTGGATTTACAGCGAATGGTTACCATCGCATACACGCGCTGCGGCTCATCAAGCCGTACCAACGTTTCGCTGCTGTAAATCGTATCCACCTCAACCAGAATTTCTTCATCCTCACGTTCCTGGCTGGCATCATACAACTGACGTTTCACCGGATCAGACAAAATTTCATACGCTTCTTGAAGACGTTGAAACTCCTCCTGCGCGCCAGAATCAGCATCCACTGCATCCTGATAGTTACGTGCTGCTATGGAATAAGCATCACGAATTTCATTTTTGGTTGCATCTTTATTGATTCCCAAAGTGCGATAATGGTCGCACATACAGCATCTCCCGCCTATTCGAGGTACTGAACCAGAATAACGCTAATATTGTCTGGCCCGCCAGCATCGTTCGCCGCAGCGGTCAATTGCTGACAAGCATCAGGTAAAGATGGCGAGTTTAAAATAATCCGGCGCATTTCATCCTCCGGTACAACGCCCCAAAGCCCATCACTACAAATCATCAAATGGCCTGGCCGCGGAAAAGTCTGAATATCCAGGTCTGGCTCAAATGGTTCCGCCTGCCCCAAAGCACGGTAAAGCACGTTGCGTTGGGGATGAACCGCCGCCTCTTCTTCAGTGATTTGTCCCAATTCAATCAAACGGCCGACCAGCGAATGGTCTTTGGTCACGGCTTGCAATGAACCATCACCTTTGATCAAATACGCCCGGCTGTCGCCCACGTGGGCCAGGGTAATCCGTTCACCCAAGACCAATGCTACCGTCAGGGTCGTACCACCGCCGGGGGCCAGCTTCACCACCGCTTGCTGCGCTTTACGCACTCCCTCATCCATGATCTCATGCAGGCTTTCAATCGGCGTCTTGTTAGGGGAAACCACATGCTGATACACCTCTTTTACTAGATGCTCTGCCATCGTGCGCGCCGCCATACTGCTGGCAATCTCGCCATGTTGGTGTCCACCCATGCCGTCGGCAATCATAAAAATACCGAAGGGCAGATCTAATTCACCATCAGATAATACCGAATGCATGGAGAACAACGAATCTTCGTTATGATCGCGCTGTTTACCCACAGATTGCCCGCTGCCAACAATTAGTTGATGAGGCGAGTATTGCGTAACCGAGCGCTCAAATCTTTGCAGATGTTCACGCGACAAGGGCGTCGTCTTCACATCCAAAGATGCACCTGACTGTTTCTGAAATAAATTTTTAATGAAGGTGAACACGAACCTGCCTCCTTGAAGCAAACAGCTCCAGGCCGTCAAACAGGCAAAGCATAAAGACGCCGGTCTGTCGAACCGATATATAAAATATCCTTCTCAATCCACGGGGTGCTGGTAATGGCACCCTGTGTCAAATACTTCCACTGCAACCTGCCTGTTTTCTGATCCAGACAATACAAGTTCTGATCCGCCGCACCGCAAAGCAATTCACCATGATGAAGTACCGGAGAACCACTCACCTGATCGTCTGCACTAAACCGCCACACTTCTTTCCCGCGTCGGTCTTCCACACAGTAAATATTCCCGTCCGCCGAACCAAAATAGACATAGCTGTCCGATTTTGCCGGTGTAGACACGGAACCCTTGCTCATTCTGAACTTCCAAATGCCCCAGCCCGACTTTGCGTCCAGCGCATACAGGATCCCGTCACGAGAAGTAAAATACACAACTTTATCCACCACAATGGGAGAGCTGGTCACGGAACGTCTTGCATTATAACGCCATCGTACCCCCCCGCTGAAATTGGCACAAATCACTTCCCCGCTTTCAGACCCCAGATAGATAAAATCGCTGGTAATAAACGGGGTAGAGCGCACCGGTTCTGCCATATCCACCCGCCAGGTACGGCGCGTGGAATTAATATTCACCGCATGCAGATACCCGTCGTCGGAAGCAATAAACACATGTCCCTGCGCAATCCGCGCTGAACCACGGATCGCCCCTTCTGTTTTATACTCCCAGAACAAGCGGCCGTTGCGAATCGAGATCGCATACAGCTTTTCATCCTCAGAACCAAAGAACACCACCCCGTTATGCACCACTGGCTGACCGGATATCGCTCCCTCAGTTGCAAACTTCCACAAAAACTGCCCATCGTCTGCCCGCAGCGCATACAGGTTGTTATCATAACACCCTACAAAAACAACCCCATTATGTACCATTGCAGAACCGCGGATCTCATCCTCACACTCAAACGTCCATACAGGCTCAATTTCCTGCGCTTGCGCCGAGTTATCCCAGATGGTTGTTGAGTTGAGAATACCGGTTTTTTTCGCCGCCATCAGCAGGGCTTCCTTCATGGCTTGCGCCGTCGGGAACCGATCCTGGGGATCATACTGTAAAGCCGTGTTGATCACCGCCTCGATTTCCGGCGTGACCAGTGGATTGAGTTTTCGAATCGGCCGCTCGGAAAACGTGAACGGAGCCTCCAGCCGCGGGTCATGCTTGGTCAACAAATGGTGCAGCGTGGCCCCCATCGAATAAATATCCGCCAAAGGAGTAGCCTCACCGCGATACTGTTCTGGTGGAGAGTAGCCCTCGGTACCAATCATCGTTCCTTTTTGTCCTGCACGAAACGTCTTCGCAATCCCGAAGTCAATCAAAAAAATATGTTTTTGATTGTCTATCATCACATTCGAAGGCTTCATGTCCCGGAAAATGATCGGATCAGGTTGATAGGTGTGCAGATATTGCAGCACATCACACAACTCAATCGCCCAGGCCACAACCTGGGATTCATCAATAAACCCTTTGGAATCCTGTAAATATTCCTCCAGGTCTTTGCCATGGATATATTCCAGCACAAGATAGGAGCGCTGCTCATGGGTGAAATAATCAAAAATTTGTGGGATGGAAGGATGAGACAGGGTGACCAGAATATTGGCTTCCCGCTCAAAATTGCGAATAATCGTCTGGCGCACCAATGGGTCAGGCGCCGAGTTGATCATTTCCTTCACCGCCACCTTTTTTTCAGCTGTAGGGAAATGCAAATCTTTGGCAAGATATACCGATCCCATTCCCCCAAGACCAATCACTTCCTGAATCGCATAGCGATTGGAAAGAATAGTCCCTGGTTGTAACTGTGTTGCAGGAGTTAAATCTCCCTCCATACCTCGTTTAATATCTTGCGTATCCAGTTTTCCCTCCGTCATCAATAAAAGATCAATGATGCCCTTACCTGAATTTTACAACTTAAACCCTGATTTAAACTGGTTAAATTATAAACAGCATCCCCTTCATTTGCAACCTCATAAATTGCACCCTTGCAAAGTTGTTAAGCTATACGCCATTTTTCGCCGAAACCGAACATGGCATTGGACGAATCACTGCCCTCATCATAAAACCTACTTCAGCAGCAGCAACTACCCAATACCTTCCTCCACCGAACTCCGGTGTTACCAAACAATCAACAAATCAAGGAGTTACAAATGGCAAAAGCAAAAGTCGCTGTCCTGCGCACAAAGCCTGAAACCGTCCAGGAAGACTATCAACACCTGTGCGAACTCGCTGGCATCCAACACGCTCTCGACAGCTCTGCTGCCACCATCCTTAAAGATAATATCAGCTGGCATCTGCTTTACCCAAGCTCAAATACAACCCCCTGGCAATTAGAAGGCACAACCCTTGGATTGAAACATGCGGGCTTCAATGATCTGGTCGACGCGCACAACAAAACGGTTGTAACCATCGCTGATCTTGAGGATAAGTATAACAAATTTGGCCCCGTTCTGGAGAAATATAATATCCCTAAAAAATACAACTTCAAAATTCACCACGCCGCTTTGTCCCATCATCCACGGGAGCACAGAAGCATACCTCGCTCCTCCCAAAAAAAATCTCCCTTTTTAGGGGGAGACGGTCCGTCAGCCCATCCGTTCATTCGCTAGCTGCTCCTACTCTACCACCTGCAAATAGGATGCCACCGCCCACCCGCTGCGTTCACGCACCGCATCAGAAACAAGATACCACCACACAAACCCGTCTTCCTCCACCGGCCCGCCCTCAATGCGGAACATCTCCTGATCGGCGGCAATAAACTGGATATTCGCATCAATCCCCGGTTCCGCCCGAAAACGCAGCCCGGCCCCGCCGGTATCGAAAATCTCTACCGTCATGCCCAGGCCAATCCCATCCAGCAGGCGTTCATCTACCACCGGCGTTGGCGTCATTGCCACCACAGGGGTGTAGGTCGGCGCAGGCAGGCGGGTCACCACCGCCCTCGTGGCTGCATCCGAGCTGACTGTCGTCGGGGTCAACACCCAAACCAATAAAAAAGCCGCGCCGCAGATTAACACGGCCAGCAAACCGGCCCCCACGCCAACCCAGACATTCCATGCCTGTTTAAACCTGTATGTGATGTTCCTGAAATATTCGCCCATAGTCCATATTATATCCCAGCCCAACCCGGAATGTCCGCAGAGCGCATCCAGAATCACTCATCCCTCCCGTATCCCATTTTTAAGGTTATAATCTTCACCAGTATGGATAACCACTTTAACCAACCAACCATCCTCGGTGATCGATATATCCTGAAAAACACGATTGGAACAGGCGGCATGGCCGTTGTTTACCAGGGCTATGACACCGCACTCGACCGCACCGTAGCCATCAAGATTCTGCGCAAAGACTATTCCAAAAACCAGGAAGTGCAGGCCCTTTTCCGCCAGGAAGCGAAATCAGCCGCCAACCTCGCCCATCCCAACATCATCACCATTCATGATTTTGGTTTTGACGAAGACCACATCTTCATCATCATGGAATACGTCCCCGGCCCTGACCTGAAAACGCTCATCCGCCAGCGTGCTGATGAAGGCCGCGTCTTCTCCGTAGACGAAACTGTCTCCCTCATCACCCAGGCAAGCGCCGGCATTGGCTATGCGCATAGGGCAGGCATTGTCCACTGCGATGTGAAACCGCAAAACCTGATCGTAACCGCTGAAAACCGCCTCAAAGTAGCCGATTTCGGCATTTCCAGATTATTATCCACCATCCAGCCGGATGAACAGAACGATTTTGTATGGGGTTCTCCGTTCTACATGTCCCCCGAGCAGGCCGCTGGCAAAGCCCCTGTCCCGGCATCAGACGTCTACTCTCTCGGCATCATCATGTACGAAATGCTCACCGGGCGGCTCCCCTTCCATTCTGATAACATCGAAGACCTCATTGAAGCGCACAAATCCGTCGTCCCGGTACACCCGCGCGCCTACAACCGCGAAATCCCGCAGGAGCTGGAAAAGATCATCCTCAAAGTCCTTTCCAAAGAACCGGCCTCCCGCTACCGCATGGGAGACCAATTCGGCCGCATTTTGCAAAGTTTCTCCGCTCACCAGGCCGCAGCAGAGCATAGCCAGCAAAACCACAACCAGGCAATGGATGAACCTGACGCGCAGCCCTGGCCGACGCCCATAAATGCGGAATCAATTCCATCCACCAGCCTCGACGCAGCCCCGGACCCGGAAGAAGAACCCGTATCCCTTGCCCCGGAAATCGACTGGGGAACCGCCGGGCTTGGCCTGCTGGCATTTATCCTGGCTGCCGGGTTGATTCCCTTCTGGCTCTATATCTGGTTTACATTAAACGCTGTCCGTCCCTAATTACATTTTAAGGAAATAATCCAATGGACAAATTTATCCTTTCCGGCTCCATTTTGTCTGCTGATTTTCGCAAACTGGAAGAAGAAATTAATACCGCCATTGAAGCAGGCATGGATTGGGTGCATGTCGACGTCATGGACGGTTCATTTGTACCCAATATCTCCATGGGTCCCTTTATCGTTGAAACCTGCAAAAAGATCACTGATATTCCCATCAATGTCCACCTGATGATCGACGAGCCTGAAAAACATATCGACTCATTTGCCAGCGCCGGTGCCGACAACCTGACGATCCACATCGAAAACAATCCCAACGTATACCGCACCCTGGGAGCCATTCAGTCCCTCGGCTGTACCACCGGAATCACCCTCAACCCTGGCACGCCCGCTGCGGCCATTCAAGCCGTTCTTCCCCTGGTAGACCTCGTGCTCCTCATGTCCGTCAACCCTGGCTTCTCAGGACAAAAATTTATTCCGCACACGGTGAAAAAAGTGATTGAAGTCAAAGACATGATCACCAGCATCAACTCCCATGCCGTCATTCAGGTGGACGGCGGACTGAACGCCGACACCCTGCCAGCCATCTATCAGGCTGGTGCCAGAAATATCGTCGCCGCCACAGCCATATTCAAACATCCCCAGGGCATCGCCGCCGGCATCCGGGCCTTACGCGATTCAGTCGCCTGACTCTTAAAATACAAAGACCACGAAATAACTCGTGGCCCTGTATTACGAATTTCAGAAACAGCTTACTTGCTGCTTTTGACCATCGTCCGAATGCAGCGTGTGCACAATACCTTGCGCACTTTATGTCCGTTTTCATAAACGGAAACACGCTGCAGGTTTGGACGGAATTCACGGTTGGTCGCCCGCATCGAGAAAGACCGATTATGTCCAAATTTCGTAGTTTTACCGCAAACTTCGCACTTTGCCATCGTAATATCCTTTCCTGAAATGATTAAGTGCTGTACAATAGCAAAAATATTTTCGGTTATAATGACAGCAACGCAGTAGTATACCATAAATCAACGAGAATTGATACTAACAAAAGAGAAAAAATATAAAAATGAAAGACGACAAGAACCCTCTGGGAAACATCTATATTTCTCACCGTGCAATTTCTACCATTGCCTACCAATCCGCCCTTGAATCATACGGCGTTGTCGGCCTGGCAGCAAAAAATTTTACTGAAGGTTTGACCCAGGCAATCGTCAAAGATCCCGCTATGGGCATAAAAATTGATTTTAACGGTAACGCCATTAAGATTGAAATGTTCATCATTGTTGAATATGGTACCCACGTCAAATCAGTTGCGGCCAGTGTCGCCAACAGCGTGCGCTACCAGATTGAAAAAGCGATTGGCCTTCCAGTAAGCGAAATTAATGTTCACGTACGCGGACTGCGCATCAGCAATCCCGATTAAGCAAGTTTTTTTGCACTTATCTTTGGTTTTATTTTTAGGAGTATCATGAGTAATGATTTAGCCCAACCTGTCACCCAGTTGGATGGTCAGGGTCTGAAAAAATTAATTGAAGCAGGCCTGACATGGTTAAAAACCAACCAACAAATCGTCAATGCCTTAAATGTATTTCCCGTACCCGATGGAGATACCGGCACCAATATGCTCCTCACCATGCAGGCAGCCTATGATGAGATTGCCACCTCAGGTGAAAAGAACATCGGCAAAATGTCGCAGGCCATTGCCCGCGGTGCATTGATTGGCGCACGCGGTAACTCTGGCGTCATCCTTTCCCAGCTTTGGCGCGGCTTTGCCCGGGAATGCGACAACCTGCCCCTGCTCGATTCTGACCTGCTGGTCAAAGCCCTCGCCGAAGCACGCAATACGTCCTACAAAGGTGTTGTCCGCCCCGTCGAAGGGACGATCCTCACTGTCGGCAAAGACATCGCCGCTGCCGCTGCAGCCAACCAGGTTGCCGATCTGAAAGCCATGCTGGAACTCATCATTGACGCTGCCGACAAATCCGTGGCCCACACCCCGGAACTTCTTCCCATCCTCAAACAGGCTGGCGTGGTTGATTCTGGCGGCAAAGGCCTCTTCTTCATTCTGGAAGGCATGCTGCGCTACCTGAACGGCGAAAGCCTGGATACCGCATTAATGACCGTACAACCCCTCGCTGCAATGCAAATGGACGAAACCATGGAAACTGTAGAACCCGGCCAGGACTACGAAGTCGTCGTAGACTTTCGCCCGAAAGAAGAACTCATTCTGGATCAATTTTATAACAGCCTCATGGAAATGGGCACCTCCATCCAGGTTGGTGAGGGTGACGGCATCTACCGGATGCACATTCATGTTCCTACGGATAATCGTTACCTGCCCATCGATTACATCATGGAAATCGGCACCATTACGAAAGTTTACATAGAAAACCTGATCGACCAGATGGAACAAATCGAAGAAGTGAAAAACCGCCAGCTCAAACTGGCCCCGGTTGAACCCGGAGAAATCGCAGTGGTAACCGTTTCACCCGGCCCCGGCCTTTCCCGCATCTTTGCCAGCCTGGGCGTCGCAGCAATTGTCGAAGGCGGGCAAACGATGAACCCAAGCACCAAAGAGATCCTTGCCGCCTTTGAAAACCTGCCCACGGACAAGGTCATCATCCTCCCGAATAATAAGAACATCGTCATGGCTGCTGAAGCGGCCAGCACAATGACCGTCAAACAGGTTGCCGTGATCCGTTCCACCACTGTGCCGCAAGGTCTGAGTGCCATGCTGCGTCTCAACCCCGACATGGACTTTGACACCATCGTCGAAGAAATGAATGAGGCGTTGACAGACGTTGAAACCGGCGAGATCACCATTGCCACCCGCTCGGTAACCATCAACGGGGTAAATGTCGCCAAAGGCCAGGTCATCGCCCTCCATAACGGAAAACTCATCCAGTCGACCTCCTCGCTTGAAGAAGCCTGCCTCGGTCTGCTGCAAGAATGTGAAACAGAAGATCGCGAGCGCATCACCCTGTACTATGGCGACAATATCGTCAAAACAGAGGTGAACCAGATTGTCGACCGCATTCGTTCAGCCTATCCCGCCCATGAAATCGAACTGCACGAAGGCGGCCAGCCCCATTATCAATTCATTATCGCTGTTGAATAACCATGGATTCAATTTGCATCATCACTGACAATTCTGCACAATTTGCAAACACCCAGTTTAATGGACAATCAATCGTTAAAATTGTCCATCTGAAACCTTGCCTGCACAATAAACTGCACAAAGGCAATGAAAAACGCACGCTTGAAAGCCTGCCAGAGTTTGTCAGCGGCGATCTCAACCCGCGCTTGTTTGCTCCTTCCGCCGAAGAGTTTCGCCAGTTATTCTACCGGCTCGGTAAACAATACAATGAGATCATCGGTATCTTCCTCTCCTCACATCTGAGTGACTGCTGCAAGAACGCCCGTGAAGCAAACATGATCCAGCGCGGCGGGCCTAAAATTCAAATCATTGATTCCCAAACCACTTCCATTGGATTGGGAAACATGGTGCAGCAGACGGCCGAAATCGTGTTCAACAATGGCAATCTGAATGATGTAGAACGCGGATTGCGCAGCCTGGCACAGCGCACCTATGCTCTTTTCTGTACCCCCAACCTCTCCTATTTGTGCAACAATGGTTTCATCGATCACGCCCAGGCCACCATAGGAGAAATGACAGGTATTCTGCCCCTCTTTGCCCTCGAAGAAGGTCAATTGGTGCCCGTTGAGAAAAAAAAGAACCCCAGACACATCACCGCCCATTTTCAGGAATTTATTGATGAATTTGAATGCTTTCAGCATGTTGCCCTCATCCAAAGCATCAGCGCCAATGGTCATGATGCCCGCTTGATCAGGGATCACATTCGTGACCATTTTCCTGATACCCCCTTCACCGAACATACCCTCAACCTGCCCCTTGCGACCCTTTTCGGCCCCGATACAACTGCTCTGGTTGTCATCGAAAATGCAGACGATTAATCATTAATCCAGCATTGTTTACAGCTTCAGCACTCAGAGAACAGCGGGCAAAAAACATCATCTCCATCAAACAGATCTCCTGATACCTGATCACCCCATCAATAATTCGGTGATTTTTCACAAATTCAAAGTCTCCTTCAACCTGATAACAAAGCAATTTTCACTTTTTTCCCCAACCATTTTATCCTATCGGCAAACTTGCGGTAAAATTACTGCATGCACTCTTCAATTCGAAAACTCCAAAAATTTTTGCAGCTTGAATCTGAACGCGGTTATGATAACCGCGCTGTTGTTGGCGGCCTGGACAAAATCCTCCCTGCATGGTTAAAAGAAGCCCTGGAAGACCAACTCGAACAGCGGTTGATTGACTACGTCGCCGAAAAACTCCAGGATTATGCCGAGCAGGACATCCAGGGCCGCAGGGAAACCATCCGCGACCTGTTGTCCGAGCTGAAAGAACCTGGCATTCAACAGGCGCCCTTAAAACCCCAGCAGACCGACGAGGCGCCTCCGGCACAACCAGCCCCCCCTGCCGAATCTCCGCAGCCAAAAGAGAAAGATATCACACCGCCGGAAGCAGCTCCGCCACCTCCCGCTCACCAGCCTGATCCTGCGCCCGTCCATAAACCATCTGCCGTCCCGGACTCCGAGCGGGTAGCACTGAACGCGCCGCTCACTACCCTTGACGGCATTGGCAAGCGCTACGCCGACAAATTCAACAAAATGGGCTTGAATTCGTTAATTGACCTGCTGTACTACTTTCCCCGCCGTTATGACGATTACAGCCAGCTCAAGCCCATTAACCGGCTTGAATACGGCGATGAATTGACCGTCCTCGCCACCGTACAGAGTTCCTCCGCGCGCAAGATCAATAATGGCCGCATGACGATTACCGAAGTAGTTGTCAGCGACGGCACCGGTTTCCTGCGGCTCACCTGGTTCAATCAGCCGTGGGTTGCCAATAAAATGAAAACCGGTTTGCAGCTCGTCCTCTCCGGCAAAATTGACATGTACCTCGGCCGCCTGGTGATGAACAACCCCGAATGGGAACCCATCGAAAAAGAGCACCTGCATACCAACCGCATCGTGCCTGTTTACCCGCTGACAGCTAAGATCACCCAGCGCTGGCTGCGCAAGACCATGCACCAGACCGTTACCTTCTGGGCGCCCCGCGTGCGCGACTTCATGCCCGATCATATCCTCCAGGATGCCCGTCTGCTGGATTTGCCCAACACCATTGCCCAAATTCATTTCCCGGATTCGTTTGAGCAGCTAAAAGCCGCCCGCAACCGCCTGTCCTTTGACGAAATCTTTCTCCTCCAGTTGGGCGTGCTCAGCCAAAGAAGAAGCTGGATGAATGCCGCTGCCCGCATCTTTGAAGTCTCTGATGAATGGCTTGCCCAGCGCACCAGCAAATTACCTTTCACCCTCACTGGTGCCCAAATACGCACCATTACAGACCTGCGCACCGACCTGCGTTCCGGTCAGCCGATGAACCGCTTGCTGCAGGGTGACGTCGGTTCCGGCAAGACGATCGTGGCCGCCCTCGGTATGGCAATCGTTGCCGACCAGGGTGCCCAGTCCACCATTATGGCGCCCACCTCAATCCTCGCCGAACAGCATTACCGTAAAATTACGGAACTGCTCACCGAATATATCCAACCCGGCGAAATCCGCCTCTTGATCGGTGATACGCCCGAAACAGAAAAGCAGGAGATCCGCCAGGGCCTCCAGGATGGCTCCATCAAAATCATCGTCGGCACCCATGCCCTGCTGGAAGACCCCGTGCAGTTCAAAGACTTGCATTTTGCCGTCATTGACGAGCAGCATCGCTTTGGCGTGGCCCAACGCGCCAACCTGCGCGCCAAAGGCAGGAACCTGCACCTGCTGGTGATGACCGCCACGCCCATTCCGCGCTCGCTGGCCCTCACCGTCTACGGTGACCTTGACCTGAGCGTCATGGACGAAATGCCGGCTGGACGCCAGCCCACCGAAACCCGCGTGCTGTACCCCAACGAAAGGGAACAGGCCTACCAGCTCATCCGTTCCCAGGTCGAGCAGGGACATCAAGCTTTCATCATCTACCCCCTGGTAGAAGCAGAAAATGAAAAACAGGACGAACGCCAGGCCGCTGTCCAGGAATATGAACGCTTGCAAACCAATGTATTCCCGCAGTTCAAACTGGGATTAATGCATGGTCGATTAAAACCGGCTGAAAAAGAAGCGGTCATGACTGCTTTCCGCAACCAGGAATTTGATATCCTGGTTTCCACCTCGGTTGTCGAAGTCGGCGTAGACATTCCCAACGCCACCAGCATGCTCATTGAAAGCGCCAACCGCTTTGGCCTCTCGCAGCTCCACCAATTCCGCGGACGCATTGGCCGTGGCGATGTGAAATCCTACTGCATCCTCATCCCCGAAACCCCCAACGCCGTCGAAAATGAACGCCTTGCCGCCATGGCAGAAACCAACGATGGATTTATCCTTGCCGAACGCGATCTCGAACAGCGCGGCCCCGGCCAATTCCTCGGCACCCGCCAATCCGGCTTTGCCGAATTACAAATGGCGAGCCTGTCAGATATCCGCCTGATTGAAAAAGCCCGTATGCACGCACAGGAATTATTTAACCAGGACCCGAACCTGGAACGCCCCGAACACCGGGAATTGCACAAAATGATGAAACGATTCTGGCCCGCAGGCGCAGGAGATGTAAGCTAATATGGTAAAAGCCGTTTTCCCCGGAACTTTTGATCCGATCCACTTTGGACACATTGACATTGCCAGTCGCGCGGCCAGACTTTTTGAAGAAGTCATCATTGCCGTCTATGACCGGCCCTTGAAAAACCTGCTCTTCTCGCCCGAAGACCGCATGGCGCTGGTTCGTCAGTCTTTTACCGGCCACCCCAATATCAAAATCATGGGCTACTCTGGACTGACCGTTGATTTTTGTCATAAAATAGATTCACAAGTCATCGTCAGGGGGCTGCGTGTTTTCTCTGACTTTGAATATGAATTTCGCATGGCGCTCGCCAACCATCGTCTCGCACCAGACGTTGAAGTCATTGCTTTCATCACCAATGAAGAGCATTCCTTTCTTTCCTCTTCCACCGTGCGTGAAATCGCAGCCCTTGGCGGGAACGTCAGCAGCATGGTACCCGAACACGTGAAGCTGGCCCTGCAAAACCGCTTTAAAGAGCTTGGGGAAGAGCAGGAAATCGTTCCTCAAAACTCTATGCTCGACTAACACCCAGGCTTTGGCCTGATTCTTGCAACCCATAAGGGTGAAATCATTTTGGAGGACGGTATGGACATTTTGCACCTTGTTGATCGTTTGGAAGAACTTTTCAATGTAAGCCGATCCGTTCCCTTCACCCACAGCGTCATTGTGGATGAAGACCGTATGCTCGATATCATCGATCAAATGCGCGTCACCATCCCTGATGAAATTAAAAAGGCACAGCAATTGCTCGCCCAGCGTGACCGCATGTTGGCACAGGCGCAGGAAGAAGCCAACCGCACACTGGCAATTGCCCGGGAAAAAGGGGAAAAGATCATTGACCAGGACTCTGTCGTCGAAGCCGCCAAAGAGCGCGCGAACGCCATCATTGCGCAGGCCGAAGTAGAAAGCGATAATATTCGTAAAGATGCCGATTCCTACACCCTGCAAACCCTCGCCGACCTGGAACTGGAACTCGAACGAGTCCTCGGCCAGGTGCGCAACGGCGTCCGCGCCCTGCAGGATGAACTCAACAGGCCCCCGGCTGACTAACCCCTGCACAGCACAAAATCTAAACCGCACCCTGAACCTGTCGTCGGGTGCGGTTTGTTTTTCCTGTTCCCTGATCACTTAATTAAAAAACCACGCCCCGCAACCGCGGGGCGCATTTTTATGGTAAGGTCCCAGTCTTTTTTATTCAGACGTTACCGGATACAATGCCAGCGCCAATACCTCATCAAACCGTGTCACTGGCACAATCTTTATATCGTCTTTTACCTTCTTGGGCACATCCACCAGGTCTTTCAAATTTCGTTCCGGCAGAATAACCGTCTTCAGGCCAGACCGGTGCGCCGCCAGCACCTTCTCCCGCACACCGCCCACCGGCAGCACGCGCCCGCGCAACGTAATCTCCCCGGACATGCACACATCGCGGCGCACCAGGCGTTTGGTAAATGCGCTCACCAGCGCCGTCGCAATCGTGATCCCCGCACTCGGCCCGTCTTTGGGGATCGCCCCTTCCGGAACGTGGATATGCACATCCAGATTCTCAAACTCCTCCGGGTCAAGCTCCAGCTCCCGCGCATGGGCCTTCAAATAAGACATGCCCGCCTGCGCCGATTCCTGCATTACTTCGCCAATCTGCCCGGTAATTTGCAAATTCCCCTTGCCTTCCATGATCAGCACTTCCACCGGCATAATCTCCCCGCCGTTCATCGTCCAGGCAATCGCAGTAGCAACCCCCACCTCGTCCTGCAGCTCAGCTTCCGTCAGGAAAAACTCCGGCGGTCCGAGGAATTTTTCAACCGACTGAGCCCCCATCCGTGAGGGGAAAGCTCTCCCTTCAGATTTCAACCGGGCTACCTTGCGGCACAATCGCCCCAATTCACGCTCCAGATTGCGCACACCGGCCTCGTACGTATACTCACGGATCACCTTGCGAATC
The DNA here is from genome assembly GCA_964447155.1 of uncultured Anaerolineaceae bacterium. GTDB lineage: Bacteria > Chloroflexota > Anaerolineae > Anaerolineales > Anaerolineaceae > SMBSF63. Next base: position 55,733 of record CAYURM010000013.1, read on the forward strand.
GCCGGCTCCTGAAATTTCAACTCATCGGGTTCCAGCCCCGACTCTTCCATCTGCCGCGGAATCAGAAACCGGTTTGCAATCTCCAGCTTCTCTTCTTCAATATATCCGGGGAAATCAATCAGTTCCATCCGGTCCAGCAATGCTGGCGGAATATCTGACACCGTGTTTGCCGTCGTAATAAACATAACTTTCGAAAGGTCATACGCCAGCTCAAGATAGTGATCCGAGAAAGAATTGTTCTGCTCCGGATCCAGCACTTCCAACAGTGCTGCGGATGGATCACCACGGAAATCAGAACCCATCTTCTCAATCTCATCCAGCATGAACAAAGGATTGACCGTCCCCGCGTTGCGGATCGTCCGCAGAATCCGTCCCGGCAAGGCACCAATATACGTCCGGCGATGACCACGGATCTCCGCTTCATCCCGCACACCGCCTAAAGACAACCGCACAAATTTCCGTCCCAACGCATCCGCAATCGAACGCCCCAGCGATGTCTTGCCTGTGCCTGGCGGACCAACAAAACACAGAATAGGCTGCCGGTCGCGTTTAGGCTTCAAACTGCGCACGGCAATATACTCCAGAATGCGGTCTTTTGCCTTTTGTAATCCGTAATGATCCTTGTCAAGTACCTTTCCGGCATTGATCACATCCAGATTATCTTCGGTAGCCGTTGTCCACGGCAGATCCAGGATCCAGTCCAGATAGCTGCGGATGATCCCCACTTCCGGCGCCATCGGAGGAATTTGTGACAATCGTTCCAGTTCCTTAAGCGCCTGCTTGCGCACTTCCTCAGGAAAATCTCCCGTATCAATCTTCGTGCGCAACTCGCTAATGTCTTTCGCCCAGATATCCCCCTCACCCAGTTCATTCTGGATGATCTTCATCTGCTCCCGCAGGTAATACTCGCGCTGGCTGCGATCTACCTCGCTTTGCACCCTGGTCTGGATTTCCTCTTCCAGTTCCAGCACATCCAGCTCCTGCGCCAGCAGCCCATTCACCAGCTTCAATCGCTTCTCGACATTGCTCTCCAGCAGCAAGTTTTGGCGCTCATCAAACGGCAATGAAATCGCCGTCGCGACCATATCCGCCAGCCAGCCCGGTTCCGAGATATTCAACGCGAATAAATGCGCTTCTTCCGGCAGACTCTGATCCAATTGCACACATCGGGAAAATAGATTGCGCGTGGTACGCATCATCGCATCCATGTTGGCGTCAACTTCTTCCTCGATATCAATCACCCGCACCCGCACGCGGTAAAAAGGTTCAGTCTGGGTTACCGCTAAAAGCTCAACCCGCCGGCGGCCCTGCACCAGCGCCGAGTTATTGCCCTCAGGCAGACTCAAAAGGCGCCCAACCGCAACCTCAACCCCAACGTTCAGAAAATCCTCCGGTGCCGGGTTCTCTTCATCTGGATCGGACTGCACCAGCGCTACCACGGTGCGCTCATTAAACTGTGCATCCTGAATTGAAAACAGATTTTCCCCGGGAACAATGAAAATCGGCGAAATCATGTGCGGAAAAACCACAATATCCCGCAGCAAGATCGCATTGCATTCAAACACGTTGTCCCTGTCGGTTTCAGCGTTATCGATCCGATACAATTCTTCTGTCCGCTGGTGAAGCGCATTGGCGGCATCTTCCAGTGATTCTTGTTGACTAAACCAGTCCTGTGACGGCATCATTTCCTCAATTCTGAATGGGATTCTTCTGTTCCCAAATATCGTGTACAGCAGCCGCCAAAAACAGACTGCCCGCTGCCACAATTGCAAACTCTTGTCCCGCTTTTTTTAGCGCAAATTCTACCGCATCTTCCACAGGTACAACCCGCTTTGCGGGGCGCCCATACCGGTGCGCCAGTTCAACCAGTCTGTCCGCCTTCATTGCCCGTGGATGTGCCGACTCAGTCGCAACGACCTGCTGTACACGCGGAAGCAGTTCAGCAAACATGCCCTCCACATCCTTGTCCTCCGATGCTCCAAAAATCAGGATCACTGGCTGACCAGGCAGATAATCATTAATTGCCTGCCGCAGCTTCAAGGCTGAATTGCGATTATGAGCAGAGTCAATGATGAACAAAGGACTGCGGCGCAAAACTTCAAACCTGCCCGCCCATTGCACACGCGCAAACCCCTTGACAATATCGGCTTCCGGGATGGCCAATCCCTCGGCCCTGGCAACCTGCAATGCGGAATAAGCCGTAGCCGCATTTTCAACCTGGTGGTGCCCCAGCAGCGGAATCGTCAATCGCAGGGGCTCCCAGTTTTCGCGCCCGGCGGATTCAATAAATGCGTCCACCAGCGGCTGGTCTGCTTTCGGCCACATCAAAATCGACTGTCCACTCAAAGCATGAGACCACGGAGCAAACAGGTAATCCCGTCCCACCAGGGTCAACGGTGCATCGCGCTCCTCGGCGACCCGCGCAACAACCAATAGCGCCTCTTCGCTCTGCGGCGCCAGCACCACCGGCCGGCCTTGCTTGATGATCCCTGCTTTTTCCGCTGCAATTTTCGCGAGGGTATCCCCCAGCACATCCATATGATCCAATGACAACGAAGTGATCACCGAAACCAGCGGGGAGACTACGTTGGTTGCATCCAGCCTGCCGCCCAGCCCTACTTCGATCACTGCCACATCCGCCTTTTCTTGGGCAAAATACCAGAAACCCAGTGCGGTGGTGACCTCAAACGTAGTGATTTTCTCCACCTGATCAACAAAAGGCTTGATTTCTTCCACCATCTGCGTTAATCGGCTATGCGAAATCGGTGTCCTGTTCATCTGAATCCGCTCAATATAATCCGACAAATGTGGAGAGGTATAAAAACCAACCTGGTATCCCGCCTCCTGCAAAGCGCTTGCCATCAATGCCGAGGTTGAGCCTTTGCCTTTCGTGCCGGCTACATGGATGACCTTGTATTGCAAATGCGGATCACCCAATAAATGCAGCAATTTACGTACCCGCTCCAGGTTAAAATTTTTGGCCGCAGTGCGCATCTGCCGTGTCAGACTATAATCTACATAACTGTACAGATAATTCAGAGTTGCCTGATATTGTGGTTCTATTTCCATAAAAAATCTTCCTGTATTTGGATTAACTACGCATCGGATTGTAACCTCCCCGACATGATTGCGCAAGTTCTCCTCATTTTCCCACTGGTCAAAAGGGGTAGGGGATTAGTAATACGAACGCGCCATTTTTAAGACAGATGGACACATTGTTCCCACATTTTATGCCCCCGGAAAGCCGCATAGAGAAAATGAAACGTTTGCACTTATTTGGCAATTTTCTTAAAAATAACCTCCGTATTCGCTTTTCTTTTTCACACAACCGCGGAAATTCCTTATAATAGAATAAACACGCCATCTATCCTCCTGGAAAACTGCTCATGTCCTCCCTCTCCATCGCCATCCTGACCCTCCACCTGTACATGCCCGAAAACCGCTCCCTCAAACAAAAACGCGGGATGATCAAACCCGTTCTCGCCAAACTGCACCGTGATTTCAACCTTTCGGTATCCGAAATAGACCACCTCAACTCCTGGAAAGAATCCGTCCTGGCCTGTGTTATCATCAGCAATGATGCCGTTCACAACCAGCAAACCCTGCAAAAAGCTGTCACCGCCATTGAGACGATCTTTCCCAACATCACCATTCTGGAAGAAAACATCGAATTGCTTTAATTAACCTGAGCCGCAGCGATTGCAGTGACTGTAGTAATTGTAGTAACGACTTTAGTCGTTATAGAAACCTGGTAAACTCATTTTTAAGGAATTTATTCATCAACACAATAAGAGCACTTTTGGTTATGGAGCCTGTTGAAAATCTTTTTAGCATCATTTTCAAAATCGCCTCAAACCGGGCGCTGTAGGCTTTGCAAACGTACCAGTCCTCAAAATGGATTTTTCACCAGTCTGGACGCAAAAATACTTTTTTACATCCAAAGGAGAACAACATGGATCTAAACCTTACCGGGAAAACTGCCCTCGTCACCGGCTCCAGCCGCGGGCTTGGCTTTGCCGTAGCCCATTTGCTGGCTGTAGAAGGCGCCAATATAGTCATCAACGGCCGCAATCCCGATACTCTTGAAGACGCCCGCCTTCGTATTGAAAAAGAAACCGGCAGCCTTGCTGCCGCCGTTACCGGCGACCTCTCCCTGCCCGCTATGCCAGCCGCAATTGTCAAACAGGCAGCAGAAATTTGGGGCGGGCTGGATATCCTCGTCACCAATGCCGGCGGCCCGCCTCCCGGCAGTTTTGAATCGCTGGACGATGACGCCTGGGACCTGTCCATCCAGTTATCCCTGATGAGCCATGTGCGCCTCATCCGCGCAGCACTGCCCTACCTGAAAGACTCCAGCGCTGCTTCCGTCCTTGCCATCGCTTCCTACTCCGTCAAGCAGCCCATCCCCAAACTCGTCCTTTCCAACAGCGTCCGCTCGGCCACCATCGGCCTTATCAAAACCCTCGCCCTGGAAATCGGCGGCCAGGGCATCCGTTTCAATGCCATCCTCCCCGGCTGGACGAATACCGAACGCGTCACCGAACTCCTGCAAGCCCGCGCAGCAGCCAACGGCACCACTGTACAGCAGGAAATGGATCAACAAATGCTCGACAGCCCATTGGGACGCATGGCGACACCAGAAGAATTTGCCAATGCCGCCGTGTTCCTCACCTCGCCCGCCGCATCCTACATCACCGGCCACATGCTCACCGTCGACGGCGGCATGTACAAAGGAACTTTTTAACGTTCCGAGACAAAACTTGAATCGCAGCTAACATTGTAGCGACTTTGCGGCCAGTCATCCTGGCCTGTCTAAAAAATAAAACCAAGGCGAACAAATTTATCTCACCATATCGTAGGGACAGGTCTACCCTAACGGGTATGATATTCGACCTGTCCGCCGTGCCGCGATGGCTCCCCGGCCCTGGAATAAGATCCCCACGCCCGAGTGGGTGCGGCAACCTTTCCAGCCCTTGCTGCATGCTGCGTTCATCACCTCGCATCACAGGGACAGATCCTGCCCTTACGGATATGATATCCGACCTGTCCGTCATGCCATAAACGCCAACCTCCCTTCGGGATATAATCCCGACCTCCTTGTGTGGCGAGGCAACCTGCCCAATCTTTTATATCCAACCATCCCGCCCCGCTATTTCCCAAAATCGGGTAAAATTGGGCCGCACTACCTTAACCATATCCCTCCCGGTAAACCTGCCGGGATTTGTTTGTCTGCCAATCAGGAGTTATTATCGGTGTTAACCAACCATCAAATCGCAGAGCGCCTTGAGCGCATCCTGCTGACCGTCCAAAAACCCGGCCGTTACGTCGGCGGCGAGATCAACCAGGTCGTCAAAGACTGGGATTCAGTCGAAACCCGTATCGCCCTCGCCTTCCCTGACATCTATGACATCGGCCTTTCCAATCTCGGCCTGGCCATCTTTTACGAAGACCTCAACGCCCGCACGGACGTGCTGGCAGAACGTACCTACGCCCCCTGGACCGACATGGAAGCCGCCATGCGGGAGGCAGAAATTCCCCTCTACACCCTGGAAAGCAAGCACGCCCTGGCCGACTTCGACATCCTCGCCTTCACCCTGCCCTACGAATCGATCTATACCAATGCCCTCAATATGCTTGACCTGGCCGGGCTGCCCCTCTTCACCAAAGACCGGGATGAAACCCATCCGCTGGTCATCGCCGGCGGCCACGCCGCCCTCAACCCCGAACCGATGCATGCCTTCATCGATGCCTTTGCCGTTGGCGAAGGCGAAGCAATCTTTGGCGAGATCGTCGATGCCTACCAGGCCTGGAAGAAAAGCGTACAGGATCGCCCGGCCTTGCTGCACCAACTCGCCCAAATCCCGGGCATCTATATTCCTTCGTTCTACGAGACCACCTACAACGCAGATGGCACCATTGATACCTTCACCCCCACCCAGCCTGATGCCCCCGCTGCGATCCAGAAACGTATCGTCGGCAAACTCCCCCCGCCGCCCACCCGGCCGATCGTGCCCTCAATCAATACGGTTCAGAACCGTGTTGCCGTGGAGATCATGCGCGGCTGCGCCCGCGGCTGCCGTTTTTGCCACGCTGGCATGGTCAACCGTCCCGTACGCGAACGTCCGGTGGAAGAAATCCTGCGCGCCATCACCACTTCCCTTGAGAACAGCGGTTTTGAAGAAGTTGCCCTGCTCTCGCTGTCTTCCTCTGACTACACGCATATCCTCGACTTGATCCGTCAGATCAGCGAACAATACAAGGACGAAAATCTGCGCATCTCTCTTCCCTCCCTGCGCATCGAATCTCTTTCGATTGACCTCTTTGAAATGCTGCGCGGGCAGGGTTCCGGCGGTTTTACCCTCGCTCCTGAGGCAGCCACCGAGCACATGCGCAACATTATTAACAAACCGATCCAAACCCGGCAATTACTGGATGTCGCCGGCGAGATCTACTCCCGCGGCTGGACCACCATCAAACTGTATTTCATGATCGGCCATCCCTCCGAAACCCTGGAAGATGTCCATGCCATTGCCGATTTGTGTAAACAGGTCATCTCTGAAGGCCGTAAAGCCATGGGACGCAAATCAAAACTGAATGTCGGCGTCAGCACCTTTGTCCCCAAGCCGCACACCCCCTTCCAGTGGGTCTCCTGTGACACCGTGGAGCAAATGCGGGAAAAGCAGCACTACCTGCGTGACGCGCTTAAAGTACCCGGCATCAAATTCAACTGGTCCAATCCCAATGAAACCATTTTCGAAGCCATGCTCTCCCGCGGTGACCGCCGCACAGCAGATGCTATCTATCACGCCTGGCAGCATGGCGCAAAATTCGATTCCTGGCGCGAATACTTCAATCATCAGACCTGGCAGTCCGCCTTTGCAGAGTACGGCCTGACCAGTGAATTCTTCACCAACCGCGAGCGCAGCCTGGACGAACACCTCCCCTGGGATCATATTCACACTGGTGTACATAAAAGCTATCTGGCCGAAGAATACAACCGCAGCCAGTCTGGCACCTTAACCACTTACTGCCGCGAACAATGTCATGCCTGCGGCATCCTCCGTGATTACCGCGACCTGCGCGCCCAATACCCCGGCGAAGACTGGAAATGCCCTGAAGTACGTTCGATCGTAACAGATCAGACCGTATCTGTTCAGGTGGAGGCTGCCCAATGATCAGGGTTCGCATCACCTACACCAAAAAGGGCTGGCTCAAATACACCAGTAACCTGGATATCCAAAAACTGTGGGAACGCGCCATCCGCCGCGCCCGCCTGCCGCTGGCCTATAGCCAGGGGTATCACCCCAAGCCCAAAATGAACCTCGCTGCGCCCCTCCCCCTGGGGTTCACCAGCAGCGCCGAACTGATCGATATCTGGTTCACCGAAGACATCGCGCCTGCCGAAATTCAACAGCGCCTTGCGGGCATGTTCCCTGCCGGTATCGAAATCCAGAAAGTGGAACAGGTAGACCTTTCCGGCCCATCCCTGCAATCCATCGTTACCGCTGGTGAATATCACATTGAATTAAAAATCGACCTGCCCATAAACGAATTGGAAAACCGGGTAGCTGCCGTTCTGCAAAGCGAGAATCTCCCCCGCACGCGCCGCAATAAACCCTACGATTTGCGCCCATTGATCGAAGAACTGCACGTCATCGATAAAAACCACCTTGCCGGCCGCCTGACCATGCTTCCCAAAGCCACTGGCCGCCCCGAAGAAGTCCTCGAAGTCCTGCAGATTGACCCCAACGACGCCCGCATCGAACTCACCGCCCTTATCCTCGCGGAGTAATACAACCCTTCCCTGGAGTACCAATTACTTGGTTGCCTGATCGACGTATTCCCTAATTGACGAATATTGACGCGTTCCCTGATGAAAGAATAACCCCATCCCTTCCCCAAGAATTGTGCAATGTACACCATGCATTGTACATTGCCCTTCTCTCATGGTAAAATTGCGAAGCCTTTCAAAAAAGACGTACGCACCCATATCGTTCCCGTAGTTCAACGGACAGAACATATGCCTCCGGAGCATAAGGTCCGAGTTCGAATCTCGGCGGGAACACTCAACATGCTCTTTCATCACAGCCGCAGATTCACATCTGCGGTCTGACATTTAACTGCCTGTTCGCACTCATTCTTTACACGGAGGAAATGATGAACCCAAATCCGTTATCCAGCTCGCAGCGCATCATCACCATCGAACGCCATATCCTGCAAACCGAACGCCTGTACCCGCAAGCCACCGGCAGCCTGACCAATCTGCTCTATGATCTCGCCCTGGCCGGGAAATACATCGCCAGCAAAACCACCCGCGCCGGTCTGGCGCAGATCCTTGGCCGCACCGGACAAACCAACGTCCAGGGTGAAAAGATTGCCAAGCTGGATGAGCTTGCCGACCAGGTCATCTACGACCTGATGGATCACACTGGCCGCCTGGCGATCATGGCTTCTGAAGAACACGAAGCCCCCCTCCCCATACCGGAAGAATACCCCACCGGCGATTATGTTCTCCTCTTTGATCCCCTGGATGGCTCCTCCAATATTGACTTCAACGTCAGCGTGGGCACAATTTTTGCCATTCATCACCGCCTAACCACCCATGGACGGGGCACGATCGAGGACATTCTCCAGCCCGGCCGCACCATGATCGCCGCCGGATACATCGTTTATGGAGCCAGCACCATGCTGGTCTACTCCACCGGCCACGGCGTCGACGGCTTTACCCTTGACCCCGACATCGGCGAATTCCTCCTCACCCATCCCAACATCAAAATCCCTGAACCGCCCCAATATTTCAGCGCCAACCAGGGCTATCAATCCCTCTGGTCTCAGGCCGACATTGACTATACGCATTGGCTGCAAGGGATTGACACATCAGACCACCAAGCCCTGTCTGCCCGCTATGTCGGTTCGCTGGTCACCGACTTCCACCGTAACCTGCTCGCTGGCGGCGTGTACTATTACCCCGCCGACCGCCACCATCCCCACGGCAAGCTGCGCCTGCTCTACGAAGCCGCCCCGCTGGCCTTTATCGCCGAGCAGGCTGGCGGCCTGGCCTCCGATGGTCGCCGCAATATCCTTGACATTCAGCCGCACGAAATCCACCAACGTACCCCGCTCTACATCGGCAATTGCAGCCTGGTAAAAAAAGCGGAGACATTCCGCAACACCTGAACCAATCCACGAAGGAAATTCAACGATTCCTCTCATATAAATTTCTTGCAATTTCCGTCTATAATCAAATCAATGCAGCTGCGCAGACACGCATTGACAGGTGTGGTCGTGCCTATCGGGCACTTTCGCCTGACCGTACCAGCATTTTTCACAATCACAAGCCTGGGCAGTTACAAATTAATCCGACAAAAAACACTGAACTTTATGGAGCATAAAATGTTCTTCGCAAATTATGGTTTGTACCTCTTGTTTTCCCTCCCCGCCATCCTCCTCGGCATGTGGGCGCAGATTAAAATCAAATCTGCCTATGGCAAATACTCCCGCATTGCCACCAGCAACGGACTGACCGGCGCCCAAACCGCCCGCAGAATGCTGGACGCCAATGGGCTGTCCGATGTCCTCATTGAAGAAGTGCCTGGCAGCCTCACTGACCATTACGATCCGCGTTCCAAAACCCTGCGCCTCAGCCAGGACGTCTATCGCGCCAACAGCGTTGCCGCCGCCGGCGTCGCCGCCCATGAAGTCGGCCACGCCATGCAGGATCAAAAAGACTACCTGCCCTTGCAGCTGCGTTCGGCCATGGTGCCCACCGTGCGCATCGGCTCCACTTTAGGCCCGATCGTTTTCATGGCTGGCCTTTTCCTCAGCTACCTCTCCTCGGCATCCGCCAATTTCGGCTTCAACATCGCCTTTTTTGGTCTCGTCCTGTTTGCCGCGACAGCAATCTTCTCCCTGGTCACCCTGCCAGTGGAGTTGAACGCCTCCCGTCGTGCCAAAGCATGGCTTGCCTCCACTGGAGGGCTGTACACCCAGGAAATGACCGGCATCAACAAGGTTTTGGATGCCGCCGCCCTCACCTACGTCGCCGCTGCCGTCCAATCCATCGGCACCCTGCTCTATTACGCCTTCCTCCTCTTCGGCGGCCGCCGGCGCAGATAACCAGCAACGCTAAATCACAAATTTTAAATCCTGTTCATATCAAACAAATTCACCAGATTTCCTCCCTGAATTTTGGAAAAATTTGGGGAGGTCTAGGGTGGGGTGGGTGGGTTTATAATCACTTCATGAAAAACTTCCCTCGTTTTGTCTTGGCAATGCTCATACTCATCCTTCCACTCGCCGCCTGCACACCCGCCAAAACCGCACAATCAACTCAAACACTCCCGCCCATCTCTGCCGCCCCTGCCCCCACGGAGTGGTTATACGAAGACTTGCTCCTCCTTGACCCCATCGATGCACCTAACCCTGACGACCCCGACCTCTTCGCGGTTTATTACCAAACCACCAAAGATAATTGGGCCCATTTCCGCCTTGATATCTTGGGAAATGATTTCTCCGATTGTCAAATCGTTCTCGATATCGCCGATTTAACTGCTTCATCATCAGCAAACGAACCTCCCGGTCATTTGCTGATCATCACTAACAATAATGGAATCTGGCATGCTGCAGCCTCACATTCCAATGGTTCTTCAGCAGACAAATTCCCAATACGCATTGATGAAATTCCAGAAACTCACTCTGTCATTGTTTCCTTTCCAGAGAAATATCTCATCAAGAAACAGCCAATGCTGATCTTGATCACCAAATTTTCGACTGAAATGGTTGATTCCGCGGCTGTATTCTGGGATAATCCTCCCCCGGCCAAAGCGCCCCTCCTCCTCGCCTTTTGGGATGTCCTCCCTGCCAACACCCCCGCCCAGCTCCTCCAGCGCTGGGACGGCGCCCATACCGGCCCCTACGGCTCCCGCCACGGCCTCAAACACCTCCTCGCCGCCGCAGAGGAAAACCAGATTCCCGTAGCCCTGCTCGACCTCAAAGACCCCATCACCCTGTCCGGACTTGACCTGATCGGCCAAAATACTTACATTCAGCAACTTGAGCAACAAGGCATCCTCATTCTTCCTGAAACCGCCGTTACAGACCTCACGCTTGACGTGCAGGCGGCCAGCCACAGCCGCACAACCAGCCTGGCCCTTGGTTATTCCCCCACACAAATGGCATACGGCACCTTCATGCCGCCTCCCTCCAGGATGTACAGTTTTTATTTTTCCCATCTTTGGGATCAAAAACACATGTTTTTTCACCAGAACCAACGTTTCATACCCCTGCCATACTCTCCCTGGATAAATACAATTGACCAGCAAATGCAGCAGGTGGACCGCGAGGGTCTGACACGCAAAACCTGGTCAACGCTCCTGGAAACCGCACTTTCACCAGATGATTCAGATCTGCTCGTCATCGGTGGTTCCCTCATCACCAGTCCCTGGGGAGATCGTTCTATCGCCCCCGCTGCTTTTCAAGACCTGGCAAATCATCCCTGGATTCAGACACTTACAGCAAATGACCTGCAATCTTTTACAACCAGCAACCTTTGGCCAAATCCAGGCGCCGACGGTTTGGATCTACTCGGTTCACAGGCACCTCCATGGGCCACAAAATATAAAATGAGCAATACCTGGTATGCCATTCAGTCCCGTTTCGAGAATCCACACCAAAACAATACCGTTGATCCGGCCGAATTAATGGCATTTCAAATCCTGCGCCCAACCAATAATGCGGACCGTTATCACCTCCAGTCTAATTATTGGACGCAGTTATTCCATCTTTGGAATAGCTCCTCTTTGGCTGTTGATGCTCATCCGAAATTTATCTGTACATTTGATATTGACACAGATAAAGTCCCGGAATGTGTTTACACCTCTGATGATCATACTGCCAACTTCGAAATCGCCGACGCCAGCCTCATCACCACATTCCACCTCAACGACACCGACATCACTCAATGGGTCGGCCCCACCTCCCAGATCGTCGTCGGCATGAGCGATCCCACCTTCTGGAACCTCGACGCCGGCACCCACAGTGACCCCTCCGTCATCCCCGGCAGTTTCCTCCTCGACACCGCTGAGCCACTTACCTTCGAAGTCAGCGAACTTGATGAAGAACACGTCCAATTCACCAGCACCGACAGCGCCATCAGCAAAGACTATCGCTTCACCGAAGAGGGTCTAATCGTCACCATCAAGACCGGCCAGTCCCTCAGCACTGACCTCGTCCTCGCACTTGACCCCCAGCAGCGCTTCCAGCCCGGCTGGGCAGACATGTACAACATCTTCTCTCAAACCGATGGTTCCTTCTGTTGGGGTGCTGAGGACGGCAAAGCCGTCTGCGTCTCCTGGACTGGCGATCCCGAAGTCGAGATCCACACCTTCAAAGACAGCCTCGAAAACCTTTCCCAGCCCCTCAACCCCAACCAGGTTTATCCCCCGGGGCATTTCCTGCCCATGTCCCTCGCAACGGTTACCTTTTCCACGGATAAAAACTTCACCGTCACCCTCAGCCCCTATCCCAATCAATGATATCCCCCCTGCAGGTACGATTTTAGCCGCTATCCCTTGATCGCCTGCCTCAATAATGGCTGTAACCACCTTCCCCTTTCTTCCCCTGATCCCTGATTGACGGATCAGCTATTCCTCTATACTTGAGAAATTATTCACAAATCCCCCTTTTTATGCTAAAGTAATACCAGCATATCTTTTGATCCATGGAGACCAAGTTCATGTCAAACCCTATTCCAGACATTGTTGTCAGCCGTCTGCCCGAATATTACAATACCCTGAAAGCGATGCAGGCCGAAGGAAAGCAAACCACCTCTTCCAGGGAGCTGGGAGAAAGACTGGGTATTTCCGCTGCACAGATCCGTAAAGACCTCTCGCAGTTCGGTGAATTTGGCAAACAGGGCACGGGATACCTGATTTCATTCCTTGTCGACCAACTGCAAACTATCCTCAACGTGGGGCGCTCATGGGACGTAGCAGTGGTTGGCGCCGGCAACCTCGGCAAAGCAATCGCCCATTACCACGGCTTTGCCCCCCAAGGCTTCAATATCAAACTGGTTTTTGACAATAACCCCGAAATCATTGGCACCGCTGTCGGAAACTTGAAAGTTCTCGACATCAAAGACCTCGTACCCAGCGTTACACAAGCCGGTATCAAAATTGCCATGATCACCGTCCCGGACGAAGCCGCCCAGGCCGTCGCCGCTGAGCTGGTCAAGGCTGGCATTCAAGGTATCCTCAACTACTCCGCCACCCCGCTCAACCTGCCCGACCACATCTTTCACCTTCGACACAGCGATGCTGTCGTTCAGTTGCAGCACATCACCTATTACATTGGCAAATAAGCCTATCTTTTCAAACCCGAAAAATCAAACGTCCCGCAACCCCGGGACGTTTGATTTTTTAATATTTAATGATAAGTTATGAATTCCAATTTATAAATGAACGCCTACCGTTCCAGCGGGCGATACTTGATCCGGTGCGGCTGGTCCGCGTCCGCCCCAAGACGTTCTCTTCGATTTTCAGCATATTCCGAGTAATTGCCTTCAAACCAGAACACACTGCTGTCACCCTCGAAAGCGAGAATATGCGTGGCAATCCGATCCAGGAACCAGCGGTCATGGCTGATCACCACCGCACACCCGACATAATTCTCCAGGCCGTCTTCCAGCGCACGCATCGTGTTCACATCCAGGTCATTGGTCGGCTCATCCAGCAGGAGTACATTCGCCCCCTCTTTCAATATCCGCGCCAGATGCACCCGGTTCCGCTCGCCGCCGGATAGTAATCCCACCTTCTTTTGTTGTAAAGCGCCGGAAAAATTAAACCGCGATACATACGCCCGTGAGTTGACTTCCCGCTTGCCTAGCTGGATAAATTCCTGCCCCTCCGAGATCATCTCCCAGATCGACTTCTCCGGGTCCAGCACATCCCGGCTTTGATCGACGTACGCCAGTTTAACTGTCTCACCGACCCGAATTTCGCCCTCATCCGGCATTTCCTGTCCCGTGATCATACGGAACAGGGTGGTCTTGCCCGCCCCGTTCGGGCCGATGATCCCTACAATCCCGCCGGCAGGAAGCTCAAAACTCATCTCATCCACCAACATCCGGTCGCCATATCCTTTGCGCACACCTTTCGCCTGGATCACCAGGTCGCCCAGGCGCGGTCCCGGTGGAATAAAGATTTCCAGATCATTCGCACGCTTTTCCGAATCCTGATTGAGCATCTCCTCATACGCATTGATCCTCGCTTTGGATTTTGCGTGCCTGCCTTTAGGCGACATACGGATCCACTCCAGCTCACGCTGTAAAGTACGCTGACGCTCGCTCTCTGTTTTTTCTTCGTTTTGTAATTGCTTCTGTTTCTGCTCCAGCCATGAAGAATAATTCCCCCTCCACGGGATGCCCTCACCGCGATCCAGTTCCAAAATCCATCCGGCTACATTATCCAGGAAATAGCGGTCATGCGTCACCGCAATCACGGTGCCTTCATAACGCTGCAAATGCTGCTCCAGCCAGGCCACTGTCTCCGCATCCAGATGGTTGGTTGGCTCATCCAGCAGCAGGATATCCGGTTTACGCAGCAGCAGGCGGCACAACGCCACCCGGCGCCGCTCACCGCCAGAAAGCACCTTGACCGGAGTATCACCAGGCGGGCAGCGCAGCGCATCCATTGCCATTTCCAACCGCGCGTCCAGATCCCATACATTCTGATGATCAATCTCGTCCTGCACCTTGCCCTGCTCCTCAATCAGCTTGTTCATCTCATCATCGGACATCGGCTCGCCAAATTTCAGATTGATCTCTTCATAGCGTGCCATCAGATCAATCAAATCCTGCACCCCCTCCTCAACCGTCTGTCGCACGGTTTTTGTGTCATCGAGGACAGGTTCCTGCTCCAAGAATCCGATCGTAAACCCGGGGGCTACCCACGTCTCCCCGTTAAATTCTTCGTCTGCCCCCGCCAGAATCCGCAAAAGGGAACTTTTCCCGGAACCGTTCAACCCGATCACCCCGATTTTTGCGCCATAAAAATAGGACAGGGAGATGTCCTTCAATATTGGTTTCTTATCGTGAAATTTACTCACCCGCATCATCGAGTAAATGATCTTGTTCGCTTCGTTTGCCATGAATAGTTGCCTTTCCTGATTGTCAGTATTTTTGATTCAATTTTACCAGCACCGCCTCAATAATGTTTCACCTGTTTAATACTTCTTATCCACACGCGCCCAAAATTTCACCTGATTGCGTTATACTTAACCCTGCAAAAAACATCATTTCATCCGATTTTTTTCGGGCGGGATTGAAACAAAGGACACAATGAAAAACATACTCGAAATTCAAGACCTGAATGTCAATGTAAACGGGGAAGAAATTCTGCATCACATCAATATGGAAGTGCCGGAAGGCGAAGTCCATGCCCTTTTTGGCCCCAACGGCAGCGGCAAAACCTCCCTGATGATGACCATCATGGGCTTTTCTGGCTACAAGATCACCTCTGGCAAGATCATCTTTGATGGCGAAGACGTCACCGACCTCGACCTGACCGAACGCGCCCGCCGCGGCATTGCTGTTGCCCAGCAGCGCCCTCCGACCATCAAAGGCGTTAAATTACGCCAGGTGCTGGATTATGCCTATGCGCAAGACCCCGCCATTGAAGACGAACTCAAGCAATTGATTACGGACAACAAGCTGGACAAATTCCTTGACCGCGACATCAACGACGGTCTTTCCGGCGGCGAGATCCGCCGCGTTGAGCTGCTCCAGCTCCTCGCCACCCGGCCTAAATTTGCCATGCTGGACGAACCCGATTCGGGTATAGACATTGAAGCCCTGGAGTTAATTGGCGATATGGCAAAACGACTTTACTCGGTCGACATCTCTCGTCCCGCTTTCCGCCGTTCCGGTCTGATCATCACCCACACCGGCCAAATTTTGGAAAGCGTTTATGCAGACAAGGCCCATGTCATGATGGATGGTACCGTTGAAGGCTGTGGCAATGCCCAAATCGTCCTCGATACCATCTGTGATGCCGGATATTCGCAATGCCTGACCTGCATCAAACGAAAGGTGCCCCAATCATGACCAAATCAACCTGGACTCCCTCAGGAGATTTTGAAATCAAGGACTTTGTCTTGGATGGCGGCACACCGCAGCCCAGTTTGATTGCCCCCAATCAATTTCCTAAAATTGACGCCCAGGAACTGGCCGAAGTCGGCGTACTCTTCGACAGCCCGCAGCGTGCCGGCACCTTCGTCGTACAGGATTTCCACACCATCTGCTCCCAAACCCAGGCCGAAGGCCTGGAAGTATTGCCTATCGCCGAAGCCCTGAGAAAATACGACTGGCTGGCGGAAAAATACGCCTGGAAACTGATCGACCCCGACACCAACAAAATCACCCGCTTCTGCGCCGAGCAGGAAGTCCCCCAGGGGTACTTCATCCGCGTTGAAGCCGGTGCCAAGGTAGAATTTCCCTACCAGGCCGCCCTGTACCAATCGCACGCCAACATTGCCCAGGCCATCCACAACATTGTCATCGTCGAAGACGATGCAGAACTGACCCTCATCACCGGCTGCGCCACCCGGCACGAAATATCCAGCGGTGTGCATCTGGCCGTCAGCGAGCAATTCATCGGCAAGCGCGCGCGTTTCACCAACACCATGGTGCACAGTTGGGGTCCGAAAGTCTCGGTTCGCCCGCATTCTGCCACCATCGTGGACGAAGACGGCATCTTCGAAAGCAACTATGTTTCCCTGCGTCCCGCTGCCGATATCCGTTCTAACCCGATCACCTGGCTCAATGGCGACCGTGCATCCGCACGCTATTACAGCGTCATTCTTGGCTCTACCGGCTCGCATATCCTCAGCGGCGGCGAAGTCTACCTGAACGGAGAAGACACCAGTGCCGAACTGGCCCACCGCGCCATCTGCACTGGCGGGCAAATCATCCAGACCGGTCTCCTCACCGGCAGCAACCGCTGCCGCGCTCACATCGACTGCTCCGGTATGATCCTCGACCCCGGTAAAAAAGGCTTCATCGAATCCACACCTGGTGTCCGCTCAGAACATCCCGAAGCCATGATGAGCCACGAAGCCAGCATCGGCAAAATTGCCCCCGAACAGGTCGAATACCTCCAATCTCGTGGCATTGAAGAACGCCAGGCCATTTCCATGATCATCCGCGGCTTTCTGAATGCCGACATCGCCGGCCTCGGCGAAGAACTCGACGCCCGCATCGACCAGATCGCCGAAATGTCCGGCCACGGCGAAGCCTAATCCCAATAGCATGCTAATGGCGAGGCACAGTGTCCAGATCTTTGCTGGATGCCTCGCCAATGCCAGGCTGGAAAGCATTCAGGGCTTTGCTGGATGAATGGTCGCTGCCAGACATGAAACTTGTCACTTAAACCTGAGTTGCGTTAATTGTAGTAACGACTTTAGTCGTTACAGAGGCCCGGCAAACTCATGTTCATGACGAATTTATTCGTCACTACAATCGGCATTCGTCGCTGATCCATACTGTAATAATTTAATACGCCAATTCATTATGGGTTGGCGTTTTTCCTTTTGTCAATACACCCTGGTTTTTTAGCTCAAAGCGCCCAAATTTTACTTTCCCCAAAAAATGCTGTTTGTTTTGGGGGAAGGCGAAGTCCCTGCGAAGCGGGTACAGGGAGGGGATGTAGTTAACCCACCCACCTTACAGCAGGCATCCGTCGCGGGATCTCTCTCCGATAGCGGTACTTCTGATACCCAACGATCATCGCTAATTTGATCTCACGACCTTCCGGCACCCCTAACTCATCCTGCAAAGACGCATCCTGAACCAAAGCCACACTGAAATACCCAATCTGGCAAGTACCTAATCCCCGTAAATGCGCCGCCAGCATCAACCCATATCCGGCATACACCGCATCCGCTTCCCCAAACTCACCATTCGGCACATGCGCCAGCAGCAAGACCGGCGCATTATAGAACAAGGCATCCTCGCCGCGCTCCTGCCGCCGTTCCAGAAACTCCAGTGACTTGGCATACATCAAGTGCTGGCGCTGTAATGCTTCGTCCAAATCCGGGCCTTCTGCTTTTATGCGGAGTTCCTTCGCCACATCCCCCAGCACAGCAATCGTCTTCTCGCGCAGCGAGGCAATCTTGTCAGGTTCATCCATCGCAATCCAGTCCACTGCCTGGCGGTTCTTGGCGCTGGGTGCGCCGCTTGCCTTTCTAATCAGATCCTCGATCACACTACGCTCCACCGGTTTATTCTTGAACACCCGTACCGACCGCCGGCTCTGCATAACCGCATTCATCCGTTCAATTTCTGTATCCGTAAATTTCTCAACAGGCGGGCATTTTTCCAGCGGAAAGTCAGCATGTTCGATGGCGTCCACCGGACAAACAGCCACGCACTGCCCGCATTGCCAGCAGCGTCGTTCAGAAGAAACAACTGCTTTCTCCTCCTGCATTTTATAGACATGCGTCACATTGCATACATCCACGCATGCCCCACACCCTATACATTTTTCAACATTAATCTTGATTGCACTCATGATTATGCGCCACACCCTTCAGTCGAGGCCAACATCCAAAAGATAAAGCACCAAATTAGACAATGCATGCTTTGAAAATTTTCCAAAACCGGCCTGTTCACTTAATTCCCTGATTCTCTCCCCAGACAAACGATGTTCCAGCGGCGGGCCGAACGCCTGATCGGCTGCATAATACCATTCCAGCACAGCTGTGCGCAGCCTCCCTACCCGCCGCGCCTCTTTTAAAGCCTGCAAAGGGGCATCGGTTTCATGCAGCACCAGTCCCATAAAAACCAGATCACAAAAATCATCACCAAACGGCAGTTTTTCTGCTGTTCCCAAACGCAGGCTTGCGCTCGGGACATGCTGGGATGCCACGTCAAGCATCTCCTGAGAAACGTCCACGCCTGCCACTTGCAAACCATGGGTTTGGAATCTTTCAGCAAACAAACCGCTGCCCGTACCCACATCCAGCATGCTGGCAGCCTCAATCCCCTCAAGTGACAGATCAATAACCCGGTTAACTTCTAAAATCGCCAATCGATTTTCAGACCGCAATTTATCAGGACTACCGTCAAAACGTTTTTCATGCATCCATAAGCCTCTTTATCCCAATATACCAAATAATAACATCACGCCAAACAGGGAAACACCCGCTCCCAAGACAGCCCGCAGGGTCAACTTCTCACCACGGATCGCCGCAATTGGCAAAATGAACAACGGACTGGTCGCCAGCAAGGTCTGCGCAATTCCTGCCGGGGAATGCTGAACCGCCAATTGCTGCAGCCAGATACAAACATACGTCCCCACAAAAGACACCAGCAAGATCATCAGCCACGTGCGCCAGGGCCGGGGAACCTTGCGCCACTCGCCTAACGGCTGTTTCTTGTACTTGATCCAGATATACAATACCACTGCCCCGGCAGCCAGCCGTAAAATTGCACTTTGCAGGGCGCTGATCGTTGTGAAACTGAACGCATACCGGGAAAGTACCAAACCGCTGGCCTGCGAAAGCGCAGCCAATATGCCGAACAGCACCCCGGTTTTCACATTTCGGTCTGCTCCCGTATTCTTATTCGCTCCACCATTGCCCTTTCGTTCCGAAATGACCCTCGCCACCCCGCCCACCGTGATAAATATCCCCAGCCAGGCAGTCGTTCGAAGATCTTCCCCCAAAAAGACCAGCGCAAGCAAGGCCGTCATCGGCGGGGCCAGTGTGCCAAGCAGCACCGCCTGACGCGCCCCCAAATGCTTCAAAGCCTCAAAATATGCCGTATCGCCAAGCCCTATCCCGACTGCCCCGCTGACAATCAGAACGCCCAGCGCCAGCGGATGGATGCTTGTCAACGGCTCGCGCAAAAGGAACAAGGTTGCTGTCAACATGATCGTTGCGAAAATGCCTTTTAATAGATTCATCTCGATCGGCCGGATCTTTTTTCCAAGCCGTTCAAAAAGGATCGCCGAAATCGACCACAGAAAAGCGGCTGATAATGCAAAAAACTCACCCTGATATTGCGTAAAAATCATGAATAGTCCCTAATCGCCGACAACCGGCACATGTTGCAGCTTGCCAACCCGCGGCCGCCGCAGGAAAAACCACCATGCTGAAAACACCCCCAGCGCATACCCAATCCCCGCCCCCACAAAGGCCGGGCCAAAGCCATAATTCACCTGCAGCCAGCCGCTGATCATTGAACTGATCCCCCAGCCCAGGCTGCCGCCTACCGTCAACATACTGGAAGCTACCGGCCTCAAGCCTGGTTCCACCTCATCCATCACAAAATTTTGATACACCGGCCCGGCCATATTCATCAGCATAATGCGCACATTATAAGCCAGGGCTGCCAACCCAAACCAGGGAGACATTCCCAAAAGAACCAGAAACGGCAGCGACAACCCCCGGCTCAGGGTAAATAATTGCACCTTGCCAAATCGTTCCGCCAGCGGCGGCGCCGCCACCATGCCCACGCCCATCGCCAGCGAGCCGAAGGCAAATACCAGTCCAATTCTCTCGTCCGTCTGGTGATGAACATGCCGGAAGAATACATTCATAAACGGCATAATCAGGCCTGCGCCCAACGATGTTATCAGCACAGGCGTCACCAATTTACCCATTTTCCGTGACTGTTTCAGCATTTCCGGCCAACGCATCGCAACAGAAATTTCACTTTTTTGTAGCGGCTGCACCCTCATACGCAGCATTGGAAGTACCCCCAGTAACGTCAAACCTGCCATCACCAGCAGCGCAACTTTGTAGCCTGCTTCCACGTTAGCCACCAGACCTGCGCTCATCAACCAGCCCGGCAGCTTGCCGCCAGTCCAGTTCCCGCCAAACATGGCTGCCATCTGCATCGCAAATGCTGTACTGAACAAATATGTACGCTCTTCGTCCCCGCTGCTTTCCATCAAAAACGGCGCGATGGAAATCGTGATCAAACATTGCGCTCCGCCAAACAAGGCGCTCATTCCCAGAATAACCCACTGGCCTGGCACAAACACCATCGTCACTACAGACCCCGCGGTCAATGCCACCCCGCCAATCAGCACCCATTTCCGGCTGACCGTGCGCATCAGCACTGCTGAAAGAAGCGCCATTACGATGATGCTGGCATGATTCAACGAAACAAGCTTGCCAATAAAAGCTTCGTTATGTCCCAGACTGATCACAAAGAAATTGAACAGCAGATTGTAAATCCCCATCGCCGCACCCGTTAATAGAACACTGACCAAATACAGGCGGGCATTTGGCTTAAACTGCCGCAGGTGATTAAAATACACACTTCCCAGATGATGCAGTTGTGATGAAACGGTTTTGATCTTCAATGTTTGCAATCTCTTTCAGTTATTTGGTTTTTCATCCTTGGCAAGGATGAATTGCATCGTACCCTGCATGGCATCTTGTGCCCCTTCGTGCCGGAATGCATAGCGGCGTTTTCCTTCTGGCAGCAAAATGATCTGCACCAGCCCGGCCAGCCTCAACTGGTTCAAATGGTGGATCACCGTCGGCGGTCGCAAACCCAGTTTTTTTGCCAGTTGACTGGGCGTCAGCGGTGCCTGCGCCAGATAGCGCAGAATACGCAGCCGGGTCGGGTCTGACAATGCCTTCAATCGCGCCACCAGCATCGGCGGCACCACTTCCCCCGGTACTAACCCTTCGTTATCATCCCGGCAGCCAAACACAATCCCTACCCGATTGGCACCAATCCGATGGGTATGGATCAAAGGACTGCTCCAATACGACGGCGCAAGCACAAAATCAGGCGCAGGTTCATCTTCGTCATGAAAATATTGTTCAAACTGAACCCCCTGTGACAAGGCTTCTAGCAACTGTTCAGTCCCCATCTGTTCCGCCATTCGCTGGGCTGTTAACAGCCCCTGCTCCTGCGCCTCCCGGACGTGTTCCTCACCTTCCGAAAAATATACCTGATAATAGTGCGTCACCGCTGTCAAATATCTCTCGCCAAATTTCGCTGGTTCCAGCCAGGCATTCTGCAAGGCTTCCATCTGTGCCGGCTTGAGCAAAATATTTTGTTTGCGGTAGTACGCTTTCACCACAGCCAGCTCTTCTGCCTTCCACCCGCGATTTTCGTCAGGTTTCAGCAAAATGGTGCGAACATCTTGCGGTGTGGCCGAATTGACCGTTAACGCCGCCAGCCGCTCTTCGGGCACAATCGCTGCCAGCGCCTCAAGAGCCGCCAAAGCCGTCTTGGGTTCCGCTTCCAGATTCATCAACCATGCAAGTGGCACCCGCACAAACGGTTGAAACTGCTCGATAGTTCCCCGATCTTCTGTTGTCAATCTGGAACGCACCCCTGCCGCCCAGGTTGGCCGCAGGCCATACCGTCCCGGATTCGTCAACACGCTCAGGCTGATAAACAGATCAAACGCGGTCCCAATTTCCCATTCAATTTTACTCACATATATGCTCCAATTAGATATATATCTAATACGCTAGATAATAACCGAACCGATTATTAAAGTCAACACATTGACTGGGTATTCACAATCTTTTTACCAGGCCGCATATTTTCCCGAAATTTTTTGTTTCCTGTGTAAAGCCCCTTCCCGCCAAATATTTTCCTCTCACAGCGGCGTTTTTCCCTGACCCCTGATGAACAAATTACCTGATTGGCTGATCACCTGATCTTCATACAACCTACCCTTCAAACCAGTTGACACATCCCTCGCTTGCTGGTATATTAATCCCATTATGGC
This sequence comes from uncultured Anaerolineaceae bacterium, assembly GCA_964447155.1. Taxonomy (GTDB): domain Bacteria; phylum Chloroflexota; class Anaerolineae; order Anaerolineales; family Anaerolineaceae; genus SMBSF63. The sequence goes on from CAYURM010000013.1 coordinate 78,490, forward strand.
ACTGAACGCATCGCTTCATCATCATGCAAAGCTTTCCCAACTCCCCACCGGTGGAGGTCTGTTGCGTTTCGTCATCTAGACCCCAATTCGTCACATGCTCAATCTCCCCGGTAATCCGGGGTTTTTTTTATTATTTACGCACAAAACCTGACATTTTCTAGGAGAATTTATGAACAACGCTGCCACACCAGAACGACTGATCCGTTTATCCCTGCCCTCCAAAGGACGGCTGATGGATGACAGTCTTGACTTGCTTGCCGCCTGCGGGCTAAAAGTTTACAAGCCCAATCCCCGCCAGTACGAGGCCCGCATCCCCAACCTTCCCGAACTGGTCATCCTCTTCCAGCGCCCTGGTGACATTGTCGCTTCCGTGCGGGACGGCAGTGTAGAATTTGGCATTACCGGACTCGACACCCTCGAAGAAAAGCGGGGAACCGGTGATGAAATTCTCATCTTGCATGACGACCTGAAATTTGGCGGCTGCTCGCTCGAATTGGCCGTCCCGGAGGAATGGCAGGACGTGCAGGATGTCGCTTCCCTCACAGCCAAAGCAAAATCAATGACAAATACGCTGCGCATCGCCACCAAATTCCCCAATATCACCGCCCGCTACATGGAAAAACTGGATATCGATAGCGAATTGATCTATGCCGAAGGCACCCTCGAAACTGCCCCGGCTATCGGCTACGCAGATATGATCTCCGACTTGGTATCTTCCGGGCAAACCCTGCGGGATAACCGCCTGCGCCCGCTGACAGATGGCGTTATCCTCAAATCCCAGGCCGTCCTCATGGGCAACAGACAATCCCTGAAGGAAAATCCCCGTGTATTGGATCTTGCCCGTCAGTTGCTGGAATACATTGAAGCCTACCTGCGTGCTACCGAAAGCCTGGCCGTCTTCGCCAATATGCGCGGCACTTCACCGGAGACGATTGCAAAGCGCATTTTTGATAAATGTTCTATCGACGGCCTGCAAGGTCCGACCGTTTCCCGCGTGATTGTGCGCGAAGAAGACCCAAACTGGTACGCTGTTAACATTATTATCCCCCGCAATACACTCGTCAAAACCATCAACGAATTACGCGCCATCGGTGGCAGCGGCGTGGTTGTCATGCCCGTCAGCTATATTTTTGATGAAGAGCCTCCGCGCTATGCAGCCATGCTCAACGCCCTGGGAATGAGTACAAATAATTAAAAGGAACCCTCATGTTACGTATATTTTCCCCTGAAGAAGCCCGCCAATCTATCCTCAAACGCGTCCCGATGGATGAAATGGTCATCCCTGAAACCGTCCTGCAGCGCACCGCCGAATTATTTGGCGAACCGCTCACCCCAACCCAGGCCGTGGATCGCATTCTGACCGATGTCCGCCGCCGCGGCGACGCGGCCTTGCGTGAATGGTCGCAGCGCCTGGATGGCAGCACACCGGAAAATTTCGCCGTGCCCGTTGAAGAACTGCAAGCCGCTTTGGAACAAATTCCTGCTGATCTGCGCCAGGCCCTGGAATTGGCTGCCTCCCGCGTGCGACAGTTCCACGAAGCCCAACCCGTTACTTCCTGGATGACCCAGAAAATGGGCGGCACCGTCGGCCAATACATGCGCCCCATCCTGCGCGTCGGCCTCTACATCCCCGCCGGCAGCGCCCCGCTGCCTTCCTCCGTGCTCATGTCCGCCATCCCAGCCCAGGTCGCTGGTGTGTCTGAGATCGTTCTGGTTGCGCCTCCGAATCGCCAAACCGGCAAGATCGACCCCACCATTCTCGCCTCCGCCGCCCTGCTCGGCCTGACCGAGGTATACGCCATCGGCGGCGCGCAGGCCATCGCTGCGCTGGCTTACGGCACGGAATCCATCAATCCGGTCAAGAAGATCTTCGGCCCCGGCAACCTCTTCGTTTCCCTCGCCAAACGTCAGGTCTTCGGCTTCGTCGGCATCGACAGCATCGCCGGCCCCACCGAGACCGTCGTGATTGCAGACGAAAACGCCAAACCGGAATGGGTTGCCGCTGATCTCCTCGCCCAGGCCGAACACGATGTCCTCGCCAGTGCCATCCTCCTTTCGCCATCTGAAACACTGATCGAAGCCGTTCAGGTGGAAGTCGAAAAGCAGATCAAGGCAAGAACCCGCAGCCAGATCATTGCTGCCTCGATGAACAACCGCTCCGGTGCTGTCCTGACCGCTGATCTACAGGAAGCCGTTGACTTATCCAACGACTATGGTCCCGAACACCTTTGCCTGGCCGTCGCCGACCCCTGGCGTCTGGCCGAAAAAATCACCGCTGCCGGCGGCATCTTCGTCGGTGAACACTCTTTTGAAGTCCTCGGCGACTACGTTGCCGGACCCAGTCACGTCATGCCCACCGGCGGCTCAGCCCACTTCAGCTCACCGCTCAACGTGCTCGATTTCGTGCACGTCGTCAGCCTCGTCGCCCTCGACCCGGCCACCGCCCAGGCGATTGGCCCGGCTGCCGTCACCATCGCATCCGCTGAACAGCTTGATGCCCACGCCAATTCCGCACAGGTGCGCTTATGAAAACTGCTGCCCGCTTCGATGATTTTTCGCCTTACACGCCGATTGAACCCTTCGAGGTACTCTCCAAACGCCTCGGCCGCGACCCCAAAGAGATCATCAAGGTCGATGCCAACGAGAATCCCTACGGTCCATCTCCAAAAATCCGCCAGGCATTGGCCGATTTACAGTGGCCGCACATCTACCCCGACCCCGAAAGCCGAGAGCTGCGCACAGCCCTGGCAGATTTCACCGGCGCACCGATGGAAAACCTGGTCGCTGGTGCCGGTGCAGACGAACTGATTGACCTCACCCTGCGTGTCATCCTCGAACCTGGCGACAGCATCATCAACTGCCCGCCCACCTTCGGCATGTATTCCTTTGAAACCCAACTCAACGCCGGGGAGGTGATCAACATCCAGCGCACACCGGACTTTTCCGTCAACCTGGACGCCATCAAACAGGCCGTCGCACAATACCAGCCCAAAGCCATCTTCCTCACCACCCCCAACAACCCCGATGGCAGCTTCCCCGAACCGGAAATCATTGATGCGATCCTCGATCTGCCTGTCCTCGTTATTCTGGATGAAGCCTACATCGAATTCAGCGGCGCAGTTGGCGGACGCTTTGGCGAAAAACTGAGCCGTATCCAGCAGGTCACTGAGCGAGAAAACCTCATCGTCCTGCGTACCTTCAGCAAATGGGCAGCCCTTGCCGGTCTGCGCGTGGGCTATGGCGCTTTCCCTGACTGGATTCTCACCGCTCTCTGGAAAGCAAAACAACCCTATAATGTAAATGTCGCCGCAAACGTAGCCGCCCTGGCCTCCCTGGAAGACCTGGACTACCTTTCCGGCAACGTGGCCCGCCTGCGCGCCGAACGAGATCGGCTTTATGAGCGATTGAAATCCGTCCCCTACCTGCATCCCTACCCCTCCCAGGCCAATTTCATCCTCTGCCAGGTGGAAAATATTCAGGCCATTGAAATCAAGAACCTCCTCCTGAAGCAAGGTATCATGGTGCGTTACTACGCCACCCCCCTGCTGGAGAACTACATCCGTCTCAGCATTGGCCGCCCGGAAGAAAACAAGGCCGTCTACGATGCATTAATGCAAATTGCTGCTGAAAGGAATCTGTCATGAGTGACACCCCCCTCCGCCAAAGTAAAATCAGCCGCACTACCGGCGAAACAAGGATCGAACTTGCCCTGGATATCGACGGCACCGGCAAACACGACATTTCCACCGGTGTGCCCTTCTTCGACCACATGCTCACCCAGATTGCCGTCCATGGTCTTTTCGACCTAAAGCTGCACGCGCAGGGTGACCTGGAGATCGACCCGCACCACACCATTGAAGACACCGGTCTCGCCCTCGGCCAGGCTTTTCGCGAAGCTCTCGGCGACCGGCGCGGCATCGTGCGCATGGCCTCTGCCTACTGCCCAATGGATGAAACCCTGGCCCTCGTCGCCGTGGATTTCTCCGGCCGTCCCTACACAGTTGTCCAGGCGGAATGGCATGCGCCCTTCATTGGCGGCGTTCCTGTCACCCTCTTCCCCCATTTTCTGGAAAGCTTCGCCCTCGAAGCACGCTGCAACCTGCACGCCCGCGTCCTCTATGGCCGTGATGACCACCACCAGGCCGAGGCCATCTTCAAAGCTCTCGCCCGTGCCATGAATGCCGCGGTACAGATCGATCCCCGCCGTGCCGGAACCATCCCATCCAGCAAAGGCGTGCTGTTCTAGGAGCCTCCATGCAAAACTACGATGCCATCCTGATCGACGCCGGAACGGGCAACCTGCACTCCGTATACAACGCCCTCCTCCCCCTCGGCTTCTCGATCAAGCTCAGCAAGGACCCGCATGACCTGCAAGCCGCTGACCGCATCATCCTCCCCGGCGTAGGTGCATTTGGCGGCTTCATGGAAGGTCTTGACCGCTGTGATCTGATTCCCGCCATTCAGGAGGCTGCCCAGCGCGGCACACCCCTATTCGGCATCTGTGTCGGCATGCAGGCTCTGTTTGCCTACAGCACCGAAATGGGACAACACCCCGGTTTGGAACTCCTGCCCGGCAAGGTGATCCGCTTTGAAAACACCCCCGGCTTCAAAATCCCCCACACCGGCTGGAATCAACTCTGGTTTGGCGAGCACCCCAGCCCGCTCTTCCAGTGCTTGCCCGATGGTAGCCATGCCTATTTCAACCACGCCTGGTACTGCCTGCCCGAAGACGATTCTGTAACCGCTGCCCGCACCGACTATATACGCAACTTCACCTCCGCTGTCCAGAGAGACAACATCGTTGGCGTCCAGTTCCACCCTGAAAAAAGTCAGCAAGTTGGCCAGCGAATATTACAAAATTTCTTTACACTCTAACCTCCTCCCCTCCCGCTTGCCGGGAGGGGGCCGGGGGGAGGGGATGAAAGGACCATACCCCATGCCTTCAAACTTCACCATCTTCCCCGCCATTGACCTGCGTAACGGTCAAGTCGTGCGCCTCAAGGAAGGCGACCCCAATCGCCAGACCAACTATGCCAGCGACCCCGCCGGGGTTGCCACCCGCTGGCTGGATGCCGGCGCGCAGTATCTGCACGTCGTCAACCTCGACGGCGCATTTGAAGAAGCTGATACTGCCAACCAGCAAGCACTGCAATCCATCCTTGCTGTAGCGTCAGCCCGTCAAATCCCCGTCCAGTTCGGCGGCGGCCTGCGCAGCCTGGAAGACGCAGACCGCGTCATTGCCCTCGGCGTCATCCGCGTTATCCTCGGCACTGTCGCAGTAAGAGAACCTGAACTGGTACGACAAGCTGTGAAGCGATGGGGCGCTGACCGCGTCGCCGTCAGCCTCGACTCGCGCGACGGTATTGTTCAGGTGCGCGGCTGGCAGGAATCATCCAACCAGTCCGCTGTTGAACTGGGGCAAACCTTCTTTGAAATGGGCTTGCGCTGGATTGTCTTCACCGACATTGCCCGTGACGGCCTGCAAACCGGCGTCAATCTGAACGCCACCGTCAATCTGGCAAAAGAAACCGGCCTGAGCGTGATCGCCTCCGGCGGCGTCAACCTCATCGCAGGCGTCAACGCCATCCGCCAGGCTGGCCTGCCCGGTGTCGTCATCGGCCGCGCCCTGTATGAAGGCAGTATCAACCCAGCTGAATTGTTCAATTCGAAAAAGGAGTAAATATGCTCGCCAAACGTATCATCCCCTGCCTGGACATCGCCGAAGGCCGCGTGGTCAAAGGCGTCCATTTCGTCAACCTGCGTGATGCCGGTGACCCGGTGGAACAAGCGAAAATTTATGACGCCACCGGCGCAGACGAGCTGGTTTTCCTGGATATCTCCGCCACCCCTGATGGCCGCGCCACCGCCGTCAAAACCGTCCAGCGCGTCGCGGAACAGGTCTTTATGCCGCTCACCGTTGGCGGCGGCATCCGCAAAGTGGAAGACATGCATAGAATGCTTCTTGCCGGGGCGGATAAGGTCAGCATCAACTCCGCTGCCGTGCATGACCCCACCCTGCTCGCTGAGGGCGCACAGCGCTTTGGCAGCCAGTGCATTGTCCTCGCCGTCGATGCCCGCCGCGTGACCGACCCTGGTGCAGCACCCCGCTGGGAAGTCGTCATCAATGGCGGCCGCACGCCCACCGGCCTCGATGCCATCGAGTGGATTGTCAAAGGCGTGGCAGCCGGATCCGGAGAAATCCTCCTCACCAGCATGGATGCCGACGGCACCCTCGCCGGATATGACATTGACCTGACCCGCTCCGCCTCCGAAGCCGTCAATGTCCCCATCATCGCCTCCGGCGGTGCCGGAACAATGGCCCACTTTGCCGAAGTTCTCACCGACGGCAAAGCCGATGCCGCCCTCGCCGCCTCCCTCTTCCATGACGGCAAGCTCAGCATCCCGGAGTTAAAAACCTACCTGGCAGAGCAAGGTATCCCAATCAGGAATATCCCCACGTAGGGGCGCATAGCATCCAATGCGTTATTGGACGGCATACCATAGGCATAAAGCTAAGAAAAAGAAAACAAATATTTCCCTTGGAAAGGTTGGATGGCGAAATGTGTTCAAAGTATCACAAATTGGTTAGCAATGTCCCCCTTTTCAAGGTTCGCGCGAGATCAACCTTGAAAAGGGTCGGTTTGCAGGCCATTAAATCTTACCGGCGACGGGACGGGGCAAGTAAAAGGATGAGTGCGCCAACCTTTCCAAGGGAAGTTTTGACTTAGCGGGCTGCCTATGGCACGGCGTGCGCCCAGGCACCTCGCTAACGCAATAGCATGCCATTTAAAATAACCCGGTAAACGATCCTTTTTTATGTAACTGATGTTACGCAAAAGAGGCAAAAATCGGGTAATCTTAAGGCATGGACAAA
>CAYURM010000014.1:0-74425 GCA_964447155.1 uncultured Anaerolineaceae bacterium
ACTCGCTCCGCCTTTGATGAGCTTCAAGCTCTCAAGGCTGCGTAACATCAGTTAAACTGTCTTGTGCAAGAAAGACGCCAGAAAACGGGCTATTCTTGCTATAATGGATGAAATTTTCAGCAAAAAGGATGGAAAAATGAGACCCGAAAGCTGTCCAATTCTTGAATTTGATCCCGGCCGCGAGGCGATCCTGAACCCGCAGCGTTCCAGCCAGCCAGTGGATCTGCCCAAACGGGCTGTGCTTTGCTTTTTTCAGGAGGTGCTGTGTGATTTGGCGGCAGAGGGAAAACTTGTGCCGGTGTCGTGTTTGCGGTCAGAGATCGGGGAAAACCGTGTATATCTTTTGGAACACGCAGGACAGCAAATCACGGTCATGCATCCCGGTGTGGGGGCGGCGTTGGCGGCCGGTTTTCTGGAGGAGTTGATTGCCCAGGATGTGGACAGGTTCATCGCCGTGGGCGGGGCGGGGGTGCTCACCCATTCAACTGATGCCGGGCATCCTTTCATTTTAACTTCGGCAGTGCGGGACGAGGGCACATCCTATCATTATCTGCCGCCGGCGCGCGAGGTGCAGCCCACGCAGCAGGCGGTGGCTGCTTTGCAAGCCGCACTGGACGCCGAGGGGATGCCCTATGTAATGGCAAAAGCTTGGACGACGGACGGCCTGTACCGCGAGACAGCCGCCAAACGCGACCTGCGGGTCAACGAAGGCTGCCAGGTGGTCGAGATGGAAGCCGCGGCTTTCTTTGCGGTGGCGCAGTTCCGCGGGGTGACCTTTGGGCAGATGGTGTATGGCGGCGATCTGGTCGTGCCGGAAGGCTGGGATAAACGCGGCTGGCATGAGCGCGCAGACGACCGTCAGCGTATGTTCTGGCTGGCGGTGGAGGCGTGTGTGCGGCTGTGAGGGGAAATTATTTTCGTACAGCGACAAACAAGCCTTCAGGGTGCAGGATTTCTACGGATGGCGTTTGTTTGCCCGTAGCGGCTGAAAAGGTGACCGTGATACGGGGGTAATCAATCGTTTGGAAGGTGCCTTCTTCTACCATCTCCAGGACAAGCGGCGACTGACCGGGTAGCTGGAGGCTGAGTTCGTTTTCGGGGGAAAGGGTGATGAGGACTTGCTGGTCGCCTTCCAGCGTGTATATACCGGTGCAGGCTGTCAACACAGTGAGGGCGGGCGTATCAGTCACGCGCTCGAAGACCATTGGGGGAACATTGACCTCTGTGGACAGGCGCACGGCGTTGATGCGGCCGTCTTCATCGCTGAGAAAGGTCAGGCGCGTCCAGGTTCCTGAAGCCGTTTCGGCTTTGAAGGTGTCGTAATGCACGTGGGTCAGGGTGAGGGGGATCAGGTTGAAGTGGGCGTTATAGGTGGCGGGGTTGCTGTGCGTATCCTGGATTGCTTCGACCTTCAGACTGCCATAGCCGGGGTGGTTGAAACTGCCCAGGTATTCGTCAGCCGGGTGGCTGGGACGGGTGTCCGGGACGATCTGGCTTTCCCGCTTTTCGCTGCCTGCTTTGGCGGCTGCTTCTGCCTTGCCTTCATGGGTTAGATAGCGTTGACTCCAGTCTGGCGGATCAAAGCCGAGCAGACGGTCATAGATTTCGAAAGTGACCGGTACAGGGCTGTTGCCTTCATCCAGATTGGAGAGGATCACCACGCCGATGTTCTCTTCCGGCAGGAAGGAGAGGAAGCTGCCGTAGCCATCAATGCCGCCGCTGTGAAAGACCATGCGCCGTCCGCGGTAGGTGCGCAGGAACCAGCCCAGTCCGTAGGATCGCGGGCCAAGCTCGGGATAGGAAATCAGACTGGCGGGGAAGACTTCCTGGATGACCATTTGCTGGCGGTGACATTCTGCCAGTCCGCTGGAGGAGATGAGCCGCTGGCTGTTACAAGTACCCTGGTTGAGGTGCAGGCGCAGCCAGTTGAGCATATCCGTCGTTGTCGAATTGATCGAGCCGGCTGGGCCGAGGGCGTCCACGTTGGCGAAGGGGATGCGCGTGGTCTGGTCTTTCAGGCGGCCATACGGCAGGGCGATGTTTTCCATCTCTTGCATGGCGTTAATCGAGAAATTACTGCGGGTCATGTTCAGGCGGTCGAAGACCTCACGCTGGATAAAGTTCTCCCAGCTTTCGCCGGTGATCTGTTCAACGAGGAAGCCGGCGGTGACGAACATCATGTTTTGATATTGATAGAAGGAACGGAAGGGTTTGCTGGGGGGCAGGTCGGCCAGACGGCGCACGATCTCTTCCCGGCTGGCGCCGCTTTGGTACCAGGCGCGGTCGTGGCGCGGCAGGCCGCTGCGGTGGCAGACCAGGTCGCGCGGGGTGATCCCGTTGGCGTCCGGGTCTTGCAGGCGGAACCAGGGGATGTACTCCTGCACGGGTTTGTCCCAGTGCAGTTGGCCGCGCTCGACCAGCAGAGCCATGGCAAAGCTGGTGAAGGCTTTGCTGACCGAGGCGATGCCAAAGACGGTGTCAGGGGTGACGGGCAGGTTTTGTTCCACATCCCGCAGGCCATAGCCCGCGTTGAGGACAATCTTGTCATCCTTCACGACACCGATCGCCATGCCGGGCACGTGCCAGTCGTGCAGGATTTGATGGACACGGGAGTCAAGATTGGAAAAAGGATTTGTCATGGAAAGCCTCCGTAAATGAAGTAGGGGCGATTTGCAAATCGCCCTTACACGCAAATCGCCCTTACACGCAAATCGCCCTTACACGCAAATCGCCCCTACGAAAAAGGTTCTTCAACAGGTTCATCTGCTGTGGCAATCTTGGCTGCAGCGGCGTCCAGCTTGGCCTGGTGTTTGGGCAGGAACTCGGGTACGGCCAGTTTTTCCCACAGCAGGGCTTTGCCGTAGCGCAGTTTGATATACCACCAGACCAGTACGGTGCCGAGGAACATGGCGACGATGCCGATCAGCCCGGCTTCCGGGCCAAAGGCGCCGCCGGAGAAAAGCTTCGGCCCGCTTTGTTTGATAGCGACCAACGTCGCACCGGAATCTATGCCGCTGACCGGGAAGCCAAACACATTGCCCTGGAAGAAATTCCAGGTGATGTGAATGCCGATGGGGATGGCGAGTTCACCAGTGAGGACGTAGCCAGCGGCCAGGAAGATGCCGGCCAGGACGATGTTGAATGAACTAATCCAGGTAGCATTGGGATTGGCGCGATGCGCCAGGCCAAAAACCACGGAAGATAGTAGGAGGCTGATCACAATTGCCGTTTGTGGATTGATGCGTTTAAAGACGTTGAACCCTTCTGCCAGGTTTTTTAGATGAAAGCCGCGGAAAAGAAATTCTTCGTAAATGCCAACGGTGACGTAGTGCAGCAGCTGCAGCGCAATCCCGGCCCAGAAGGGGAAAGGTAGCAAGTCCATCTGGAAAGTGTCCGTGATGGTGACCCATCCGAGCGCATATTCGGCCAGAAAGATGAGGGCCATCAGGCATGCCCCCAGCAGGGCGCCAAAGCCCAGGTCGATCCACCAGTTGCGCGAGAAACGGACGCCAAAGTCGGCGAATTTACGGCGGCCGAACAGACGCCCGGTGAGCCAAATGCTGCCGACAAATCCCGCCAGGGTTACCAGTATGGTAAGAATGTTTAGCCCAATGATTAGCCCGGCAGTGGGTTGAATGGAGCCTGTCATTAAAAAGAGTTGTAAAACGCCAATCGGGAGGGACAGGAGGAACATAAAGATCAGTTGTAGGATCAATCGCCAGACCACGGGCAGGCGTTTTTCTTCGGGAATCCAGAATAATCTTGAAAATTTCATGAGCCAGTCCTTTTTTATCGTTTGTATATTTCCGTTATTAGTATATCCGAACTTGCAAAAAAAAAGCGCTCTTCCCTCTGTGATTTTGATTTCCTGGTTGCCTAAATGACCAATTCCTAATTGCCTAATCAACGAATTGACGCTTGTCCCCCATGATATACTCGAAACATCAAAATCACACTCCACAGGAGGGCAGTGGATGCTCTATCTGGTTGCAACCCCGATTGGTAATTTAGGTGACATCACCCTGCGCGCGTTGGAAACTTTGCGCGAGGTAGACCTGGTCGCTTCGGAAGATACGCGCAAGACCGGCATGCTGCTGAAGCATTTCGAGATCAGGAAGCCGCAGATGTCTTTCCATGAATACAATGAACAAAAAGCTCTGCCGAAACTGCTGCACGAGCTGGAGGCGGGCAAGAAGGTGGCGGTGGTCACCGACGCGGGCAGCCCGGCGGTCTCGGATCCGGGCTTCATTCTCGTCCGGGCCGCGGTGGCAGCCGGGATACCGGTGACGGCCATTCCTGGCCCGACGGCAGTCATCACCGCGCTGGTGGTGTCCGGTTTGCCGGTGAACAGCTTCACATTTCGGGGCTTCCCGCCGCGCAAGTCCGGCGCCCGGCAGAATTTTTTCGCGGTAGATGTGGATTCGCCGCATACCCTGGTGTTTTATGAAAGCCCGCACCGGCTGACGGCCTTTCTGGAAGATGCGCTGGCTGTATATGGCGACCGGCAGGCAGCGGTGGCCAATGACCTGACCAAGATGTTTGAAATGGTGGACCGCGGGACGTTGTCCGAGCTGATCGCCCATTTCGGGACGGTGGAGCCGCGCGGGGAGTATACGGTCGTTATTGACGGGCTGGATCGCAAGGCCGCGAAGGCTGCCGCAAAGGCAGCGAAAATGGCAGCCAGAGGAGAAGCATGACGATGCACCGCTTTTTTCTTTCGCCGGAATGTTTGAAAAATGGCGTGGTGGCCTTCCCGTCCGGGACGGAGCATCAACTGCGGCGCGTGCTGCGCTTGCAGGCTGGTCAACAGGTGATCGTGCTGGACAATCTGGGCAGTGAATTTGAGGTGGTACTGCGGTCGGACGCGGCGGGTGTTTTGAGCGGCGAAGTGTTGGCTTCCCGCCGGGCAGAAGGCGAACCGCAGGCGCGGCTGACCCTGTATTTGTGTCTGTCACAGCGTGAGAAATTCGAGTGGATGCTGCAAAAATGCACCGAGGTGGGCGCGGCGGCCTTTGTGCCGGTCATCTCCCGCCGCAGCCTGGTGCAGGATGCCAGAGCGGTGGAGAAGAAATTTCCGCGCTGGCAGAAGATCCTCCAGGAGGCAGCCGAGCAGTGCGAGCGGGGGTGCATTCCAACACTGGGCGCAGTGATGCCGTTTACAAAGGCAGTTGCGGCCGCCACAGCCAGTGATGTGGCGCTGATTCCCTGGACGGGAGAACATGCGTATAGCCTTAAGAGGGCGCTGACAGGTGTGCCCGCAGAGGGGGGAACAGTGGCAGCCCTGATTGGCCCGGAGGGTGGTTTTTCGGATGAAGAAGCCGCCGCGGCGCGGGAGGCAGGGGTGCAGCCGGTCACGTTAGGCAAGCGCATTCTCAGAATGGAAACCGCCGCCGTGGTCACGACGGCAGTGGTGATGCAGCTTATGGGGGAGATGGGATAAATCTTTCAAAGATACCAAAAGTTTAGCGGCGAAAATCCTTTGTTTTTTCATTGCGAGGAGAGCTTTGCTCGACGAAGCAATTTCAATCTCCTGGCCGGGGGATTGCCGCGTCGCCTTCGGTTCCTCGCAATGACAAAATTAATTTTTACGGCCTTACAAGCTCAACTGGCTCGGGCGGCTGACCGGCGGTGATCTGCACGGTCACGCGTTTTCCATCTACAGCAGGGTTCAATAATGCAGCATATACTTCCCACACGCCGTCCCCGGCAGGCAGGGTGAAGAGGCCGTTTTCCTGTGAGCTGCCCCAGGCGCGGGCGCCGTCGTTGGTACGCACGGCAAACACACGGATGTCAGCGGCGGGCGTGCCCTGCCAGTCCCTGACGATACCGGTGATGGAGCTGGTGGCTTGCTGGTAAACAAACTCCAGCGGGTCAAGCTGGGGCAGGACGATATCCGTATTCTCTTTGATCGCAAAATAATTACTGATCGAACAATTGGCATCAGCGATGCGGCTGCCACAGCGCACGCCGGTGATGCTCACGCGCCACGAGGTGTAGCTGTTGACGGGTACGTAAGCGTAGAACTGGCCGTCCGGGCCGCTAACCGTGTCGATGCGGTAAGCCTGGTTGCCGCTCAACGGGAGCAGGGCGATGGAGACGCCTTCAATCGGCTGTCCGCTGCCGTCAGCGATCATGCCCTTGACATTGAAGCTGTCTTCGATTTCCTCGATGGGTGCGCTGTTGATGTCAACCGTGAAGGACAGGTGGGGGGTGTACATCCAGCCGGTTTTTCCTGCATTGGACTGCACCTTGACCCACTGGCTGCCTCTGGCGCGGGCAGTGATGGTGAGAAGATCGCCTTTTTTGAAGGTGGCAACGATCGGGTGCAGCGGGCTGGGGCCTTCGCGCATGTTGAGGCCGTCAGGTTTCACAGAAGCTTGAATGGCGGCAGGTACAGTGGCGGTTGGAGGTACAGGTGAAGGAATGATGGTAGGTGTGGCGGTTTCAGCAAGGGGTGTTTCGGTTACGGCGGGGGGGAGTGACGTGGGGGCAGGTTTTGCAAAGGCTGCACATCCAACCGTCAGCAGAAAAATGATTGATATCAGCATGCTGTGGTGAAATTTCATGTTCATTTTTTCTCCTCGCTCATTTGCTGCGATTGTAACATAGGCGCGGGAGCGTAGTGTTTTAGAGATTGGTTAGACAAAAGCTCGCGCCATTTCCACGCTATTCCAGGGGCAGATGCTTGAAGTGGCAAGCGCTTGCTCAGTGTATTTCCGCACACTGGGTGCGCTGCACCCTGAGCTTGTCGAAGGATGCAGGATCGCGGAATCTTTCTTGCAATGTTGGAAACCCGGTGTTGATGATTGATATCTGTAGAAATTGATTTATAAAACTTGTCTCCACCGCAGTCGGCGGACAGGTCAGGAGACCTGTCCCTGCAATAATAATCGTGGTGTTTTATACGATGGCAATTAATCTGTACAGGTGTACTCCAACACTGGTCTTTCTATTCTGCCGGCGGGCCGATGTCGCCGTAATCCCACACTTCGCGCGTCTGGGAATTGGGCAGGTTGGGGCTGATGATGCCGGACTCTTCCATCGAATCGATCAGCCGCGCGGCGCGGGTATAGCCAATGCGCATGCGCCGCTGGAGCATGGTGATCGAGGCACGGCCTTCACGGCGCACGAGGTCAACCGCAGAATCATACAGGGTGTCTTTGTTGGGGTCTTCCTCTTCTTCATCCCATAAGGGGGCCTGATGCAGGGGCACACCGCGCGGAATGTCGTCCACGCGGTCGCCGGGGATGCGCTCCGGGTGCTGCAGGGACTCGGCCATGCCGCGCCAGTATTCCACCAGGCGCTGGGTTTCGGTTTCGGAAACAAACACACCCTGGATGCGCACTGGCGAAGAAGCATCCGGGGCCTGGAAGAGCATGTCGCCGCGGCCCAGCAGGCGTTCGGCGCCGGGTTGGTCGAGGATCACGCGGCTGTCCACGCCGGATGCTACGGCAAAGGCGATGCGCGCCGGGAAGTTGGCCTTGATCAGGCCGGTGACCACGTTGACTGAAGGGCGCTGGGTGGCGAGGATCAGATGGATGCCGGTGGCGCGCGCCAACTGTGCCAGGCGGGTGATGCTGCGTTCAGTCTCGTCCGGGGCAAGCATCATCAGGTCGGCCAACTCATCGATCACGACTACCAGATGGGGCAGGAGGCGGTCAGGGAATTGCTTGTTGAATTCGGTGATATTGCGCACGCCTTCTTTGGAAAATTTGTGATAGCGGCTGTCCATTTCGCGCTGCATCCACTGCAGTGCGCCCACCACCCGCTCGGCATCGGTGATGACCGGGGAAAGCAGGTGGGGAATGCCGTTATAACCGGTCAGCTCGACCCGTTTGGGGTCGACCAGCACCAGGCGCAGGTTGGCGGGGCTGTTGTTGAGCAGGAAGGCGGTCAGGATGGCATTCACGCACACCGATTTACCGGAGCCAGTTGTACCGGCGATGAGCAGATGAGGCATTTTTGCCAGATCAACGCCGCGCGGCTGGCCGGAAACATCCTTGCCGAGCACGAAGCGCAGAGGCGTCTTGATGCGTTTGTAAGATTTGCTGTTCATGCCCTCCAGCAGGGAAACCAGGCTGACTTCTACGTTGGGCACTTCAATGCCGACATAGCTCTGCCCGGGGACGGGCGCCTGGATGCGAATGCTCTGCGCGGCCAGGGCCAGAGCGAGGTCGTCCTGCAGGGTGGTGATCTTGTTGACGCGCACGCGGGTGCGTCCGCGGTTGGTTTCGATATAATCCGGCTCCACGCCGAACTGGGTCACGGTCGGGCCGCGGTTGACGGCCACCACATGGGCGGGCACGTTGAAAGCGGCCAGGGTTTCTTCGATGACGTGCGCCATTTCCTGATCCATGTTCTCCTGCAGGGCGATCGGGCTGGCCGGATCAAGGATCATGGCCGGGTCGGGCAGCACCCAGGGAATGGCCGCTGCGGGGACGGCAGGGACAGTGCGGTCCAGGGGTTCATGTTCGATATCGCTGTCTTCGGGCGCTGTGCCGGATTTGCGAGGGCTCTTTTTGGGTTTGACTTTCGCTGCTGCGGCGATGCCGCCGTCGGGGAGAACGTGAAAATCGGGCGGCAGGTCGGCGCTGCTCCGGGATTCATCCGGCAGTGCGTCATCAAAATCAGGTTCGTTCAGGTCGTTGAGCGGAGTGGCACCGTTCCAGGCTTGTCTGCGGCGCTGCGGCGGCGAGAGGCGGTGGATGATGTCGGCAATCGTGCTTTCGAGGGTGATCGAGAGGCCAATAAAAACCCAGGCGATGACGACGACCCAGGCGCCGGCCTTGCCCAGTCCGACGACCAGCAGGCGTTCGAAAACAAGGCCGATATGCCCGCCGCCTGCTCCATTTTTAGCGACTTCTAATCCCCCGCCGTCCACCAGGTGCAGGATGGTGAGGAAAACCAGGTAGAGCAACACCAGACCGGTTATGCGCGTCAGGGAAGGGGTGGGCAGCTTTTCGATCTTGCGGAAGATGAGCCACAGGCCGATGGCGATCAGGGCGACCGGCAGGACAAAGGCTCCCCAACCTGCCAGCCAGTAAAGAGCACCCATCCACAGGCCGGTCAGACGGCCGTTCTGCGGGGAGGCCAGGCTGAGCAGGGTCAATAAACCGAGCAGGGCGAGCACCACGCCGACGATGTCCAGTTTGCGGTCAAGCGAGAGCGTTTTCCAGCTCCAGATGGCGGGGGGCGTCTGCTGTTTGGAAGTGTTCTTTTTCCGGCTTGTGCTGGAAGTTGATTTTGAAGATGAACGGCCGAGGGTGCGCTTGCTGCGGGTGCTGGTGCTTTTGCCACGGGTGGATGTGCCCTTACTCTTGCTGGAGGTGGAACGTCTGCCGCTGGATTTGGATGATTTTGAGCGTGAACCGGGTTTTGTTGCCACGTGAAAATCCTTCTTTTAGAGTTAACAGAACAAGTGTACAACTTATGGGTTAATTTTATCATTAAAGGGAGGTAGAGAGAGATCAGGAAACAGGTAATTGGTCAATTATTGACATACGTAATGATTGGTAAATATTGTGATTTGCTGACGCGGGTGACGGACAGGTTGGAAACCTGTCCTTACAACAGATTATCGGGGATTTTAGCCAAAGACAGGTTGAAATTGCATTTGCGTAGTGGCGAGGCACGCCTCGCCAGCTCCTGTCTAGAGATCTCCACAATATGGATATTAACCAATTTATGTTCACTTCAACAGGGATTATTGATTTGTGAAAATATCATTGTTTTCAATATCGTAGTGGTACATAGTATCCAATGCTTTGTTGGAGGATGCTGCATGCGTGGAGTTCACCAAGATTTTCGTAACGGGATGAAATGGTGCGTTGGCAAAGCCAACAGCGGCCTGCTTATGTAAGGATTTCAATTTATTACATTGGCATAAATTCAAGTATATCGTTAAGTCGTGAATGAAATACACTTACTGCCAATATGCCGGCTCAAAGATGATCTTCTCATTGGTGGTGAAGGCCAGGGGCGGCAGATCATCACGTGAGAAGAAGCCCGCATTGGCAGCGTCATCGCCGGCCTGCAGCGTGCCGCCGGTGACGGTGGCGCGATACAGGAGGAGGATGTCAGCGCCGTTGCGGTGTTCGCGGCCGGAGAGGATGGCGGCCAGCGTCCCTATTTTAACTTTCAGTCCCGTCTCTTCCAGACATTCACGGATAGCGGCGTCCTGCGGGTCTTCCCAGGCATTGACGAAACCTGCTGGCAGGCTCCATTTGCCCAGCTCGGGGGTGCGGTCGCGCTGCACGAGGAGGACTGCCCCGTCCTGTTCGACCAGCAGGATGGCGGCGACTTTGGGGTCGGGCAGGGAGACCCACTCGCAGGAGGGGCAAACTGGATGAATTTCACCATAGATGTGCTGATTTTTTGTGGGGACGCCGCAGTACGGGCAGAATTTGACCTCGCGCGGTTTCATGAATATCTTTTGCGCGGGATGAGGAAAGAGACCAGCATCGCACCCAGGGCGAATGTGCCCAGCCCGACTTGCAGCCAGCGGAGGGATGGCATCCCTTCGCGCCGTTCGGGCAGGGGGGCGGGGATGGGCGGTGCGGTTTGCTGGATCTGGCCCTGTTCTTCCTCCGGCGGGATGCCGAGGATGACCGAATCTTCTGATCCTGCTGTGTAGGCCTTTTCTGCGACGGCAGCTTCTTCAAGCGGTGCACCTTCGGCTTCATCCGATGGCATGGCGCGCGCTATTTCTTTCTCTGCGGCGGCTGGCATGGGGGCTTCGGCTATGGCGGGAGCGGCTTCTTCCATGACCATGGTTTCCATTTCCGGTGCGGCATCTGCCAGGGGGATATCTCCCTGGGGGCCGCCGCCCAGGCCTTCCATCTCTGTAGCCATCTCGCCGCCGAGACCGGGCACGGTCTGTTTACCCCATACGAGGATCATCGGTCCTTCATCTGCTGCCGTTTCGGCAGGGGCGTTTTCCAATATCATTTCCATGGCGGGCGCGGCATCCTGGGCTGTTTGTGTCATCAGCGGCGCGCCGCCGATCAATTCAAAGGCAAAGGTCAGCATCAGCATGAGGGCAGCGGCGGAGGAGGAGAAGCGCAGAACGGGCACAAAGAAGCCGGGCTTCTGGCGGCGCGGGGCGCGCACCATGTCCGGGGTGAGGGTGAAATTGCGCGGGACGCGGCGTTTGGGCAAACTGCGCAGCATGGCGCGGGTGCGCAGCAGGTCTTCGTACTCAGCTTGCAGCGCGGCGTCACGGGACAACCGCTGTTGAAGACGGGCTGCCTTTTTAGGGGCCAGTTGTCCGTCCAAATAAGCGGAAAGTTCAGTCCAGTGGCGGGTTGTGCGCTTCCATTTCATACAGATACCTCATCCTCTAGACGAAATTCGCTGTCCCAAAGTTCCCGGAAATGAGCGAGGCAATCGCGCAGTTTATGACGGGCGCGGGCCAAACGGCTTTTGACCGTGCCGAGGGGTTTGCCGATCGCCTTGGCCACTTCCTGGTATTCGAAATCCTGCACATCGATCATCACGGCCACGATGCGAAAATTTTCCGGCAGGCGGGAGATACATTCTTCAATCGCCTCAGCCAGCAGGGCTTGTTCACTGTGTTCTTCGGGGGAGGGGGCGTCATCTTCCAGCCAGGTGGGGGATTCGATCTCGTCCCCGCTGTCATCAATGATGGGGTTAAGCTCCGTCTCCGGGCGGCGTTTCTGGCGGCGCAGTTCATCGTAGCATTTGTTGGTGACCACGCGCAGCAGCCAGGCCTTGAACGACCCGCCGCGGAAAGAGGACAGGCTGTTGTAGGCGGAGATGAAGCTTTCCTGTACGGCGTCTTCGGCGGCGTCCGGGTTGACCAGAATGCGGCAGGCGACATTGAAGGCCAGTTCCTGGTGGGCCAGGATAAGACGGTTGAAAGCGTCCAGGTCGTCGTTTTGCGCGGCGTTGATCAGGGCCAGTTCGTCCATAAATGGGATTATATCTCAAAAGGGAATGGGTAACCCGGTAATTAGGGATTGAGGCGAGGGAATCGTCAATTCGTTGATCAGGCAATCAGGGATCAGGAAATGTGTAGCACCACGGAGCGAAGCAGCAAAGGGAAACGAAAAATTTGGTCATCCAAGGGGGAAGACAGACAGGTCACGCGCAGCGCCTGTCCACAGCTACAGCAGGTGGGGTGCAGTTGAGCGGAGGGGTTTGCCGCTCTACGTTTCCTGCTTACTCAACCCCCGCCAGGGCATCGGCGATGCGGATGAAGTCGTCCGTGCGCAGCCGGTCGCCGGAGTGGGGCGGCCACTGGCCCTGGAGCTGTTCCTGCCAGGCGGCAGGGATGGCGTTAAGGCCATAGGCGGCACCGGCCAGGGCGCCGGTCACACTGGCGGCGGTGTCGGCATCCTGCCCCAGGTTGGCAACCTGCACCACGGCTTCGCTGAAGGAGGTGGTGTTCATCAGTCCCCAGATGGCGCTTTCCAGGGTATGGCGCACCCAGCCAGTGTTTTGCAGGTCTTTGCGCTGCTGGCGGGGCGCATTTTCGATCAGCTGACGGAAATTGTCGGAGAGTTCGACAGATTGCAGGGCCGCCTGAAAAGCTTCCTGCTTCGGTACACCCTGAATGAGATCCACGATCATCAGGTTGGTGAAGACGCAGGCGGCCTGGCAGTCGGGGTGGGGGTGGGTGATCTGGCTCTGCAGGCGGGTGTCGGCGATGCGCTCGGAGCGGCCCTGGAGCCAGGCCAGGGCCACCGGCCAGCAGCGCATCAGTGAGCCGTTGCCTGCGCTATCCGGCATTTCCAGTTGGGTGCGTACCAGCACTTCCTCGAAAGGGTGGCCGGCAGCCAGCCAGCTGAGGATGCGGTTGGTCTGAATGCCGATGTCGGGCGGGTGGGTGCGGAACCAGGCAACAAAACGCTGGATGAGGTCATCCGGGTCAAGCGGTTTTTGGAACAGAAGGGATTCCGCCAGAGCGAGCGCCATTTCGGTGTCGTCGGTGAAACTGCCGGCAGGCATGCGCCCGTCCTGCATTTCACGCACGAGGGCGTTTTCCGGGCTAGGCGGCCCGAATTCGAGGGGCATGCCGAGGGCATCGCCGATGGCAGCGCCTACAGCACAGCCGCGCACACGGTTTTGGATGGCAGGGTGCATGATCTATCTGGCTCTCAACTGGATGAGGGCTTTCTGGTATTCGTGAAGATTGGAAGGACTGAGCTTGATGATGGCCTCCACGACTTCAATGGCCTCGGCATTCCTGTCCTGGTCGACGAGTTTGTTGGCCAGCATGTCGAGGTGGGTGACGGCCTGTTCACGCCGGCCGGCGATGGTGTAGATTTGGGCCAGTTTCATGTGCAGATCAACCTTGTCAGGCATCAGATCCAGCACCTGGCCAAGGAAGCCGATGGCGACGCTGTGCTTGCCGGCATTTGCCAGCAGACTGATGAAACGGTCAATCTCTGTCATGGCAACCTGTTCCTGTCCGAGACGGTAGTTGAGGTCAACCAGTTCAATGCGCACATCGGGGTCTTCAGGCTCGAGGGTGCGGATTTGTTCGAGGACGCGCACAGCCTGACGCCAGTCGAGACGCTGGCGGTCGATGTCGGCCAGCTTGGTAAGGATCTTGATATTCCACTGCTGGTTGCTGCGGGAGCGCTGGGTCATGCGCAGGGCTTCGGTATAGGTTTCGCGGGCCATATCCAGTTCGGCAAGCTGATAATAGACGTTCGCCAGTTCCATGTATTGTTCCAAAACCTCATTGATTTCGCCCTGGGCGGCGAGCAGGTTGATGAGCTGCTTGCGGATGGAGATATCCATGGGCACCACACGGGTCACCTTGTTCAGCAGGCGGGCTGCCTGGGCAGCCTCGCCGCGCAGGTTATAGAGCTGCGAGATGAGCAGGAATTTATCGACCGCTTTGGAGGGCTGGTCCTCTTTCATCAGGATTTCAGCGATCTGGGTGTGCATGGGCAGGAAGGTGGGCGAATATTGCAGGGTATGGAAGGCTTCTTCCATCGCGGAGCGGGTTTTGTCACGCTGAATGAGCTGGGTGACGAAAGACAGCGATTCGATCACCTCACCACTGCTGGTTTGCAGCAGTATTTCAGCCAGGGGAACGGGCGGGGAATCCGGTGAACCCTGGGGCAGCTGCTCACGCGCGGCTTTCAGATGCTGGCGCCAGTCAGGGCGCAAGGTCTGTGCGGTAATGCTCTTATAGATGCCCCGCAGGGTTTTGAGGTCCGTTTCCTGCGATTGGGCTTCGATCAATGGCTCGTAGAGCTGCTTCAAGTCAGCGGCCTGCTCTGCGGGCACAACGGCGGCGTCGGCCAGCCGCAGGGCCTGCACACAGGCAGCGGCGGCTTCACCGTCTTTGTCTGCGCGGTGATAGAGTTCGGCCATCAAGAGGTACGAAGCGAGGGCATAGTCAGGATGTTTGACGGAATGACGCAGCTGGGTGAGGGCTTCTTCGGCCATGTTTTGCTCTTTTTGCAGCAGGCCGAGATCGAAATAGGCGGCAGCGTGATTCAGACCGGCCCCGACGGCGCGGGAAAGTTCGCTGGTCGCTTTTTTGAAATCGCCGCGAGATTGCAGCTCAATCGCCTGGCCGATGTGCAGCTGGATGCGGCTGCGGTTTGCCTCTCCGGCGGGCATGCTGGATTTGCCGCCGGTAAGGGCGGAAAGTCCGCGCCGGTGGCCGCTATTGCCGCTATCGAGGACATCCCCCTGCTCGAAAAGCAGGTCCGCCAGGGCGGCCAGTGCCAGGCGGCGGGCCTCGGCGATGGGGTCCTGTGAGGTTTTGGGGGATTTTGGAGCGGATGGAGACGACAATGGGCCGGTTTTCTTTTTTGAAGGCGCCGATGAAGCGGGTTTGGGGGCTTCGGGCAGAGGCAGGGGGTGGCGGCCTTGCAGAGCGTTTTTGGCTTGCAGGGCGTCCACATGGTCTGGCACGAGGCGCAGCGCGTAGTCTACCAGTTCGATGGCTTTGCTGGTTTCTCCACGGTGCTGCATCAGGCTGGCAATGCTGATGTACTCATGGACGGCATCCAGTTTGCGGTCCAGCCGTTCGTGCACCAGAGCCAGTTTGCGGTGCGCGTCGAGGTTGCCGGGATCAAAGGCCAGGACTTTATGCCAGTTGTCAATGGCCTTTTCGACATCGCGTTGTTTCAGGTACAGGTCTGCGGCCTGGAGATAAGCCTGAATGGCTTCCGGCTGCATGCCTTGCAGGTCATTGATCTCAGCGATTTTTTCGAATGGCAGGGGATCGTTGGGAGAGAGGGTGCTGGCTTTTTCATAGAGACCAAGCGCTTCATCAAAATCTTTTAATTCGAAGAGAGCCAGCCCATAACTGGTCAGGGCGGTGGCGTTGTCGGGGCTGATGTCGATCGCCTGGCGGTAAAACCCGGCAGCTTTTTCCCATTTCTGATCCCAGGCGGCAGAATGTCCCTGGTTCATTGCTCTTCGAAATGCGTTCTGGATTCCTGTCATACGTTCACCATCATGTGTTAAACCATCGATTCAGTTCATGTTTTGCTGCTGTTGTGCGAGAAATATCTTTCAAGATATTTGCCCTTGTAGTAATCACTTCAGTGGTTATTTTTTGCAGGCAGTAACGACTAAAGTCGTTACTGCATTTATGGTTCACTCTTGCAGGCAATCATAACTGAAGCTGCCTGGCTTGCTGTCAGTTTGTTTGTCTATATGATTATACAGAGTTTAACTGTTTTTGTATGGTTTCAGTGTACCCCAACTATCACCCGAGCGGGCATCGGTGAGCAGGGGGATGCTGAGCGGGTAGGTGTTTTCCATTGTGGTCTGGGTGGTGCGTACGGTTTCGTCCAATTCCGCTTCCGGGCATTCCAGGATCAACTCATCGTGAATTTGCAGGGAGATTTGGGCTTTCAGTCCGGCGTCCAGCAGGGCCGGGGGCAGCTGGATCATTGCCAGTTTCATGATGTCAGCGGCGGTGCCCTGGATGGGGGCGTTGATCGCTTCGCGTTCCTCACGGCGGCGCAGGTTGTTGTTGGTCTGGCGTTGCAAATTGGGGAAGTAACGCCGCCGGCCGAGCAGGGTTTCAACATAGCCTGTATCTGCTGCGGATTGGCGGAGGCCATCCAGGTACTCTTTCACTTTGGGGAACTGCTCAAAATAGGCGCTGACGAAATTTTCGGCTTCTGCCAGGGTAAGACCGGTGGTGTTGGTGAGGCCAAAGGGGCTCATGCCATAGATGAGACCGAAGTTGATCGCTTTGGCATGCCGGCGCTGTTCTTTGCTGACCTCTTTCAGGGGAATGTCGTAAATCGCGGCGGCGGTGGTGGCGTGGATGTCCTGTCCGGCGCGGAAGGCGGCCAGCATGGCTTTGTCTCCAGACATGTGGGCGACGATGCGCAGCTCGATCTGCGAATAGTCCACGGCGACCAGCAAGCAGCCGGGGGCAGCCACAAAACCGTTGCGCACCCTGCGTCCCAGGTCGGTGCGGGTGGGGATGTTCTGTAAATTGGGATTGTTGGAGGAGATGCGCCCGGTGACGGTGCCGGTTTGGTTAAAGGAAGTATGCACCCGCCCGGTGAGGGGGTTGATCTGCTTGGGCAGGGCGTCTACGTAGGTGGACTGGAGTTTGGTTACCTCGCGGTATTCAAGCAGCCAGTTGATGACCGGATGCTGGTTTTCCATGGCTTCCAGTACGCTGGCTGAGGTGGAGTAGTGCCCGCTGCTGGTTTTCTTGCGGGTGGGCGGGGTCAGGCCGAGGTTTTCGAACAGGGCGGTGGAAAGCTGCTGGGTAGAGTTGAGGTTGAAGGTATATCCCACTGCCTGAAAGACTTTTTCCTGCAGTTCTTCCTGGCGCTGCAGCAATTCCTCTGAAAATTTTTCGAAGAAAGCTGTGTCAAGGGTGATGCCGACTTGTTCCATCTGCGCCAGAACGGGCACGAGGGGCATTTCCATGGTGGTGAAGATGCCGGTGGCGTTGACTTCTGCCATTTTTTGCTGTACCACGGGTTTGAGCTGCAGGGTGACATCTGCGTCAGCGGCGGCGTAGGCGGCAGCATCTTCAATGCTGGTTTTGTCCATGGTGATCTGCGATTTCCCGCTGCCGATGAGCTGATCGATGTGAGTCATGCGGATGCCCAGCTCATCCTGGGCCATATCTTTCAGGCCGAGATGGCGCGATGCCGGGGCGATCAGAAAAGCGGCGATCATCGTGTCAAAACTGTAGGGATCAATTTTCAGTCCGTTACGCTCAAGGATGATCCCGTCGTATTTGAGATTATGGCCGACTTTAACTTTGGCAGGGTCTGTCATGGCTGGATGCAGGGCCTCAATGACGGTCTCAATGGGCAATTGGGGTTGATCGGTTTGATGGCCGACGGGGATATAGTATCCCTGTCCAGCCTGTACAGACAGCGAGATGCCGACCAGTTCGGCCAGCATAGGGTCGGTGGAGGTAGTTTCGGTATCCAGGGCGATCACATCGGCTGCTTTAAGGGCTTCACACAGGGCGGCCAGCGCTTCCTGGTTGTTGACCAGGATCACTTCGGGTGTATAGCTGCCCTGGATGCCGACCCGTTTGGCGGGCTCGCCGAACAGGGATAACTGCTGGTCGCCGAGCGGGGACTGGTCAGTGGAGAGGATGTTGCGCAGGCGGGTGCGCAGGGTTTTGAATTCCATCTCCTGGAAGAAGTCGTCTACTGCGGCCAGGTCAATATGTTTGGTGTTGGCAGCTTCCATATCCAGGGTGATTTCGACATCGGTGCGGATGCGGGCGAGATCGTAGCTCAATTCGGCGGACTCACGATTGCCGCGCAGGCGGTTCTGGGCGCGGGTGGGCAGGTCGTCGATATGCGCATAGATATCTGCAAGGGTTTCGTAGTCCTGCAGCAGGTCAATGGCGGTTTTTTTGCCGATACCGGGCACGCCGGGGATGTTATCGGAGGAGTCGCCGGCCAGGGCCTTGAAGTCTACCACCTGTTTGGGGCGGATACCCATATATGCGACCACGTCTTTGGCGGTGAAGTCGCGCGAGTCGGACAGGCTTTTGCCGGGTAGATTGACGATGATGCGGTCGTCGACCAGCTGCAACAGATCGCGGTCACCGGTGAGGATCTTGACGCCAAAGCCCTGCCGTACAGCATCCTGAGCGATGCTGCCGAGGACGTCATCCGCTTCAAAGCCTTCTTTTTCCAGGCGGGGCAGATGAAAGGCATCGACGAGCTGGAAAATGCGGTCAAACTGGGCGCGCAGGTCATCCGGCATTTTTTCACGCGTGCCTTTGTATTCGGGAAAAATGTCATCGCGGAAGGTCTTGCCTGTATCAAAAACAACAGCCAGATATTCGGGATGATCCTGTTCCAGCAGGCGCAGGAGGACGCTGGCAAAGCCATATACGCCAGCAGTGGGTTCTCCGCTGCTGGTTTGGAAGCGGCCGCCGCCGGCGGCGCTGAGGGCGTAATAGGTACGATAGGCCAGGGCATGGCCGTCAATGAGATAAAGAACAGGGGGCATGGGTATCCTTGTTTGGTGTGAGTTTAATGCCGTGAGTCGTTACTGCGATTTGTCTGGTGGATGCGCTGCAAGAATTCTTTTATCGAATTATCATCGGGGGCATCATTTCCGCTGACGACCAGATAATTGGCCGCCCAGAAATTTTCAGACAAGGCTTCGTATTTTAGGCGGGGATGAATTTCATAGAGCATTTCAGAAGTTTCTTCCCGCACAATTTTTACCATTTGGCCGGTGGTTACATTTGGGGGGATGCGCGCCGTCCACAGCATGCCTGAGGGACGGGCGGTCATATTGATCAATTTCCAGTGGTTGTTTTTGCAGACGGTATTCATGCTTTTTGCCAGGATCTGGGCCAGTTCGCGGGTCAGGGCATGGCGCTTAAGGAGGGGGGTGACGAAGGTGGTGTAGGTGTAAACACAGTCGGCATATTCATCCTCTTCTTCCGGTTGAACCCTGATGGCAGGGCGTTTTAAAGGAGAGGTGCCGGCTGTTGGATCGTTTGCACTTTTTGTGTCTACGGTTTCGATTGACTGGGTGTCTTCTCCACGGTGCCAGCCATTCCCCAGCGGGCTTTCAGATGTGCTTTCCAGGTCGGCGAAATCCGGCATGGGTTCAAAAGCATCTTCAATAAATGCTTCGTGGCCGTTGGGCGGTTGTTCTCCCAGACTGGTGGTATTTGTTTCCTGGGGATTGCGCAGGCTTTCTACGGCGTCGTGTGCTGGCGTGGGGGGGTGATTCGTTTCTTCCGGCGGCGGTGTCAGATGAGCCGTGTGCGTTTCCCAGGGAGAGCGTTGATTTTTTGCTGCATCCGGGGTGAGATGTGGCTGAGATTCAGGAGATTTCTCATCAGGTTGGTCAAATTCGCGGGAGGAAGAATCGTCCAAACTGCCAGTACGCGCTTGCCAGGGAAATGGCAGGTCTTTCTGTGCATCGTGTACGGTGAACGGATCAATTCTTCCCGGATTTTCATCAGGAGAATCGGGCTGATTGAACGAAGAATCGGTCGGATGACCGCTGTCTGATTCCCGGGGGAAGCGTACAATTTCTCCGGAATCCTGTGAGGTAAACGGATCCACTTTTCGAGGTTTCTCATCGGGTATGGCAGGCTCGTTGGCAGCAAAATGTTCGAGACTGCCCGTATCTGACCACGGGGAACGAAGGCTTTCCACTGCATCCGGGGTGGAAGGTTCCTGCTCAGGCGGGTTGTCCGTTTCCAATTCCCAGGGGAAGGGTAGTATTTCTGCTGGTTCTGCAGCCGGTGCTGGCGGTTCCTCGGAACTGTTTGATTCCAATTCCCAGGGATACGGTTCTCTGGCTTCGGCGTCCTGGTTGGGCGGCGTGGAGGGATCCAGTCTGTTTGGGTTGGACTGGAAACGGGACGGTAAAGTTTCCCCGATATTTTTAAACGGGGTTTTGGGGATGTCGAGGCTGCCGTCTGTCTCCCAGGGAGAAGGTTTTCTTTGCGGGGCAGCAGGAACGGAAGGTTGAGGTTCATCGGCTACGCTGTCGTTCGAATCCCAGGAGAAACGCAAATTTTCTACGGCATCCTGGGTGATGTTGGTTTGATCTGGTGTTGCGATTGGTGCTGGGGGGTCAAATACTTTGGGTGCATCCGGGTCCGGCGACGGCATTCGTGAGAGGATATCTTCCAGGTGGAATTGCTCCGGGTCGAAGTCTTCATCGCTGCTGTCTTCCCAATCTTCGAAATCATCTTGTTCAAAGAATTCTTTTTCGTCAGACAATTTGTTTTTGTCGGGGACAGCCAGTGGATTGAGGCTGCCGGTAACCATGCGCATACGTTGGGAATAAACATCATCTGGATGATCAATGAAGTCTATTTTCAATGAGTCTGTACCATGTTGGGGCAAAGACGGTGCTTCTTCGAGCAAAATGCGCGCCAGGTGGCTGATTTGTTTATGCGGCTGGCTGAGGGGGGTGTCGGGTTGGTAAAGCGCGGCCAGCACGGCTTCATTGACCAGCACGGTAACATAGAGTAAATAGGTGTTATTCATCGGACCCAGATGAATGAAGCGTACCAGATCGCTGTTTTTGCTGTCTTTGTCCCAATAGCGGGTGAATCGATTGGCGATTTCCTGGGCAACAGCGACTTCCAACTGGTCTGAATAGGCCAGCACTTTGTCGAAGCGGGCAATCATGGCTGCTTTTGCAGAAGAAACGGGGAGCTGCTTTTCGAGATGTGCGCTGGCAATTTGAAGGTCTTCCAGCCAGGCGGTGTCATAGGCTTGCTGCGGGACTGGCTGCGTTATTTCCGGGTTATTTTGCGAAGGAAGGTTTTGCGCGACTTCCGGTATAGCGATGACTTCCTCAACTGTCGGGAAAGCGCTGTCAATTAATTCCAGAAATTCCGGCATGTACAGCAGGTGGTCAACGCAGCCCAACGGAGCGATGCCATCCAGCGAGGGGTATTCTTCTTCCGCTTCCGGGAAGATGAGCACCAACTGCATGTCGGGCTGCATGGTTTTTAAGTCTTTCCATAATTCCCGAAAAGTAGGGCCGGGTATTTCGGTGTCAATGATTGCCAGTCCGAATTTCTCTTGAGACGCAACAAGCAAGGCCTCGGCGCTGTTATGGGTTAAATATGGGAAGTACGTTTGACTTTCCGTTAACCCCAGGCGAAGCATTTCACCAAAGTCATGGTACGGAGTAAGAATTAAGATATTTTCCGGCACGTTAAGAGTGTATCATGCCGGAGGCTGTGAAGCAAGAAAAAGGTATGGACAAATGTATGGTTTACGTCCCGCATGATTTCTCCTTTCCCTGCTGGATGGGATGCAAGGTTTGAACCAGGCAATCTGTCAATCAGGGATTGGGGGGTAAGGGATGAGTCCTCCCGCAGGTTGGTTTGCTTGACGTTTTATCAGGCATGAAAGAATTTTGCGTTTTTGCTTCACTTCTACCAGACTTCCCTGTGGGAGGTTTGGTAGAGGCTATGGAGGAATCTCCCGCAGGTTCGAATTTGTTTTTTTTGTTAAGAGGCCACAAGGTTGATGCTGTTGGCTCGTGTTTTCACGAAAACCTGTGGGAGGGGGGTCGGATTCATTTTGCCTACTTCCTCGATTTCCTTTTCCCTAATCCCCCATTTCCTTTATAATCAGGACAGTTCCATGCTGTCTGGATCGTAGTACAACGATGCAAAACTGACAGATCAAGGAGTAAACGTGAATTTTGAAAAAATTTGTGTCCTGGGGATGGGGTATATTGGCCTGCCGACATCCAGTACGTTTGCCTCGCAAGGGGTAAAAGTGGTTGGGGTGGATGTCAACTCGCGGGTTGTGGGCAGCCTCAAACAGGGGAAATTACATATTTATGAACCAGGTCTGCGCACCCTGGTGCAGGCTGGTTTGCGCTCCGGTAACCTGATGGTTAGCGAAGCGCCGGAAACGGCAGATGCTTTTATTATTGCGGTGCCTACGCCCTTTAAGGAAGAAAAGAAAGCAGATATGCGTTTTGTTGTATCCGCTGCAGAGGCGATTGTGCCTTACCTGCGGAAGGGGAATCTGGTCGTCCTGGAGTCGACTTCCCCGCCGCGCACGACCGTTGATGTGATCGTACCCATTCTGGAGCGCTCCGGGTTGAAAGCTGGTGAGGATCTTATGGTGGCCTATTCGCCGGAACGGGTGCTGCCTGGTCAGATTTTGCGCGAATTGATTGAGAATGCGCGCGTGATTGGCGGCATCGACCGGGCTTCGGCGGAAGCCGGGCGTGACCTGTACAGCATCTTCGTGCGCGGCGAGATCATTCTGACCGACGCCACCACGGCAGAGATGGTCAAGCTCATGGAGAACACCTACCGCGACGTCAACATTGGCATCGCTACTGAATTTTCGCGGCTGGCAGAGCGCTTTGGGGTGGACGTGTGGGAAGCGGTGGAGATCGCCAACCTGCACCCGCGGGTTTCGATCCTCAAACCGGGGATTGGCGTCGGCGGGCACTGCATCAGCGTGGATCCGTGGTTTTTTGTCGAAGCTGCACCGGATATCACCCCGTTGATTGCTACAGCGCGGCGGGTGAATGATGGACAGCCGCGTTTCGTGGCGGACATTGTACGCCGCGAGCTGGGCGAGAATCTGAACAACCGGCGTGTAGCCGTGCTGGGTCTGGCCTATAAGCCCAATGTGGATGACATGCGCGAAAGCCCGGCGGTGGATGTGGCCCGCTTGCTGGCTGAGTCCGGCGCCCAGGTGAAGGCGTTTGATCCTTTCAAGTCTGAACTGGATATCCCCGGCGTGAAAGTCGTCCAGACTTTGGAGGAAGCAGTTGCTGACGCCGAAGCCTTGGTGCTGACCGTGGGGCACAAAGAATTATGCGAATTGGATCCGGCTGCACTGGCAGGCAAGACCTCTGCCCGCCTGGCGCTGGATATGGTCCACGGCTGGAAGGTGGAAACCTGGCAGCAAGCCGGTTTCACCGTCAAGGGTCTGGGTATAAAACAAATGGAGATTTTGTGAAAGATTTACGCGTCCTTTCGATTTTTGGCACCCGCCCGGAAGCGGTCAAGATGGCGCCGGTGGTGAAAACGCTGGCCGCCACACCGGGGATTGAATCGCAGGTGTGTGTGACCGCCCAGCACCGCGAGATGCTCGATCAGGTGCTGGAGCTGTTTGACATCCAGCCGGATGTTGACCTGAATTTGATGCAGCCGGGGCAGACACTGGCCGGGTTGACCGCTGCCATCTTTACCCACCTTGATCCAGTACTGCGCGATTTGAAACCGGACTGGGTGCTGGTGCAGGGCGACACGACCACGGTCATGTCCGCGGCACTGCTTTCCTATTACCATCGTATTCGCATTGGTCATGTGGAGGCCGGGCTGCGCACCGGGGATAAATGGCAGCCTTTCCCGGAGGAGATCAACCGCCGGGTGGTGGGGGTGGTGGCCGACCTGCATTTTGCGCCTACCGAACACGGCCGCCAGAATCTGCTGGCTGAAGGTGTGCTGGATGCCACTATTCTGGTGACTGGCAATCCGGTAATTGATGCGCTGAATGAAATTGTGGGCCGCCCGACGCCGCCGGAAGTGGCGGATTTGCTGGCGGAGAAGGGAATTGCCCCCCGGCCCCCGGCGGGCGGGGGGGCTGCCTCTGGACGCGAGTTGGTGCTGGTGACGGCCCACCGGCGGGAGAATTTTGACGAGCCGTTGGAAGAAATTTGTCAGGCGCTGCGTGAGCTGGCCGAGACCTATCCGCAGCGGCTGGAACTGGTTTATCCGGTGCATCTCAACCCGAACGTGAAGGGCCCGGTACATCGTTTGCTGGCGGATGTGCCCAATATCACTTTGCTGCCGCCGCTGCCGTATCTGTCGATGGTGCATTTAATGAAGCATTGCAAGTTGGTATTGACCGATTCGGGCGGCATTCAGGAAGAGGCGACCGCGCTAGGTGTGCCAACTCTGGTGCTGCGCGAAGTGACCGAACGGCCAGAAGGTGTAGAAGCGGGGGTACTGGAGCTGGTAGGCACAGACCGCGGGCGAATCGTGCGTTCGGCGCGGCGTTTGCTGGAAGATGAAGCGGCGTATCAGGCGATGGCGTCTGCGAAGAATCCCTTCGGGGATGGACATGCAGCGGAGCGGATCACAGCGGCGCTGCTGGCGGCGTGAGATAGCGCATGTATGGGTATGCTGAAGCGGGCTGCGCCGCCCTTCGACAAGCTCAGGGTTCGTTTCGCCACTCTTATATATTGACAAAACAACTTTAATTCAGGATAACCGTTTGAAAACTCCCGGTAGTATTTGTTTCTTACCAAGACTTGAGGGGCTGGGCGGACCGGCCTCTTTTCAGGCGCGGCTGATGGCGGATTTCCGCAGCCGGGGGATTGACGTGCATCATGACCCGAATGCCTCGGACTGCACAGCCATCCTGGTCAGCGGGGGCACGCGGCAGGTGCTGGCGTTGTGGCGCGCCAAACGGCGCGGGGTACGGATTGTGCAGCGCCTGGCACAGATGAACTGGATCCACCGGATGCACAAAAGCGGCTGGCGCCATTATCTGCGTTCCGAACGCAATAATCGCTTGCTGGCCTTCGTCCGCAGCAGGCTGGCCGACCGCGTGGTTTACCAGAGTGAGTTTGTGAAAAACATGTGGTCAGATGCCTTTGGCGAGGCGAGCGCCCACGGGGTGGTTATTCACAACAGTGTTGACCTGCACACCTACACGCCTGCTGGCCCGCACCAACGCCCGCAGGATCACCTGCGCATGCTGGTAGTGGAGGGACATCTGGGGCGCGGCAATGAGCCGCATCTGGAGCATGCCATCCGCCTGGCGGAAGCGGTGCAGGCGCAGCTTGAACAAAAACTGGAATTGATGATCGTGGGCAGTGCACCACAAATTTTGCAGGATAAATGGAACGCAGCGAGTGACCTGTGGCTGACCTGGCTGGGCGTGGTACCCGGCGAGCGCATCCCCGAGATGGACCGTTCGGCGCATGTCCTCTATTCCAGTGAGTTGAATGGCGGCTGCCCGAATGCGGTGATCGAGGCGCTGGCCTGCGGCCTGCCGGTGGTGGGATACGCCACTGGCGCACTGCCGGAGCTGGTGCCGGATGAGGCCGGGCGGGTGGTGCCGTATGGCGCGGATCACTGGAAGCTGGAACCGCCGGACACACCGTCCCTGGCAGCAGCCACATTGGAAGTGCTGGCCGACCAGAACGCTTTCCGCCGCGGGGCGCGGGCACATGCCGAGGCATATTTCGATATTGAGCGGATGGGAGAGCGGTATCTGGAAGTATTGGTGGGGGAGTGAGTTTCCGGCAACAATTGGATAGGCGTTTGATGCCTGGTGGGTTTAAAAGCGAACCCACCCTGCTTGTGGTAGTTTTGACGATGGGTAATGAATTATGAAACGAGGGATTGACTATATTGGTGTGGGGGTGGGGGCTTTGCTGGTCAATGAGGCAGGCGAGGTGTTTCTGGCGCAGCGCGGACCGCTGGCGAAGAATGAACGCGGTTTGTGGGAGTTCCCCGGCGGCTCGGTGGAGTTTGGCGAGACGCTGACCGAAGCGCTGCAACGCGAGATGATGGAAGAGTTTGGCATCCAGATCGAGGCGGGAGAATTGCTGGACGTGGCGGATCATATCCTGACAGAGGAAGGGCAGCATTGGGTATCCCCCACGTATCTGTGCCGGATCGTTGCCGGTGAACCGCGTATCATGGAACCGGGCAAATGCAGCGCGATTGGCTGGTTTGACCCGAATGATGTCCCCGATCCGTTGTCACAAATCAGCCGGGTGAATCTGGCGCATTATCGCGAGCGGTTGAAAAGCGGCAGGTGATGCAGGTTTAGTAAGCGGTATAAACGATCTCGCCGCATTGCGCTTTCCATTCCATAAATCCAAGGGAAAGCCGGGCAGCCTGGAACCCGTGTTGGATGAGGATCTGCACAGCCTGATCGGAGAGGGTGCTGTACATGTCACGGCAGATGATGATCAAATTTTGTTGAGGGGAAAGTTCGGATAATCTGTTTTCCAGCTCATTGAGTGGGATCGAAACAGCATGGGGCAGATGCCCGTCCTGAAATTCATTTTTTGGGCGCACATCCACAAGTAAAGTTTCTTCTTTGTCAAGTTCCGTTTGTAAGGTTTTGAAATCCACGTGAGGCAATGCTTCCCGGGATGCGTATAACTGATCCAGCAGGCGGTCCACCTCGGCCAGTCTTGATTCAGCTGTGCTGCGGGCAGCCTGCAGCAGGGGGAGGATGGAAGGATCAGCCAGCCGGTAGAAAATGGTACTGCCAGCCCGCCGCGAGAGGATCAACCCGCTGCGTTTCAGGTTCTGCAGGTGCTGAGAGGTGTTGGCAAAGGCCATGCCGGTTTCGTGGGATAATCTGTCCACGCTGTGTTCGCCATTTACCAGCAGGAAGAGCAGCTCCAAACGGTGAGGATTGCCCAATGCCTTGCAAATGCGGGAAAATTGTTCGAATAGCTGTGTGCGGAAATCAGGATCCAGAGGCTGCATAGAGGCATTTCCTTTTATTCAATACATCAATTGAATAATATAACGTCAGAATAATTGATTATGTGGTATACTGGGTCACATTGTATTATACTTGGTGTGTTTTAAAATCGCATATTGTTGTTATGAAAGGATTGGTAAAAAACTGGTTTTTCATACAGACTGGTTTACCATCCTTTTTGTTTTGTGTATTTAGACTTGCTTGAACCTCTTGTAACGGGTTCTGTTCGTTTGTGGTGTCAGCCGCTTGTGTGCTGACAGCGAAGTCCGGTTTCCCCCTTTCGCTCTTGCTGCTGCAAATGAGGTCCATATTTTTCCCCGAGAGTTTTTCTCTTGGTTTCTTGGCTTGCGCCATAAACTTTTTATTTGGAGGTAGTGTCATTTGGCTTTTATAGAGATTCGTGATTTGTATAAGATTTTTGGACCCCACCCGTTGGATGTGGTCAAGGTGCTGGAAAAGGGCGGCAACAAAACTGACATTCTGCAAAAAACAAAACATACGGTTGCTTTGCAAAATGTTTCCCTAGAGATTGAAAAAGGGGAGACCTTTGTCATTATGGGCCTGTCTGGCAGTGGTAAATCCACTCTGGTGCGCTGTCTGAACCGTTTGATTGAGCCTACTTCAGGAAAGATCTGGGTAGACGGCAAGAATGTGCTGGCTTATGACGAGAAAGAGCTTCGAGAGTTTCGCCGCCACAAAATGAACATGGTTTTTCAGCGGTTTGGCTTGCTGCCGCACCGTACGGTGCTTGAAAATGTCAGCTTTGGGCTGGAAATTTGCGGCATGGACAGTGACAAGCGCCATGCAGAGGCCACGCGCTGGCTGGAGATTGTCGGCCTCAAGGGCTGGGAAGAAAGTTACCCCCATGAATTGAGCGGCGGCATGCAGCAGCGTGTGGGCCTGGCCCGGGCGTTGTGCAGTGACCCGGAGATCCTGCTGATGGATGAACCGTTCAGCGCCCTGGATCCGTTGATCCGCCGTCAAATGCAGAATGAATTGATCGATCTGGCCGCCAGAATTAATAAAACGATTATTTTCATCACCCATGATCTGGATGAAGCCCTGCGGCTTGGGGATCGCATTGCGATCTTAAAAGACGGTCTGCTGGTGCAGGTGGGCACGCCGGAGGATATCCTCCTGGATCCGGCCACGGATTATGTGGTTGATTTCACCCGGGATGTGAACCTGAGCCGTATCCTGACTGCTGAAGCAGCGATGGTGACCCCGTATGCGATCGTTTCAGACCGCAATGGCCCCCGCGCAGCGATGGAAGCCATGCGCAAGGATAACCATTCCAGCGTATTTGTGGTCAACCGCCAAAACCAGCTGCAGGGTCTGGTGACCATTGAGCAGGCGCTGGAAGCCAGAAATCAGAATGTGAAGCTGCTCAGCGAAATTGAACTCCAGGAAGTCAATACGACTGATCCCGAAACCACACTTGAGGAGTTGTTTCCCATGCTGGCAGATATGAAGTGGCCGGTGGCGGTGGTAAACGAGAACAACGCTTTACTGGGAATCGTGCCGCGGGTTGCCATTCTGGAGGCGCTCTCAAGAGAGAGCATCGTTGAAGAAGTTGGATAAATTTCATCCATTTTTACTATGCATACATATACGAAGATGCGGATGAAATCACATAGAGAAAGGAAGAAGATGTTTTTAAAGAAGAAATCGATATTGTTTTTTAGTTTGATGATTATGGTGCTGCTGGTCAGTGCCTGCCAACCGGCTGTCACAGAGACCCCCGCTGCTGGAGAAACAGCAGATGTGGAACAGCCTGAAGAGGCAGAACAAGCCGCAGCAGAAGGTTCGAAGGAAACGATCATCTTTGCAGATACGCAGTGGCAATCGCTGTGGATCAATAATGAAATCGCTATGTTCATTACCGAATATGGGTATGGCTACCCCACGGAAGTGGTTACGGTCACGACGCCGGTGATGCAGCAGTCGCTTGAAAATGACGAAGTACAGGTCATCATGGAAATCTGGTGGTCGAATATTGAAGAGTGGTGGAATTCCGAGCGCGAAGCCGGTACGATCGTTGAGTTGGGTGATATTTTTGAGAGTTCTGCCCAGGGCTTTTATGTGCCGCGCTATGTGATTGAAGGGGATGCCGAACGCGGGATTGAGCCGATGGCGCCCGATCTGAAATCCGTTTCGGATCTGCCCAGGTACAAGGATGTGTTTGCTGATCCTGAAGAGCCGAATAAGGGTGTTTTGGTCAGTTGTGTAACCGGATGGAATTGCGCCGAAGTGATCCGCATCAAAACCTACGCCTATGGCCTGGACGAAACGTATAACCTCTCCGAGCCGGGTTCTTCTGGTGCGCTGGACGCCGGGATTGCCGGCCCTTACAAAAAGGGCGAAGCCGTTGTTTCCTATTATTGGGAACCGACCTGGCTGCTGGGTGTGTATGATATGGTCATGCTGGAAGAACCGGCTTATAACGATGACTGCTGGGCAAAGATTACCGAGATCAGCGAATCAGGCGTGATCGATGAAAGCCTGGCCGGGAATGTTCCCGCTGAAGCAGGCTGCGGCTTTGAGAATATTACCGTCCCCAAGGCCGTTTCGGCCGGGATGGCAGAACGTAACCCTGAACTGGTTTCTTTCCTGGATGCCATGTTCATCGGTACGGATAATCTGAATAAAATTTCGGCCTATATGACCGAAAATGATGCAGAAGTTGAAGAAGCTGCGCTGTGGTATTTTGAGAATTACGAAGACCAGTGGCGCTCCTGGCTTCCTGAGGACGTGGCCGAGCAGGTATCTGCCGCTCTTGCCGCTCAATAAACGGTAGAAGGCAGATATGGGGCAGGGTATTCCGTTGCGGATGCCCTGCCTTTCACGCTTTATTGGCAGTGTTGTTTTTATTTATTTTGAGAAGGTGGTTGTATGGAATTTCCTGAATTATTTGTGATCCCCCTGGATAAGTGGATTGATGCCCTGGTGGATTGGTTGACCGTGGAAGGCGATTTTCTTTTTGACGCCATTGGCGGGTTTTTGCTCAAGCCTATGCTGGGCGTTGAAAAATTCTTGTTATGGTTACCCTGGTTTGTATTTGTTATTGTTGTTGCGCTGGTTGCGTGGCGATTAAGCAGCTGGAAATTAGCTGTCGGAGTGGTGATAGGCCTGGTTTTTATCGGTAGTCTGGGTTTGTGGGAAGATGCGATGAAGACGCTTTCCATTGTCTTTGCGGCAACCGGGCTGGCAATCCTGACCGGTGTGCCGATCGGGATTCTGATTGCGCAAAGCAAGCATTTGCGGAGCGTCGTGCGGCCGCTGCTGGACTTGATGCAAACTATGCCCAGTTTTGTGTATCTTATCCCGGCGCTGATGTTTTTCGGTTTGGGGAAAGTGCCGGCACTTATTGCTGTTTATATTTACGCGGTTCCTCCCGCCATTCGTTTGACAGACCTGGGTATTCGCCAGGTGGATGCCAATATCATTGAAGCGGCGAGAGCGTTTGGGGCGACGAAATGGCAAATCCTTACAAATGTGCAGCTGCCCCTGGCGATGCCGACCCTGATGACGGGGATCAACCAGACGATCATGATGGCGCTTTCGATGGTTGTGGTGGCGTCGATGATTGGTGCAGGCGGCCTGGGAACCGCTGTATTGAACGGCATTGCCCGCCTGGAAGTCGGGCGCGGGTTTAATGGCGGGATCAGCATTGTGATTTTAGCAATTATTATTGATCGTTTAACCCAGAATCTTGTCCATAAGCAAAATGGGAATGGGCAGTCTGAAGAAGATGTACAGTAAAACAGAAAGGAGATACTTTGGCTACTACAGTGAAATTACGTCCCAACGAATCGCAGCAGGACTTGCTGAAGCGGTTTCGCAAGAAAGTAACGCGCAGCGGCAGCCTGTCTGCTTTGCGGCGCAAACGCTGGTTTGTATCGAAGACGGAACAACGGCGGGTTGATCGCAAGAAGGCTATTCGCCGGATGAAACAAAAACAACGTAAACAGCAGCAGAAACGGTATTGATCAACGACAGTATTGCCCCCGTGATGTCCAACGGGGGCGTCTTGTTGGGTTTGTTACCAGGCAGTCATTCGGCAGGTTCAACCGTGTGGAAGTGAATCACCCTTTGCCTTTATCTGTCTGATGGCAAGGGAGGCAGCAGGCTGCCTTCCAGATCGTGGTCAATCTCCCAGGGATAGATGATGTAGGCATCGGTGATGGCGGCGAAATAATCCGGGCGTACATTGCCGAACAGGTTGCGGTAGGGATTGAAGTGCAGCACGCAGGTGGAGGGTGTGCCGCCGGCGCTGACCGCGCGGTTTTTGACGGCGGTGATCGTACGGCCTGATCCCCATACATCATCTACGATCAGGATGCGTTGTTTTTTGAGCAGGGTATCATTTGGGAACTGGATGAATTTTGGCAGGGCATACAGGCGGGCGTGGGGGCGTTTGCGTTCCATTTCCAGTTCGGCGGGGAAGTCCACCGCCGCGGTGAGGATGTTGACCACGTCCAGGGCTTCGGCCAGCAGGCCGCCCGGCACAACGCCGCCGCGGGTGATGATCATCATCGCGTCAAATTCGGTTTCAAACTGGGGAATGAGGTGATCGATGAGCTGGTCGATATCGTTCCAGGTAAGTGCTTCGCGCCGCATGGATGGTGTCCTTCTGGTTAGGATTTGATGCATGTATTATAGCAGGTCTTTGGCTGTGGAGAAGGGGGCAGGGAGTATGACACCAACACAGTTATCGATCCAAGGGTACAATGGGAGTAACCAGGTGTGCATGATGAATGGGCGGGGCCTTTCTCGCAGATTAAATACCCCAAAAGGAAGTTGAACCAAATGACACAAAAATTTGATAAAAAGATTTTTACAGCAAAAATATTTATAAAGGATACCGGATTCCTGATTTCCAAAACACCCCAAATTATTAATGCAACCCGAAATGAGAAAATCAGTAAAGCGTTCATTGAAAAAATTATGGCCGTGGTAACTGCTGTCAATGGATGTACCTATTGCACTTGGTACCATGCAAAACAAGCAGTGGAAAGTGGGATAAGTGCTGACGAAGTAAAGAATATGCTTAATCTTCAATTTCAAGCAGATGCATCAGACTTTGAGTTAACGGCTTTGTTATATGCACAGCATTATGCAGAAACCAACAGAAATCCAGATGAAGAAATGACTGCCAAGTTATTTGACTATTACGGGGATGAAACTGCAAACCACATTATCATTTTTATTCGAATGATATTCTTCGGTAATTTGCTAGGGAATACATGGGATGCAGTTCTAAGCAGATTAAAGGGAAATCCAGCCGAAAACAGCAGTGTTATCTTTGAATTCTTTTTCTTTTTGCTTACCTTTATTGTGATGATACCTGCAATGTTTTTATCAAAAGAACATCGGAGCAAAGATTCTGATTGAGATTATGCGGCGCGGGGGCCAAATTCAGCGTTAACGCGGGCGCCGCCAGGGAAGTTGATTTTCATTTCCATTTTTTTATCCTTGTGTACCAATAATTGCAGGTTGTTATCTTCACTTTTACACTTCGGCAGGCTCAGTGTGCGGCAAGCTTACCCTTCGGCAGGCTCACACTTCGGCAGGCTCAGTGTGCGGCAAGCTCACACTTCGGCAAGCTCACACTTCGGCAAGCTCACACTTCGACAGGCTCACACTTCGGCAAGCTCAGTGGGGGGCTTGATTTCATTTTACACTCCTATAGATTTTGAACCAGGGAAAAACTTACATCACAGGGCACGCTTTCTTTGCGTCATATTACCGTCTGCTTTTTGTCATAGCAGCGGGATACGCATGTAACACAGGCAGGTAAGATTTGTCTGCTGAAAGAGGATATTTGCCACTACTCGGCATCATGGGCTGTGGTTAATATTATAGATATGGTTGATAAAAATTACTGTGCCCTGCCCATTTTTAAAGATTTGAGCGCCGCACAACTGGATGCACTGGACGCGATTTTTGAATGTAAATCGTATGCGCCGGAGGAGATGGTCTTTGCTCAAGATCAATCTGCGGGGCATTTGTATTTCCTGCTGGAAGGGGAAATTCTGATCCATTACAAGCCTTACGATGGGCCGCCGTTGATCGTGGCGCGCATCATGCCGGGGGGGGTGTTTGGCTGGTCCACTGCTTTGGGCCACAGCAGTCATACTTCAGCTGCGCAGGCAGCGCAGCTGTGCAAGGTGGTGCGGCTTAGCCGGGATACGATGACAGGGTTGAGCCTGCGTTCTCCAGAGGCCGGGGCGGTGCTGCTTGAAAAGCTGGCCGGGGCTGTCGTGCGCCAAACGATCAAAACCGGGCACCAGTACCCCAATTTTGATCAACAGATGCAGGAGCATGTGGTGTTGTCATTGCAGAAGTTGTTTGAGGCCAGGCAGAAATTGTCAACGCGGTAAAGGGGAGTAAACAAAACACTGTGTCAAGTGGAACTTGCATGAAAAATATCTTCAATGCCCGGATTTTGCGATCCGGGCATTTCGTTTCGTGTATACTATAAGGAACAGTCTTTGCTGACATTCTTCCCCATAGTTTTTGATCTATCAAAATCAATTCTCACGGTATAGCCTCTCTCGATTGGCTCCAGGCATAGAACGTTCACACTGCATTTTGCAGGTTTAGTTGGCTCATATTGTGGAGAATACACCATGAAAAAGAAATCCCCGACCATTCCTGATCAGAACGAAACAGATATTCCCTCCCAGGAAATTGACATACCCGAAGCCATGCCTGCTCCGCAAGATGTGGCTGCACCTGATGTTGCGCAACCGCATTTCCCTATTATTGGTATTGGCGCTTCTGCTGGCGGGTTGGAAGCGCTGGAACTGTTTTTAAAGAACGTGCCATCTGACAGCGGGATGGCGTTTGTGATTGTGCAGCATCTGGATCCAACCCACAAGGGGATGATGGCAGAACTGCTGCAACGCGCTACGAAGATGCCGGTGATGCAGGTCACCGACCGCTTGAAGGTTGAACCGGACAGCGTCTATATCATTCCCCCGAATAAGGATATGTCCATGCTGCACGGCGTGCTGCATTTGCTGCCGCCGGTGGCGCCGCGCGGCCTGCGCCTGCCCATCGACTTTTTCTTCCGCAGTCTGGCGGACGATTTGCGGGAGCACAGCGTGGGGGTGATCCTTTCGGGGATGGGTTCTGACGGCACGTTGGGGCTGCGCGCACTCAAGGAAAAAGCCGGGGCAGTCTTTGTTCAGGAGCCTGACACGGCCAAATTTAACGGTATGCCGCAGAGTGTCATTGAAGCCGGTCTGGCAGATGTGGTAGCCCCGGTGGAAGAATTGCCCGCCAGGATCAGCGCTTATGTTCAGCGTGTCCCCGTCCATTCAGGAGATGACGTTCCTATTCCTGTCAAGACTCAGAGCACACTGGAAAAGATCTTTATTGTATTACGCTCACAGACCGGTCATGATTTTTCCCAGTATAAACGCAGCACGATCTACCGCCGCGTGGAACGCAGGATGGGCCTGCATCAGATTGACAAGATCGGGAGTTATTTGCAATTTTTGCAGAAAAATCCTCAGGAAACCGAGCTGCTTTTCAAGGAACTATTAATCGGGGTGACCAGTTTCTTCCGTGACCCGGAAGCCTGGGCTCAGCTGCAAAAGGAGGTGTTCCCCACCCTGTTTAAAGCACACCCGGCTGGCGGTATACTTCGCGCCTGGATGCCAGGATGTTCCACTGGCGAAGAAGCCTATTCGCTGGCAATACTCT
This sequence comes from uncultured Anaerolineaceae bacterium, assembly GCA_964447155.1. Taxonomy (GTDB): domain Bacteria; phylum Chloroflexota; class Anaerolineae; order Anaerolineales; family Anaerolineaceae; genus SMBSF63. Next base: position 34,128 of record CAYURM010000014.1, read on the forward strand.
TCCGGGAGACCCTTGAAAAAGTGAACCCGGCGGGGAATTATTCCTTGCAGATCTTTGCAACGGATCTGGACCACGATGCGATTGAAAAAGCCCGGCAGGGTGTCTTTCCGGCAAATATTGCCGCGGACGTTACGCCGGAACGATTGCGCCGCTTCTTTATTCAGGAGGAGTACGGATTTCGCGTGGGAAACGAGATCCGCGAGATGGTGGTATTTGCCCAGCAGAACCTGGTGATGGATCCGCCATTTACGAGGCTTGACCTGCTGGTATGCCGCAATCTGCTCATTTATTTGAATCCGGAAGTGCAAAAGAAACTCTTGCCGCTTTTTTACTATTGTCTTAATCCCGGCGGTGCGCTCTTTTTGGGCAGCGCCGAGACGATTGGCACGTTTACCCATTTATTTGTTCCGCTTAAAGGGAAAATGAGGCTGTATTGGCGGCGGGAATCGAATCTAAATATGGATCAGGTTGAATTTCCCCCTTCCTTTTCTGCTATTTCTGCCCGGCCATCCGAGGATAAGCTCACGAAAGACAAAGTGGCACGCCTCGCCCCCAGTATCCAAATGCTTACGGATCGGATGCTTTTGCAAAATTATGCCCCGGCGGCAGTGTTGGTTAATCGCGATGGCGATATCCTGTATGTCAATGGGCGAACCGGAAAATACCTCGAACTGGCAGCCGGCAAGGTCAACTGGAATATCTTCGCCATGGCGCGCGAAGGGCTGCGTTACGAACTGAGCAGCGGTTTTCAGAAGGCGCTGCGTGAAAAAAAGACTGTCACCATCGAGAATTTGGTAATTGGCACCAACGGTGGCACCCAGACGATTGATTTGATCCTCCAGCCACAGCTTGAAACCAATGCACTTCAGGGAACAGTCCTGGTTGTTTTTGATGACGTATCTGCTCTACCTGCCGCTAAACCGACAGGTAAAGGAAAACGCTCTTCGGGTGATGCTGTCTATCAGGACCAGTTGGAGAAGGAACTCCAGCGCGCCCGGGAGGAAGTCCAAACGATTCGGGAAGAGATGCAAACCTCACAGGAAGAGCTGAAATCGACCAATGAAGAACTCCAATCGACCAATGAGGAATTGCAGAGCACGAATGAGGAGCTGACCACCTCCAAGGAAGAAATGCAATCCATGAATGAAGAGCTGCAGACGGTGAACAACGAGCTGCAATCCAAGGTGGAGGATCTTTCGCATATTAACAACGACATGAAGAACCTGTTCAACAGTACCGAAATCGCCACCCTCTTTTTGGATGAAGACCTGTGTGTGCGCCGTTTCACCAGCCAGGTCACCAAGATCATTAAACTTATTCCTGGTGATGCCGGGCGTTTGCTCACAGATATTGTTTCAGATTTGGATTACCCCGAGATTGAAACCGATGTGCGCGAGGTGCTGCGAACTCTGGTGTTCGTTGAGAAACAGATTGCCACGCGGGATGGACGCTGGTTTACGGTACGTATTATGCCGTACCGTACGCTGGATAACCGCATTGACGGGGTGGTGATCACTTTTATCAATATCACGATTGCCAAAAAGCTGGAGGCGGAGTTGCGCGAGAATGAGCGTGAAATGAAAGCGCTGTTCGAACACATGACCAACGCTTTTGCCTTGTTTGAATCGGTGATTGACCCAGATGGCAGCTTTTTGGATTGCCGGTTCGTTTTTGTGAATGCTGCCTTTGAACGGACCGCCGGGATGAAAAATGAAAGCGTTCAGGGCAAGCTGGTGAGTGAGACCTGGGATGTCTGCGGGGAAAACTGGATCAAGATCAGCCGCCAGGTGGCAGAAACCGGAAAGCCGGCGCGGTTCACGATCAATAACCTGCCAGATGGGAAGCCTTACAACTGCAATATGTATCGTCCGGGTGAAAGCCAGTCCAGGGTCTGTATGATTTTGAATGAAATTCGCGATTGAAATGATTATTGGTGTTTGGCAAACCGCGAAAGGAATGCCATGAAGAAAAAACAAAACTTATCCATGGATGCTGCAACACTACGCCAGCGTGCTGAAGCGCAATATGACCAGAATCATGCTGCTGAGGATGCTGATCCTCAATCGAATGTGGACCTTCAGCGGCTGGTTTATGAACTCCAGGTGCATCAGATTGAACTCGAAATGCAGAATGAAGAACTGGTGCAGACGCGGGAAGCATTGGAGAAGGCGCTTCGCCAATACACAGACCTGTATGACTTTTCTCCGTTGGGCTATTTCACCCTGGATCGGGAGGGGACGATCCTCCAGGCCAATCTGAGCGGGGCAAGCTTGCTGGGAGTGGAGCGTGCCCGGCTGACCAATCGCCGCCTCGAACATTTTATTTCCGTTGAGACTCGTTCTGCCTTAAGAACCTTCCTGCGGAAAAATTTTGAGAACAGTCCGGTAGAGACCTGCGAGGTAACACTCCACGGAGAGGGGAACGAGGTTCTCTATCTGAATATTGATGCCCGCCTTTCCGAGAATGGACAGGAATGCTACGCCGTGGCTGTTGATATTACCGCACACAAGCTGTTGGAAATGGAAACGAGATACCTGATCTCTCACGATTCGCTAACCGGTTTATATAATCGCGGATATTTTCAAGAAACGATGGATCGACTTGAACATAGTCGGCAATTTCCTATCAGCATTTTGATGGCCGATGTGGATCAACTCAAAAAGATGAATGACCAAAATGGGCATTCTGCTGGAGATGCCATCCTCAAAAAAGTCGCCGAAGTGCTGACTACTGCCTTCCGTACCGAAGACATTATTGCACGTATCGGCGGGGATGAATTTGCTGTGATCCTTCCCAATACCGATGCGTTGGCGGCCAGGAATGCTGTGCGCCGCCTCAGCGCCGTTTTGAACGAGCACAATGCCACTCAGGCTGGATTGCCGGTTCGTCTTTCGTTTGCCGCGAGCACGGCGGAGACCAGCAAACCGTTGACGGATGTGCTTAAGGAAGCGGATGAAAAAATGTACCTCAAAAAAGGACACCATCATGGCTCCTGAAAGAAAGCAGGACAACTCCCCAAAAACGGATCGGCAACAGGATACCGATGAACTGCGCCGGCGTGCTGAAGCGCAGTATCACCAGAACCATGCCGCAGCGCATTCTGATCTCCAATCGGATGTGGACCTTCAGCGGCTGGTTTATGAACTTCAGGTGCATCAGATCGAACTCGAAATGCAGAATGAAGAACTGGTGCAGGCACGGGCAGAGCGGGAAGCAATGCTTGATCAATATACAGACTTGTATGACTTTTCCCCGGTGGGCTATTTTACTCTTGACAGGGATGGCAAAATCCTGCTGGCAAACCTGAACGGAGCGCAACTATTGGGCATCGAGCGATCCCACCTGATTGGCGGGCGTTTTGGTTTATACGTTGCCGATCGTCATCGGGCTGATTTTAATATTTTCCTAAAGAGGGTGTTTGAGAGTCAAACCAACCATGCCTGTGAGTTGGCTCTGCGCAAGGAAGAAAGATGTATGCCTGATGAGTACCAAGGTGATGAGAATGCAGCAGACGGGATGAATGCGTGCATGGTGCGAATTGAGGGGGTATCCACGGAAGACGAGCAGGTCTGTCGGGCGGTGGTCACGGATATCACGGAGCGCAAGCAGATGGCATCGGATCTGGCTGCAGAACGTAATTTGCTTGTGCAACGCGTGGAAGAACGTACGGCAGAAATAAGCCGCACCAATGCGGAATTGATGAAAGCCTTGCAAACCAAAGATGAATTCCTGGCGAATATGAGCCACGAATTGCGAACGCCATTGACGGCTATTTTGGGGATCTCAGAAATTCTTGATATGGGGCTGCGCGGGAAGCTAAATCCGGAGCAGGGCAAATCGATCAGAATCATTCAAGAAAGCGGGGAACATTTGCTGGCGATGATCAATGACATCCTGGACTTTTCCAAAATCGAAGCGGGAAAACTGGAAATTGAATCAGGTTCTGTTGTTGTCGACGATATTTGTCAGGCTGGTTTAGCGCTGATTAAAGGGTTGGCGCACCACAAAGATTTAACTTTGACTTACAATCTGGCCGATCCACAATTAATGCTGTGGGCAGATGCGCGACGTCTGAAACAGATTATTGTTAATTTGTTGAGTAATGCTGTCAAATTTACACCGGCGGGAGGGCGGGTCAGTCTGGACGTTGATCTGGAAAGAGACAAAGGGCAGGTTAAATTTGTGGTGCAGGATAACGGGATTGGAATTTCTCAGGAAGATATGGGCAAACTATTTCAGCCTTTTACTCAATTAGATTCCAGGCTTTCCCGCCAGTATGAAGGCAGCGGTTTGGGGCTGGCCCTGGTACGAAGACTGGTTGCCTTGCATCACGGCGAAGTGTTTGTGGAAAGTGCAGGTGTCTCGGGGGAAGGCAGCCGTTTCACTGTTTTACTGCCGTGGCAAGAAAATGTGGGGGCGATATCAATGACCGCGGAAGAAACATCCAGACCTGCTTCACCTGGCCTGACGAAAACCGGGGCGCTCAGAGAAAGAAAGGTTAACCAGGAGTATGTGGTTTTGTTGGCTGAAGATAATCCCACAAATTTCGTTACCATCAGCGAGTATCTTCAAATATTTGGGTATCAGATCATTCATGCATGGGATGGAAAGGAAGCTGTGGAAATTGCTGGGGAAAAACTTCCCGATATCATTTTGATGGATATTCAAATGCCGGTGATGGATGGGTTGGAGGCGATCCGCCGCTTGCGGCAAGACACAAGGTTTAATCAGACGCCTATTTTTGCATTGACCGGCCTGGTTATGCCAGGGGACCGTGAGCGGTGTTTTGAAGCTGGAGCGAATGAGTATCTGACCAAGCCCGTCAAGATGAGAGAGCTGTTGGAAAAAATCAAGGTAAGCTTAAATATACAGGATTAAAAAAAGAACATACTCCGTGACAGGGCAGTGCAGTTCGTGTTTTTTCGTTTAAATATTGGAAAGCAAAGATCTGTACTTTAATATTTGTGAATTATTCCACGTAAATTTCCACCCGCTCACCGTCTTGATCATCAAAGACATCGATCACTTTGCCGGTTTCACCAGTGCGGATGTAGCCCATTAATTCAGACATATCCAGTCCTTCCACCTCGGGGGAGAAACGCGCGCCCATCTTTAAGCCGGCAGAAACCACACTGACCGGCAGGCGCACATTGACGCGCGTCTTGCCGCTGTCGGTATCCGTAACCAGAATGCGCACAAAACGTGCACTGCCGCCGCCTGCCGCAGAGGGGCGGTTTTGGGCTGCGGTAGGTTGTTGCGGTTCTTCAATCGTTTCCAGCAGACGCATACCTTCCTCGGCGGTGATGGTGCCGTCCTGGATCATGGTGAGGATCTTCATGCGTTCTTCGACAGTGGTCATTTTTCTCCTTGTGCGGTTTGTTCCCCTAATTCTACCTCATCCCGACTGTTTAGCGATTGGGGACGGAGCGCCGTTCCCATTCGGTGACGGCTTTGCGGATCACTTTTGCAATGATGGGATCGTTGACCTGATCGATGCCCTGAAAACTTTGATTGCCCACCCAGACAACAACGCCCATATTGGCGCCTTCATCCAGGTGGATGCAGCGGTCTTCCAATGTGGAACCTGCCAGCATGTCCTGGAGGATATTGTCGATTTGGACAACGATGCTTTCTTTGGGAATGTCGGGAATTTTCTCGTTCTCTTCCCCCAGGATAGACAGCGGTTTGGAGGAAACCCTGGCGGACGCAGGAATGCCAAGTTTTAATTTTTCCAGGACGGTGTCATCAACCGGATTGGCAGCGGGAGCTGCTGTTGGGGGTGCTTCTTTTCCCAGCCAGGCCAGCCAGTTACGCGCCAGCGCATTTGCTTTTTCCTGGGCAGACGGGTTCATTTCCTGGGCAGTTTTGAATGCAATGCCATTCATTTCGATTGTCAGGCGGCCTTCGGAATCGCGCCACAGGCGGGCTGCTTCCTCAAAATTGCCGTTTAGCAGCTCAGGCGGCGGGTTGTTTTGTTTGCGTTTGGGTTCCGTTGTTTGTTCGTCCGGTTCGTGATCCGACCGCTGCCCGGCAATCAGGAAAGTGACCACCGCCCCCAACAATGCCCCAATAACCAGCAAGATGACCGACATCCATGAAGAAATTTCCGCAGACATGATGGTTTTATTCCTTTTTGTCTATGATGGAAAACAACCCCCATATTGTTTTTAGTATACAGGAAACCTGACTGAAACGGTATGGTGATTTGTTAAGAATCTGTTCAAATAACGTCTCGATTCTGTCGTTTTTGGCATACAGGACAGAAGTGCGTGCCGCGCTGCCCGACGAGAATGCGTTCGATTGTGGTGCCGCAAACAGCGCAGGGTTCGCCGGTGCGCTGGTAGACCTGGAAATCGTTCTGAAAGCTGCCGCCGCGATAGACCCAGTCGATGCTGGACCCGTTGCGGCGAATGCCTTCCTGCAATACGTTACGCATCGCCAGCAGGAGCCGTTCGGCATCGCTTCGGGTGAGGCTGTTGGAGAGGCGCAACGGGTGCAGCCGTGCTTGATGCAGGGCCTCGTCGGTGTAGATGTTGCCCATGCCTGCCAGAAAATGCTGGTCGAGCAGCAAGGGTTTGATCTGGCGTTTGTGGTGCATCAGACGCTGGTAGAAGACTTCAGGGGTGAAGGCATCGTCCAGTGGCTCGGGACCGAGCTTGTGCAGAAATTCGGCCGGGTCGCTCACCAGCCATACCCGCCCAAATTTGCGCGGGTTGATGAACACCAGGCGCTGCCCGCTGGCGAAGTTGAAGACAGCACGGTCATGCGCTAGCAGGGGCAGGTGGCCCGCTTCTACACGCAGATCGCCGCTCATGCGCAGGTGAATGATGAGGGTCTCGCGCTCCAGATGGATGAGGATGTGTTTGCCGCGCCGCCCCAGGCTGCGGATGGTCTGTCCGGGCAGGCGGGCGTTGAGTTCCTCTATCGTTGGTGCGGCCAGGGTGCGCGCCCACAGGATGGCGGCACTTTGGATCGTCTCGCCGGTCAGGGCAGGGCGCAGGGAACGGACGATGGTTTCAACTTCGGGCAGTTCAGGCAAGGTTTACTCGTTGAACATGGCGCCGACGCTGCGGCCTTCATGGGCGCGCAGGATGACTTCTCCCAACAGTTGGGAAACGGTTAGCACGGTCAGCCGGTCGCCTAAGAGTTTGCGCTTATGATCGGGAATCGGCAGGGTATCGGTGGTGATAAATTCCTTGACCGGCAGGGCCGACAGGCGCTCGGCGGCGTTACGCGAGAGGACGGGGTGCACGAAGACCATATACACATCCTTTGCTCCGTGCTCCTTGACCACTTTTACAGCCTGGGCCAGGGTGCCGCCGGTATCGACTTCATCATCCACCAGCACCACATCCTTGCCGGCCACATCACCGATCATGGTCAGGGCTTCAGCAGTGGCGTCATTGGTGACGCGCCTTTTTTCGATGAAGGCCATCGGGGTATTGAGCACACTGGCATACCGGCGGCCTTTCTTGGCGAAGCCCAGGTCGGCGGTGACGACCACCGGGTCTTGCATCTGCGGGCGAAGCTGGCGCAGGTAGGGGTTGAGCACATGCGCCCCGCGCAGCACGTCACCGGGCACTGAGAAGAAGCCCTGGATTTGTCCGGCGTGCAGGTCGAGGGTGATGTAGCGGGATGCCCCGGCCACTTCGATCATGTCTGCTACCAGGCGGGCGGTGATCGGCACGCGCGGCTGGTCTTTCTTGTCCGAGCGGGTGTAGGCCAGATAGGGCATCACGGCGGTGACGCGAGACGCATAATCCAGACGCAGGGTCTGGATCATGATCAGCATTTCCATTAAATTGCGGTGCAGCGGGGAGGCATGGGTCTGGATAACGAAACAGTCCTGGCCGCGGGCACTGCTGTGCAGTTTGAGAAACAGGTTCTCATTCGGGAATTCGATAATATCCCGGTCTTTCAGATCTACATCCAAATACGCCGCAATTTTTCCGGCAAGCTCCGGGCAGGCAGAACCCGCATACAGCTGGATCTCGCCATAACGCATGCGTCGGCGTTCGTAACTTTCCTGGTCTCGTTCAATCATTTTTTTCTCCTGATGAAGCCACTATCTTTTGCCATTCCGTGCGCAGGAGGCCCATTAACAGCAGGTCAATGTACTCGCCTTTGCTAAAAATGGCTTCGCGTTTTCGCCCTTCATGAACGAAACCGGCCTTTTCGTAAGCGTGGATGCCGCGCAGATTGGTGGCATGTACCCACAAATAAATGTGGTGCAGGTTCAAGGTCTCGAAACCGTGTTTGCAGATCAGTTTCACAGCTTCTCGGCCATAGCCTTTGTTCCAGTATTTCTTGTCGCCGATAAAGATGCCCAGTTCGGCACCCCGGTTCCGGTCATCAAAGTCAAACAGGGAGACGTTGCCGATCGGCACCCAGCCCTGCGGCGTGGTGATTTCCATCACCAGCGGATGCTGGCGCGGGGCCTGCTTGCGCATGTTTTCGTACCAGTCTTCTTCCTGCGACATGGACAGCGGCAGGTCGATGGACAGGTATTGGCGCACTTCCGGGTCGTTGAACCAGGCTACAAACAGGGGCAGGTCTTCGCGTTCAATGGCGCGCAGGCGGATGCGGTCTCCCAGGATCATTTTTTCTCCAGGTCAGGGGCTGAGGCGGTTCGGCCCGCGGAACAGGTAAACGGTCTCACGGATGTTTTCAATACCCAGCATGACCATCAGCAGGCGGGAAAGGCCCATCCCAAAGCCGCCGTGAGGCGGGCAGCCGTAGCGGAAGAAGTCGAGGTAGTACCCGGTCATATCTTCTGAAAGGCCTGCTTCCAGGGCCTGCGCGCGCAGCACCTCATAGCGGTGTTCGCGCTGGGCGCCGGTGGTGATCTCCAGCCCGCCAGCGATCAGGTCAAAGCTGCGGGTCAGTTCGGGGTTATCGGGGTGGCGCATGTGATAAAAGGGGCGCACACTGATCGGCCAGTCGATCAGGAAGACGAAGTCGTGATCGTATTTGTCCTTGATGTACTCGGCTACGGCACGTTCGCCGCCTGGATCGAGGTCGCCTTTCTTCTCGGGGGGCAGTTCGTAGCCTACGTCTTTGAGGATCTTCAGGGCTTCTGCCATGGTCACCCGCGGGAAGGGCACGGTCGGTACGACCAGCTTTTTACCGAGATGTTCTTCAATTGCTGCGCCGTGTTCGTCCTTGACACGCTGGAAGGCATAGGCCAGCCAGTTTTCCAGGAAGGCCATCACATCTTCATGCGAATCGATCCATGACATTTCCATGTCGAGGCCGGTGAACTCGGTCATGTGGCGCGAGGTGAAAGATGGGTCGGCGCGGAAAACGGGGCCAACCTCAAAGACGCGCTCGAAGCCGGCGGCCATCGCCATCTGTTTGTAGAACTGGGGCGATTGGGCCAGGTAGGCCTTGCGCTCAAAATAGGTCAGTTCAAACAGCTCGGCGCCGCTTTCGCTGGGCGAGCCCATGATCTTGGGGGAGTGCATTTCGACGAAGCCATGTTCTATCCAGTATTCGCGCATCGCCATTTCGAGGGTGGTCTGGGCCTGAAAGAGCACCAGGTTCTGGGTGCGGCGCAAGTCCATGTAGCGCCAGTCCTGGCGGAAGTCCAGGGCGGGCAGGGCTTCGGTGGAGAAAGGTTCGAAAGGCAGGGGGCTTTGGGCGTTGTTTTCAACGGTGATGGTTTCCAACTGGATCTCGAGGCCGCCCAGCTTGACTGATTCATTCTCGACAACTTTTCCGGTGACGGTCAGGGCGCTTTCGGTGCCGATGGTGGATATCTTCTCGGCCAGTTCGAGATCGCCTTTTTTCCAGAAGGCCACCTGTACCGAGCCGGTGCGGTCACGCAGGATGAGGAATTGCATGCTCTTCTGGTCGCGCAGTTTTTGCAGCCAGCCCTGTATTTTGACAGTCTCGCCGATTTTGTTTTTTAATTCGCTGATCGATGTTCGTTCCATGTGGTGGTGCTCCTTATCAGTTCAAAATGTAGTAACCACTTTAGTGGTTATAGTTTGCATGCGATAACGACTGAAGTTGTACCTACAATTCTGTCATTTTTGCTTTGTCGTCAGTACCAAGCGGGCGAATCCTGTTCAGCGATAGCGGACTTGTAATAACCACTTCAGTGGTTATGGTTTGCCTGTGATAACGACTAAAGTCGTACCTACAATTCTGTCATTTTTGCTTTGTCGTCAGTACCAAGCGGGCGAATCCTGTTCAGCGATAGCGGACTTGTAATAACCACTTCAGTGGTTATGGTTTGCCTGTGATAACGACTAAAGTCGTACCTACAATTGTTTGTTGTTCAACAGATTCTCCACTGCTTGCAGCGGAGAAATCTTGCGGTCGGCCAGTAAACCCAGCGTTTGCTGGTAGCGCTCCTGCGAAACCGACTCCCGCCAGCGAGACAGGAGGGTGGTTTGCAAAAGGGAATCCAGCTCGCTTTGCAGGCGGATCTGGTCGCGCTGCTGCCAGCCGCCGCCGTCCTTGAGGTGGGCGCGGTGCTGGCGGATGCTCGCGGCCAGTTCAGCGATGCCCTCGCCGCTGGTGGCGATGGTGCGCATCACGGGGATTTCCCAGCCGGAGGTTTCCTGCACGGTTTGGTCATCATGCGTAACTTTCAGCAGGTGTTTGCCAGCGGTGGCAACGGCCTGCCCGAGCATGGCCTGCAGGGCGCGCACGGTGCTGTCGACGCCGGGGCGGTCAGCTTTGTTGACCACCAGGATGTCGGCAATCTCGAGGATGCCGGCTTTGCTGGCCTGAATGTCATCCCCTGCGCCGGGGGCTTCGACCACCAGGGTGGTGAGGGCCAGACGGGCGATGTCGACTTCCGACTGGCCTGCACCGACGGTCTCGATCAGGATCATCTCGAATCCGGCGGCGTCCAGCACCTGCACCACGGCGGCTGTGCGCCGGGCCAGTCCACCCAGTGCGCCGCGGGAGGCCATCGAGCGGATAAAGACGCCCGGGTCGCCGCTCAGGTCGCGCATGCGCACGCGGTCGCCGAGCAGTGCGCCGCCGGTGAAAGGGCTGGTCGGGTCGACGGCCACGATGGCGACGCGCACAGGTTCGCTGCCGTCCTGCGGCTGGCGGAAAGTGCGTGCCAATTGGTTGACCAGGGAGGACTTGCCTGTGCCGGGTGCGCCGGTGACGCCCACCAGATGCGCCTGCCCCGTGTGGGGGAAGAGTTCATTCAGCGCCTCGCGGCCCTGCGGGGTGTCATTCTCCACCTGGGTGAGCAGGCGGGCCAGCGCCAGGCGCTGCCCTGCCAGGACGGCCTTCGCCAGTTCCATCTTGTTAACGTTCCATTTCCATTAAAGAACGGGCGTGCCGAGCACTGCCCGTTGAATGGCTTCGACCACTTCACCCATCGTCGTGCCGGGGCCGTAAACGGCCTGCACCCCGGCTGCTTTCAAAGCCGGGATGTCGCTTTCCGGGATGATCCCACCGGCAAAGACGAGGACATTCTCCTGTCCGTTCTCGCGCAGCAGGTTGATCACGGCTGGCACGAGGGCGTTGTGCGCCCCGGAGAGGATGGAAAGCCCGACGGCGTCCACGTCCTCCTGCAGGGCGGCTTCGGCGATCATGTGCGGGGTCTGGCGCAGGCCGGTGTAGATGACTTCCATGCCGGCATCGCGCAGGGCGCGGGCGATCACTTTTGCGCCGCGGTCGTGCCCGTCCAGGCCCGGCTTGGCGATCAAAACGCGGATTTTTCGTTCTGTCATAAGACGCTCATCTCCTGATTAACGAGGAAAATTGACGTACATGCGAATTATACCCCGAGAATCATGCGGGGCTGGGATTTGGGTATAATGGAAAGGAGGGATTGGGTGATTGGGGATTAGGGAATTGGGGCGGAAACAGTTTTGCAGGGTGCAGTTGAGAGGCCGTATCATTTTTCTGTATCAGCAAGACGTGCATGCGGCCTCTCAACTGCACCATTTTCTAAAGCATTCTGGCGGCGTCAAACTTCGTGCAAGGGAACACGTTACAGACTGATGTTCATTTGAGCGGGATTGAAGGAAAACAAGTGTTAAATGTTTGAGTGGTCAGGATTGTATGATTTCAACAAGTTTGTTGATCACTTCGTCTGTTTTTTCTGAGGTCAATTTCCCGGCACAATAGGCCACGATTCGTGAATCCGCTGTAAATAAACGATTGGGACGAATATTTGAATCATGATCCAGTTTGCCAGATTGAAAATCTGTGGGTGTTAATGATATCGAATAGCCATCGGATTTTGCAGGTGTGGTGATTTGACAGAGAATGACATCATCGCCGTTTAGCGGACTGATGACCAGGGCAGGGCGTCGTTTTGAATGGCTTAGGTCAGAGAATGGGAAGGGGACAACAACAACATCTCCCTTTACAAATTTGCCCATGCCGTATCCTCTTCTGGTGAATTCCAGTCCTCACGGAGGATTTTTTCGGAAGCGAGCATCGTATGATAAGCTTCTGAGTAAAGAGGAGGAATCAAAGTTTCAGAAGAAATGTGAAAATTCCGCAATTCATAAAAATTGCTTAATTTGCTTTGGTTTTCTCCAAAAACTGTGGTGTTTTGTCGCGAAGAACTATTATGCAGGGAGATGATGACTGTATCCGTTAACATTTTTTACTCGATTGAATCGTTCTGAATTTGCATCATTTCTTCGTATGCGTTGATATTTTCAGTCATTACTTCGACAAATTCTTTCATTTTGTCAGGCGTCAGTACCAGGCGGGCAACACAATTTGCTTCGACTTTTTCTATAGATTCGAGTGCATCTTTTTTCTCTTCGTCTGAATCACCCAGGATTGCAGGCGGCCACACTTCAAAAAAAGAAAGAATGAAAATATCCGGTTGATGTTGAACAACTACGTTTGACACAAAATGAGATTGCAAATCTTTTGGATATAGTCTTTCGATTTTTATCTGTTTAGCTATTATATTCTTTCGCTCTGTCATGATGAGATTTCCTGATTTTTTTATATGTTTTGCGTCGCATTATTATATTACTATGCTAAACTGTAAAAAGCAAATTTTAATGACAGCCAAAACGAGAGCAGGAATATCAAAAATTATTGGGCTTCATTCGTCCAAGGAGACAACCTGCAACATGACAGCCAACAAAAAAGACAACCCAGGTTGCTTGAGCATTTTTCTGCCATTTCTGAAAAATGCTAAGAGCCAGTCAACAGGACATTCAAGAGAGAAAATTGCAGAACTTCTGCCATATCGGGTGCGGGATGATTTTCTCTCGCCGGCGGAGTTTTCGTTTTATAAAGTGCTTTCGAATCTGGTTGGTAACCACTTGACAATTCAATCCAAAGTGCGTTTGGCGGATATTTTCTTTGTGTCCCGGCCAAATAAAAACCGCCCCTATTTTGGCAAAATCTCTCAGAAGCATCTGGACTTTCTGGTATGTGATCCGGTTACGATGAAACCCTTGTTTGGTATCGAACTGGATGACGCCAGCCACCAGCGTTCGGACCGCCAGGAGCGGGATGAATTTGTGGATCGGGTTTTTCAGGATGCAGGCTTGCCCTTATTGCATTTTTCTGTTCAGCGACAATACACTTCAAGGGAAATTGCCGATCAAATTCGGCCGCTATTGAAGAAAGTTGTTGCTCCATCAGTTGAAGAAGTACCACAAGAATCGGAAGCCGCAGTCAGCGAAGTGCCAGTCTGCCCCAAGTGCGGTATTCCAATGGTTTTGCGAACAGTGAAGAAAGGCGAACATCAGGGCAAACAGTTTTACGGCTGCCAGAATTATCCTCGCTGCCGTTCAATGAAGCCGTGCGACCAATAAACTTATAGTGGTTGGGGATGACTATACTATTTAAAAAGCAGTTGTAGGGTGCTGTTGAGAGGCCGATAATCTTTTCTGGCGGAAAACTAATCTGGCGGCCTCTCAACGCACCATGGCGATCTGTGGATTGGTGCGGTTACGCGAAACGTATAGTACCACCCTCTGGTATTCCTGAATGATCTCACCTTAATGCCTGTTTTGAGACCGTTAAACTGTATAATTAAATTTTAGGGTGCAGCGCTGTCAAAACATCCGGTGTTGCAAATAGGGGATTTACTGCATACCAACACAACCAAACTGGAGGGAAACCATGAAGAGCAGTCTGTGTGAATTAGTCCGAAACATGAAACACACCCGAGCGGCCAGGATGTGGATTTTAGCAGCCGCCGTGCTTGCAATGGTCGTGGCATTGTCAGCGTGCTCGTCCGGCGGGATGTTTGTAAAGGCGACAGAAACGCCGACGGCAATGCCGACTCTGCCGTCAACGTCCACACCGGAGCCAACCGCGACCGAGGTGCCGCCCACCGAAACGCCTGAGCCTACCGCTACGAAAACCCCGCTGCCCACGGCGACGGTTAACCCCAATATCGGCATGATGAGAAACCTGGCCCAGAAATTATATGATGAGGGCTATCTCACCTCGACCGAGGGCGGGTACAAGCGCCTGCCAACCTATGACGACAGTTGGGCGCAGATCAACTGGTTCCAGTGGACAGCCACTGGAGAGGAACCCAAGGCATTCGTGCTGCGCACCGATGTCACCTGGGATTCCGCCAGCCTGACGGCCAATCATGATTTGACGGGCTGCGGGTTTGTGTTCAATGAAAAAGACGAGGACAATTACTATATGGTCTATATGGGCCTTGACGGCGTTGCGAACATCATTCGTGTCAAGGGCGGCTGGATTGATGCTCACTGGCATAAGTTTTACAAGAAAGTTGGTAATCCACAGGGCGGCGCGGAATTTGTGCTGGTTGTACAGGATGGGAATTTCGCTTTCCTGGTAGACGGTGAAGAAGCCATAACGGTAACGGATAGCAAGATCAACGGCCGTATGCTGGGATTAACGATCGTTTCCGGCACAAATACGGACTATGGTACCCACTGCCGAATGGAAGATATTGACCTGTGGACGCTGCGGTAAGCGGATTTGAAGGGGAAAAGAAGCCGGGCATTTTCGTTCGCAGGATTGTGGGGATGCCTGGTTTTTTGATAGATTGAAAACAAGGAGTTCGTATGACGAATAACATTGCCGATGATTTTTATATCAGAAGGCAATTGCGCTTGACGCGGATTATGTATCTTGCAAAAATCCTTGCCTGGTTGATCAATTCCCGTGTTTTACGTAACACAATCAAGACAGAAATCATCCAATATGTATACATAATTTTATTTTCGAAAGGATTTTTACCATGAAAGAAGCAGATAAAAAAGCATTGATTGCCATTCCGTTGGTCATTTTGATCGGGGTGGGTGTAGCGCTGGCGGGCAGCCAGGGCAGCATGCAGGTATTTGGGCTGCCCTTGTTTGCTCTGGCGGTGGGGTACGCTTTTGTGCTCAACTGGCTGGTGTACATTTTTGCCTATATTTATCAAACCGAGCATTTCTTTGATCTGACCGGCAGTTTGACCTATATCACTACGACTATCCTGGTCATGTTGCTCAGCCCGGTGCGGGATGCGCGCTCGTGGCTGCTGATGGCGATGGTGTTGCTGTGGGCCGGGCGGCTGGGAAGTTTCCTCTTCCTGCGGGTGCGCAAGGCGGGTAAGGACGATCGCTTTGACGAGATCAAGCCGTCGTTTGTGCGCTTCCTGAACGTGTGGACGCTCCAGGGGTTGTGGGTCACTTTTACCCTGTCGGCTGCTTTGGTCACCATGACGACCGCAACCCGCAAACCGCTGGGTATTTTCGCGATTGTGGGCTTCCTGGTGTGGGTGCTGGGCTTTGTCTTTGAAGTTGTGGCCGACGCGCAGAAGAGCCGCTTTAAGGCGGACCCGGCCAATAAGGGTAAGTTCATTCATACTGGCCTGTGGTCGCGCTCGCGGCACCCCAATTATTTTGGCGAGATTACCTTGTGGCTGGGCGTGGCGATCATTGCCCTGCCGGTGCTCAGCGGCTGGCAGTGGGTGGCGATGATCTCTCCGATCTTTGTCTTCCTTCTGCTCACCCGCGTCAGCGGCGTGCCCATGCTGGAAAAGAAGGCGGACGATAAATGGGGCGGTCAGGAAGATTATGAAGAATATAAGAAGAACACGCCGGTGCTGTTCCCGAAGCTGTAGTTATTTCCTTAACTTTGAGTTTACGCAGCGTTGGTAACGACTAAAGTCGTTACTACAATGAATGACGTGGAGGCTGTTCCATCAGGCTGGAGCAGCCTCTTTGGTTTCTGGTGTGATGTATACTGGTAAAAGTTTTCTTCAAGCAAACGGCAAATACGTTCTTACAGGAATATTCCATTGGAGCTTGTGTGCTGGTACAAGAATAAAGTTCCCCCTGGGGGAAAGCTATCGATCCCAACGTTTATTCTATATATCGATATGTATGTATTTGAACCTTTGATGGCGCCGGTTGGCTTCAAGTGCTGGGTGGCATTTCCACTGTCTGAGCTGAAAGTCGAAAATCCTTATTTGAAAGCAACAATCCTGGAGGTTGTGGATAATCAAATCGTTGCAATCGTGAAGGAAACTTACCAGCGTTTGCTCGACAGCGGCTATACCAATGAAATTGTGCGGGAAATGATCGCGGGTGTACTACTTGTTGAAAGCGCGAACATGCTCGGTGAAATGAGAATGTTTGATGAAGAAAAATATACCCGGCTGTTAGAGAAATTGCCTGAAAGCTCCTATTAAAATGGCAGCATAACGGTCCGTATTCAAACGCAGCAGGAAAAGTGAAAGCAGGCCGTTAATTTCGTATAGCCAATAAATTGTGCGGTGCAGACCGCAAAGGTTGGAAAGACTGGCCGCGAATTTGACGTTTGCGATGTTCATTTTCGAGAGGGAATTCGAAAATGTGTGACTGGCGAGGCATGCCTCGCCATTACGGTGGCGTGGTGCAGGGACAGGGCTCCTGACATGTCCGCTGTTTGCAGGCTGTGGTGCCGGATTTAGCGGTAGGCGATGCATGTTGGAAGAGTGGCGGACAGATTATAAACCTGTCCCTGAGTGGGATCGGCAGTGGTTTTTGTACTAGAATATATAAGATTTTTATCTATAAAATAGACTTCTGTGGTAAACTTTATAGCAATAAGAATGACCATAAAATCTCGGATGAGATGGAAAGAAACGGTACAAACATGCCAGTTATTTATCCATTTACTGCCATTGTAGGACAGGAACGCATGAAGCGTGCCCTGATCCTGAATGCTGTTGATACACGAATCGGCGGGGTGTTGATCCGCGGTGAGCGCGGTACAGCCAAATCGACTGCTGCCCGCGCCCTGGCAGAGCTGCTGCCCCAGGTTAAGGTGGTCAGTGACTGCCGCTTTAGCTGTAATCCCGATGCGCCCACCACCTGGTGTACAGAATGCCGCGAGCGCGTAGAGCGCGGCGAAGAACTGCCGGTTGACCTGCGTTTGACTTCCTTCATTAATCTGCCGGTTTCGGCCACAGAAGACCGTGTGGTCGGCACACTGGATATTGAGAAAGCGATCCAGAAGGGCGAGCGCCGGTTTGAACCGGGTGTATTGGCTGCCGCTAACCGCGGTTTGTTGTACATTGATGAGGTCAACCTGCTGGATGACCATGTGGTAGATATTCTGCTGGACTCGGCGGCGATGGGGATGAACATCGTTGAGCGCGAGGGTATTTCTTTCAGTCATCCTGCCCGCTTTATCCTGGTGGGGACGATGAATCCTGAAGAAGGCGATTTGCGTCCGCAGCTGCTGGACCGCTTTGCTCTGTCTGTCGATATTCACGGTCTTTCCAATGCCCGCGAACGGGTGGAGATCATGGAGAGACGTTTAGCATTCGATGATGACCCTGAAGCATTCCGCAAGGCGTGGGAAACCAAAGAACGCGAATTGACCGAGAAGATCAAACTGGGGCGCGAGCTGGTTGACAAGGTCACTTACACCACCCGCAATCTGGTAACGATTGCTTCGCTGACTTCTTCGCTGCACGTGGACGGTCACCGTGCTGATCTGGTGATCCTCAAGGCTGCCCGCGCCCAGGCGGCATTTGACGGGCGCACCGCGGTTAATGACCTGGATATTGCTCTGGCAAGCGAACTGGCCCTGCCGCACCGTTTGAAGCGCGGCCCGTTTGAGCAGGGCGGGATTGGGATGGAAGAACTGCGTACCCGCATTGATGAATTCCAGGGGCAGATGCAGCCCAACCCGGATGCCAAGTCTGAACCGCAGCCTGGCGGCGGAGATGAGCGCGAAAGCCAAAAAAAAAAGTAAACGAGACGGATTTCGATAGTAATCTGCCGGACGGCGGCGACCCCGAACCGGGCAATGACGGCAATGTGTTTGCCAACACGGACTCGGATTGGTGGGATGGTGGGCGGCGCGTTGAAACTGGCTCGACATTTGAAACACGACGGCTGGATACACCGCTGGACAAGATCATGCGGCGTGCTCTGGGCCGTCGTTCCCATTCCAAAACAGATCAAAAACGCGGGCGTTACGTCCAGTCACGTCCGACCCCTGGCAAGACGCATGACCTGGCCTTTGACGCCACCCTGCGCGCGGCGGCGCCTTTTCAGCGCCAGCGCGAAGCGGACAAGCGCCCGGTGGCGTTTGACATCCGTTCCAGTGACTACATGCGCAAGGTGCGCGTGCGCCGCGCGGCCAACCTGGTGTTGTTCGTGGTGGACGGCTCGTGGTCGATGGCGGTGGCGGAACGCATGACGGCCACCAAGGGGGCGATTCTCTCGCTGCTTACGGATGCCTACCAGCGCCGCGACCGGGTGGGGTTGATCGTTTTTCAGAAAGACCGTGCAACGACTGTGCTGCCGCCGACCAATTCGGTCATTCTGGCGCAGCGGGCGTTGGCGGATATTCCGGTGGGTGGGAAGACGCCGCTTTCGGCGGGGCTGCAAGCGGCGTATGAGCTGGTGCATCGCGAAAAGGTGCTCCATCCGGACGTGATGCCGCTGATGATCATCCTCACCGACGGGGCGGGGAACGTCTCGATGGGCAATCTGCCGCCGCAGGAAGAAGCCAATCTGGTGGCGGGACGGATTGCTGAAGAGAATATCCATTGTATTGTAGTGAATATGGAACACGAGGCGTTTGATCAGGGGCTGGCCTGTGACCTGGCTAAACATTTAGAATGTCCGTGTTACACGCTGGGTGAGTTGCATGCCGATAATTTGTATCAGACAGTGCGTCAGGAGATGAACGGGGTGCCGGGGGCGGCGGCATCATAAAGGGAAGCATCAATAGGAGCTCGATCCGATATTGGCGTAACGGATTTGTCTCAGCTTCATTCCCTCCCTGCGGGAAGCCTCTTGCCAGCAGTGGGTGATCCTCCCGGAGGTTTGGACTCTTTCGTGGGGTTAAGGTCAGAGGCTTGAATTTTAGGCTGCTTGACTACGCTGAAACCTCTAGGAGGGGACTTGCTATGGGGGCGTTGCGGATATCATGCCCGACAGGGTAAAGCACGCTAATGTACCTTATCCGAGGTGATTTTGATGTTGGGGTTAGGCGTTTCCCTGATCCCTGATTACCTGTTCCCCATTTCCCTAATCCCCCAATCCCTATTATAATGATGCCAGGAGATTTCAATGACATTTTCTGGCCGCCGACGGACGAAAACCCGTTCTACATTGATCATGATTATTCTGGTTTCCTTGCTTTGCTATTGTGTCGGGCTGAGCGTGCTGGGGGTTTCCCGCATTCAACTGCCTGAAAAGAAGCCGACCAAGACAGCCGAAGCGACGGAGACGGCCACGATGCCGGTTTCGACGGCGCTGGTTTCGGCTACGGCCTGGCTTACCCCGACGGAAGGGCTGGTATCGGTTACACCTTCCTGGACGCCGTCACGGACTTTTACGCCATTTAAGACCTGGACGGGCACGCCAACCGGCACAGCAACAAAGACGCCAACGATCACCCAAACGCCGACGATTACCCATACGCCGTTACCGCCTACGGTAACGGATACACCTGAGCCGCCGACGCTGACTCCTGTGCCGCCCTCGGCAACGGTTGTTGTGCCGGTGCCTAGCAATACGCCCGCGGCGACGGCTACGGGGACTTGATTTTTCCGCGTCATCATTGTAGTAAAGATATTTGTCTTTACAGCTTGCAGGGGGTAACCACTGAAGTGGTTACTACAAAAGGGATTAATTTTTTGCGCTTCAAACGAAGAGCAGGATTTACGTCATTTGCAGCAAGCGTTATTTTCCAAGAGAGTCAAGGATTGAACAGGTGGTTTAAGACATGAAAGAACGGATTTCGCATTTAACCAAACTCATTTCTCTGGCCGGGGTATCCGGCTATGAGACGCCGGTGCGGCAGGCCCTGGCCGAAGCCTGGGAGCCGCTGGCCGATGAGATCAGCGTCAGCCGGGTGGGCAGCTTGCATGCCCTGAAGCGCGGTGAGGGGGCAGAGCCGCGTCCGCTGGTGATGCTCTCGGCGCACATGGACGGCGTCGGGTTAATGGTCACTGACGTGAAGGACGGGTTTTTGCACATCACTTCCGTTGGCGGGCTGGATGTGCGGATTTTGCCTGCCCAGCCGGTGATCGTGCATGGCCGCCGTGAGCTGGAGGGAATGATCGTGCAGCCTTCGGAGCGGCAACTGCCCGATGATCTGGCGGATAAGCCAGTGCCGATGAAATACCTGCTGGTGGAAACCGGCCTGCCCGCGGACGAAGTGGCAGAACTGGTTCGCCCCGGGGATGTGGTCTCCTTCGCCCAGCCGCCGATGGTGCTGGAAGGCGATTTCGTGTGTGGTCACAGCCTGGATAACCGCGCTTCGGTGGCGGCTTTGACGGTGTGCCTGGATGCTTTGCAGCAGATGCGCCATCCGTGGGACGTGGCTGTAACGGCTACCGTGCAGGAGGAATTCAACCACCTCGGCGGAATCACTTCCCCCTTTACATTGCAGCCTGATCTGGCGGTGGTGATCGATGTGACCTACGGGGTCGGCCCCGGCGCTTCGGGGTTCAATGTGTATCCGCTGGAAAGCGGCCCGGCTTTGGGCTGGGGGCCGACTGTACACCCGGCCCTGTACCGGCGCTTCAAAGAACTGGCAGATGAGATGGAGATGCCCTGGCATAAGGATGTGCTGCCTCGGCTGTCCTGGACAGAAACGGACAATTTGCAATTGGTGGGGAAGGGGATTCCGACCATTCTGTTGAGCATTCCCCTGCGTTACATGCATACCCCGGTGGAGATGATCGCCTGGAAGGATGTGGAGCGCACGGGTCGTTTGATGGCGCAGTTTGTGGCCGGGCTGCCCTTAGACTATGTCGAAACTATGGGGTGGGATGCATGATGACCAAAAGAGTGAGTAAGATGACCCTGCAAATTGGCCCGCAGCAGATTGCGCTGCTGGAGCGGTTGTCGAATGCGGGCGGGGTTTCCGGTGATGAAGGTGCGGTGCGCCGCATGGTGATCGAGGAAATTGAGGGGACGGCCGACAGCCTGAAAGTGGACGCGATGGGCAGTGTGCTGGCCGTGCGCCATGCACAGACGGAGAATGCCCTGCGGGTGATGGTGGCCGCGCATATGGATGAAGTGGGTTTTATGCTGCAGGAAGAAACCGATGACGGCCTGTTCAGTTTTGGGCTGGTAGGGGGGATTGACCCCCGCCAACTGCCGGGCAAGACGGTGTGGGTTGGCCCGCAGCGTATTCCCGGCGTGATTGGCGCCTGTCCGATCCATCTCAGTACGGAGGCGGAGCGCGGGCAGGTGATCCCGGAAGAGAGTTTGCGGATTGATATTGGGCCATCAGCCTCTGGACGGGTGGAACCGGGTGAGCGGGCGGTGTTTGCGACCAGCTTCCGCCAGGCGGGGCCGAGCCTGTTTGGCAAGGCGCTGGATGACCGGATTGGCGTGGCGACCCTGATTGAGCTGTTCAAGCACGCGCCGCCGAATGTGGAACTGCTGGCTGCCTTTACCGTGCAGGAGGAAGTCGGCCTGCGCGGGGCAGGGCCGGCTGCGGATACGTTTGATCCTGATCTGGCGTTTGCCATTGACTGTACACCGGCGTATGACCACCCCAATTGGGATGGCAGCGAGAATGTGCGCTACAATACCCGGCTGGATCATGGCCCGGCGATTTATACGGTTGACCGGGGAACGATTTCTGACCGGCGGTTGGTCGAGCATTTACGCCAGACGGCTGAAGCAGAGAGGATTTCTTACCAACTGCGTCAGCCGGGCGGTGGCGGCACGGACGCGGGGGCGATCCACCTTCGACGGGCGGGTATTCCCTCCGTTTCGGTTTCGGTTCCCGGACGGTATATGCACACGGCTATTTCGATGGTGCGGCTGGCGGATTGGCAGGGGTATGCGGCACTGCTGCATGCTGGCCTGCGGCTGCTGCCTGCTGATATTTTGACGGAAGAACGGTGAGTATGTAGCGGAGGCTGGGCTTGTCAAAGCCGAAGCGGGTTAGCGAATTTCGGCCCGCCCTTCGACAAGCTCAGGGCTCGTTCTTTGTAAAAACACAGCCTACGCTATGTGTTTGACATACAGGAAAATTTAATGACGGAAGTTGATGCGATTAAACGTTGTACGGATGGGCCGGTGACGTTTGACAGTTTATGCACTGACCTGCGCGCTTTGGGCGTACAGAGCGGGATGGTGATGATTGTACATTCGTCCTTGACGGCTTTGGGCTGGGTATCGGGCGGCCCGCAGGCGGTGGTGCTGGCCTTGCAGGAGGTACTCGGCCTGCAGGGGACGCTGGTGATGCCAACCCATTCCGGTGATTTTTCAGATCCCGGACATTGGGAGCAGCCGCCGGTGCCGGAAGACTGGTGGGAAACGATCCGCCAGACAATGCCGGTTTTTGACCCCGACATGACGCCTACGCGCGGGATGGGCAGGATCGTGGAATGTTTCCGCAGTCAACGGGATACATTGCGCAGCAATCACCCGCATCTTTCGTTTGCTGCCCGCGGCCCGCTGGAGGAGCAGATCACTGGCAATCATGGACTGGCCTATTCACTGGGTGAGGATTCTCCCCTGGCGCGGTTGTATGAGCTGGATGCGTGGGTGCTGTTGCTGGGGGTAAAGCATGGTCACAACACTTCCCTGCATCTGGCCGAGTGCCGGGCAAAGAATGCCGGCAGCCGCACAATTCAGGCACAGGCACCTGTTTTGGTGGATGACCGCCGTCAGTGGGTCACCTTCACCGATGTGGCGTATGATGCGGATGAGGATTTTATCAAAATAGGTGAAGCGTTTGAGTCACAAGCAGATCAATTGCGTGTAGCCAAAATTGGGTATGGCGAGGGACGCCTGTTCCGCCAGCGCTCTCTGGTAGACTATGCGGTAAAATGGATAGAGGAACACCGCGCGTGAAAGCGGTTGAGGAGAATGGCATGATCGATTTGATGAAACAATTGGTGTCCAGTGACAGTCCTTCAGGGCATGAGAAAACGGTGCGGGATTTTATCCGCAAGGTGGTTACGCCTTATGCCGATGAGGTGCGGGTGGACAAACTTGGAAACCTGCTCGTGCGCAAGGGCGAAAAAACGAAGAATGGTCTGCGGGTGATGATTGCGGCCCACATGGACGAGATTGGTCTGATTGCTACCCATATCACCGACAGCGGCTTTGTGCGCGTGTCCAATCTGGGCGGCGTGCACGGCGCGTATGCCCTGGGACAGCGTGTGCGTTTTCTGAATGGCGTGCAGGGCGTGATCGGCCATGAGTTCGAAGGATTTTCGGGTGAGAAGATCACCCTCGACAAGCTGTTTGTTGACGTGGGTGCGACCAGCGTGGAAGACTGCCCGGTGCAAATTGGCGATGCCGCTGTTTTTGAAGGCCGTTTTGAGGAAATTGCAGGCCGCTGGACGGGGAAGGCGCTGGATAACAGGGTCAGCGTGGCTGTGTTGATTGAGACGCTGCGCATTTTGGGCAAAAGCCCGCATGAGCTGTGGTTTGTATTTACCGCGATGGAAGAAGGCGGGCGTAAAGGCGCCGGTCCGGCTGCGTTTGCCATTGACCCGGATATCGGTATTGCGTTGGATGTGCTCACGGCCGGGGATACGCCGAAAGGGTATGAATCGCCTGTGGAATTGGGGAAAGGGCCTGTATTGAAGATGATGGATGCCAGGTTGATTGCCGACCCCGCTTTGATGCAGGCGGTTGATGCCGCTGCGAAAAAGATTGGACTGTCGATGCAGCGTGCGGTGCTGAAGCGCGGCGCAACCGACGCGAGCATGATCCAGATTACCCGCGAAGGGATTCCCTCGGCAAACCTGGGTATTCCTGCCCGCTATATTCATAGCCCGGTGGAAATGGTGGATGCCCGGGATGTAGAGAAAACGGTATCGCTCATGTTGAGTTTATTGGAGAATCCGATTCAATTGTGAAAAATAGACATGTTGTCCTTTGGGTTGTGCTGCTGGCTGTGCTGGTGATCTTGTCACTGGCCCTGTCTGGCTGTGCCCCGGTGAACCAGGTGGCGGCAGAGCTTGGCTTGCCGCCAATTTTCGCAGAACATACAGCTGCGCCATCAGGAGCGGCTGTATTGACCCCGGACGGAACGAGTGTGGTGGCTGCTGTGCCAGAAAAGACACCTACTCCCGTTCCGCCGCAGGTGTTGACAGTATGGGTACCGCCTGAATTTGACCCGGAGGGGGATACGGAAGCCGGGCGGCTGTTGGGGGAACGGCTGAAATCATTCAGCGCGCAAAATCCGGATGTGGAAGCGGTCGAGGTACGGGTAAAGGCAGCCGCGGGGGCGAGCAGCCTGCTTGATTCGTTGACCGCGGCCAGTGCGGCTGCCCCCGGCGCATTGCCGTCACTGATTGCCTTGCGCCGCGCTGATTTGGAAACAGCTGCCCTGAAGGGGCTGGTCTATCCGATGGATGGGCTGACGATGTCGATTGATGACGCGGATTGGTATGCGTATGCGCGTGAAATGGCCCTGATTCAGGGCAGCGTATACGGGCTGCCCTTTGCGGGAGATGCGCTGCTGTTGGCATACCGTCCAGCGTATATCAGCACTGTCCCAAACACCTGGGATGAAATTGTGGAAACGGGTAAGCCGCTGCTTTTCCCGGCGGCTGATCCACAGGCTGCGTTCACGCTGACGTTGTACCAATCGGTGGGAGGCAGTATTACCGATACACAAAACCGGCCTGCTTTGGATCCGGAAGTACTGACAGAAGTGCTGCGCGTATATCAGCAGGGTTCGCAGAGCGGTGTTTTCCCGGTATGGCTTTCGGAGTATCAGAGCGATGGTCAGGCGTGGGACGGTTATACCGAGCGGCGGACAGACTGGATGATCACATGGAGCAACCGCTATCTTTCCAACCCACAGGCGGATACGTCGGCTGTTCTGCTGCCTTCACTGGGGGATGAAGCCTATACGATCGCCAGCGGTTGGGTGTGGGCGCTGGCCGATCCCGATCCGAATCGTCAGGCGCTCAGTCAGAGCCTGGCCGACTATCTGGTGGAGAGCGATTTTCTGACGGCATTTGCCGAGCCTTCCGGTTATTTGCCGACCCGGCCAACGGCGTTGACAGGCTGGGCTGACCAGCGTACACGGTCTTTGATCAGCCAGCTGGTAGTTTCTGCTAATCTGCGCCCGGCCAATGATCTGGTTTCCAGTTTGGGGCCGGTGCTGCAGGAGAGTGCATTGCAGGTCATTCAGTACAAGGCTATGCCAGATTCGCAGGCGCAGGCTGCCAGTGAGCGTCTGCATATTCCTGAAGTGAGTAAATAGGGAAAACATGATGAAAGTATCAAAGCCGGAATTAAATTTTTGTGCACAGGCCAAAGCCAAAAAGCCTGTGGCGATACTGGTCTTGCTGGCATTGCTGGCGGTGCTATTGTTGGTGCGCTGTGGGCCGCTTTCCGAGCAGATTGTGCCTTCGGCAGTGGGCACATTGACGCCCACCCCTTTGCCATCAGAAATCCCTTTGCTCCCTACGCCGCAGCCGCTGGAACTGGAACGCAGCAATGAATTGACCAGCAATATTGTTCTGATGGGGGTGTTGTTGGTCGTCGTGATTGTGTTGGGCACGCTTTACGGGATTCAGCGGAGCAAGAAAGACAGGTAAGGTCAAAAGAATATAAAAAACCGTTTGATGCAACCTTTGCATCAAACGGTTTTGCGTATTAAGGGCAGGGGGTTCGTACTGCCAGCTTGGACCCTCCCCGCGAGGAGTTCGCTGCGCGGTGGTATTGAAGTCCACGCTTAATAAGCATGGAAGAGCTGTAAAACACCAACCTGCGGGAAGTGCCTGTGAAGGGGTAAGCGTGATAATCTGCGGGAACCCCCATGCAAAGCACGGATATAATAGGGACATGCGAAACGAAGGGAAATTGACGCTGGGGATTAAACTGCTGCTGCCGCTGCTTTTGGCGGTATTGTTGAATCTTTCGCCGCAAGCGGGTGTGATCCGTACGGCCCTGTCCGGTGCTCAGTCAGCAGCTGCGCAGGGCGAGCCTGAGGCTGCGGCGGAGCATCTTCAGCAGGCAGCAGCCTGCCTGCCCTGGCGGGGAGATGTGCTGGAACAGTTGGGGGAGCAGCGCATGCTGGCGGGGCAGTATGTGAGGGCGGCGGCGGCTTTTCAGAAGGCCTGGCTGCTGGATGAGATTTCGGATGATGGATTGGAAAAACTGGCCGAGGCGCACCTGGCGCTGGGGGAAGACAGCGGGGCGATCCGTGCCTGGGAGGCACGGATTGAACGCGATGGAGCGGATGGGCAGTTTTTTTCCGCGTTGGCAGCGGCTTACCGCCGTCAGGGAGACATGGCCGGTGCGGCAGCTGCTGTGCAGGCATGGCAGGAGCAATATCCGGGAGATGCGCATGCGGCCTATGCGTTGGGCATCCATCTGGTGCTGGTTTCCCCTCAAGATGCAGAACAAATGTTGAAGCTCGCCAGTGAACTGGCTCCGGCCTATACAGTGAAATGTGATGGTTTGGTTGAAGGGGTGCAAACGGCTTTGACTTTCGATGATGATGCGTACCGCCTGCTGCTTTTTGGGCGCGCCCTGGGCAAGGCTGGGGAGTGGGAATTGGCGGAGATCGCTTTCAGGGAGGTGACTGAGCTTGCTCCCGATTACGCCGAAGGCTGGGGCATGCTGGGGGAAGCCCGCCAGCAGGTGGGAAAGGACGGGTTAAGCGCACTGGAACAGGCGCAGACGTTGGGGCCTGATGCGGTGCTGGTGCGCTCGCTGTGGGCGCTGTATTGGCGCAGGCAGGGTGAGCCACAGGTGGCTTTGCCCATCTACAAACGTCTGGCGGCGGAAGAACCAGAGCAGGCTGCCTGGCAGGCCGAGATTGGATATTCTTTAACGGAGATGGGCGATATCCTTTCCGCACTGCCGTATTATCAGCAGGCGGCCAGCCTGGCGGGTGATAATGTGCTGTATTGGCAGGTGTTGGCGCGCTTCAGTATTGAGAATGGAATAGAAGCGCGCGAGGTGGGACTGCCTGCCGCGCGGATGGCATTGCTGCTGCGGCCTGATGATCCGGCCACGCTGGACCTGATGGGCTGGACGATGATCTATTTCCATGACTGGGCTTCTGCTGAGCGATTTTTGCAGCAGGCGATACAGAAAGATGCGGCCTATGGCAGCGCATATTTGCATCTTGGGCAGGTATATGTGCACACCGGCCAGCACGCTTTGGCAAAGAGACATTTGCTTCAGGCGGTCAGCCTGGATGAGACCGGTTTTACCGGGGCGATCGCACAGCGTTTACTGGACGGCTTGCCGTAGGATTTAGGAAATTGTTAATGCAGCG
Organism: uncultured Anaerolineaceae bacterium; assembly: GCA_964447155.1. Classification (GTDB taxonomy): domain Bacteria; phylum Chloroflexota; class Anaerolineae; order Anaerolineales; family Anaerolineaceae; genus SMBSF63. The sequence goes on from CAYURM010000014.1 coordinate 61,779, forward strand.
GCTGGTGAGTGGTCACTGTTTGAAAAATTGGCATGATTACAGGTAAAGAACGATGAAGATCTATTTGGATATGATTGGCTGCCGGTTGAACCAGAGCGAAATTGAACGCATGGCCGCCCAGTTTCGGGTTGCCGGCCATGAGATTGTTGCCTCGGCGGAGATGGCGGATGTGGTGGTGGTGAATACCTGTGCGGTGACCGGCCATGCGGTAGCAGACTCGCGCAAGAAGATCCGCCGGGCACTGCAGGACGGCACAAAGCCGGTGATTGCCACCGGCTGCTGGGCGACCCTGGCGCCAGCAGATACGGCAGCTCTGGCAGATGCGGTGCGCGTGGTAAGTAATGAAGAGAAAGACCAGCTCGTGGCGGATTTTTTGAACCTTCCGGTTGAAGATTTTGCAACGGGAATGATCGCCCGCAGCCCGCTGCCTGGTGCGCATAGCCGAACAAGAGCATTTATCAAGGTGCAGGATGGCTGTGACAATACCTGCACGTTCTGCGTGACGCGCCTGGCAAGGGGCGCCAGCCGCAGTGTTCCGGTGGAAGAAGTGCTGGCGGATATCCGCGCGGCACAGGCCGGTGGCACGCAGGAAGTGGTGCTGACCGGGGTGAATATTCAGGCCTGGGGGCAGGACGCGGGGGACGGATTGCATCTGGGTGATCTATTGGCGGCTGTGCTGGCGGAAACCGATGTGCCGCGGGTGCGATTGTCCTCGCTGGAGCCGTGGGAGCTGAAGGAGGGATTTTTTAATATCTGGCAGGATGAACGAATGTGCCAGCATCTTCATTTGCCGCTGCAGTCCGGCTCGGCAGGGACGTTAAAACGTATGGTGCGCAAGACCACCCCCGGGGATTTTCGCAGGCTGGTGGAGGGTGTGCGGGCACACTGCCCGCAGATGGCGGTCACGACGGACATCATCACCGGGTTCCCCGGAGAGGATCAGGCTGAGTTTGCCGAGACGCTGGCTTTTGTGCGTGAGATGCAATTTGCCGGAGGGCATGTATTCACCTTTTCGGCGCGTCCCGGCACGGCGGCGGCACGGATGAAAGGACAGGTTCCCGTGCATGTCCGCAAAGAGCGGAATGCTGTTTTACGGGGCGTGTTGAAAGAATCGGCGCAGCGCTATCAGCAGCAGTTTCTGGGGCAGGTGGTATCGGTGTTGTGGGAATCAGCGCAGGAACAGGATGGGGGCTGGTTGATGACTGGTCTGACGGGCGAATACCTGCGGGTGGAGGCAGTCAGCCCGGTGAAGGTGTGGAATGTGGTGCAGAACGTGCGTCTGGTGAAGGACGGGGAAAGGTGGATGCGCGGGGAGATTGTGGGGGAGTAAGAAAATCGTTGTGTGCATTGTGTTAGGCGGGCGGGGTGATTCAAGCCACCCCCTCCCAGCTCCCTCATTTTGCAGCCTCATGCAAAATGAGGGAGGTGTAGGGTGATTTCCTGTGCGCTGTTATGAAGGCAGGAAGCTGCCGGGTGATTAATACGAAAGCTGATCGAGGGTTTCTTTGAGGATGCGGGCCGAGTTTTGCAGACCGGCGATCTCTTTCTCGTTCAGTTCCAGCGGCAGGATGCGTTCCACGCCGCCGCGGTCCACGATGGTGGGCAGGCTGAGGTAGACATCGTCAATGCCATAGTAGTTTTCGATGTGGCTGGAGACAGACAATACGGTATTCTGGTTGCGCAGGATGGCGCGGATGATGACCATCAGCCCGGCCGCGATGGCGTAATAGGTTGAGCCTTTACGTTCGATGATCTCGTAAGCAGCGTTGCGGGTCTGGGTAAAGATTTTGTCGTGGACTTGCTCGTTGCAATTGATGCCGCTTTTTTCGCAGAACAGGGGCAGACGCATGCCGGCGATATTTGCCAGCGACCAGACGGGCACTTCGCTGTCGCCATGTTCGCCGATGATGTAGGCATGGACAGATCGTGCATCTACGCCGAAATGTTCGGAGAGCAGGTAGCGGAAGCGGGCGGTGTCCAGGATGGTGCCGGAACCAAGCACGCGCTGGGCGGGCAGGCCGGAGATCTTCCAGGCCACATAGGTGAGGATGTCGACCGGGTTGGTGGCGATGAGCAGCAGTCCGTCCGGGTTGTTCTTGACAACAGCCGTGATGATCTGCCGGAAGATGGCCGCATTGCGCTGTAGAAGGTCGAGGCGGGTTTCGCCAGGGCGCTGTGCGCTGCCGGCGGTGATGACGGTGACGGCCGCACCGGCGCAGTCGGGATAGTCTCCGGCCCAGATGCGGGCGGGTTCCGTCAGGGGAACAGCGTGATTGAGGTCCATGGCTTCGCCTTCGGCTTTGGCTTTATTCTGGTCGATGAGGACGATCTCGGCTGCCAGCCCGCTGAGCAGCAGGGTGTGGGCAAAGGTTGCGCCTACGTTGCCAGCGCCAACGATGGCGATGCGGGTGGTGTTTTGTTTGATTTCCGTCATAAGATTTTCCTTATAGGTATGGCAAAATTGGTTTTTATCAAGTAATTCAGATATATTATATCTTAATTGTGCCGATGTGAGGGGCGTTTTGCAATCGATTTGGTGCTGTGTTGCGAGGAGCGCACAGGTTGGATATCCTGTGTGTCAGGGTAAACCTGTTTCCACGGTTATTGCCTGATTGACTGATTTCCAAATCCGCGCCCATTCGGATACGATTCTAATATTAAAATGATTTGACCGTTAGGGATCGTTGCGGTATAATTTTTCAGCTATATGGGTATTGGCCCCGTCCGGCAATCACAGGATGTGATTCGGGCCCGTTTATGTGGTGATGGGAGAGTAATCCCTCCCATCACCAGATACACACATCGCCTGATCACGGTTTTTTTCGGATGGGAGTATTTTTTTTACACTTTAATGAAAGTGGAATAGGAAGGAATTTTTATGCCGAAGAGAACTTATCAACCGAAGAAGCGACGACGTGTGCGTGTGCATGGTTTCCGAAAGCGCATGTCGACTTCCAGCGGGCGCAGTGTGTTGAAGCGCCGCCGTCTTCGCGGCCGCCACAGTCTGGCCACGAAAGCCAACAACCACGTCAAACGCAATAACTTCTAGTGTGCGCCGTGCCGGGCATGGTGCGGATTGCATTGGTTATCTGATTCCTATGGGCCGTAATTTTTTGCTGCTGGGACAATTGGAAAGGTGAAACGCAGGTTTCGCCTGACCCGTTCAACTGATTTCACGCGGGTGCGGCGTACAGGAAAGTCTTATGCCCACCCGCTTGTGGTATTGGTTGCAAAGCCGAATGGGCTGGATCAGGTGCGGATTGGTATTTCAGCCAGTCACGCCGTCGGGAATGCAGTCAACCGCAACCGGGCGAAGCGGCGCATTCGGGCATGTATGGATATCCTGCTCCCTGATTTGATACCGGGATGGGATGTGGTGATTTTAGCCCGTGCTTCTTCGCGGGAAGCCCCTTTTGAGGATCTTTTGACAGCGCTGCGACAGCTTTGTGATCAAGCGAACTTGCTGGAAAAATCGCATGAATGAAGAGGATGCTTACGCCAGTGAACCAAAGCTGCGGGAATTGCCATTCACGTTATGGATGGCGCCCCGTTGGCCGCTGTTGTTATTGATCCGTTTCTATCAGAAGGTCATTTCTCCGGGAATTCCTGGTGATACGTGCCGGTTTTATCCCTCGTGCTCCCACTATAGTTATCAGGCAATCTATAAATATGGTGTGTGGAAGGGCGGCGTCATGTCTGCCTGGCGGATTTTGCGCTGTAACCCTTTCAATGATGGTGGTTACGACCCTGTTCCTTAAATGGACAGGATTTTGCTGAACTGGAAATAATACAAAGATGACAATCATGAAAACAAAACAGAAAAACCTTCGTTGGACACTGCTGTTCCTGCTGCTGGCTGTCAGTGTGTTGCTGAGTGCATGTTCAGGCGGAGCAAGCAGGATTGCTGCTTCAAGCTGGCCGGGTTTCACGGTCGATGGAGAGACCATCTATGTTTCTTCAGGGCGGTTTGTGCGCGCTTTGAAACTGGAAAACGGAAATCAGTTGTGGCAGTATCCGGCTGAAGCAGATAAAGTGCTGACTTTTTATGCGCCCCCGGTCGTACTGGACGGGATGGTGATTGCCGGCGATTATCAAAATGCGATTCACGGCCTCAAGGCGGACAGCGGCAGCCAGGATTGGGTCTTCGCTGACGGCGGAAAACGGTTTATTGCTTCCGGCATGGTGGTGGATGACCTGGTATTGATCCCTTCGGCTGCGGGCAAGCTGTATGCACTCAACAGCGCAGGTGTGATGGACTGGTCGGTTGAACTGTCCAACGAGGCGATTTGGGCAAAGCCGGTCTATGACGGCGAGACAGTATATGTAGCTTCGATGGATCATTCCCTGTATGCACTGGAAATCAGCGAAGCGGGCGCCCGCCAGAAATGGTCGCTGGATGTAGGCGGGGCGATGGTTGCCAGCCCGGGGATGGATGAAGATGGCAATCTGTACATGGGTACAATGACCCAAAAGCTGGTTGCTGTTTCTTCCTCTGGCAGAGAACTGTGGCGGTTTGATGCACAGGGCGCTATCTGGGGCACCCCGGTAGTGCATGAAGGCCTGGTCATGTTTGGTGACTTGAGCGGCACGATCTATGCGTTGAGTACGAACAGCGGCGCTGTCGAGTGGACGATTACGGTCGACGGTCCGGTGATTGGCTCCGGCGCATTATTGGACGATGGCGTGGCGTTTGCGGTTGAAGAAGCCGGCGTTCAGGCGGTGAGCTTTAGCGGGGTGAAAAACTGGTCGCATCCTGTGGATGGTGACATTCAGGCTGGTTTGGTGCAGGCTGGAGATTTTGTGCTGGTGGCCGTTACCAATGGCGAGAAACTGCTGATTGCGCTCGACCCGGCAAACGGCAACGAACGCTGGTCTACTCCGGCAAAATAAAGAGGATATTATGTGGAATACACTGATCATTGCTCCATTTATCAACGCATTATTGCTGATCACGAATTTGGTGGGAAATTTTGGCCTGGCCATCATCCTTTTCACCATTCTGATCCGCCTGGTGACCCATCCTTTGACTGTCAAGCAGTTGAAGGGTACCCAGGCCATGCAGGATATGCAATCCGATCCCCGTTACATCAAGATGCAGGAGAAATATAAGGACGACAAGGAAAAACTGTCGCAGGAACAAATGAAGCTGTACCAGGAATTGGGCGTCAGCCCGTTTGCTTCCTGTCTGCCGACCTTGATCCAGTTTCCGGTGATCATTGGCCTGTATCAGGCTGTGATTCGCGCCTTATCCAGCACCCCGATTGAATTGCTCAACCTGACCCGGTTTATTTACCCGGCACTGAGCAATCTGTCAGAAATGATCCCCCTGAACAATCAGTTCCTGTGGATGGACTTGAGCCAGCCGGAGCGGGTTTTCATCCCTGGTATCGAGTTCGGCATTCCGGTGCTGGGCCTATTGGTGGTGATCGCTTCCTTTATGCAGAGCAAGCTGATGGCTCCCCCGCCTTCAAAGGGAAATGAACAGGCTGCGGCAATGTCAAACATGATGACGTTGTACATGCCGCTGTTGATGGGCTATCTGGCTTATACCCTGGCTTCCGGCCTGGCACTGTATTTCTTTACTTCCAGCGTGGTGGGAATTATCCAGTATGCGTTGTTGGGAAGGTTGAATTGGGACAATCTGAATTTCTTCAAGAAAAAAGAAGAGTTGAAAAAATAAGCTCGCAGGTTCAATCACAAGGTGAGGGAGACTTATGAAACAAGAAGATACAACTTTGGAAATCATTGCACCCACAGTGGATGAAGCGATATCCATTGGCTGTGACCAGCTCGGCCTGCCCCGCGAGGCGGTAAAGGTTGAGATTCTGGATGCAGGCGGCAAAGGCGGATTGTTCAGTTTACGTAACCGCCAGGCGCGTGTCCGTTTGCGGATTATCATGGATGATGAACATCAAGACGCAGAAGTTGAGACTACCCCGGCGGACGATGGCGCATCCGCAGAAGCAAAGCGGGAAGCCGTTAAAGCTGATGATGGCGTTGTCCTGGGGGATGAACACAAGATGATCATGCAGATCGCCAGGACGGTGTTGGAGGGTTTGCTGGAAAAGATGAAGGTGCGCGCGAAGGTGGAGGCCAGCTATATTGAGAATCAGGAAGACAGGGATGAACCTGTCTTGTTGCTCGATATCGTCGGGGATGACTTAAGCATTTTGATCGGGCGGCGTTCCGAAACCCTGAATGCGCTGCAATATATTACCAACCTGATTGTTGGCAAGGAACTGGGGCACTGGGTTCCGCTGATTGTGGACGTGCAGGGTTATCGTATTCGCCGTGAGCGTCAACTGCGCCAGCTGGCCCGCCGAATGGCAGACCAGGCTGTACAGTCTGGTCGCCGGCAGACGCTGGAGCCAATGCCCGCCAATGAGCGGCGTTTGATCCACCTGGAATTGCGCGAACATGCGGATGTGGTTACCCGCAGCACGGGTGAAGAGCCGTATCGCAAGGTAACGATTTCTTTGAAGTAGTTTGTTTAAATGAAAATCATCAGAAAGCTGTGCGGTTGGCGGGTGACCCCCGCCGCCGGCACAGCTTTTTGAGTTGAAGGAGGGGCAATCGTGCTAATAAATGGTTTGTTGGTGTCGATGGCATGCCCTCACCGGATATCCCTGCTGCGCAGGATATCGTCCTCTCCCAGACCTGGGAGAGGAACACACCCTCCTGATCAACAAATCCCTAATCCTTTTCCTCTTGGATTATAATAAAATTCCTCCGGCATCACGCGGGGAGTTTTGGGTAACTATTTAACGAGACGAGGTGTTATCATGCGTGCAGTGGATATTATTATCAAAAAGCGGGATCGGCGGGAGTTGACAACGGAAGAGATCAATTTCTTCATAGAAGGTTTCACCGATGGCAGCATTCCTGATTATCAGGCTTCGGCCTGGGCGATGGCGGTGCTGTTGAACGGGATGACGGACAGAGAAACCACAGACCTGACGCTGGCGATGGCCGCTTCCGGTGAGACGCTGGATTTGTCGTCGGCAGTGGAGATCGCGATTGACAAACATTCCACGGGCGGGGTGGGGGACAAGACCACGCTGGTGGTGGGGCCTGTGGTGGCTGCCTGCGGGCTGCCGGTGGGCAAAATGTCCGGCCGCGGCCTGGGGTTCAGCGGCGGCACATTGGACAAAATGGAATCGATTCCTGGCTACCGCACAGACCTGTCAGAAGAAGAATTTCTCAGCCAGCTCAAGACCTACAAGATCGTCCTGACCGGCCAGAGCCATGACCTGGCCCCGGCAGATGGCAAGCTGTATGCCCTGCGGGACGTGACCGGCACGGTGCCTTCGATGCCGCTGATCGCTTCCTCGGTGATGAGTAAAAAGATTGCTGCCGGTGCGCATGCGATTGTGCTGGACGTTAAGCTGGGCGAGGGGGCATTTATGACCAACCTTGATGATGCCCGTCAATTGGCAGAGATCATGGTTGCGATTGGCAAATTGAGCGGCCGCAGGGTGGTCGGCCTGCTTTCGGATATGAACCAGCCATTGGGTGAGGCGGTGGGCAATGCACTGGAAACCCGGGAAGCGATTGAGACCCTGCAAGGCGGCGGACCGGAAGACTTCCGTGAGCATTGTCTGGTGGTGGCCAGCCACATGCTGGTGCTTGGAAACCGTGCAGCCAGCCTGGATGAAGGCCGCCAGATGGCCGAGAAAGCTTTGGCTGATGGTTCCGGCCTGGAATTTTTCCGCACGCTGGTGCGCGAGCAGGGCGGTGATGTAAGCTATGTGGATCATCCCGACAAGCTGCCCAGGGCAACGCTGATTGAGACGGTCAATGCGCCACGATCTGGCTGGTTAAAAGCTGTCAAAGCCAAGGAAATAGGCGAAACTTCGGTTGAGCTGGGCGCTGGCCGGGCCAGGAAGGGCGACCCGATTGATTTTGCGGTGGGGATCATGGTGCATCATAAGGTCGGTGCTCATGTGGAAGCAGGCGATGCCTTGTTCACGGTGCATGCCAATGATGCGGATCGCATGGCACAGGCCATCAAACGATTACAAGATGCTGTGGAATGGAGCGATACAGCTTGCGAACCCCTGCCTTTGTTCTATGGGGTAGTGAAGTAACTGCAATTTACAATGTAAGAATGTATCATTTATAATGAAAAGGCGGCTGAGTCTCAGCCGCCTTTCTGTTTTGTAGTGTGCGTTCAAAAGCGAACGCACCAAAAACTCACCTTTGGTTTTGAATGGTGCTGAATTGGAGCTTGTTGGTTGGTGCTTTGCCGCTTCCCTGGTTGACGGGATTTCGTCCGTGGCTAACATACCCTGCACGCGACTTTGCGTGAAACTTGTTTATCAAAGAATCCGAATTGCAATTTTCATCATTTCATGGGATAATTCGAAAGTCTTAAGAAAAGCGATGATGGAAACGAGTAGGCTGGTTTGCTGCTGTCAGCGAGTCCGGGAATGGTGAGAGCCGGGTCAGTGCCAACAGCCGAAAATCCTTCCGGAGCCGCAAGCTGAACGCAGGCACGGCCCGCCAGTAAGTGCGCCGCATTCACCCAGCGTTAACCGGGTGCCGGTTTTTCTGCCATCTGGCAGGTGTACCGGAACGAGTGTTCGCGAAAGCGAAAATCGGGGTGGTACCGCGGGAAATCGTTCTCGTCCCTGAACCGGGATGAGAATTTTTGTTTAATGATTGGCGGCACATGCCCCCCAATCTATTCTGTAGTAATGACTTTAGTCGTTTTTTCCGTATCAAATAACCACTAAAGTGGTTACTACAATGATGGCTCGTGCGCTTTTATAACCGGGATGACATAATTTCATTGATGATCTTCAGGAGGCAGGATGTTTAAACCAGTATCACCGAAACTTAACGTCAATTTGATGGAAGAGGGCGTACTTCGTTTCTGGAAATCGCAGGACATTTTCCAGAAGTCACTGACCACGCGCGAAGGCGGCCCGGAATATGTATTCTATGAAGGTCCCCCGACGGCCAACGGCAAGCCGGGTGTGCATCACGTGCTGGCGCGTGCCTTCAAGGATATTTTCCCGCGCTACAAGACGATGCAGGGCTACCATGTCAGCCGTCGAGGCGGTTGGGACACGCATGGTCTGCCGGTGGAGATCGAGGTTGAGAAAAAGCTGGGCTTCACCAACAAGCAGCAGATTGAAGACTACGGGATTGGCAAATTCAACAAGTTGTGCAAGGAATCGGCTTTTACGTATATCCAGGATTGGGAAAAACTGACCGACCGGATCGCCTTTTGGGTCGATATGGATACGGCCTATATCACTTATAAGGATGAATATATCGAATCGGTGTGGTGGATCCTCAAACAGCTTTGGGACAAGGATCTGCTCTACCAGGGTTTCAAGGTGATCCCCTATTGCCCGCGCTGCGGCACGCCGCTGTCAGACCATGAGGTTGCCCTGGGATATGAAGAAGCGGAAGACCCGTCCATTTATGTGCGCCTGCCGTTGATGGATGAAGAGGGTACTTCCCTGCTGGTGTGGACGACGACCCCCTGGACGCTGCCCGCCAACGTGGCCGTGGCCGCGCATCCTGATGTGAAGTACGTGAAGATTGAATATGAAATGGAGGATGGCGGCAGCGAGCGCCTGATTCTTGCAAAAGAGTTACTACCGTCTATTTTTGGCGATACCCCCTACAAGATCGTGCAGGAGATGAAGGGCAAGCAGCTCAAAGGGCTGCGCTACAAACCGTTGTTTACCTTCCTGCCTACGGACAAGCCGGCCTATTATATCGTGCTGGCGGATTATGTGACCACTGAAGACGGCTCCGGCCTGGTGCATATCGCCCCGGCTTTTGGCGCTGAGGATATGGATGTTGCCCACGAAGAAGACCTGCCGATGTTGATGACGGTTGCCCCGGATGGCAGCTTTATTTCAGAAGTGCGGCCCTGGGCAGGGATGTTCGTCAAGGATGCTGACCCGCTCATCATCCAGGATTTACAGTCACGCGGGCTGATGTTCCACGTGGGCAAGATCACCCACACTTATCCTTTCTGCTGGCGCTGTTCTACGCCGCTGCTGTATTATGCCCGTCCGACCTGGTATATCCGCACCAGCCAGTACAAAGACCGCATGGTGGCCTTGAACAAGGAGATCAACTGGTATCCCGAACATATCCGCGACGGCCGTTTTGGCAACTGGCTAGAGAACAATGTCGACTGGGCGCTGGGACGCGAACGCTATTGGGGCACCCCGTTGCCGGTATGGGAGTGTCAGGATTGTGGCAAACAGGTGTGCATTGGCTCGCGCAAGGAGCTTTCTGATCTGGCAGGTAAAGACCTGACCGATCTTGACCCGCACCGCCCGCATGTGGACGAGGTGCAATTCGAGTGCTCCGACTGCGGCGGTACCATGCAGCGTGTGCCGGAATTGATCGATGTGTGGTTTGATTCGGGTTCCATGCCGGTGGCACAGTGGCATTACCCCTTTGAAAATGAGGAAGAATTCAAGCAGCAGTTCCCCGCGGATTTCATCTGCGAGGCGGTTGACCAGACCCGCGGGTGGTTCTATTCGCTGCATGCGATCAGCACCCTGTTATTTGACCAGGTGTGCTTCAAGAATGTGATCTGTCTGGGCTTGATCCTGGACGGCGAAGGCCAGAAGATGTCCAAGTCGCGCGGCAATATTGTCGCCCCGTGGGACGTGATCGATGCCCACGGCGCGGATGCCATGCGCTGGTATCTGTACACGGCCAGCCCTCCCGGTCAGGAACGGCGTTTCTCGCAGGATCTGGTAGCAGATGTGGTGCGTAACTTCACCCTGACGCTGTGGAACACGTACTCCTTCTTTGTGACCTATGCCAACCTGGATGGCTGGAAGCCGGATGCCAACGCTGAACTGGCCTACAGTCCGCTGGATGAATGGCTGCGTTCGGCGCTGCATGCGCTGGTGCGGGACGTGACCGATGCGCTGGAAAACTATGATGTGCTCGGTGCCACCCGCCCGATCCAGACGTTTGTGGAACAGTTGTCGAACTGGTACCTGCGCCGTTCACGCCGCCGCTTCTGGAAGAGCGAGGCCGATGCCGACAAGCAGGCCGCGTATGCCACACTGTACGAAGCCTTGAGCACGGTGAGCAAGCTGCTTGCCCCGACGATGCCTTTCCTGGCGGATGAACTGTATCAGAATCTGGTGCGCAGCGTAGAAAAAGACGCGCCTGAATCGGTGCATCTGGCACAGTGGCCTGGTTTTGACCCTGCTGTGATTGATGAGAAGCTCAACCAGCACATGACGCTGGTAATGAAGCTGGCTTCGTTGGGGCATGCTGCCCGCAACAAGTCGGCTATTAAGGTGCGCCAGCCGCTGGCTGAGGTGGCTTTCTCGGTGGGCAACGCAGAAGAACGCGAGGCCATTGGCAAGTATGCTGACCTGCTGCAGGACGAGTTGAACGTGAAGAAGATCAGCTCGCTGCATAAGGCAGCGGATGCGGTGGATTACGCGCTCAACCCGCAGCCCAAGCAGTTGGGACAGAAGTATGGGAGCAAATTCCCGGCTATCCGCAAGGCGATCCTGGCCGTGGAACCCGAAGCTGCGGCGCTGCGCTTGCTGGATGGCAAGAGCATTTCGGTTGAGGTGGATGGAGAAACATTGGAAATCCTGCCAGATGAGGTGGAAGTACGCGCCAATGCCCGCAGCGGTTTTGAGGTCGCCTCCGAGGGTGCTTATCTGGCGGCCCTGGTGACCGAGTTGACGCCGGAACTGGTGCAGGAAGGGCTGGCGCGCGAAGTGGTGCGCCGGGTGCAGGATCTGCGCAAGCAGGCTGATCTGGATATTTCCGACCGGATACGCTTGTATTATCAGGCTACCCCGGCATTAGCCGAGGCGATTGAGCTGCACAAAGAGTATTTGATGGGCGAAACGCTGACGGTGGAACTGTTGGCAGCGAAGGCGCCGCAGGACCTGCCTTCTGCCGAGGCGGAATTCGGTGATGAGAAGATCACCGTCGCTGTGGAAAAAGCGGGGTAGGTTGATTGTTTGAATGAATTTCATCAGGCTGGCATTTTGCCAGCCTGATTGATGATTGTGATTTATTGTGTCGTAGGGGCGATTTGCAAATCGCCCCTACACTGCAAATTGCCCCTACATAGATGGAAAGAAGTTGCCAATGCATTATGGCTTTCCCTCCTTGCCCGGAACATACGCCCTTATTTTGACCCTGGCAGCGCCTGCCGAGCTGCCCATTGGCAAGCTGGGCAGTTTTACTTTCCCGTTGGGGGAGTACGTGTATACAGGCAGCGCACATGGCCCGGGGGGATTGCGGGCACGGCTGCGGCATCACCTTCGTCCGGTGCAGCGCCCGCACTGGCATATTGACTATCTGCGCACGCAGGCAGTGGTCAGCGGGGGTGTTTATGTGGTGCAAGGTGATTTCTCCGTGGGGAGTATGCCGCTGGAATGTGGCTGGAGCCAGGCACTGCTGGCCCTGCCGGGGGCGTGCGTGCCGGCGGCGGGGTTTGGCGCCAGTGACTGTTGCAGCGGATGTCCGGCTCACCTTGTCCATTTTGTTGAGACGGGGAATATTGTGGCGCAGTTGCGGGCGGTGACGGATGAGAAGATCGTGCTTTGGCGCAATGTGCTAAATGTATAATTTATCTAGCCACCTGACAGTTTAACAAAAGAATAGTTGATCGACACTAGATCTCCACT
>CAYURM010000015.1:0-65088 GCA_964447155.1 uncultured Anaerolineaceae bacterium
AACAATTCTACTTTTTATTAAGGTGCTATGTCTATCTGAACTCTAAAGTCAAGTTGTGAACAGGCACGTTTAAATGAGTGTATATAACCTGAGTTGAGGATAACGCCGAAATGATTATTGTAGTGACGAATGAATTCGTCAAAGCCTGAATTTATGCGGGTTTATAACGACTAAAGTCGTTACTATAATTAAACACAACTCAGGTTATATAAATTATATGCGTTTTGGCGTAAGAAGAGGTTAAAAAATTTGTGAAATCCACCCGACTGGTGGTTTACCCATAAAAATCCTGGAAGGTGAACAACAGCCAGGTGGTGACCCATTGCAGCAGGAAGAGCAAGGACAGCCCCCCCCGGTTGGCACGGGTCAGGTGCAGCGCCTCGCGGGCGGACAGCAAGACGAACATGGGAACCATGAACAGCCACAGACGCTGGACTTCGCCGTTGGTTTGGCCAAAGAGATTCAACGCGCCATAGGTGAGGAAGAAGGCCGCGGCCAGCTCATCGAGAGGCTGCGATTGGCGGCGGATGCAGGCTGCCAACGAGCGGATCATCCGGGTCAATGCCAGCAGGAGGAAGGGGAAGCCATACCAGGTGAGCAGTTCAGCATGGTTGAGCAGGAAGGCATGCAGCCATTGCTCCAGGCCGGGCGCGTATTGCTTGGCGCGGCGGTGATTTGCCATGGCGGTGGTGTAGCGCAGGAGGATATCGTAGTTGAGCACCAGGCGAAAGAGCAGGAAGGCGGCCAGCAGGCCGCCACCAAAAGCCAGCCCCATTTTGAGGCTTTCCTTGAGGGGGTGTTCCTCGCGGTGCAGCAGGGTTTGCAGACCCAACCACAGCGGGATGAGGGAGATCAATGCCAGCAGGGAAAAGCCCAGATAGAGAGCACTGTAGACCGCCAGGCCGGTGAGCAGGGCCAGTGTCCGGGATTTCTTTTTCCAGGCGTACTGTGCCAGCAACAGCACACTGGTAAAGATGAGCGGGTAGAGCACCTGGTCAAGGAAAAGGGGGATGAGCAGCACGGCAGGTACGGCCACGTACAGGGCTGCGGCCAGCAAGCCTTCCTGCTCTGTCAGCTTTAGCCCGCGCGCCAGGCGGTAGAGGGGCGGCAGGAGGAGGAAGGCCAGGAAGGGGAAGGCATAAGCGGCGAAGGTGGTCAGCGAGAGGAAGCGCCCGGCGCTGTCAGCGGCGGGCAGGAAGATGCTGGCGGCTTTTTCGGTGAGAATGTAGACCGCCAGTACGCCGGGGGGTTTGGTGCCCAGGTACCAGTCGTCACCGTAGTCGGTTTCATAGTTCGTCAGGGCATGCCACAGTCCCGGGCCTTCGGCGGCAGCCTCGGCGTAGTTATTGAAGACCGAGTCGGCATATTTCAGGCGCAGGGATTCGAAGCCGCCCCCGGCGAGGAAGCCAAAGCCGATTTGCAGGGCTGCGCCCAGGAGCATCAAGGCGATCAATTTCCGCTGTATGTGTTTGGAATTGCGGAAGACGAACCAAACCACAGCCAGCCCAGCGGCCAGCATGAGGGGGAAGAGCCATATTGGCTGAGGAACTTCCTTCTGCCAGAAATACCATTTCCAGCCGCGGATGACGAGGAAGACCTTCAGCTGCAGGAGGAGCACCGTCCAATGGAAGAGAGCCGCGCCGGTGAGGAAGAGGATGCCCGCCGCGCGGCCAAAAGCGCCGTTGCGGCGCAGGTCGCGGTAGGCGGGGGTAAAGCGCAAGCCCCACAGGGCGAGGGTTTGCAGGATGAGGGCCGTCACCCACAGGCTGAGGGGCAGCAAGCGGTTATGGACAGCATAGAGCTTTTGCATGATCGCTATCCATTGTGGCTGTGTGTTGAGAAAATAGTCAATCTTTTTGGGCAGAGGGATAGAGAGCGTGAAGTGAATGTGATAGGCTATGAAGAAAAGAGCGGCCATCGCGAAGGTAATGGTCAACGGGAGGAGAATGTTTTTCTCCACCAGCCAGGTTTGGGTGTGTTGCTGCCAGCGGGGCAATGTCGGGCGGTTGGTCAGGGTTTGCCAGGCAGCCCAGGTCAGGAGGGCGGTCAGCAGCAAGGCGGCCGCGGCCAGGGCCAGCCGCGAGGCAGAGTAGCCCAGCAGAAGGGGGCCTTCAGAGGAAGGGTCTTTGAGCAGGAAGAACAACGCGACCAGCCCTTCCAAGGCGGCAAGGGGGAAAAAATATTTGACGAGTTTTTTGCTGGAGGTTGTGTTTGCCTGCATGGGTTGTCCTCAGTGTTTGGTTTAGGGAATTGTACATTAAAAACCAGGGCGATGTGTAGATATTCTGGTTTGCGTAGTGGCGAGGTATGCCTCGCCTGTGTGTTTTACTCGTTTTATTAATGGGCCTATTCTCCTGTCAGTGGGGCGGACAGGTCGGATATCATACCCTTCAGGGCAGCCCTGTCCCTGCAAAAAAAACCGGCTGGCCCACATGGGGCCAGCCGGTTGTCTTGTTTGTCGTTCTTTATTTGAAGAGGTGAACGACCGCAATGATCGGGGCAAACAGGGAAGACACCAGCGACATGACGGTGATCAGGGTGTTGAGGGACGGGCCAGCGGTGTCCTTGAAAGGATCGCCAACGGTGTCGCCGACAACGGCCGCTTTGTGTGCTTCGGAACCCGGACCACCATGCTGGCCGGTTTCGATGAATTTCTTGGCGTTGTCCCACAGGCCGCCAGCGTTGGACATGAGCAGGGCGAAGATGACGCCGGTGAAGATTGCGCCGCCGAGGAAACCGCCCAGGGCGTCGGGGCCGAGGATGAAGCCAACCAGCAAGGGCAGACCGATGGCGAGGAAGGCGGGGCCAACCAGGGAGGACAGTGCACCTTGTGCAGCCAGGCTGACGCATTTGGCATAGTCCGGTTTGACAGTACCGGCCAGAATGCCGGGGTTCTCGCGGAACTGGTCGCGGATTTCTTCGATCATGTCAAAGGCATTGTGGGTAACGGAGAGCATCAGCATGGCGCTGAACAGGGGCGGGGTAGCGGCACCAAGGAAAATGCCGGCAATAACCAGCGGATTAAGCAGACTGATGGTCAGTTCTGCACCTGCCGCAGAAATCACTTCAGCGTAGGCGTTGAACAGGGCCAGCACGGTCAGGGCAGCGGCACCAATGGCAAAACCTTTGGTGATGGCTTTGGCAGTGTTACCGGCTGAGTCGAGGGTGTCGGCGCGTTCGATGACTTCGTGATCCATGCCGGCCATTTCGGCGATCCCGCGGGCGTTGTCCACGATTGGGCCGTAGGCGTCGGAGGAAACGATCATGCCGGATACGGAAAGCATCCCGACAGCAGCGATACCGATCCCGTAGATGCCGCTCAGACCGTTGGCTTCAGCCAGGAAGAAGGATGCCAGGGTGGCAACCACAATCCCGATGACGGAAGGCACAACACTGATCAGACCGTAGCTGAAGCCGGTGATGATGGTCATGGCGGAACCGGAACCGGAAACCCGGGCCGTTTCCTTGACCGGGTTATTGGTTTCCGTGGTGAAATAGTCGGAGGTAAAGCCGATCACCACACCGGTGGTCATACCGACCAGGGTGGCCCATAGCACGCCGATGTTGAAGCCGCCCAGCAGAACGAGGGGGATGATTAAGGCAGCCAGGAAGAGGCAGGTAATGATCGTACCGCGGTTGAGGGCTTTGCCAGGGCTGCCGTCTTTGCCCACACGGACAAACTGGATGCCGAGGATGGAAGCAAAGATACCCAGGGTGCAGATGATCAGGGGCAGGGTGGTGTAGCGGATGATCTCGTCCACCGCGCCGTGCAGACTGTAGGAAGCGCCGATCAACATCACGGCCACTGCGCTGGCGACATAGGAGTCGAAAATATCGGCGCCGGTGCCGGCCACATCACCCACATTGTCGCCCACATTGTCGGCCACAACGGCGGGGTTACGCGGATCGTCTTCGGGGATACCAACTTCAATCTTGCCCACCAGGTCAGCAGCGATATCGGCGGTCTTGGTGTAGATGCCGCCGCCGGCTTTTGCCAGCAATGCCAGCGCGGATGCGCCAAAGCTGAAGCCGAGGACAACTTCCGGGTTGCCGGTCAGCAGGTAGATGAGGCTCATACCGATAATGGCGAGGCCAACGGTTGCCATGCCCATCACGGTGCCGGCATAGAAGGAAACTTTGAAGGCCACGGGAATGCTTTCTTTGGCGGCAACGGCGGTACGCACGTTGGCCTTGACGGCAATGCTCATGCCCATGTATCCTGCCAGTGCGGCGCAAACAGCACCGACCACGAAGGCGAAGGACATTTCCAGGCCGCGGATGCCTTCCCCCGCGCTGAGTCCGAAGACCAGGGCGAGGATGACGGCCATCACAACTGCCACCAGGGTTAGGGCGGTGTACAAGCGTTTGAGATACGAGCGTGCGCCTTCTTCAATCCAGGAAGCAACTTCCTGGGCGCGTGCTGAGCCAGCATCTTGCTTCTGCACCCAAAAATACAGGTAAAAAGCAACGGCAAGAGCTATAAATCCAGAGCCCATCGCAATATAAAGCCATATTTGATCGTTCATACTACACTCCTAAAATAATTATTGGATTACACACCAATCCCACTGCTGATTTGGCTGCGGTGTGTATGTCAGCATATTGAGCCAGCAGTGGGACTTATTGCTTACATTTAGACACAACACACCCCGGCGGCCCCGAAAGACCAGGCCGGGGTGATGATTTTACATATTGGCGGAGCGACGCCAGTTATTATATTTTTCGCGCAAATCCTCGTTTGAGGGCAGGGGGAAATATAGCATTCCTTCTTCTTTGCCAAAGTAAATCCCGCTGGCAATTGTGCGGTAAGCCAGACCAGGGGCATGTACACGGTCCACCATCTTGACATTGATATATTTGGTTTTCAAATCCATCAGACATTCACGCAGATGGTCAATATTGCTGTAAGGCAGGGCGCCCACTGCGCCAAATTCGGGATCGCTGGCGAGTTCGCCCAGTTTCAGTTCGGCAAAAACGATGGCTGGCAGGGTGACCAGGGTGGGGTTTTTGACGATGTATTCGTAGAAGTCAACCGGCGGCATGCTGGAAACAATCAATGGGTGAACGGGCGCGATTTCCTGGTAAAGGTGCAAGCCGCCATTTGTTTCTGTGGGGATTGCGTTCGGTTCCAGCCCCAGGGTGATGCCATCCCGGGTAACCAGGTAGAGTTTTTTGATCGCTTCCAGAGAAATGTTTTCCAGCACACGGTAGACCGAGATGTAAATGGAGGATTTGGGTTTTCCGTCTTCATGTGGCACACAGCGATCAATCCCTTCCTGAACGCGGAAGAAGTCATCTCGAAAATTGGGGTCAAGCTCGAAGAACATGGCCTGGCCGCGCGCCTTTTTCTTGCTGCCAACCGCGTAGTACACGCCAAATTCTTCCGGTGATAACATAGAGGCGATCAGCGCTTCGGGAAGCAATGAGACGTAAAGATGAACAGTCATGATACGCTTTCTCCTTTTTTAACGATGACTCTGGTTTGAATGCTGCTCGAAAATTGTTTAGACATCTCGTCGTTAAACAGAACAACTATCCTGCTACGATACTATTGTAATCCGCTTTTCAATCTTTGGGGGATGAAATCTGCACATATTCTCATGTAATTTGGCATGTTTTGATGTGACATCTGGCTGGAACCAGGAAGGGGGGCAGGAATTTAGCAGGACGAACGTAAGGCGATGTGCAGGATGGTTTTTTTGGTCCCTGCCTGACGAATTGACGAATTACCTGATCCTTAATCCCTAATTCACCGATTGACCGCGCCAGTGTTATACTATGGCAAGTTATCCGCATTAAAAGGAATGGATGGTAGATGATGGCAAAAAAGGTGAGCCGGGGGATTCCGCAGCTTGCGGTGTTGACTTCTCCCTGGAAAGAATATGAATTGCTGGACAGCGGCAATGGTTTGAAACTGGAACGGTTTGGCGCGTATCAATTGATCCGCCCTGAGGCGGAGGCGATCTGGCGTCCGGCCTGGCCGGAGTCCAGGTGGAAGAATGCGAACGCCACATTTGTGACCAATGATGAACTGCACGGCGGACACTGGGATGTGTCGGGGGATCTGCCCAAGCGCTGGCTGATCTCGTATAGGGATTTGAAGCTGTGGATGCAGACCAGCGGTTCGCGTCAGGTGGGGGTTTTCCCCGAGCAGGGCAACCACTGGGACTGGATTGAAGAGCAAATTAATTACGCCAGGCGTCCCACGAAGGTGCTCAACCTGTTTGGGTATACGGGCATGGCCTCGCTGGCCGCGGCGCATTCCGGGGCGCAGGTGACGCATGTGGATGCCTCGCGTAAGGTGATCGAATGGGGCAAGGAAAACCAGATGGCTTCCGGCCTGGGCGAAAAACCGGTGCGCTGGCTGGTGGACGATGTGCTCAAATTTGTGCAGCGCGAAGAACGGCGCGAGTCTTTCTATGATGGCATCATCCTTGATCCGCCCAAGTTTGGTCGCGGGCCAAAAGGCGAGGTGTGGGAGTTTTATAAACTGATCCCCGAACTGCTGGAAGCCTGCCGCCGTATCCTGACACCGAATCCGCTGTTCGTGGTGATGACGGCTTATGCGGTCAAGGCTTCACCGGTGACCCTGTACCAGGCGATGGATGAGATGATGGCTGCACACAAGGGCCGGGTGATGGCGGGGGAACTGGTGCTGGAAGAAAAAAGCGCAGGGCGTTATCTATCGACGGCCATTTTTGCGCGCTGGGACGCAAAGTACAAGTCTTGATCTTTGGGAGAAGAAAATGAGCAAAAAACCTGTGATTGTTGTGGTGGGTCCCGGGGCAATGGGGGAAGCGATCATTGCCGGGCTGCTGCGTCAGGAAATAACGACTGCCGATAAGCTGCTGGCAGCCGGGCCGATTGTGGAGCGCGGCGAAGAGCTGCAGGGACGCTATGGCGTGCAGCCGTATTATGACAACGTGCCTGCGGTCCAGCAGGCGGATGTGATCATCCTGTCGGTGAAGCCGCAAAACCTGGACAGCGTAATGGATGAGATTGGCAGCCATGTGCCAGCGCATGCGTTGGTATTGTCCATCGTGGCCGGAGCGACGATTGAGGTGATTGCCGAGGGGTTGGAACACAAATGTGTGGTGCGGGCGATGCCCAATACCCCGGCGCAGATCGGGCAGGGTATTACCGCCTGGACGGCCTCCTCGCATGTGACCGATGCGCAGCGGGAACAGGCGCGCAGCATTTTGCTGGCATTGGGGCAGGAACTGTATATGAAAGAAGAACGCTATCTGGATATGGCGACAGCCTTGTCCGGCTCTGGTCCGGCGTATGCTTTTCTGTTCATGGAGTCGATGATTGATGCGGGTGTGCACATGGGTTTCCAGCGGCGGGATGCGGAGAAGCTGGTCATCCAGACCCTGCGCGGTTCGGTGGAATATTATGACAGCAAGCATGCCCATCCAGCTACCTTGCGCAACGAGGTCACTTCTCCGGCGGGCACGTCAGCAGAAGCGATCTATTATCTGGAGAAAGCGGGGTTCCGCACGGCGATTTCCCGCGCGATTTGGGCGGCTTACAAACGCTCCAAATCCCTGGGTGCGGGGAAGAAGTCCAATCCGCCGAAAGACAAGGATTAGTCTTCCCTTGCGGTGGTGGATATATTGATGAAAGAAAAGCCCGATGGGCAGAGTCAGCAGGTCTGGTTCTGCAATCGGGCTTTGTGGTGGACTGGCAGCATGGAACGAGAGGATTTTCAACGTGTGGTGGTGATCGGCACTTCCGGCTCCGGGAAAACGACCCTGGCAGAACGGCTGTCCGCTGCATTGGGGCATGAACATATCGAGCTGGATGCGATCCACTGGCTGCCGGACTGGGAAATGCGCCCACTGGAGGAATTCCGCGGAAAGGTGACCGAAGCAATCACAGGCGAAACCTGGGTGGTGGATGGCAATTACAGCAAGGTGCGCGATATCGTATGGGGGCGGGCGACGACGGTGGTGTGGTTGAATTACTCGCGCGGAGTGGTGCTGTGGCGGATCGTGACACGCACCCTGAAGCGCAGCCTGCGTCGGGAAGTGCTGTTCTCCGGCAATCAGGAAACCCTTTCAAAGGCTTTGTTCAGCAAGGACTCGATCGTGGCCTGGTCGATGGGAACGTTTGCCCGGCGGCGCAGGGAATACCCACAGTTATTTAAGGAAGCAGCATACGAACACCTCAATGTGGTGGAATTGCGGCATCCAAAGCAGGCGGTAGTTTTAGTGGAAATGATTAACCGTAAGAGGAATGAGAAATGAGGAAGAATAGCGTTTTGATGATTATCGTTGTGATCTTGCTGGGGCTGATGCTGTTCAGCGGCTGCGGCAAACGCAAGGAACCGGCATTTGCTGTTTTCCTGGTGGACTCTGAATTGCCGGCAGTAGAAGCATTGTCCGTGCCGCTGAAAGACCTGGCTTTGCCGGAAAGCGCGCTATTGACGATGGAGGATGTGGTCCGCTATCAGCCTGGCACCTGTGAATTGACTTTGACGGATGAGGCAGCGGAGCGTATCAGGCAGTTGGCGATCCCGCTGGATGGACTGCCGTTTGTGGTTGTTGCACAAGGCGAGCGGATATATGCAGGGGCGTTCTGGACGCCGGTTTCATCGCTGGGTTATGCGGGCATAGCGGCGGTGTTCTGGATGGAAGAAGATGCGGTGACACTGCGTTTTAGCCGGGGGTACCCGGCATCGCCGGACTTGTTTGAAGGTACTGACCTGCGCAACGATGCGCGCATTCTGGAAGCCTTTTCCGAGGCTGAAAAGTTGATGGAATAGGAGGATAGCCATGCGCCCCTGGAAAACATTATCAAAAGAAACCGTGCTGGATTGCAGCAAGTTCCTGCGGGTGGAAATGCACGCGGTGGAACTGCATGATGGTCATGTGATACAGGAATGGCCGTGGCTGGTGACGCCGGATTTCATCAATGTGGTGGCGGTGACCGCAGCGGGGCAGTTCCTGTGCTTCCGGCAGACGAAGTATGCGGTGGCCGGTGAGACCCTGGCGCCGGTGGGGGGCTATCTGGAGCCGGGAGAAGAACCACTGGCGGCGGCCAAACGCGAGCTGCTGGAGGAAACCGGCCATATGGCCGAGCGCTGGCAGGCGCTGGGCAGCTATTGGGTAGACGCCAACCGCGGGGCGGGGCAGGCGCATTTGTATCTGGCGCAGGGGGCGCGCAAGGTGGCCGAGCCGGACGCGGATGATCTGGAAGAAATGGAATTGATCCTGATGGATAAGGCCGCAGTGGGCGCGGCACTGGACGCGGGGGAGTTCAAAGTGCTGCCCTGGGCGGCAGCGGTGGCATTGGCGCTGCGGAGGATGTCTTTGTAGCAGCGAGGCCTGCCTCGCTGCTACGGCTACGTGGCGCTATCCCGCACAGGAAAAAAAATTTTATTTTTGATGTACGCTGCGGTTTTCCAATCTACGGTAGAATTAGCCGGGTTCAGGACCCACTTTTCCTTTGCAGACCGCAAATATTTTTTCAGAGAGGTGGATCGTTCGGTTACCGAAAAAGCGCAGGAATAGTTATTATAGGAGAAAGACGATCTGCCGTGCATGCAAGGCTTTACAAAAAGACAAGGGCGGGGAACGAAATGCGAGGAAGCAAAAATCAGGCTGATCTGAGAAATAAGATGATTACGATGAAAAATTTTTACCAAAAAATCCCGTTTCACATTCTGTTTTTTATTGGCTATCCGATTTTGAGTTTATACGTAACCAACCGAAACCAGATTCCAACGTTTGCGATCCTGCGTTCTTCCCTGTTTATTCTGGGACTGTCGCTGGTTGTGTTTCTGGTGGTTTCCTTGTTGGTGCGTGACTTCCTGAAAGCTGCCCTGTTGACCAGCGTATTCAATATGCTGTTCAATTCTTACGGGCATATTTACCAGGCGCTTGATCAAATTCAGTTGAACGGGATCAGCTTCGCCCGACACTCTTTGTTGACGGTCTTCTGGATCGCGATTGGAGCTGCAGCTGTCATGCTGATCCTCAGATTGCAAGAAAACCGTTACGCCGTAACCCAGATGTTTAATCTGGTGGGCGGCTTTCTTGTGGTATTTGTCCTGTCTCAATTATTGATCGCAAAGGTGAATGGGGACGTCTTTGCAGTGGAGAACAAACCAGCAGAAACTGCGAGCCAAAAACAGGAAGTACATCAGGGGGATGAGTCTGACCCGGATATTTATTACATTATCGTGGATGCGTATACCAGTAACGAGATATTAGAAAATAAACTGGGGTATGACAACAGCGCGATCGTCGAGGCTTTGGAAAGCCAGGGATTTGAAGTTTTCACCGATGCAAAAAGCAATTATGACAAGACGTTTTACTCGCTGGTCTCGTCGTTAAACATGGCGTATATGGATACGCTCGGTGTCTCGGCAGAAATGCATGATTTCGATCAGCTTATGCCGCACATCCGGGATCTGTACCCGCATAACCGCGTGCGGGAGATTTTTGAGAACAGGGGATATACAACGATTGCTTTTCACATGAAAGCGCCGTGGGCGAATTTTTATGACGCAGACATCTTTTATGTGCTGGAAGAGATGACCCCCTATAATGACCGCCTGGAAACCCTGTTGTTTCATGATCTGTATCTCAAGACAACCTGGGTGCGGTTTTTGTTTGATACCGGGAATATCAAACCGGTGGTGCAAGCCCTGAAAGCGCCGCGGCTGATTTACTGGATTGACCCGAACAATTATGGGAAAGCGATTGCGGAAGATATCCGTTATATGGAGTATCAACAAAACCGTTATTCTCTGGATACCCTGCAGGCTATCCCTGACATTCCGGGCAAGAAGTTTGTGTATGCCCATTTGATGATCACGCATTCTTCGTTTGTGTTCAATGAAGACGGGTCGTATAAGGTTGAAGCAGATGAAAGCAACGCGGCGTATGTGGAACAAGTCAAGTTTCTGAATACGCGCCTGGTCGAGATCACGGAGACGATCCTGGCAGAATCAGACATCCCGCCGATCATTATCATTCAGGGGGATCATGGTTTTCTTACCAAAGGGGAAAGGCTGGGAATTTTTCATGCCCTGTATCTTCCCGATGGCGGCGAAGAGATCCTGTATCCCGGGATGACGCCGGTCAACACCTTCAGGGGGATACTGAATTATTATTTCGGATATGATTTTGAGCGCCTGCCCGACCGGTCGTATTATATCGATGTGGAGGCCGAGCGATTCATTGAAGTAACGGAGTGAAAAGGGACGGTGGTGGAGACAATATTATAATTGTAGCGGTGCAAGTGCCCAATGAACCAGTTTTATTAATGGTAATGATATTGTGCTGTACGAGATAATACAAAGTAAGCGGTAGCGGCGCAGCATGCTGCGCGCGAATCTTGAAGGGGATCTCATGCCAAAAGATGAGGAATATGGATACCGAAAATCCATTCGTCTGCCATTTTATGATTATTCCGGTGGGGGGTTTTATTTTGTCACATTATGCACCAGTGATTGGGAACCGATATTTGGCAAGGTTGAAGATGGGAAAATGAAGATGAATGAATTTGGACAGAGTGCAGAATTTGTATGGGATGAAATCCCGCAACATTTTCCCAATGTTGAAATCGATGCATTTGTGATAATGCCTAATCATGTGCATGGTGTGATTGTGATTAAGGAAAATGGGAATATTGTCAAACCGACACGCGCGCAGCATGCTGCGCCGCTACGGAATAAAAACGGTTCAAAATCCGGGTCGTTGGGTGTGATTGTGCGGTCTTTCAAATCGGCGGTGACACGGGAGATTAACCTGCAACGCGGCACGCCGGGGGTGACGGTGTGGCAGCGCAATTACTACGAACACGTGATCCGCGATGAGAGGGATTTGGAGCGGATACGCGAGTACATTGAAAATAATCCGCTGCGCTGGGCGCTGGATGAGGAGAATCCGGAAAATCGCATAGCCCTGACCCCGAATCCCTAATTCACTAATTCCTTTCTCCTTTTGATATACTTAACCCCATGATACAAATCACTCCCACCATTCAGCTTGACGAGAACGAGATTGAGCTGGACTTTGTGCGCGCCGCCGGGCCGGGCGGGCAGAATGTGAACAAGGTCAGTACGGCCGTGCAGTTGAAATTCGACGCTGCCAACTCTCCCTCCCTGCCGGAGGAGGTGCGTTCGCGCCTGCTGGGGCTGGCCGGCAAGCGCGCCAGCAAGGACGGGGTGATCGTGATCAAGGCTTACCAGTACCGCACCCAGGAGCAAAACCGGGAAGATGCGGTGGCACGGCTGACGGAGATGATCCGCAAGGCGGCCGAACGTCCGCGCAGGCGGCGGCCGACCCGTCCCGGCCGGGCAGCCAACGCCCGCCGGCTGGAGGCCAAGAAGCGCCGCGGGCGGATCAAACGCCTGCGTCAGCAGGGGCCGGGGGATTGGGAGTAAAGGGAGCGATAAAGGCTGTCGGTGCAGGTGAAGTATTTTGGGCCTTTTAATGATGAAGGCCCGACGATTGAGCGGATGCACCAGCATGCTTTTGATGCGGGTTATCAACTGCGGGACAAGCACCATGAAATCTACCTGAGTGATATCCGCCGTACCGCGCCGGAGAAGTTGAAAACGGTGCTGCAGCAGCCGATTGAGAAGGCATAGTGAATTTTGGTGCATTCAAAAGCGAATGTGCCCTGCGAGAAAATGGGTATGTTTTTTCTTACATGCCGCATCTAATCAGTAGTGATGATAACAAATCGGCCTACCGATGGATGTAAGCAGAGACGTCTCTTACGGGAAGTTAATACGCTGCGTTTATAATGATAGTGGTGCAGAGGTTGTTCCTTTGCAGGAATGAGGAAATAATGGTTGAGAAAATTGTGAAATCTGAAGAAGAATGGAAGAAACAGTTGACGCCTGAGCAGTACCGCGTAACGAGGCAAAAAGGTACGGAACGGCCCTTTACGGGGGCTTATTACCGCACGGAAGAGGATGGAATCTACCGGTGTGTGTGCTGTGGGGCAGAATTGTTCAGCTCGGAGACGAAGTTTGATGCGGGCTGCGGTTGGCCGAGTTTCTGGCTGCCGCTTTCCGGGGAGAATGTGAAAACGCATGTCGATACCAGTCATGGGATGGTGCGCACGGAAGTGACCTGCGCGCATTGCGATGCGCATCTGGGACACGTCTTTAATGACGGCCCCCAACCAACCGGATTGCGCTATTGCATGAACTCGGCGTCCCTGGATTTTTCCCCAAAGCTGACTGAATAACCAGAATTTACAGTTAACGAATGCGGGTGTATCCGGCCAAACCAGCGGATACACCTTTTTTGAAACAGAATGATGAGGCATGATGGACAAACGAAAACAAAAACAGATGAATTTTTCAATTATCTGGCTGTTGATCACCCTGGTGGGTGTATGGGCTTTTCAAAGCGTGGTGATGGGCTCGCTGGCGCCGCGTCAGCAGGAGGTGCAGTACAGCCAGTTTCGACAGGATTTGAATGACGGCTTAGTTGATAAGGTAACTATCGAAGGGGACCAACTGTATTACACTTGCGAGACGGCGGGCTGCGGCGGGGAAGAGGCCGTTGCGGCAGAGGCTGCTGCCACACCTGGCTGGCTGGCGAATGCCTGGCAGCAGGTTCAGGGAGAACAAGATGCAGCGGCGCAGCCAGAAGTAGTGTATGACACCGTAATGGTGGAGGATCCCGATTTAATTGAGGAACTTCTGGCGGCCGGCGTGGAGTTTGGCGCAACGATTGATACGCCCAGCATCTGGACAACCATCCTGGGCTGGATCCTGCCATTTATTCCCCTGGCGCTGATCTGGTATTTCATGTTTCGGCGGTTGGGGCAGCAGGGCAATTCCCCCGTGATGTCGATCGGCAAGAGCAAAGCGAAAGAGATCACCGGGGCGATGACGGGGGTCAAGTATGCTGATGTGGGCGGCGTGGATGAAGTGGAAGTGGAGTTGAAAGAGATCATCCAATTTCTGAAGACGCCGGAACGCTTTACCCGCCTGGGCGCGAAACTACCCAAAGGCATCCTGATGGTTGGTCCTCCCGGCACCGGCAAAACCCTGCTGGCGAAGGCCACCGCCGGAGAGGCAGGCGTGCCGTTCTTCTCGATCAGCGGCTCTGATTTTGTGGAGATGTTTGTGGGGGTGGGTGCATCCCGGGTGCGGGATATGTTCGAGCAGGCCAAGCAAAAAGCGCCCTGCATCGTTTTTATTGATGAAATTGATGCCATCGGTCAGTCACGTGCCTCAATTGGCAAGTATGGCGGTAACGACGAGCGCGAACAAACCCTGAACCAGCTGTTGGCAGAGATGGACGGTTTTGGCGATAATAATGGGGTGATCATCATGGCAGCCACCAACCGGCCTGAAGTGCTGGACAAGGCCTTGCTGCGGCCGGGACGTTTTGACCGCCAGATTGAGGTAACCCTGCCGACCGAAGATGGCCGGCGGCAGATCCTGGATATTCATACGGAAGGGGTCACCCTGGGTGAAGATGCCGACCTGGGCCGTCTGGCGAAGATCACCCCCGGTTTTTCGGGTGCTGATCTGGCAAATGTGGTCAATGAAGCGGCCTTGCTGGCTGTGCGCCATGACCGCGATATGGTGATGATGTCAGATTTTGACGAGGCGATTGAACGGGTAGTGGCAGGCTTGCAGAAAAAACTGCCGCTGCGCGATGATGTCAAGAAGCGGGTGGCGTATCATGAGGGCGGACATGCCCTGGTGGCTGCCTTGCTGCCCAATACCCACCCGGTGCATAAGGTCAGCATTATCCCGACTTCCAAGGGAGCATTGGGGTATACGATGCAGATGCCGGAAGAAGACCAGTATCTGGTGTCAGAGGAAGAACTCAAGCAGCGCATGACTGTCATGCTGGGGGGGAGGGTGGCAGAGCGCGTCATTTTTGGTGATGTGTCTACCGGTGCATCCAATGACCTGGAACGGGCCACGGAAGTGGCGCGGCGCATGGTTACGGAATTTGGTATGACGGAGAAACTGGGCCCGGTGCGCTACTCGACACCGGCAGGCATGGCTTATCTGGGTATGTCAAACGGGGTGCGTGAAGACCTCAGTCCTGAGACGGCGACCCTGATTGATCAGGAAATCCGACGCCTGATGGAAGAAGCGCAGGAGCGAGCGATGAGCCTGCTGAAAGAAAATGAAACTGCGTTGCATGAGATTGCAGAAGTGTTGATAGAAAAAGAAATGATCCACGGCGAGGATATTAACACGATCGTTGCAAAGCTGCATTAAGCGTGGTCTTGCATGCAGCACCACCCGAAGGGTATGAAGCCCTTCGGGTGGTTTTGTATCAGGAATCAGTCGGCCAGTGATCAGGGAAACTTGCCCTTCCAGAGGAAGAGATAGTATTATATAATAACAGCAGAACATAAATTCTATATAAAAATAAGGAGCAGCCATGCGTGCAAAAATTGATTTAATTTCGATTGTTTCTGCCGATTTGCCAGCGATGCGGGATTTTTACCGGGATGTGATGGGGTTCCCCGTGCAGCTTGAGCTTGGGGGAGATTATGTGGAATTTGCGAGCGAGGGTGTGCGCTTTGCGCTGACCACATTGGAGGTGATGTCTGAGGCGACCGAGGGGCATCCGGGATATGCCCGCGCCCGGCGGGGGCAGTTTTTTGAGCTGGCTTTTCCCTGCGAATCCCCTGAAGAGGTCGATGAGGATTACGCGCGGATTGTGAAGCAGGGTGCCCTGCCGATCCGCCCGCCAGAGGATATGCCCTGGGGACAGCGGGCAGCATTCTTTGCGGACCCGGACGGGAATATCCATGAATTGTTTGCGCCCCTGTGAGAAGGCAACCAGGAAATAGCCAATCAAGTGATCAGGGGATTGAGTTCAAGATTGAGTAGAATTTTGTAGCGGTGAGCGCCTCCTGGAGATTTTGGAGAGGGGGTGTAAACTTGCTTCGTATAGCCATGTAATATTACAGCACCAGCCGCAGAAGTCACATCCTCGGGCTGGTGCTGATTTATGGGAATTGGCAGGGTAATCATCTTGCAATTCCGCGCAACTATTTTCGCATTTGTGCGTATATTGTAGTGAATGACAATTGTGTTTTTTTCTATTTTAGAAGGAGTAAAAGAATGAAGGTAAAAAGTTCTCTGTGGTATCGATGGGCGTTGGTCATGCCCCTGGTGATGATCCTCGCGCTGGGGCTGGTGATGCCCGTCCAGGCTGCGGTTTTTGGTGATGGCCCGGTGATTGGCCCGGATGAAGTGATTGACGATGATGTTTTCCTGGAAGGCGATACTGTCCGCATGGAAGGTACGGTCAATGGCATTCTGGTGGTGATGGCCAATACAGCAACGATTAGCGGCACGGTCAATGGTGATGTGATCGCCTTTGGCAATCAGATCAAGATTACTGAAGATGCCGAGATCAATGGCAACGTGTTTGCCGGTGCGCAGACGATCATCATGGATGGCCGGGTCAGCGGCAGCATCGCCGGCGGCAGCGCCTCAATGGTGTTGGGCGAAACAGCCAGCGCCGGACGGAATGTGTATTACGGGGGCTACGCAATCACTGCGGAAGAAGGTTCACAGGTAGACCGCGGTATGTATGTGGGCGGTTATCAGGCTGTGCTGGATGGTGATATTGCCCAGGATTTGAACGTGGGTTCCGTTGCATTGGAATTGAATGGCAATGTGGGCGGCAATGTGGTCCTGGATGTGGAAGCCAACACGGGGCAGGATTTTTCCTCGTACTGGACTCCTCCCGGTGCGCCGGCGTCGATCATGCCGGGGCTGCGGATTGCAGACAGTGCTGAAATTGGCGGCTCACTGACTTACACCAGCCCTGCGCAGCAGGCTGACACGATTGAAGCCCAGCCGGAGGGCGGCGTCTATTACCAGACTCCCGTCCCGAATGAAGTGGCCAAGCCGGAAGCTGGCCCAGGCAGGATGCGTTGGCATGTGGGGGCATCGCCTGTCCTGCGCTGGATGTTCAAGGTTGTGCAGCGCCTGGTGACCTTGCTGGTGCTGGCCGGGTTGGCCCTGTGGCTGCTGCCGAAGCGGCTCAAGAACACGGCGGACAAGGCTGCTGAAAAAATGCTGCCCGCTGCGGGAGCTGGTTTCCTGGCGCTGCTGGCTGGTTATGTTGGCGCTTTCATTGCAGGTATCATCATCGTGGCGGTGGGTATCTTCTTCATGGTGATCAGTCTGGGCGCTTTGGGAAGTGTAGTATTCGGGATTGGTTTCTCCGGCCTGGCATTGGCCTTCGCCATTTTCCTGCTGCTGGTTAATTACGGCAGCAAGCTGGTGGTGGCTTACCTGATCGGCACCCGCCTGCTGGGACAAATTGCCCCGGATGGAAAGCATCAGCATGTGTGGGGTATGCTGCTGGGTGTATTGGTCTACGTGTTGCTGCGCAGCATCCCCTTCCTGGGCTGGCTGATTGGCCTGGTTGTTACGGTGATCGGCCTCGGCGCGATGTGGCTGCTCTTCCAGGATTGGCGCAATGGCCGCAAGCCTGCGGTTGAAGCAGTGGCGGTCGTGCTGCCGGAAGAAACTGTATAAGACGAAGTTTGCTGAACCAACATCCCCTCGAGTTTCGAGGGGATGTTTTTTTTACATTTTCCAGCCAATCAGGGGCACCAGCATTTCGGTGGGGCTGATGCCGCCGTGGCGGCCGAGGAGGGGATTCTTTTCGGCAGACCACCACCAGTACGCGCCATTCTGGGGAATGGCGATCCAGTTGCCGAGGCGTTCGGGCGTGCGCGGGTCAAGGCCATTGCTGCCCAGGAATCCGGCCTGCAGGGCCTGCTGTGAGGGGATGAATTTGAACTGCCCCGGCCATTGCTGTTCCACATAGGCTATCATTTTTTCTTCGCAGCCAGGCTTGACGAAGAGGTAAGGCAGCCTGTTTTCGCAGGTAGGTTTGATGGTCAGATACGACAATAATTCAGGGTGATTGACCAATTCGTAGTGCGGATTGAGCGGGGTGGGCAGGTGGCCGTGGTCGGCTGTGAGCAGCACCAGGGTGTCTTCGCTGGTCTTGGCGCGCAGTGTTTTCAGGAAATCCGCCAGCGAGCGGCTAAAGTTAATGAACTCTTGTGCTGAACGGGGGTCATCGGATCCATAGACATGGCCGAGTTCGTCAATGATGCTCCAGTAGATGTAGAGATAGCGGTTCTGGTCGGTTGGCTGCGCCAGAATGTGCTGCACGTTATACCATTGGTCTTCCAGGGTGCGGCAGGGGACGACGTTCACGTCTTTCATGTGCATGCGGGACAGGCCGGAATTGGCGATGGCGCGATGCATCAGGGCATAAGGCTGGATGTTGTGCTGCTGCATGTGCGGCCCCAGGGTGGGCACGGTCAGGAAGCTTTCCGCTTCAAAACCGGCACGGCTCATGCCGCCGAAATCTCCGTGATAGGCAATGGGGGTATGCAGGATCATATTTGCCACCATGCCGTATTCCTTGAGCCAGATCTCATAGCCAAGGATGCCGTGTTCGGCGGCGGCGGCGCCTGTCCATAAGGTGGTCAGGGCGGTAGCAGTTGTGCTGGGGATAACGCTGGTCAGCGGGGCGAGGTCGGCCTGCACGAGCATGTCGTCCCAAATAGCGGCCAGGGCGGGGTTGTTCTGGCGCTGGTCTTCAAACCAGTTCAATCCCAGGCCGTCAACGAGGATCAGGATCACGTTTTTGTATTGGCTGCCCAGGCTGTTGTGCAGCTTATCTTTCAGCGGGACGGCCCCAAACGGCGGGGCGCCCAGCCATTGGCAGATGCTGGATGGCAGGTTGGCAAGGGAATAGCCGTGATAGTGGGGATGGATGGCATCTTTGCCGAGGTCAAGATGGGGGATGTGATGATTAAGGATCTCTGGCAGAATTTCGGGAATCAGGTTTTTCATCGGGTCTCCATAGAGGGTAACTTAAACGGCCAGGGCTGCGAGGACAATGCTCAGCAGATACAGACCGATCAGCGGGGCCATGAGCAGGATCATGTTGACCGGGTCGATGGTCGGGCTGATCACGGCGGCCAGCACAGCACTGGCGATGATCGCAATACGCCAGTGTTTGAGCATCTGGCGGGCGGTAATCAGCTTGAGCTTGGCGAGGATGAACATCACCAGGGGGATTTCGAAGCATACCCCCATCCAGAAGATAATATTGAGGATGAAGGACATGTAGTTGGAGAGACGCGGCACGGTTTCAACGCCCATAAAAGAAACCAGGAAAGGCACTGCCGCTGGCAGCATGACAAAATAGGCAAACAACACGCCGCCGGCGAAGAGAATCGTGGCAAAGGGGATCGAAAGAAAGATCCAGCGGCGCTCATTTTTCTTTAGTCCAGGGCTGACAAAGGCCATCACCTGATAGAGGGTAAAGGGCAGGGCCAGGATGAAGCCGGCCAGCACGGAGATGCGCATGAAGACGGCTACGTTTTCGGTGACTTCGATGGATTGCAGGTTTTCCAGACCGCCGATGGGAATGGCAAGCAGGACCATTAACTGGTTGGCGGCGATCAGGCTGACCAGGGTGGTAACGATCAGCCCGATCAGGATTTTTACCAGCCGTCCGCGCAGTTCCTCCAGATGGCTCCAGATGGACATTTCTGTATCGGGAGGTTTTGACGTTTTTTTTTCTTTCGCGGGCGGGCCAGCCTGCGCAGTTGGTTTTTGTTTCGGCATGCTTGTTCCTGATTATGGGTGTGTCCAGCGCTTCTTCGAAAGGTATTGCCGTAAGAAAAGCGCACCGGGCGCCGTGAGGAATTCATACGTCAAAATGTGCGGCTGTTGCCATACCGCTAAAATTGTCTGGCTTGCTGTACAATTCCCGCAGCTCAGGTCCTTTCGCAAACAGCCGGAGAGGAACCCTCCGGCCAGGAATGCAAAGGATCAACGGCAGGGGTTATTTTTCTTCGGGTTTTTCTTCTTCGAGATCGCCTTTTAATCCTTTGCGGAAGGCGTTGATGCCGCTGCCCAGTTCACCGGCTATTTTGGTAATGCGGCCAACGCCGAACACCAGCAGCACGATGAGAGCAACGATTAATAATTCGGGTAAACCGATACTTGAAAGCATGTTAACTCCTTTTTCTTCATCCTGTTTCACGGCACTCACAGCGCCGTCAGAATGTATTTTCTGTCTTCATTATACTGTTTATTCGATGTCTTCAGTATGAAGATGCTTACCAG
Source organism: uncultured Anaerolineaceae bacterium (assembly GCA_964447155.1). Taxonomy (GTDB): domain Bacteria; phylum Chloroflexota; class Anaerolineae; order Anaerolineales; family Anaerolineaceae; genus SMBSF63. The sequence goes on from CAYURM010000015.1 coordinate 20,126, forward strand.
AGATGTTATGTGCATGGCTTTGTTTTGGCCTTTATGAGCCTGTTATGAGACCGGTATCTGCTAAACTTAAAAGGTTGCCGCTTGTTGCGAGAAGCGCCTTTTTTGAGGATTGTTTCTTGCAGCCTGCCAAACATTGGCTGTCATGCAGTTTTCTCTGAAGGATTAAATGCTACAATATTAATGTTCTATTAATCATTGAACGCACCCCGTGAACAAGCGTGAACCCTTTTGGGATGTGCTTTTTATTATGGTCTGGCAGTTTTACTGTCTGAGGGAGCAGGGGTTTTTCTATATGAACGCAAAAATTTTAATCGTAGATGATTCTGCAACCGCACGGGAAACATTGGGAGCGCTGCTCTATTCTCCGGATTATGATCTGTATTTTGCCAGCAATGGCCTGGAAGCGTTGGAAAAAGCTGGCCAGGTCATCCCTGATTTGATCTTGCTGGATGTGATGATGCCGGATATGAATGGCTATGAGGTTTGCGAAAATCTGCGTCAGGATGTCATGCTGGCTGAGGTACCGATTATTATGGTTACCGCCCTGGATGACCGAAAATCCCGTCTGCAGGGCATCCGTGCAGGGGCGGACGATTTTATTTCCAAACCGTTTGATACCGCTGAACTGGGGGCAAGGGTTCAAATGATCGTGCGATTGAACCGCTATCGCCGCCTGCATGCGGAACGCCGGCGCTTTGAACAGATCATCCAGTTTTCGCCGGACGGGATCGTGATTGTTGATCAGGATGGGATGATCCAACTTACGAACCAGACTTTTTTGAATTTTTTACGTGCAGCTCCAGAGTCAGAGGTTGTGGGGCAGCCATTGGCGAAATTTCTGGGCGGCGATTCGCCCGCCATTTTTTCGAAAGTCGTTCAGAAAGTTGTTTCTGGAGATGGGCAGAGCATGCAGATGGAAGCGGTGTTGGATGCTCTCGGTGAGACGTCACTGGCTGTTGAACTGGCGATGGGGCGCTTTGAATGGGGGGACCGCCGTATGGTACAGGTTGTGATCCATGACCTTACCCAACGCCACCAGGCAGAGGCGGCCAAACGGGAAAGCGAACAGCGTTATCGCAAGATGATGCAAATGGCAAATGACGCTATTTTTGTGTCGGACGTGGACACTTTCCAGCTTGTGGATGTGAATGAGAAAGCGCAGAGTCTGGTGGGTATGGAACGCGAGGCTTTGCTTTCCATGAAAATTTTTGATCTGTACCCTGCTGAAATTCAGGAAAAATGCAAGGCTTTTTATGCAAAATCTGCTAAAGAGAGGTCTGATTCTGCTGAAGTTTGTCAGATCGTGGATAGCACTGGCAGCCGGATTGATGTAGAAATTACCAACAGCAGCATTGAATTGGGCAGCAAGACGCTCTTGATGGGAATTTTCCGCGATATTACCGAACGCCGCAAACAGGAACGTGTGCGCGAAGCATTGTTGACCATTTCGGTTGAGCTGCGCAAGGCAGAGACGTATGCCGAAGCGCTGTCCGTGATGCTGGAACAATTGCGGGTCATTTTGAATGCAGACAAGTCGGTGGTTGCGCGCCGCGCTGGAAAATTTGTGGAGTTATACTCGTCCGATGAGGACGAGATGCAATTGCATGAAGCCGTGTGGAAACCAGGGAATGGTAAAACGCACTGGACAGAATGGCAGCCATTTTCTTTGTATAATACGCCGGGGGAACGCCCGCAGTTGCCCTGGCTGGATAACATTCCGCCAGCGGTTGCCTTGTTGGAAGCGCCTTTATTTACCCATGATAAAGTGATCGGTTCATTATGGGTAAGCCGCAGATCGGCCTGGGAGGATACGGACGGGCAGATTCTGGCGAGTATTGCTGATCTGGCAGCGAATGCCATTCAACGGATGGATTTCCTGAACGAATTGGAACGGCGGCTGGCGTATTTGCAGACGTTGTTTACCCTGGATCGCGCGATTGCCGGCAGGCTGGAACTGGATGTGATTTTTGAAGTTTTGTTACAGCTGGTGCAAGACCAGCTGCATGTGAGCGCTGCAGATGTACTTTTTTACGATGAAGCGGAACAGTCGCTGACCTTTGTCAGCGGAACGGGATTCCGCGTCCATACCTGTAACCAGAAGTATCCCTGGAAAAACCTGAAGTTTTCAGGACAGGTGGTCGCCACACACCAGCCAGTGAAAATTCTGGATATGCGGGCAGAAATCGGCAAGTTGACGGATTCCCTCTCGCCTGAAATTCTGCTGGATCAGGAAGATTTCAAGACATTTTACGGGATCCCTTTAAAGGCTAAGGGACAATTGTTGGGTGTGCTAGAAATTTTTCATCGGGAGAGGGTTGAATATGACGATACTGCGATGGATTTCTTGCTGGCGCTCGCCGACCAGACTGCAATTGCGATTTCGCAGGCGAAGTTGTTCGATGAGATGCAAAAGGCCAATCGGGCGCTCACCGTGGCCTATGATGAAACCATTGAAGGCTGGGCGCTGGCCCTGGAGATGCGCGATAATGAAACCCAGGGACACAGTTGGCGGGTGACGGAACTGGTGGTGGAGCTGGGCAGGCAAATGGGTGTTTCCGGCGCAGACCTGGATCGTTTGCGGCGCGGTGCTATTTTGCATGATATTGGCAAGATGGGCGTCCCGGACAGCATCCTGCACAAACCTGGCAAACTTACCCCGGATGAATGGGAAATTATGAAAAAGCATCCGGTATACGGATACCAGATGCTTTCGAACATTGATTTTTTGCGGGATTCACTGGATATTCCACTGTATCACCATGAGCGCTGGGATGGTACGGGCTATCCAGAGGGGTTGAAAGGCGAGGAAATCCCTCTTCCGGCACGAATTTTTGCGATCATTGATGTATGGGATGCGGTCACCAATGACCGTCCATACCATGCCGCCTGGAGTCATGAAGAGGCACTGGCCCATGTTTATGAGCAGGATGGTAAACATTTTGACCCGCAAGTGGTGAAAAGTTTTCTGGCTATTCTCAATTTGGGGGAGACGGCAGGGAAATGAATGCCTGGAATTAACCAGCAGCGCGTAGTTTGATGCGTTGTGCGAGAATGAGAGGGTGCGCCCAATCTTTTTAAGAGGATTGGGCGCCGTCCTTTTCTCCTCCTTTTTTTGATGGTTGTGACTCTGGAATTATATAGGCAGAAATCCTTTTCTTAAAATTTGTTGACTTCCAAAACGTTTTGGTGTATGATATTAATGTATCCAAAACGTTTTGGTTTCATTGTGATCCTAAGGATAAATCAATGGCTATGGTGACGCTTAAAGATATTGCGAAAGCAACGGGGAAATCGATAACTACTGTTTCGCGCGCCTTGAATGATTATGATGATGTCAGTGCGGCGACAAAAGTACTTGTGCGGCGGGTGGCCGCAGACCTGGGGTACGTTCCGAATATTGTTGCCCAAAGATTACAAAAACAGCATACGGACACGATCGGCTTGATCCTTCCCACTTTTGGACCGCGTTTTTCTGACCCTTTTTTCAGTGAGTTGCTGGCCGGGGTGGGGAACCGCGCGGCAGACCTGGGATATGATCTGCTTGTGGCAACACGTGCGCCGGGGGAAGAGGAAACCAAAGCGTATTGCTCAATGGTGCAGGGCGGCCAGGTGGATGGTTTTGTGCTGGTGCGCACCCGCCGTAAAGATGCCCGCATAGAATGCTTGAAAAATGCCAATTACCCGTTTGTGGCTTTTGGGCGTGCAGAAGCAGGCTATGATTTCCCTTACGTGGACGAAGATGGGGTGTATGCCATGCAGCTGGTGGTCAAGCATTTGGTTGCTTTGGGACACCGGCGGATCGCCTGCATTGCCCCGCCGCCGGAGCTGATGTTTGCTGCGTATCGCAAGCAGGGCTTCCTGGAAGAAATGAAAAAGGCAAACATTGAAATGGATGCGGCTCTTTTCCGCGTGGGGGATTTGACCCAACGGGATGGCTATGAACAGGCCAGTGCACTTATGGATTTGCCTGATCCGCCAACAGCGATTGTGTCTTGCAATGACTTGATGGCTTTTGGGGCGATGAGTGCTGCGCAGGATCGCGGACTTGTCGTTGGAAAAGATATTTCCATTACCGGGTTTGACGATATTCCTATGGCAGAACATTCCCATCCTTCATTAACGACAGTGCATCAACCGATTTATCAAATTGGCAGCATGGTTTGTGAGATGCTTATTCAACTGATTCGGGGAGAAGAGCTTAAAGAGAAACATATTCTTCTCAAACCAGCGTTAATTGCGCGGCAATCCAGTGGAGTGCTGACGAATGAAAACAGGAGGTGAACGATTCGTTAAATAAACCCCAACAATTTTACGAGTTTGATGTTTCTATTTACCAATATTTTGAAAGGAAGGAGAATCATGAAAAAGAAATTCAGATTGTTTTTCGTTGTTCTGGTGATTGCAGGCATGCTTTTGGCGTCCTGTGCGCCTGCTGTACCAGAAACGGCTGGGCAGGTTACGGACCTGGAAGCCCAGATAGCGGCATTGCAGGCAGATCTTGAGGCTGCCAAAGATGCGGCGGTGGAAGCAGGGAAAGATATTGATGTGGGGGAAGTTGGGGAAGAATTGCAGGCACAGCTTGATCAACTGCAAGGACAGCTGTCTGCTATTCAAAATCGCACGGTTATCGAATTCTGGACAACAGACAATGAAGAAGAACGGGTAAAGGCGTACGAAGCAGTTGCCGCCCGTTACATGGAATTGCATCCTGAAGTTGAGGTACGGATTGTCCCGATTGAAGAAAATGGTGTTTCGCAGCGCATTTCGACGGCGGTAGCCGCCAACCGGCTGCCGGACATCGTGCGCATGGGCGTTGAGCGTGTGGCTGCTTTCGCTGCGGATGGCATTCTGGATCAGGATGCGGCTGTGGCTACCATTCAATCCATTGGTGAAGATGACTTCCGCGATGGCCCGCTGCAGATGGTAACCGATCCGTCAACCGGCAAGTATGCTGCCGTACCGTTTGATGGCTGGATCCAGGCAATCTGGTACCGTCAGGATTTGTTCGATGACCTGGGCCTGCCGGCCCCGATTAAGTGGGAAGATATCCAGTCTGCCTGCAAGACTTTGCCTGGCAACGATGATCTGCTGTACGGGATTACCCTGGGCACTGACCCCGGTCAGAACTACGGTCATCAGGTGTTTGAACAGGTGGCGATTTCGAATGATGCCTGGCCTTTCGATGAGGCTGGCAACGTTACCATGGATACACCAGAAATGGTTGCCGCATTGGAATTTTACGCCAGCTTGCAGGAATGTGCTGTTCCTGGTCCGCAGTATTGGCGCGGCGCCCGCGAGGCGTATGAATTTGGACAGAGCGGGATGTTGTTCTACTCGACCTACATCATGGACGACCTGGTAGATGGTTCCGGTATGGAAGATGGCAGTATGGTTGATCTGGCTTATGAAGATCTGGCGGCCCGCACTGGTTTTGCTCCCTCGATGGAAGGCCCCAATGGCGCTGCCAGTTATGGTCAGTTGGTGGCGATGGGGATCATGCAGGGTGCCGATCCTGTTGCCCAGGATGTGTTGAAATTCTTCATGACGGATGAGAATTATCAGGAAATTCTGGCGCTGGCTCCGTTCGGCAAGGTGCCTGTGCTGGAAAGTGCCGTGGACGAATGGCAGAGCAGCAGTGAGTACTTCGCCAACTATCCGCCCGAGACGCTGGAATCGATCGCGGCTGGATATGATACCATGCAGCGCTGGCTCTTCCGCCCGGACTATGGAACTGTCGAACGCGCTGTTGTTGGTGATATTGAAGGCCGTTTGCTCATTCCACAGGTGATCAGCAATATTGCTATTGAAGGAACGATGACACCTGAAAGTGGCGCAGCATGGCTGCAGGAACAGGTTGAACTGCTGCGGGCTGAACGCAGCGCAGAATAACCTGGTTTTTCTCAGGCTGCACCGACACAATCTGGTCTGCCCACTCAACTGGGTGGGCAGACCCTCCCTTCTCCATTCTGAAAACAGAGGGCCGGCACGGTCAGCTCTCGTGTGTTGAACGAATAAACAGGCAGCCGGTACCGGTTTCGGTGATCCTATCAAAGGAGGCAGCGAATGTCGACAGTGTCACCACCTCAAAAGCGATCAATATTTGGGAACACAATGCACGCACGTGAGGTGCGCCTTGCCTGGGCATTGATCCTTCCCACCTTTTTGATTGTGTTTGGTTTGATCCTTTTCCCCGCAATTTTCAGCGTATGGATCAGTTTTCACAAGGTTGGTTTGAATAACCTGAATGATGTGCTGCATGCGCCTTTCATTGGTTTTGATAATTACAAGGCTGTTTTTTCAGATTTTGCCTTCAAGTGGAACGGTTTTTCCCAGATGGGCGCAGCTGTGACGACAGTTTTTTATTCCTTTGCTTCAACCATACTTACCCTGCTGTTTGGTTTGGTGGCGGCTTTGTTGTTGAATAGACCTTTCAAAGGCCGTGGTCTTGCGCGGGGAATTTTTCTTTTCCCCTATGTTGCGCCTGTGATCAGTGTTGCCTTTGTTTGGCGCTGGCTGCTCGATCCGCGGCCATCTGGCGTGCTCAATCATGTGCTCATGTCGTTGAATATGATTGAAGCGCCGAAAGCCTATCTGGCAACGCGCGGCCTGGCGATCTGGCTGGTGATCATTTTTCAAGCCTGGCGGTATTTTCCCTTTGCCATGTTGATGATCCTGGCGCGATTGCAGGCGATTGATGATACCCTGTATGAGGCAGCGGCTGTAGATGGCGCGAATGCCTGGCAGAAATTTCTGTATGTGACCATCCCGGAACTGCGGTATGTACTCGGCGCGACTTTCCTGCTGCGTTTGTTATGGACCTTCAATAAGTTTGATGATATCTGGTTGTTGACCGGCGGCGGGTATGGCACCAATGTTTTGCCTGTATTGACGTATCAGTTTAGTTTTAATTCGTATGACTTTGGTAAGGGAGCTGCCACAGCGATGATCATGCTGACCGCATTGGTGGTTTTCATTGCTGCGTATGTGCTGATTGTTATGCGCAATGCAGATGAAAGTTGATCAGGAGGAATTTTGATGTCGACTAAACAAGAATCGAATGGAGACCGCCCCCTCCGGTTTCTGGATCATCTGGCGGGCTGGATCAACTGGCCGCGGTTTCTTTTTGCGCTGGGGTTGTTCATCTTTTTCGCAATGATCCTCTTCCCCTTTTACTGGATGGTGAGCTCTTCTTTTAAATCACCCGCTGAAATTGCCAGCCGCACCCCGGTTTATATCCCTTCCCAACTGCGGCTGGACGCGTACAAAGAGTTGTTTGACGCGAATCAGGCGCATTTTCAGAATTTTGGGGCGAACATTGTCAACAGTATCCTGGTTGCGGTTCCGACGGCTTTGATCGCGGTGATTCTATCCACATTGGGGGCGTACGCCACAGCCCGGCTGCGTTTTAAGGGCCGTGAATGGATGCTGAATGGGGTTTTGGTGGTCTATCTTTTCCCGGCAGTGCTCTTGATCATTCCGTTGTTTGCCATGCTGGCGCAAATCAGCCAGGTGTTTGGGTTTGAAGTGCAGGATAATCTGGTCGTGCTCATTTTTACTTATCTGGCCCAGACATTGCCCGTGGCGCTGTATATGCTGACCAATTATTTTCGCACGATACCGGATGAAATTGAGCAGGCGGCCTTGATTGATGGCTGCACTCGTTTCGAAGTGATTTGGCGGATTGTGTTGCCGCTGGCTGTCCCTGCTTTGATCACGGTGGGCATCTATACCTTTATGATCGCCTGGAATGAATTCCTGTATGCATTTATTTTCCTGAACGACAGGGCCGCATTCACCATTCCCATCAAGATCAATACCATTTTTAACGACCCCAGCCCGCGCCCGCATGTGGTCATGGCAGCGTCAACGATTATGACGGTGCCCGTGATTGTGTTGTTCCTCGCTTTTGAAAAATTCCTGGAGCGCGGCCTGACCGCTGGTGGTGTCAAGGGGTAGTTTGCAGTTCATATTGGGTATATTTATTCCAACCGGCTGGCAGCGACAGGGTGTTGCTGGTATAGTATTGTGGTGCCGATCCGGCATGTGGTGTTAGACGAATTCAAATCGCGGATCTGCTTTTGAGGATTGACAAAGGGGTATGGTTCAACATCGGCTTGACGAGCGGAGCAGCGGTTGGCTGCGTTTCCATGAGGTATGTTCCTGTTTGGGCAGCTAAAACGATAGGGCCGGATGGTGAAGCGCGGTGATGCAGCGAATGCCATCCTGCCGCTGCTTGCCCAGACAGTGATGAAAAGGTGTGAAGAAAATGGCAAAGAATATTGGTATTTTTCATTATCAGGTCGGCCACACGGACGGTGTCTCGCTGGAATTGGAAAAATGGCAGCGTGTATTTGAGGAGAGGGGGCATACGGTGTATTTATGCGCCGGTGACCTGGGATCTGCCGAAGGCATATTGATCAGGGAGATGTACCATCATCTCCCTGAGATTGAGCGGCTGTATGACAATACGTTTCAGCCGCTGCACGATTTTAATGCCGAGGGATACAGGGCTGAATTAGCCCGCTGGGTCGATATTCTTGAAACACGCTTCCGCGCCTTTATTCGCGAAAAAGCGATCGATTTTATTGTGCCGGAAAATGTGTGGTGTGTGGCGGCTAATCCGGCTGTGGGCATAGCCCTGGAAAATGTGCGCCGTGAGTTTGACATTCCGGCCCTGGCCCATAACCATGATTTTTTCTGGGAGAGACAAAATGGGGTGGCGTTGAGCTGCGCGGCAGCCATCGAAATGGCCCAGGTGTATACGCCTCCCCGGGGCGGGAAGATCCAGCATGTGGTGATTAACAGCCTTGCGCGACAGCAATTGCTGCGGAGAAAGGGGATTGACTCCACGGTCGTGCCGAATATTTTTGATTTTCAAGCCCCGCCGTGGGTGAAAGATTCATATAATGCCGATTTTCGGGAGCGCATCGGGTTGAAAGAAAAGGATGTGCTCCTCTTGCAGGCCACCCGGATTGTTCCCCGGAAAGGCATCGAGCTGGCGATTGACTTCGCCAGGGCACTTGATACGCCCAGGCGGCGGGCTGTTTTGCAGGAAAAAGGATTATTTGATGGACGCTCATTCGATGAGGACAGCCGGATTGTGCTGGTGCTGGCAGGCTATGCCCGTGATGATCCGACGGGCGTATATTTTCAGAAATTGAAGGACAAGGCCGCCCGGGAAGGGGTGGATATGATCCATGTGGGGGACATGATTACGCATGAACGTGAAAGTAAAGCTGGTGAGAAGACTTTCTCCTTGTGGGATACTTATGTGTTTGCTGATTTTGTAACCTATCCCAGTTTATGGGAAGGTTGGGGCAATCAATTTTTAGAGGCGGTGCGGGCGAAGCTGCCGGTGATGCTGTTTGAGTATCCGGTTTATGAAGCCGACATTGGTCCCAGGGGTTTTGAAGTTGTTTCGCTCGGCACAGAGGTTACCGGCGAAAACGAAGCGGGCTTGGTGAAGGTGTCCGCGGATACGATTGGGCGGGCTGCTGATGAGGCTGTGGTGCTGTTGACCAACGCGGCGGCACGACAGAAAGCTGTTGAACATAATTTTGCGCTGGGCCAAAAACACTATTCGATGGACGCGCTGCGTGCATATCTTGGAAACTTAATGAATGATTGAGGCGTTATGAAGCTACTTGAAAAGAAGTTGTTTGAACATCTGGCATTTCTCTATGGTAATGAAACCGCCCACAGTGTGATAGACCGCTTTCTGGATTTAATCCATGGCTTTCAGCAACAACATGCGGACTTGACTGAACGACCTGCCAGCAGCAAGATCAGCGAAAAGGACGCCATTCTGATCACGTATGGCGACATGGTGTACCAGGAAGGGGATGCCCCTCTGAAAACCTTGTCTTCTTTTCTTAACAATCATCTTGAGGACACAATCAGCACGGTACATATTCTGCCATTTTATCCATACTCCTCCGATGACGGGTTTTCTGTCATTGACTACCGGAAGGTGAACAGTGCGCTGGGCACATGGGATGATATTGCCCGGTTGGGAAAGAATTATCGCCTGATGTTTGATGCTGTGGTCAATCACATCTCATCACAAAGCGCTGCTTTTCAGGGGTTTCTCAAAGACGATCCGAAATATGATGAATTTTTCACTGTGGTGGACCCGGAAGTTGATCTGTCACGGGTCTTCCGTCCACGGGCGCAGCCGGTGTTGACGCCGTTTGAAACGGCCAGCGGCACGAAATATGTATGGACGACGTTCAGTGCTGACCAGATTGATCTGAATTTTGCCAATCCGGATGTGCTGCTGGAAGTGGCCGATATTTTATTGTTCTATGCTGCGCATGGCGCTGAGTTTGTGCGGCTGGATGCAGTGACGTTCGTGTGGAAGGAAATCGGCACGACCTGTATTAACTTGCCGCAAACGCATCGCATCGTGCAGACCATGCGCACGATCCTGGATCTGGCAGCCCCCAATGTGGTGCTGATCACCGAAACCAACGTGCCGCACGAGGATAACATTGCTTATTTTGGGGATGGCACCAACGAGGCGCAAATGGTATATAACTTTGCTTTGCCGTTGTTGACGCTGCATGCTTTTAAAAATGCAGATGTGCGCACGTTGTCTGAGTGGGCGGCTACCCTGGATTTGCCTTCTGATCAGGTAACCTTCTTCAATTTCCTCGCCTGTCATGATGGCATTGGCATGCTGCCGGTGAAGAACATCCTTTCGCCGGATGACCTTAATGAACTGGCAGCCCACACCAAAGCATTGGGCGGGTTTGTGTCTTACAAGAGCAATGAAGATGGTTCACAAAGCCCGTACGAACTGAATATCAATTATCTGGATGCTTTGGGGGACCCTGAGGCACCGATGATCGATGCTGAAATACTTGCGCAGCGCTTTCTCGCCACCCAGGCAATTATGCTGGCCTTACGCGGCGTGCCCGGCATTTATTTCCACAGCCTGTTTGGTTCGCAGAATTGGAAGGAAGGCGCGGAAGAAACCGGGCGGCCCCGCACAATCAACCGTGAAAAATTACAGTTGGACAGGGTGGAAGCAGAATTAAATGATCCCGCCTCTGTGCGATACTATGTTTTTAAGGGGTATAAGCGGCTTCTTAAGGTGCGCATGGATAATCCGGCTTTTCATCCGTTGGGTGGTCAGAAAATCCTCTCCATTCACAAGTCAGTATTTGCCTTGCTGCGCACCTCGCTGGATGAGGGGACACGCACGTTGTGTCTGCACAACACTTCCTCTGAAAACTTGAATCTCAGCATCGATTTGAACGCGCTGCATGGGAAGGAATCCGATTCATTTACGGACTTGATCAGTCAGAGAGCCTTCGCCGCCAGGGAGGGGCAACTGACCTTGCAGCTTGCCCCATATGAAACCCTCTGGCTGTCGTGTGGTGTATACTAGAAAAATGCGCCCCCCTCAATCTATTCTCAAAGACATCTTTGGTTACGATTCCTTTCTTCCCTTGCAGCGCGAGGTGATTGAAAACGTGCTTGCCGGGCGGGATACGCTGGCGATCATGCCTACGGGCGGCGGCAAATCGCTGTGCTATCAGATTCCCGCCTTACTGCTGGATGGCCTGACGGTGGTCGTTTCGCCCCTCATTTCGCTCATGCAAGACCAGGTGGAACAGTTGCGCGCTGCGGGGATTGCGGCTGTTGTGCTTAACAGCTCGATTTCGGCGGAGGAGTATCAGCGTAACATGGCGATGGTACGGCAGGGGGAAGTCAAATTGCTGTATGTTGCCCCCGAGACTTTGCTCACCGAGCGCATTTTTGCGTTGCTTTCGCAGGTCAAGCTGGACTTGTTGACGATTGATGAGGCACATTGTATTTCCGAATGGGGACATGACTTCCGTCCTGAATACCGGCAGATGATGAGCGTACGCCAGCGCTACCCGGATGCAGTCTGTCTGGCGTTGACGGCCACTGCCACCGAACGGGTGCGTTCGGACATCAAGCGCAGCCTGGAATTTTCGCAATCCAATGAATTTGTCGCCAGTTTCAACCGGGGAAATCTGTTTATTGAGGTGAAGCCCAAAACCGACGGGATCAGCCAGACGGTTGATTTTCTGGAAGGTTTCAAAGATCAATCCGGTATCATTTATTGTTTCTCGCGGCGTCAGGTGGATCAGCTTGCAGCGTATCTGGCGGCGAAGGGGTTTTCTGTGCGTCCGTATCATGCCGGACTGGAAGATGAGGAGCGGAGGGTCAATCAGGAAGCTTTTATCCGGGATGACGTGCAGATCATTGTGGCGACGATTGCCTTTGGAATGGGAATCAACAAGCCGAATGTGCGCTTTGTGATCCATTTTGACCTGCCCAAGAGCATTGAAGGGTATTATCAGGAGATCGGCCGCGCCGGACGGGATGGACTGTCAGCGCATTGTTTGTTGCTGTACAGTTATTCCGATGTTGCCAAGCAGCGCTTTTTTATCAATCAAAAAGAGGGGAATGAGAAACGTGTAGCGGAAGAGCACCTGGATGCTATTGTTCGTTATGCCGAAGACGAGATCAGTTGCCGCCGCAAGCCGCTGCTGGCGTATTTTGGCGAGACTTTTTCCATCGAGAATTGCGAAAATTGTGATAATTGTACCCATGCACCGGCAGCCCAAACGGATATCACCATCCTGTCCCAGAAATTTTTGTCGTGTGTGATCCGCACGGGCGAGCGCTTTGGCGCAGGACACGTGACGGCTGTGCTGCGCGGCTCAAAAAACCAGAAAGTGTTGCGCTCCGGGCATGATAAATTGTCCACGTATGGGATTGGCGGAGAGCTGACTCAAAAACAGTGGAGCCATCTTGCCCGGCAACTGCTGCAAATGGGATATCTGGAACAGGCAGGTGAATATCGCACACTGCGCCTGACGGATGAGGGCCGTCTGGTCTTGCGTGAGCGTAAGCCGATCATGGGGCAGGTTTTGGAACAGGCGGATGCTGGCCGGTCTGGCGGCCGCCAGGCAGAGCTGGCATACGACCATGCGTTATTTGCCCTGCTGCGGGCCAAACGCAAAGCGCTGGCTGATGAGGCCAATGTGCCCCCGTATGTGATTTTCCCGGACAGGACGCTGGTTGAAATGAGCGCTTATTATCCACAGTCCAGGGAGAGCCTGCTGACGATGAACGGGGTAGGGCAGGCCAAGCTGGAGCGTTTTGGCGCAGCATTTCTGGACGTGATCCGTGCTTACTGCGAGGAGAATGGCTGCCAGGAGAAGAAAAAGACAGTGGGGCTTCGCAGCTACGGGCTCAAACAGGATGGGGGCAAGCGGCGTCATGTAGAGGTGGGGGAATTGTTCAACGCAGGGGAGAGCGTAGAGGCTTTGGCGGCACGGTATCAGGTGCAACACGGCAGCATCATTTCGAATCTGATGCGCTTTGTGCAGGAAGGGAACACCTTGCGGGATGCCGCTGGTTTTCTGGATCTGGTGTCTGCACCTGCCGGGCAGCAGAAGGCTGCGTTTCAGGCCTTTGAGGAATTGGGAACCGAGTTTCTTAAGCCAGTGTTTGAAAAGCTGGATGGTGCGGTGAGTTACGATGACTTGAAGGTTATTCGCATGGTGATGTTGAATGGATCAGGTTAGCTGTTTACCGGCCAGGCTTTTTGATAATTGGTCAGCAAACGATCACAGAAATCGTTGAACGACGGGGCTATTTTTTGACGGGCGGGGTCTGCCTGGTGCCAGGTGATGATCTGCTCGGCGCCACGAGCAAAGGCGGTGGCGGGGATAAACTCAGGAACCACCTGCTTGATCTTGGTGTTGTCAAAGATGGCGCAGTGGGATTTGTCACCCAGCAGGCTGTCGCCGATGGTAGCATCGTAGGCTGCAATCAGGTCAGAAGGGATGTGTACCAGTTGGGGGGTAACTCCGGCTGCTTTCGCCAGGGTCTGATAGATCTGGTTCCAGGTCAACCACTCATCTGAAGTGATATGGAAGGTTTCCCCGCGCGCCCGGGGATTGCCAAGCAGGCCAATCAGCCCTTTGGCGAAATCCGTATTGTGGGTCAGCGTCCAGATGGAGGTGCCATCGCCGTGGACGATGACAGGTTTTCCTTTCAGCATGCGGTCGATGACCGTGTATCCCCCTTCAACGGGGACGGAAGTCTGGTCATACGTGTGGGATGGCCTGACGATGGTGAAGGGGAATTTGTTTTTGCGGTATTCGTCAACCAGCAGTTCTTCGCAAGCGATTTTGTTGCGTGAGTAGGCCCAAAAGGGGTTTTCAAGCAAGGTGGATTCGCGGATCGGCAGGTTGGAAGCGGGGGTCTGGTAGGCAGAGGCCGAGCTGATGAATACGAATTGTCCTGTTTCCCCTGTGAAGAGATCGATGTCCCTTTGGATGTCTTGCGGGGTGAAGGCGATCCAGTCTACCACCGCGTCAAATTCGCGCCCGGCCAAAGCGGAACGCATGGCGGCGGGATCATGGATGTCCGCGTGCAGCAATTTTGCGCCTGGTGCCGTGGGGCGCGTGGATGTGCCACGGTTGAGCAAGGTGAGCTGGATGCCTTTTTCCACAGCCCGTGATGCACAGGCTGTGCTGATCAGTCCGGTACCGCCAATGAACAAGACTTTCATCGTATTTTCTCCAGGGGGATATTGAGGTGTTTGTGTTGATTATAGCAAGTTTCAGTAAAATTAATATGAGTCGGGTGCGTTAGTGCCCGATTGAGTAAAGTGCGATCACACCCTGCAACTTAAAGTTCAGAGGTCGTATCCAGGAATTCAAGCACTTCGTCTCGGTGGGCGAAGGCCAGGCCCGTCACGGTATCGGCACAGCCATAGTAAATGGCAATCCGACCGGTGGGTTCGTCATATAACGCGGCGCAGGGAAAAGCCACATTGGGGACATCGCCCACACATTCATAATTGGTTTGCGGGGAGAGGAGATAGGGGCCGCCGCGGCGGATGACCTTCCAGGGCTGCTCCAGATCGAGCAGGGCTGCGCCAAAGGAATATACGAAACCGTTGCAGGAGGTGAGCACGCCGTGGTAGAACAACAGCCATCCCTCCGGGGTTTCAATGGGGACTGGGCCAGCGCCGATTTTGGTGCTTTGCCATCCGCCTTTGACGCCCATCACAAAGCGGTGCTGCCCCCAGTGGATCATGTCGGGACTCTGGCTCAGGTAAATATCCCCAAAGGGAGTGTGTCCGTTGTCGCTGGGGCGGTTGAGCATCATGTACATGCCGTTGATCTTGCGGGGGAAGAGGACGCCATTGCGGTTGAAGGGCAGCAAGGCGTTTTCAAGGAAATGGAATTCCTCAAAATCAAAGGTATAACCGACACCGATGGTGGGGCCATGATAGCCATTGCACCAGGTGACATAATAGCGGTCTTCGAGATAGACCACGCGCGGGTCATAGCGATATTGATAGGTGCCAATTTCGGGATCATCACAGCGCCATTCGATGGGTTCGTCATCCAACTTCCAGTGAATGCCATCATCGCTGAAGCCGCGGTTGAGATTCATTTCCCGTTTTTTGTTGTCGCAGCGGAAGACGCCGGCAAAATTGCCATTAAATGGGACAACCGCGCTGTTGAAGATGCTGTTGGAAGAGGGAATCAGGTTTCTGGGAATGATGGGGTTATGGCTGTAACGCCAGATGATGTCTGAACTTGAAGCGGGGCGGTCTTGCCAGGGGATGTTAGGGAGGGTATTTTTTATCATCATTGCCATTCCTTTCGCTGAAAACTGAGAGCGCTTTCTTAAAAATAGTTGACTTTTGATAAAAGTTCTTGTATACTGTTCTTGGAAGCGCTCTCATTATAGCATAATCCGATCTGTAACGGGCATTTTCACCAGAATTTTGTCATTCGAGCATGATTTGTGAGAGCGCTATCATTCTCAGGAGAAACCGTTGAATAATCTCACATTAGAGGATATTGCGGCACAGGCGGGAGTTTCCCGCGCAACGGTATCTCGTGTGGTGAATAATCAGGCGAACGTGAGTGAGAAAACGCGCCAACGGGTGTTGGACGTGATCGCCGAAACCAATTTCCGCCCCAATGCAGCCGCACGCGCCCTTGCCTCGCAACGTTCCCGGACGATCGGCCTGGTGCTGCCGCTGAGTGTGAGCAACTTCTTCACCGACCCCTATTACCCATTTCTAACCAAAGGGATTGCCCAGGCGTGTAATCAGAATAATTACACCCTGGCTTTTTTTCTTGTCAGCAACAAAGATGATGAAGACAATATGTATCCCCGGATTGCCCGCAAGGGGTTTCTGGACGGGGTGGTGGTCCAGTCTGGACACCATGGGGATCAGCGGATCATTGGCAATATGATTGATATGCAAATTCCAATGGTCGTAATTGGCCGTCCGTTTCGCTCCGATAATATTACGTATGTCGACATTGATAATGCCAATGCCGCCTATCACGCCGTCAGCCATCTGATCCGTTTGGGGCGCAAGCGGATTGCCACCGTCACCGGGCCGCTGGATAGTACTGCCGGGCTTGACCGTTTGGAAGGCTATCGCCGGGCTTTGAGCGAAAGAAATCTTCCTTATGATGACAACCTGGTTGTGGAAGGGGATTTCACCGAAACCGGTGGATATTATGCCATGCAGAAAATCCTTTCCCATCGGTTTGACGCAGTTTTTACGGCGTCTGATGTGATGGCAATGGGGGCGATGCGTGCGTTAAATGACGCCAAACTCACCATTCCTGGCGATGTTGCCCTGGTCAGTTTCGATGACCTGCCCCTTGCTTCCTATTCCAGTATTCCATTGACCACCGTGCGGCAGCCGGTGGTTCAGTCCGGGATTTATACGATCGAAACCTTGATTGACATTATTGAACACGGGATTAAAGAACCCCGTCACATCATCATGGACACAGAATTAATCATCCGGGATTCCTGTGGTGCGAACAGAGTAAAAGTATCTGGGGAGCGGTAAAAAATTTCGCAGATAAAAAGAGCGCTCTCATTTTTTGTCCTTTGCAAAGGAGGTGACCAAAAATAACATGTGTGGCAAGCTGTACTGTATGTGACCATCCAAAAAATTAGAAGGAGAAAGAAAAAATGAAACGCATTATGTTTGTTTTGTCAATTTTGGCAGTCTTCAGCATGCTGTTGAGCGCATGTGCTGCCCCTGCTCCTGAGGCACCGGTGGTAGAAGAACCTGCGGCAGTGGAAGAACCCGTAGTGGAAGAACCTGCGGCAGTAGAAGAGCCCGTTGTGGAAGAACCCGCAGTGGAAGAACCCGCAGATGAGACTGCCCTGCCCCGCGACGAGACCCTGTACTTCAATGGTCAGCAGTGGGGTGCGGTCGTTTGCTGGAATCCATACAGCTCCAACTGTAACAACGCCATGGCACTTGCCCAGCAGGACAACGCCCGCGTTCCCATGTTCGAAACTCCCTATCTGTACAATATGCTGGATGGACAGCAGTATCCGCTGCTGGCTGACGGCCCGTACGAATGGGATGCCGATACCACCCAGGTTACCTTCAAGCTGAACCCTGCTGCAAAGTGGAGCGATGGGACCCCCGTGACCGCCGAAGATGTTGCCTACACCTGGGCTTCCCACGTGAAGTACAACACCCAGTTTGGCGCTGCCAACAAAGACTTCATTGATACCATTGAAGCCGTTGATCCCCAGACTGTTGTGGTCAAAGCTGTGTTGGGCGAGGATGGGAAAGCTGTCAATCCGCTGATTGTGAATGCTTACCTGAGCAGCAACTACGTGATCCAGAAGGCGTGGACCGAAGCTTTGGAAGCCCGCACCGGCGGTGAAGCTGATGCCTTCATGGCTGATGTTGCCGAAGATGTGGTTTATTCCGGCCCCTATACCAAATTTTTCTCTGACGACCAGAAAGTTGTTCTGGTGCGTGATGACAATTATTGGGGTCAGGACCCCAGCATGTTTGGCAAGCTGCCTGCTCCGAAATATCTTGCCCATGTGATTTACAAAGACAATGCCGCCGGCACCACCGCTTTGCAGGCTGGTGAAGTGGATGTGAGCCAGCAGTTCAACTCCAATGTTCAGGATCTGTGGCTGAAAGACAATCTGCCTGTTTCCACTTATTTGCCCGAGCCTCCTTATGGTATTGGCGCAAGCCTGCCGACTGCCTTCTTCAATAAAGCCTCCTATGGTTTGGATCAGCTTGCCGTCCGCAAAGCGATTGCCATGGCAGTCGATTATGACACCATTATTGCCAACGCAATGACCAACCAGTCCGCTACCTTCACCCAGGTTCCCCGTTCCCTGATGAACCCGACACCCGGTGAGCAGGCCCTGTATGACCAGGCCGCCGTCGCTGACTTGCAGTTCGCTGGCAATGATATTGAAGGCGCGAATGCTATGCTTGATGCCGCCGGGATCGTTGACACTGATGGTGATGGCTGGCGCGAATTCGAAGGCCAGAACCTTCGCTATGTCGCAACCGCCCCGAATGGCTGGTCCGACTGGCAGGCTGCCATTGAAGTAGTGGCTGCCGCTGGTGCAAATATTGGCATTGACATCACCACCAATTATCCTGAATGGTCCGTTTATCAGACCATCGTGACCAACTGGCCGCTGCCCGAAGCTGACTTCGACATCTTCATGATGTGGAGCGACGGTGCCGGCCCGACCCAGCCCTGGAGCCGGATCCGCCATTTGATGAGCTCGGAATTTGCTGAGACAGAAAATAACTGGAACGGTAACTGGGGTGGGTACATCAATCCTGAAGCAGATGCATTGATCACCGCCATCCCCGGCATGACCGAAGAAGCCGATTTGGTGGATGCTTATACCGATCTGGTCAGAATTTACCTGACCGACGTTCCTTCCTTCACACTGATGTATCGCCCGCAGTCTTTCCACACGGTGAATGAGAGTGTCTGGACCAACTTCCCGTATGAGGGTGACGGCACCAACCCGCCAGTGCCTCCGCTGGATATGACCGATGGTTGGGCTATTGCAGGTCTCTATAACCTGACCCTTGTTAAGTAAACGGTAGTCAAGTAAGGACAGCCATGTCCCGCCAATCCCGGGGCATGGCTGTTATCTCCTTGAAGGAGGTATTGCATTGAAAGGATACCGAAAGTATTACCTGAACAAGGTGCTGTGGTTGTTGGTGACGGCTGTATTTGCCTTTGTGTTGAATTTCGCGCTGCCCCGTCTGATGCCCGGAGACCCGGTTGCCGCAATTGTTGCCAGACTGGCACAAGGCATGTCCAGTTCAACCGGGATGAAAGTGGTTTATGAGCAATATGCGGAACTATTCGGCACCAACAAACCGATCATGCAACAATTTTTTCTGTATGTCAATAATGTACTCCATGGTAATTTTGGCGCATCCTTCAGTCAATTTCCCCGGCCGGTTAGCGACATTCTTAAATCCGCCATTTGGTGGACCATCGCTTTGCAATTTCCAGCGATCATTGTCGGCTGGCTGATTGGAAACACATTGGGCGCCCTGGCAGCGTATCTTCGTAAAGGATTTGATAAAGTCCTTCTGCCGGTCAGTATTTTCGTGAGCAATTTGCCCGCATTTGGGATGGCGATCATTTTACTGGTCATTTTCGGCGTAAAACTGAAATGGTTCCCTACTTCAGGCGGATATGGTTTTGATTTGATCCCCGAATTTAGCTGGCGATTCATCTGGTCGGTGATCGTCCATTACCAGCTTCCCTTCTGGTCGATCGTGTTGATTGCGATTGGCGGTCAGGCAATCGGGATGCGCTCCATGTCAATCTATGAACTGAATGCGGATTATGTGAAATACAGTCGTTTCCTGGGCATCAAGGATCGCAAGATCATCGGGTATGTTTTCAGGAACGCGATGCTTCCCCAAATTACTGGTTTGGCATTGTCGATCGGCACGATGGTCGGAGGTGCATTGGTGGCAGAGATCATTTTTAGTTATCCCGGGCTGGGCACCACGCTATTGACCGCCATTATGGGCCAGGATTATCCTCTCATCTCCGCCGTCACCTTGCTGATCACGGTGATGGTACTGTTGGCGAATTTCCTCATCGAAATCATTTATGGTTTGATTGACCCGCGCATTAAAGCCGCGCAGTCAGATTAGGCGGAGATGATGCTATGAAACATACGCTTAGGCAAATTTTTCACTCCGGCAAATTCATCATTGGCTTTTGCATTTTCACGGTGCTGCTGCTGGTGGTTATTTTTTACCCGCTGATCATCACCGATAAGCCATTGGTGATTATTGGTCAGGGGACTTTCTTTCCTCCGGGCACCTATGTGAGTACGTATGACAGCATCAGTTCATCGACTACGTATACCCTCAATCTGAAGGATGCCAATCTCAAGCGGATTGCTGCCAAGCTGGGCGACCAGGAACGCCAGGATATTAAAGACTGGCTGGTAGCAGATGGGTTTCCGGAAGACCAGATTGATGTGACCAATACAGCGCAGCTCCTTGACCAGTGGGATGACAATTTTGAACCCACCAAAAGACTGGAGGGGATGACGCTGGCCCAGCTGCGCTATTATCAGCGGCTGGACACATCCCTTGCGGGGATTTTATCCAGCGAGGGCAAGATCATTGCCGCAGAAAACCCGGAAACGGGCGCGCTGGAGCAGACCGGCATGGTCAATCAGTCAGATTATGTGAATATCCGTGAAGTTGCCAGCGTTCGTTATTTACCCCTGGGAACCGATAATTTTGGCCGGGATGTGATGACAGAATTGGTCAAGGCCACCGCCGTGTCGCTGAAGATTGGCGTGATCGCCGGGGTGATTGCGACCTTGATCGGATTGACCCTGGGTTTATTGGCGGGATATATCGGCGGCATCGTGGATGACATCATTATGTTCATCACCAATCTGTTTACCGTGATCCCTTCCATTGTGTTATTGATTCTCATCTCTTTCAGCATTGGTCAGGAAAAACGCGGCGCGGTCACTATCGCTGTGGTGATCGGGTTTACCTCCTGGATATGGACGACCAGGGCCATCCGCTCGCAAGTGATTTCGCTGCGTAATCGCGATCATGTCAATCTTTCGAAATTATCCGGCCATTCCATCGTTCACATTATCGTTGCCGATATTCTGCCTTACATCGCCTCGTATGTGGTCATGGCGTTGATTTTGCAGATCTCTTCGGCCATCCTGGCGGAGGCTTCCTTGTCCATTCTCGGCTTAGGGCCTAGAACTACAGAAGTGCCAACCCTGGGGCTGATGATGAATTGGGCGATGATCTATCAGGCGCATATCCTGAATAAATGGTGGGCGTACTTCCCCGTTTTGTTGGTGATTGCCCTGATCACGTTCTCGATGAATTTGATGAATACGGGGCTGGATCAGGTATTCAATCCAGCATTAAGGGACTAGGTGATTGCCATGGCAAAAACAATGTTAGAGGTACGGGAACTGACCACAAAATATATCACCCGGTTTAAGGAAGATATCTATGCAGTGGACCACGTTTCTCTTAAGGTTGAAGAGGGAAAATCGTTGGGGATTGCGGGTGAATCCGGGTGTGGAAAATCTACGTTGGCGCTCAGTTTAATGGGCTATTACTTTCCGCCCCTGCACTATACCAGCGGGGAGATCATCATTGACGGGAAAAATATTTCCGGCATGGACCCGGATGATGTGCGCAAATCGATCCTGGGGAATGAGATTGCCTACATTCCCCAGGCAGCGATGAATGCGCTCAATCCTACCCGGAAGGTGATCAATTTTGTGGAAGATGTCATTTGGGCGCACAACCCGAAGACTGCCCGGAAAGATATTTACGATATGGCGAGGGAACGGTTTGAGATCCTCGGCCTTCCCGCCGAGGTGCTGCAAAAATTCCCGGTGGAACTTTCAGGCGGGATGAAGCAGCGCACGGTGATCGCGATTTCGGTGATCCTTTCGCCCAAAATCCTGATTGCTGACGAGCCTTCCTCGGCACTGGATGTCACCAGCCAGAAGATGGTGATCAAGATGCTGCTGGATTTGATGGAACATGGTTTCATCAAATCGATGATCTTCATCACGCATGAGCTGCCGCTGCTGTATAATGTGACCGATGATATCATGGTCATGTATGCGGGGCAGATTGTGGAGAAGGGTTCTGCGAAGCAAACCGTGTTTGATCCGCTTCACCCGTATGCCAAAGGGCTGATGGGATCGATCATTGTGCCTGAAAGCGGCCTGAGAGATGTTAAACTGGCTGCCATTCCCGGCGTACCGCCGAATCTTAAGAATCCGCCGTCTGGCTGCCGGTTTGCCGCACGCTGTAAATATGTTCAGCCAGAATGCAAGATGCATTCGATTGATATGCGCAGAGTAGGGGAAGGCCGCGAGTATCGCTGCATCTTTTCGGAAGAATATCTGAGAAAGGCATACCAAGATGGCTAATCCTGTATGTAAATCATGCCTGCAAGGGGTAGGGCTGACCAAGGTGTTTGGGTTTGGCCGGCAGAAATGTGTAGCCGTGGACCATGTCGATTTCAATTTTGGCGAGGGAGAAATCATTTCGATCGTGGGTGAATCCGGCAGCGGAAAAACCACCCTGGCAAAAATGCTGCTGGGGCTGATCAGTGTTACGGAGGGTGAGGTCTTCTTCCAGGGAGAGAAACGCGATATCAGCACGCAAAAAAAGCGCAAGGAATACTGGAAGAATATTCAGGCCATCTTTCAGGATCCTTATTCTTCCTACAATATCTTTAAAAAAATTGATTCCGTGCTGCTGGATTGCATTCACATGCGCGGCGGACGCAAGCTGTCGTATGAGAAAAAAGTGGCGTTGATGACAGAGGCGTGCAGTTTTGTCAACCTGAAATTTGAGGAATTGACCAACAAATATCCCTTTGAACTTTCAGGCGGGCAAATGCAGCGGTTGATGATCGCCCGTATCTTCCTGCTTAAACCGCAGATCCTGCTGGCCGATGAACCGACCTCAATGATCGATGCCTGTTCGCGGGCGACGATCCTGGATATGCTGCTGCAGCTGCGCGATGAAATCGGGATGACGATCATCTTCATCACCCATGATATTGGCCTGGCGTATTATGTGTCGGATAGCGTATATATCATGGAAAAAGGGAAATTGATCGAAAGCGGTACGCCTGATGAGGTCATTCTGCATCCGAAACAGGCTTATACCCAACGCTTGATCAATGATGTTCCCAAGATCCATGAGGAATGGGATCTTTCAACGGTATAAGTCGATCTGCGGGTGTTGGCTGTAGAGCGGATGAAACCCGTGCTCTGTTCTGGAACCAGGGCGCGGGTTTGAACGCACAGGATGAAGGATAGTTTGCCGGTTGTTTTTGGCAGGGAGAGGGGATCGATTAATAATGGTAGAGAGGAAAAACTTGATGAAACTGTGGGACAAGATCATTCATTACCCTAAAATCAGCCTGGTCATTCTGGCTTATATTGCGTTCATTGCCTTAGGTATGCCGGACGGTTTGCTGGGTGTGGCCTGGCCTTCCATGCGGGCGGATTTTTCTGTGCCACTGGATTCCCTGGGCCTCTTGTTGATCGCTTCGACGATCGGCTATATGAGTTCCACTTTTTTAAGCGGGGCATTGATCCCGCGCATCGGGATTGGAAAATTGCTCGCTTTAAGCTGCGCCTTGACGGGAGCCGCTCTTTTGGGGGATACCCTGGTACCTTCGTGGTGGATGATGGTGGCACTGGGGCTTTTTGGTGGGTTGGGGGCAGGCGCGATTGATGCGGGCTTGAATACTTACGTGGCTGCGCATTTTGGTGAGGGCTTGATGCAATGGCTGCATGCCAGTTACGGGATTGGTGTGACCATCGGTCCAATTATTATGACCCTGGCCCTGACGAATCTGAACTCCTGGCGGGTTGGCTATCGGGTGGTCAGCGGCGTTCAGCTTGTGCTGGCGGTTTGTTTTTTGCTGACCTTGTCATGGTGGAAGGATCAAGATGACGCGCCTGGAATGGAGCAGCAGGAGAAGCTGTTGACGGATTATCAAACTTCGCTGGGCGAGACATTCCGCCAACTGAATGTGTGGGTCAGTTTTTTGCTGTTTTTTCTGTATGTGGGCGGCGAAGCATCCCTGGGCGTGTGGACGTACAGTCTGCTGACCGAGTCGCGGGGTGTGCCGCCGCAAACCGCGGGATTTCTGGCGGGCAGCTTTTGGGCAACCTTTACCGTTGGCCGCATTCTGGCCGGTGTGTATGCCAAACGTCTGGGAACCCATAAGTTGATCCAGGGCGGGGTGGCGCTGGCCCTGTTCAGCGCTGTGCTGCTGTGGTGGAACCCCTTCCCGTGGACGGATGTGCTGGCGGTGGCATTGGCTGGCATCGCGGTCGCGCCAGTTTTCCCGGCCTTGATGTCTGCAACGCGGGAAAGGGTTGGCGCAAAGTTCGCCGCCAACACCATCGGCATGCAAATTGCCGCGGCCGGTTTGGGCACGATGGTGATTCCCGGATTGTTGGGCGTTCTGGCGCGCCGGTTTTCGCTGGAGATCATCCCGGTCTGTCAGATCGCGATCTTCCTGGGCTTGTTTGGGCTGTATCGTTTGTCGATGATCAAAAAGAAAGTGGATAAGGAAGCCATATCATGAGAATTCAATCTTTAGCAGGTGACTGGAAATTTCGTCAGGCTGGTACAGAAGAATGGCTGCCCGCCGTTGTGCCTGGCGGTGTGCATACCGATTTGCTGGCTGTGGGACGTATTCCTGACCCGTTTGTTGGCGATAATGAAAAGCATGTCCAGTGGGTGGCTGAGTCAGATTGGGTTTATCAGCATCGTTTCACCTGCTCGCCTGAATTGCTGACCCAGGAAAAGATCCTGCTGGTGTGTGACGGGCTGGATACCCTGGCGAGGGTGGTGCTCAACGGGCATGAGCTTGGCCGCACGGAGAATATGTTTCGCAAATATGAATGGGATGTCAAGTCATTGCTCAATGCACAGGGGGATAATACGCTGACGATTGCTTTTTCCTCCCCGGTGCAATATGCCACAGAACAGCAGGCCATCCGCCCGATGGCTGGCGTTTCTCAGGCCATCCCCGGCGGTCCTCATCTGCGTAAAGCGCCCTGTCAATTTGGTTGGGACTGGGGCCCGCAACTGCCGCCCATCGGCATCTGGAAAGACATCCGTCTGGAAGGATACAGCGAGGCACGCCTCTCCGAAGTTCACCTGCGCCAGGATCATGCTGAGGGACGGGTGACGGTGGAAACCCGCATCGCCATCCAGCATTGGGGGCATGATCCGTTGACCGCCATTGTGGAGATCACTGCCCCGGATGGGGTTGTACTGGAGGAAGAAACCGCTATTTCTGGTCAGAATGAGGGGATTGTACGGATCAATATTCCCAATCCTCAGTTGTGGTGGCCGAACGGGTATGGCGAACAGCCGCTCTATCAGGTTGAGGTCTTCCTCAAGCAGGGCGGGGTTGAAAGAACGATTGTGGATCGTCAGGATTATCAGCTGGGCCTGCGCACGATTGAATTGCGCCAGGAACCGGATGAGTGGGGACGATCTTTTACATTTGTGGTGAATGGCGTACCAGTCTTCGCCAAAGGCTCCAACTGGATCCCGGCGGATTCTTTCCCCACCCGCATTTCGGATGACTATCTGGAGAATTTAATCCGCGCGGCGGCTGACACGCACCAGAACATGCTGCGCGTGTGGGGCGGTGGATTTTACGAAGAGGAACGCTTTTATGACCTGTGCGACCGGTACGGCATCCTCATCTGGCAGGATTTTATCTTCTCTTGCAGCATGTATCCGCTGGATGACCCCGCCTATCTTGAGAATGTGCGGGTAGAAGCGATTGAGAATATTCGCCGATTGCGCCATCGCGCCAGTCTGGCACTGTGGTGCGGGAATAACGAAATGGAATGGGGCTGGGTCGATTGGGGTTGGACGGGACCTGAATATGAAGCAGTCAAGGTGGTCTATGACGGGTTTTTCCATCACACGCTGCCCGAATGGTGCGCAGATGAGGACCCGGATCATGCCTACTGGCCCAGTTCGCCTTCCTCCGATACGCCTTTTGAAAATCCGAACGGCCAGCAGCAGGGCGATGCCCACTATTGGGACGTGTGGCATGGGCGCAAGCCTTTCACTGCCTATCGGGACCAGTATCCGCGCTTCATGAGCGAATTTGGTTTTCAGGCGCTGCCACCGCTGGAGACGATCCGCACCTATGCTGAAGAAGCGGACTGGAATATGACTTCCTACATCATGGAGCGGCACCAGAAAAACGACAGCGGCAATTCCCTGATGGTCGGCCAGATGCTCGATACCTTCCGGCTGCCCAAGGATTTTGAATCGCTGGTTTATTTGAGCATGGCGCTTCAGGCGGAAGGCATCCGCTATGGGGTGGAACACTGGCGGCGTCATCCGCAGCGCGTCTCCGGCATCCTCTACTGGCAGTTGAATGACTGTTGGCCGGTAGCCTCGTGGGCCAGCCTGGATTATTTCGGGCGCTGGAAGGCGCTGCATTATGCTGCCCGCCGCTTCTATGCGCCGGTGATGCTTTCCATCGAAGATAAGCCGCCTGTTCAGGGAGTCTATGTGACCAATGACAACCTTGAAACCTGGGAATGTACGGTTCGCTGGGCGCTGGAAACCCTGGCCGGTGAAGGGCTCGCTGCTGGCGAGGAGGTGGTCATTGTCGCCCCGCAATCTGCGGCGCAGGTGTGCAAGCTGGATTTCACCGATTATATTTCGGATGATACCGTCCGCGGGCTGGTTTTTATCGCTGAACTGTGGCAGGGAGATCTTTTGGTGTCCCGGCAGACGGCGGGCTTTGCCCCGATCAAACATATCTCCCTGGTTGAACCTGGTGTGATGGCGACCCTGCGGGAAGAGCAGGGTAAGGTGGTCGTTGAATTGACCGCCCGCTCCCTGGCGCTGCTGGTGGAAGTCTCTCTGGTTGGCGCTGATGTCGTTTTCAGTGACAATTATTTCAATCTGCCTGCTGGCCGGACGACGGCAATCTCTTTTGCCATGCCTGCTGGCTGGACGTTGAAGCAGGCCGAGAAAGCAT
Source organism: uncultured Anaerolineaceae bacterium (assembly GCA_964447155.1). Lineage (GTDB taxonomy): Bacteria > Chloroflexota > Anaerolineae > Anaerolineales > Anaerolineaceae > SMBSF63. Next base: position 47,032 of record CAYURM010000015.1, read on the forward strand.
TGCGCCTGCGTTCGGTGTATGATTCTTATGCCCATGGCGCAGCAAGTTGAGCGGATCAGATTGCTTAACACGTTTCCAGGCTCAAGACGCAGGGCAGAAGAGAACGTCTATTGTAGATACGGATTTATTCGATACCGGGTTCTGTAACGACTAAAGTCGTACCTGCAATTACCACAACGAGTGCTTATACTTTGGAAAGGGTTTTGCCATGAATAAAATCGATAATTTGATCAAGAAAATGACGCTGGAAGAAAAAGCCGCCCTGTGTACCGGAGCCAGCCCGTGGACGACGACCCCCATTGAACACCTGGGGCTGCCCGGGATCACCGTTTCGGATGGGCCGCATGGCGTGCGGCGCGTGGAAGAGGTGGAAGATTTCATCAGTCCCACCAGCCTGCCGGCCACCTGCTTCCCGACCGCCTCCTGCCTGGCCTCCACCTGGGATGTGGATTTAATCAACACGATGGGCCAGGCCCTTGCAGAGGAGTGTATTGCTCTGAATGTGGATGTCGTCTTGGGCCCCGGGGCGAATATGAAGCGTACTCCCCTGGGCGGGCGTAATTTCGAATATTTCTCCGAAGACCCCTATCTCGCCGGGCAGATGGCGGCCAGCTTTATCAACGGTGTGCAAAGCAAGGGCGTGGGTACTTCACTGAAACATTTCGCTGTCAACAACCAGGAAACCGAACGGATGGTGATTGACGCCAGAGTGGATGAACGCCCCCTGCGGGAAATTTACCTGGCGGCGTTTGAGACCGCCGTGAAACAGTCCAAACCCTGGACGGTGATGTGCGCCTACAATAAGCTCAATGGCACCTTCTGCTCCCAGCATCACCGGCTGCTGGTGGAGATTCTCAAGGACGAATGGGGCTTTGAAGGTCTGGTTGTTTCCGACTGGGGTGCGGTGCATGACCGCGTGGCGGCCTTACAGGGCGGCCTGGATTTGGAAATGCCCGGCCCGCGGGAACGACGGGTCACTCAGGTGATTGAAGCGGTCCGCTCGGGTGAGCTGGATGAATCGGTTCTGGATGAGGCGGTACGCCGCATTCTGGGAATTGTCTTCAAGGCCGTCGAGACGCCCAAAGAGGGTTCGTTTGATGCCGCTGCGCATCATGCCCTGGCGCGCCGGATCGCCGGAGAAGGCATGGTGCTGCTTAAGAATGACGGGATGCTTCCCTTGAAAGATGAGCAGCATATTGCTGTTATCGGCCGGGCGGCCCAGGAGGCGCATTTCCAGGGTGGCGGCAGTTCGCATATTAATCCCACTCAGGTGGATAGCCCCTTTGAAGAACTGCAAAAATTGGCCGGGGATGCCGAATTGAGTTTTGCCCAGGGTTACCCAGCGGATGACAGTTTCAACCAGGCGCTGATCGAGGAAGCGGTCGATAACGCCAGCGCTGCGGATGTAGCTTTGCTGTATCTGGCGCTGCCAGACTCCAAGGAGTCGGAAGGCTATGATCGGGCTGACCTGGATCTGACCGCGCAGCAGATCGCGTTGATCAAAGCTGTGGCTGAAGTGCAGCCTCAAACGGTTGTCATTCTGAATAATGGCGCACCGGTTGTGATGGGGGAATGGCTCGATAGTGTGGGGGCTGTTCTGGAGGCGTGGATGATGGGGCAGGCTGGCGGCGGTGCGATTGCCGATGTGCTCTATGGAAAGGTGAACCCCTCCGGCAAGCTGGCGGAAACTTTTCCGCTGAGACTGGTGGATACACCTGCATATCTGAATTTCCCCGGCGAAAACGGTGCGGTGCGCTATGGCGAGGGACTGTTTATCGGCTATCGCTATTATGATGCTAAACAAATGCCGGTGCAGTTTCTCTTTGGGTATGGGCTGAGTTACACTACGTTTGCCTATAAGAATGCCAAAGTTTCAGCGAAAACCTTCAGGGATGTGGACGGCCTCATCGTTTCGGTGGATGTGACCAATACGGGCAAGATGGCAGGCAAGGAAGTGGTTCAGGTGTATGTGCGCGATCATGAATCACGGTTGGTGCGCCCGCCCAAAGAACTCAAGGGCTTTGTCAAGGTGGCACTGCAACCCGGCGAGACGAAGACCGTTTCCCTGTCCCTTGATTTCCGTGCGTTTGCCTATTACCACCCGGCATACAAACAGTGGATCACGGAGGATGGTGCATTTGACATCCTGATTGGGGCTTCCTCGGCTGACATTCGCTGTGTTGAGACGGTGACCCTGCAATCTACCCTGCAACTGCCATCCATCCTGACACGTGAATCGACCCTGCGAGACTGGATGGCAGACCCGCGTGGGAAAGAGGTCTTCGAACCGTTCTTCCAACAGATACTGGCACCCATGCAGGCTGCCTTTGGCGGGGGGGATGAAACCGAGGGTGCCGGGATGGACTCGACGGGCTTCTTTATGGAGATCACCCTGCTCGACCTGCTGTATTTCCAGGAAAATCTGCTTCCCAAAGCGCCTGAAGAAATGGTGGACGAACTGCTATCTCAGGTACACAGTGCGAAGGAATGATTTGTCTGTTGCGGAGTAAAAGCGACTGGCATTGCTGTAAATGATATTGAAAAGACGCTCACCGGTCAGAACTGGCGGGCGTCTTTTTGTTACAGGTGTGTTGGCATGGAGGGGTCCATCCAGTATCCAGGGTTCGTCCCCGCGATGCTATAGCTGGTGCAATTGGTCATTGATGTCATTCAGGTCAAAGGCTTCCGGGTCAAATGCCCCGCCGATCCATTCCAGGTAGCGTTCATGTTCCTCGTTGGCGGGATCATGGATGGCCTCAAGAAAAAATTGATATCCGGGCGGGCCGCCGATGTCTTCTGGCGGGCAGGCGCGTTTTCCGGTAACGCACAGTGGATAGCGCATGTTCTCGTCACGGGGCAGGATTTTCTCCACCAGGATTTCATGCCGCCAATCATCACCAAAATCGTAGGTGTAGGAGCCTTTCAGTTTTTCTGCCGGGAGCACTTGTGCCAGCGTGAAATCTGCCTCATCCTCAAAGTCAAGTTCTCCCCAGGTGTCCTGTTCCCGGCTGCCATAGCTGGTACCGGAAATGGAAAATTCGTGCAGGTGGTAGCCATCCCAACCCATAATGGTCAGCAGGATGTGATGCAACTCTTCCAGGGTAGTGTCGCCCGGTACCAGCACCCGCCGCCAGACGGGCGGCTTGATATAAGACAGCGTGATTTTGAGCTGATAGATTTTTTCGGATTGTTTTGACATCATCTTTCCTCTATTTTGGAAATAATCGGGGTGGTCGCTTATTCCTTGTATTCTTCCGTTCAGCGCCTGGTACGTTGATATTTTCTACCAGGTGGAAAACCAGATTGATCAGATTATAGCATTTCCGGGGAAATACCGTGCATGGATGCGATAAAAAATCTGAGGATATGGCATAATAGTTGTGAGAAGAAAATATTTGAACGTGTGTTTGAAAAAAGGGTGCGATGAAAACAAACAAAGGTTTCCCTGCGATTTTTCCCGATGCGGAAACGGCTGCCAGTGTAGAACGAGTGATCCGCGCCAGCCTGGATGCGGTGGACCCGTATCAGGCGGTGCGCCGAGTGCTTGATCAACAGGATGGGCAGCTATTCGTTGAGGATGCGGCTTACGATTTGAAGACGATTGAGCGGCTCTTGGTCGTCAGCATCGGCAAAGCAGGCGGTTTAATGGCGAAGGCTGCCGCAGATGCACTGGGGAATAAGCTGGCTGCGGGGATCGTGGTGCAAAAGATGGATATTGCTCAGACCGCCCTGGACTTGCCGGAGAATATTCAGGTCTTGAAGGGGGATCATCCTGTGCCGGGGGAAGGCAGCCTGGCAGCGGGCGCGGCGGTGCTGGCTTTTCTGGAAAGCTGCTCGCCGCGAGACCTGGTCATTTTTCTCATTTCAGGGGGCGGGTCAGCGCTTGTCACCCATCCGCATGCGGGCATCAGTCTGAATGACTTGCAGGATGTGACGCGCTCTCTGCTGGCGTGCGGGGCGCAGGTTGACGAGATCAATACCATCCGCAAGCACCTGGACGGGGTCAAGGGCGGCGGGCTGGCGGGCAAAGCTTATCCGGCACGGATGGTCACCCTGGTACTCTCCGATGTGGTCGGTAACCCGCTGGATATGATCGCCTCTGGCCCCACGGTGGCGGATCCAACCACCTATGGGGACGCGAAATTGATCCTTGAAAAATACCAGCTATGGGGAAAAATACCCGCTTCAATTTCTGCTGTTTTACAGACCGGGCTGGCGGGAGTGCTGCCCGAAACCCGCAAGCCGGGAGACGCGTGCTTTGCACATGCCCAGGTGTTGATTGTGGGCAGCAATTACCAGGCGGCGTGCGCCGGTCTGGCAGCAGCGCAAGCGGAAGGAATGCAGGCACACATCCTGACAACGTATTTGCAGGGAGATGCGTTCAATGCCGGGCGTTTTTTGGGCAGCCTCCTGCGGCAGATCAGCGAAACAGGGCAGCCTTTTCCCCGGCCGGTGTGCCTGATCGCCGGCGGGGAGACGACGGTGGTGGTGCAGGGGGACGGCCTGGGCGGTCGCAACCTGGAGGTTGCTTTGGGGGCGGTGGCAGAGCTGGACGGACTGGAGCGGGTGGCCTTGGTCACACTGGCAACCGACGGCGAAGACGGCCCGACCGACGCTGCCGGGGCGGTTGTTACCGGCCAGACTCTCCAGCAGGGGCTGGGCAAAGGGCTGAAGGTTGAAGCCTGTCGTGTGGCTAGTGATTCTTACCGCTATTTTGAGGTGCTGGAGGCATTGATCAAGATCGGTTCTACGGGAACGAATGTCAATGATCTCGCTTTTTTGTTTGCGTTTTGAAAGGACAATAAAATGAATAAGGTAAACATTGGAAATTCCGGGTTCGAAGCTTCAGAAATAGCATTAGGCTGTATGCGCATCGCGACGATGAGCAATCAGGAAATTTCTACGTTGATCCACACCGCGCTTGACGAAGGGATTGATTTTTTTGACCACGCGGATATTTATGGAAACGGGCAATCGGAGGCGCGCTTTGCCGAAGCCCTGCAGTTGACCTCGAGCCAGCGGGAAAAGATGTTCCTGCAGAGCAAGTGCGGCATTCGTCAGGGCTATTTTGATTTTTCAAAAGCCCATATCCTCGAGGCCGTGGATGGCAGCCTGAAACGCCTGCAGACGGATTATCTGGATGTTTTGCTGCTGCACCGGCCGGATGCCCTGGTCGAACCGGAGGAGGTGGCGGAAGCCTTCACGATCCTGCAAGACAGCGGCAAGGTGCGCTATTTTGGCGTCAGCAATCAAAACCCGATGCAGATTGAACTGCTGACCAAATTTGTACAACAACCCATCCTGCTCAATCAGCTTCAACTGAGTATTACCAATACCGGAATGATCGACGCGGGGTTGAACGTTAATATGGAAATCGACGCGTCGATCGACCGGGATGGCAGCATTCTCGATTATTGCCGCCTGAAAGAAATCACGATCCAGCCCTGGTCTCCCTTCCAGTACGGCTTTTTTGAAGGAGTCTTCCTGGATAATGAAAAGTTCCCTGAGCTGAATCAAAAGATTGATGAGATTGCTTCCTCCAGAGGCGTGAAAAACACGGCGATTGTGGTTGCCTGGTTACTGCGGCACCCGGCGCACATGCAGCCCATCGTGGGCACAACCAATGCGGGCCGCGTCAGGGATATCTGCAAGGTCTCCGATGTGCACCTGACCCGCGAGGAATGGTACGAAATTTACCTGGCTGCGGGGAATGAACTGCCCTGACCCCGCACGGACAGAACACCGGTTTTATGAACCAGCTTCTCACCCTCCACTCAACCTGGTCGGGGTGCAAGACAGAATGAACAATGTCCAGACCACAGCCAAACCTTTCTTCGCGTAGGGTACGTTCGCAGTTGAACGCACCAAAATTCAACCCGCGGTTTCGGGTTGGAGTTTCCCGGTTTTGCAGGGACTTCGTCCGCGGCTAACGCACACTCTGCGGGGGGAGCCTCCCGCAGGAAAGTCAGTTGTACGTAGACAATAACGCAAAATATATCCAGGCATGGATAAGTTAAAAATCCCCAACCTGCGGGAGGGAAAAACCAATTGGCAATTCTTCCCGCAGGTTGAACTTGACCTGACTTTCGCATGCTTGTGAAGATATTGGCTTTGTTACCTTTTCGCAGTGAACTTCCCTGCGGGAGGTTCCCGGCCATCCGTTGCCAACCCACCCTCTGCGGGGAGTCTTTAGGGGTACTATAATGTGCCAATATCCCCCAGATGACCAATATTCAAGGATGAAGAATATGTTAAAATGGGTATAGATAAAGGAGATGAAATGACAGACAACCGCCATTAAACCACGTATTTTAAGGGAAACTTCCTCGTTTGTTTTGATTCATGCGGCCCGCGGGCGTTTGCCCCCGGTTTTTGGTTTTTAAAAGGCAGGTTTGTGTATGTTCACCGTACATCAGGTTTCAAAATCATTTGGTATCACGTCCGTTCTGGAGAACGTATCTTTCAGTTTGAACGGCGGCGAGCGGCTGGGGCTGGTGGGGGTGAATGGCACCGGCAAAACGACCTTGCTGCGGATCATGGCCGGGCAGGAGATGGCCGACTCGGGCAGTGTGCAGCGCACACCGTCTGACTTGCGCGTAGGGTATCTTTCCCAGGGCTTCACATGCCCGGAAGAGGAAACCGTGGGTGGTTTCAGTGACCGCATGCAGGGTGGTTTGCTGCGTTTGAGTGAGGAACTGGAGCACCTGGCTATTGAGCTGGCAGCGCAGCCGGATTCTCCATCTTTGCAGCGGGCCTATGACGATGCGCTGGCCCAGATCAACCTGACGGCCGAGTCTGGCTGGCGTGGGCCGGGCATCCTCGCCAGCCTGGGGCTGGGGGAGCTGGAGGCAGACATGCCGGTGGCGCATCTCAGTGGCGGACAGAAAACCCGCCTGGCCCTGGCCGGCGTGCTGCTGGGCAATCCGCAGGTGCTGCTGCTGGACGAACCTACCAACCACCTCGACCTGGATATGCTTACCTGGCTGGAAGACTGGCTGCTGGCATTTAAGGGCGGCGTGCTGATCGTTTCGCACGACCGTGCCTTCCTTGACCGGGTTGCTACGGGTATCCTGAATTTGGACGAAGATACTCACAGGTTGACGGCCTATGCGGGCAATTATTCGGCTTATCTGGAACAAAAGGTGGGCGAGCAGGAAAAACAGTGGCAGGAATTCAGAGACCAGCAGGATGAGATTGTTCAGTTAAAAGGTGCAGCCGCTTCCGTGCGCCAGTTAACGAAAATGCGCAAGGGCGGCAAGGCGGACAGCGGTGATAAATTTGCCACCGGCTTTTTTAGTAATCGCACGCTGGGGACGATGCGCCGCGCCAAACACCTCGAAAAGCGGCTGGAACAGTTAACCGGTGAGAACGCCATCGAAAAGCCACGCGCCGGCTGGCAGATGAAGCTGGAATTTGTCGATATTCCTGACAGTGGGCGGGACGTGCTGCGCCTGGAAGGGTTGAGCGTTGGCTATGATGGCACACCCCTGCTGAGGGAAATTGACCTGACGGTCCATCTGGGTCAGCGGATTGTGCTGGCTGGCTCAAACGGCACCGGCAAGACGACCCTGCTGCGCACGATTGCCGGGCGCATCCCCCCGCTGGCGGGGCGCGCGCGCCTGGGGGCGGGGGTGCAGTTGGGCTATATGACCCAGGAGCAGGAGGATCTCAACACCCAATGGACGCCCCTGCGCACGATTCAGGAGATCACCCGCGGGGGTGAGACCGAGGCGCGCACCTTCCTGCATCAGTTCCTGTTTGGCGGGGATGATGTTTTTGTGCCGGTGGGATCGCTGTCCTACGGCGAGCGGGCGCGGTTGTCCCTGGCGCGGCTGGTGGCCCTGCGCTGCAATTTCCTGCTGCTGGATGAGCCAGTCAACCATCTCGATATCCCCTCGCGTACGCGCTTTGAGCAGGCGCTGGCCGCCTTTGACGGCACCGTGCTGGCCGTGGTGCATGACCGTTATTTCATTGAGGGCTTCGCCTCCGAGGTGTGGCGGGTGGAGGGGGACAGGGTGAAGAGGGGATGGAAGTAGGTTTCTGATAGAGGAGCAAGATTTCTCAGGAAGGACGGACCACGGTCCGTCCTTTCGGGCGCATGGCATGCGCCCCTACGGTGGAGGGGATATATAACCTTGTCAGACAAGGATTGCGGGGCGGAGGCGTTTTTAATGTTAATTGGCTATATCATGTACTAATTTACAGCAAAATCCAGGTTATTTGTCATTTAAAATCCTTTCCTTTGCCTGACAAATTCACTATAATAAATATAGTTGAAAGTTTGCCCCCCATCTATTCATAGAAAAGGATAATCTTGAAATGAGAAAGCATAATTTTAATGCAGGCCCTTCTATTCTCCCGCAAGTCACACTGGATAAAACAGCTGAGGCTGTCAAGGATTATAACGGCACGGGCATGTCGATTTTGGAAATTTCGCATCGCAGTCCGGATTTTCAGGCGATCATGGATGAAACTGTGGCGTTGTTCAACGAGTTGCTGGATATTCCGGCAGGCTATCATGTGTTGTTCGTGGGCGGCGGCGCAAGCACGCAGTTCTTCCATATCCCCTACAATCTTTTGGCAACCAAAGCCGCTTATTTGAACACCGGCGCCTGGTCGACCAAGGCGATCAAGGAAGCAAAACTGTTTGGTGAGGTTGAGGTTGTGGCTTCTTCGGAAGACAAGAGCTTCACTTATATCCCCAAGGATTACACTATCCCGACGGATGCGGATTATTTCTACATCACCACCAATAATACCGTGCGCGGCACCGAGATCAAGACGGATCTCGATTCCCCGGTGCCTCTTGTGGCGGATATGTCTTCCGATATTTTCAGCCGACCGGTGGATGTTTCCAAGTACGGCTTGATCTACGGCGGCGCACAGAAGAACCTGGCTCCGGCGGGGGTGACCTTTGTGATCGTTAAGGAAGATATTCTCGGCAAGGTGGACCGCCCGATGCCCTCGATGGTGGACTACCGCACCCATATCAAGAAGGGTTCGATGTTCAATACCCCGCCGGTAGTGAATATCTTTGCGATGCTGCAAACCCTGAAGTGGCTCAAGAATCTGGGCGGCGTGAAAGCGATCCAGAAGATGAATATTGAAAAAGCCACCATGCTGTATGACGAGATTGACCGCAATAAGTTCTTCCGCGGCACCGTGCTCAATGCTGAAGACCGTTCATTGATGAATGCGACCTTCGTCATGGCGGATGAGTACACCGATCTGGCTGGAGATTTCCTGGCCCTGACCAAGGAGCGCAATATGGTGGGCGTCAAGGGCCATCGTGATGTGGGCGGTTTCCGCGCCTCGTTGTATAATGCATTGCCCAGGGCCTGCGTAGAAGCGCTGGTTGAGGCCATGCGTGACTTTGAAGCGCAGCACTAGTCGGAAAGCAGAAAAGGAGATCGGAATGACGAAAGTATTGGTGGCAACAGAAAAGCCGTTTGCAGCAGAAGCAGTGGACAAGATCCGTAAAGTTGTTGAGTCTGCCGGCTATGAGCTTGCCCTATTGGAAAAATATACCGACAAGGCCCAGTTCCTGAGCGCAGTGGCTGACGCCGATGCGTTGATTGTGCGTTCGGATATTGTCGATCGTGAAGTCATTGAGGCAGCAAAAAATCTGAAGATCGTGGTGCGCGCCGGTGCAGGGTATAACAATCTGGACCTGGAAGCGGCCAGTGAAAAGGGTATTGTGGAAGAAAATACCCCCGGCCAGAATTCTGATGCGGTTGCCGAACTGGCAATCGGGATGATGATCTATCTGGCGCGTGGTGGTTTCAATGGCAAGCCGGGTACCGAGTTGAAGGGCAAGAAGCTGGGGATTCACGGCTATGGCAACGTGGGAAGGCGGGTGGCGCAGATTGCCAAGGGGATGGGGATGGATGTGTATGTGTATGCCTATAAGCCATCCATTGAGGAGGAAGCCAGGAAACAGGGCGGGATTACCTGCCTTGAGTCGGTGGAAGACCTTTACCGCACCTGTAATTACATCTCCCTGAATATCCCGGCGAGAGCCGAAAATAAGCAGGCGATCAATTATGCTTTGCTTTCATTGATGCCCGAACAGGCGGTACTGGTCAATACGGCGCGCGCCGAAGTGATCAACGAGGCGGATCTGCTGAAGGTTATGGCCGAGAAACCTGGTTTTTCCTACATTTCCGACATTGCTCCCGACTGTGCGGCAGAGTTTGAGCCGTATGTCGGCCGGTATTTCTTCACCCCCAAGAAGATGGGCGCGCAAACCGTGGAAGCCAATGTGAATGCCGGGATTGCGGCTGCGGAACAGATTGTGGCTTTCTTTGAGAAAGGCGATATCACTTTCAAGGTGAATAAGTAGACCGAGCTGGATTTTTAATGCAATCGAGGCTGTCCATAATTGGACAGCCTCGATTTTTTTGTAATGCTCGCAGGGGAGATGATGGCTGACAGAGTGAAGCAAGATCATCCCCACAACTTTTTTGACTGGCGAACCATGCCTCGCCACTACGACTATTTGTCCGCTGGATGACGTCCCCGCCGCCGGAGAGGGAACGGTTATAGGGGGATTGCTGTAATCATACAGGCTGATGTCGCCGCGGGGATTGGTGCCGGAGAATAGTTAGTGGATCAGGATATTATTTACCCCGCTACTTTTTGAAAATATTCTTGACCAGCAGAAAGACGCCCAGGCCGATCAGCATCAACGGGGTAAGAATGCTGCCCAACTGGCTGATCCGCAACAGCATTTCAAAGAAGACTGCGCCAACCAGGAAGATGATCAGGCCGACGGTGACGACGGTCTTGCCGGAGCTGACCATTTCGAGGCGGTCTTTGCGTGCGCCATATAGCCACAGACCGGCGCCGATGGAGGTGGGGGCGAGCAGCGCCCAGGAATAGGCCCAGCTTGCCCAATGGCCGGTAACGCTTTGGTAGAGCAGCATCAGACCGAGGGTGGTGGTCATGCTGCCCAGGATGGCGAGGGGTTCGCCGTTGACTACTTTCTTCGAGAAGGCGAAGGATAATAGCAAGGCGCCGGGGGCGAGGATGAAGAAGGGCCAGATGAAACGCCCGATGCGGATGTTGAGCAGCTGCCCGGCAATGAAGATCACCCCAAAGGCGATCAACAACGTTCCCACGATCAGGTTGTTGCGGTTGATGCCGACTGACGGACGGGATTTGGCTGCTTGCTGTGCTTTGGGGGCAGGATCGCTTTCCCTTACCGGGGGGATGGCTTCTTCCCCAGAGGGGACTTCGCCGGGAGAGATATTGATTGGGGGTATTTCTTGTTCAGACATGGATTACTCCTTTGTTTTTCTTTGTTCCTTTGGGTGAAACATCCTCTGATCTTGTAACCAGGAGAAGAGGAGATGTTTATTTTCTGCCGCGGCTCTGGATGTTACCGATACCGGAGATGCCCTGGCTGACGTGCGGGTTTCCCCAATATTCAACGCTGCCAGCGCCGCTGACTTCAATGTTCAGGCTGTCTTCGGCCCACACTTTCATATTACCTGCGCCGCTGAGGGATACGCTGGCGGTCTGGCTTTTTAACGCTGCTGCCTGATAATTCCCCAGTCCGCTGACCTGAACCTCCTGTTCCTGCACTTCGCCGCCCAATTTACACTCGCCTGCACCGCTGTAAATCACGTTGAGGTGCTGGGCCTGCAAGTTGTCGATTTCGACATTGCCTGCACCACTCACATCGAGATCCAGCCGGGTGGTTTGCAGCTCATCCATCTGGATGTCGGCTGCCCCGGAAAGATCAATACGGTTCAGGTCCTTCACTTCGATATAAAAAGTGACCGGGCTGGTGGGAAGGATCGTGCTGCGCCAGCCTTTTTCATCATAACCGATACGCAGTGTTCCGCTGCGGACTTTGGTGGTGATGTGCGGCAGGATGTTATCTTCTGCTTCGATTTCCAGGGATTCATTATCGCCCTGGGTGATGATCAGCTTGCCAAAGCCTTCAACCTCAATCGCATCATAGCCGCTGACCTGACGGGTTTCTGTTGCCATGATGCCCGATCCACGGGTGACAGGCATGCCGCATGCGCTCAGAATAAATACAGATGCGATCAGGGTGAAGATGACAGCAATTCGTTTGGTTTTCATGGAAACACTCCTTATCATTAATGCAAATGCAACAATGTTTATGGTTTTTTCTTTCATTAGGGTATACGTCCTGGATGAAAAAAAGTTGCAAAACAGGATTTGGACTGCCTGGGAACTTTCCCTGTACGGATATCGTCCTTAAAAAGAGAACCCTTGATAAGGAGAAAAATATGATTGCGAAAAAATGGATCCTTCCTTTGTTATTGATGATGGCAGCCTTTGTAGTGGGAGCGTGTTCCTTACTGCCTGGTCAAACGCAGGTAGATGATGGACAGCAAATCAACACAGTGGTGGCACAAACCGTGCAGGCCGAATTGACCAGTGCGGTGCTGGAGACTGCCCTGGCAAAGTCCACTCAACTGCCCACACAGCAGGTGGAGACGGCGACACCGCAGTTGACTGCGACAGGCCTGCCCACGGCAACGCCCCAGGCATCGGCCACCCCTTATCCCACGTCGACAGCCGTACCTGTGCCCTGCCATCGCATCCAGTTTGTAATGGATGTGACCGCGCCGGATGGGAGCATGTTTGCGCCCGGCACCAGTTTCGTCAAGACCTGGCGGCTGCGCAATGCCGGTTCCTGCACCTGGATGCCGGATTATGCGCTGGTTTTCCGCGGCGGAAATGCGATGGGGGCTCCCGGGGTGGTGAACTTGAATACAACGGTGCACCCCGGACAGAATGTGGATGTTTCGGTGGCCTTGACTGCACCCGCTACGCCGGGCAGTTATGAAGGGTTGTGGTCATTGCGCAGTCCAAACGGCGTCGTATTTGGCCTGGGGAATAACGCAGATATCGCCTTTTGGGTAAAGATCGTCAGCGTGGGTGTAGATGTAACCTGGCCGGCAGGGCAGCCGTTGGACTTTGCCGCCAATTTCTGCGCGGCCACGTGGCGTAATCATGCCGGTTTGATCGCCTGCCCGTCCACGAAAGATGATTTCACCAATGGCTCGGTGTACCGCACTTTTGAGCCGAAGATTGAAGACAATTATCAGGATGATGAAATCACTCTGGTGGTGATCCCCTCTGCGGGAGCAAATGGGATGGTTTCGGGGCGCTATCCGGCGGTGACGGTGCAGAACGGCGACCGTTTCCGGGCGTTGGTGGGCTGCATGGATAAGATGGACGATTGTGATGTGACTTTCCGGTTGAAATATGCAGACTCAGGAGGCATCTATTCTTTGGGATCCTGGCATGAGGTATACGAGGGAATGCACACCCGCATTGATGTTGATCTTTCCAGCCTGGCGGGGAAGCAGGTGGAGTTTATTTTGGAAGTGGATAATAATGGGTCGTCGTATGAGGATAAAGTGTTCTGGATGACGCCGCATATCAAGCGGTAGGGCCCTCTCCTGACTTCCTGCGGCGCAGGAAGTCTGTCCTCCCCCGGCAAGCGGGGGAGGACTTTGCTTTTTGGTGAGCACTGCTCGGACTGTTGTGCTAGCGGAGCGTGGCAATCTCTTGCTATCAGGCAGACGAAAATGGTTCGGTCGGATGCTAATGCCCGACAGGGTGAAGCACGGCCACACCCTCAAGAGTTCATTATTATTCTGTTTTTGGTCACACAGGTTGGATTCCACCGGAAAGACGGCAAAGCCGTCCTTCCGGGCGTATGGTATACGCCCCTACAACGTTGATGCTTTTTTTGAACCTGATTAATCATCGGGTTGGGGGATTTCGGTTATGGGTTTGTCTTCCAGGCGATGACCGGCGTGCAGGTGCATGGCGGTGAATCCCAGGGCAGCCACAGCCGAGATGATCCCGCTGACGTACCACACCCAGTTGGGGTTGTAGGTGTCCATGATGACGCCGGCGGCCAGCGGACCGATGGCAGACGGGATGATCCAGGCGAAGCCAAACAAGGCCATATAACGCCCGCGCATATCTTCGGGTGCGAAGCGGGCGACCAGGGCCTGCCCAACCGGCACCCAAATCATTTCGCCGATGGTGACGATGATCATGGCGGCAATAAAAACGGCATACAGGCTGGTGAAGCCAAAAATTGCCAGACCGACGCCGACCAGCAGCGTGCCGAGGGCCGTCATCAGCAGGGGCGGGTATTGGCTGAGGCGGCGCGTGGTCCAGAATTGGAGAGCGACCACCAGGGCGGCATTGATGCTGAGCAGGAAGCCATACCCTTGCGGAGAGACCTGGTGCATATCCCGCAGGAAAACGGGCAGCGTGCTGTTCATCTGCATGTAAGCGAGGGTCAGCAGCATCGAGATAAGGATGTAGACGATGTATAACCTGTCTTTGAGAACGATGCTGTAGCCGGCCAGGGTTTTCCCCAGACTTTGCTCTTTGTGTTCTTCGCTGGTCTCCGGTTTTGTTTCCGGCAGTACCACGAATACAAAAATGGCGGTGATGGTAGAGATAACTGCATCCAGGATGAAGAGATACAGATACGATTTTGAGGCCAGCAAGCCGCCGATGGCCGGGCCAATCACGACAGCCAGGTTTGCGACCACGCGTATCACGCCAAAGCCTTCGGCGCGCTGCTTTTCCGGCAGCAGGTCGGCGACCATCGCCTGCTGGGCAGGCCCGCCGGCATTGGAGAACAGGCCGACGACAGCCGTCAGGAAATAGAAAACGGAAAATTGGTTCACGAAGCCCATGGACAGGGCCGTCAGGGCGCTGACTACGAGGCCAAAGATGATCATCGTCTTGCGCCCGAACTTGTCGGTCATCGCCCCGCCAATGATGTTGCCGAAAACGCCGAAAATGGCATAGATGGCGAAGATTTGGCCGACCTGGATCATGCCAACCCCGAATTTGTCGGTGATGAACAGAGACAGGAAGGGGTAGATCAACGCCCCGCCGACGTGGTCAATGAAAACAGCGATGATCAGCATCCAGAAGGTGTGGGGATATTCGTGATAGGTAAGTTTGATTTTCTCGAGCATTCGTGCTGGCTTCCTGGTGAAAAAGACAGGATTTAACGAACACGAGTATACCGTATTCTGGGGGTGGGCGGAAGTGGCGGGGGAAAATAATAACGACCGAAGTCGTGCCTGCAAAGACCGTTCTTCTGCAAAATCTGCCCATATTTTTCTGATGAATTTCATACCCAATTCAGCTATACTATCATTAAGATTATTGTTGGACAAGTAAGTCCGTTTCAGATAAAAGGGGATAAGGAGGAAAAGAATGGATTTAGATCGATATACACAAAAAGCACAGGAAGCAATTTTTCAGGCGCAGCAACTGGCGATGGGGTTGCATCACCAGGCGATTGAGCCTGCTCATTTACTGCTGGCATTATTGCAGCAGGAAGACGGTGTGGTACCGGCAGTGGTGACGAACGTGGCTGGCAGTGTTCAGGCTTTGCGTGAGGGATTGCGTACGGATTTGGAGAATCAGCCGAAAGTCTACGGTGCAGAAACCCAGCAGGTGGGGCTTTCCCGCCAAACGGCGGATGTCTTGGCCGCAGCGGAACGGCGTGCCAAAGGCATGCAGGATGAATACATCTCTACCGAGCATATCTTGCTGGCATTGACCGAAAGCGTGGAAGGCAAGCGGCTCAGCCAGTTTGGGCTGACTACGGACGCTATCCTCAAAGCGTTAATGTCGATCCGCGGTACCCAGCGGGTCACCTCCCAGAACCCGGAGAGTACCTATCAGTCGCTGGAGAAATATGGCCGTGACCTGACCGCCATGGCGCGCCAGGGCAAACTGGATCCGGTGATTGGCCGGGATGAAGAAGTACGCCGCACGATCCAGATCCTTTCGCGGCGCACGAAGAATAATCCCGCTTTGATTGGGGAACCCGGCGTCGGCAAAACGGCTATCGTGGAGGGTCTGGCCCAACGCATTGTTAAGGGGGATGTGCCGGAGGGCCTGAAAAACAAACGGTTGATACAGCTCGACATGGGCGCGCTGGTGGCAGGGGCCAAGTTCCGCGGCGAGTTTGAGGAACGCCTCAAGGCCGTACTGAAGGAAATTACGGATTCTGCCGGAGAAGTGATCCTGTTTGTGGATGAGATGCATACCGTGGTGGGTGCTGGCGCTGCCGAAGGCTCGATGGATGCCAGTAATATGCTCAAACCGATGCTGGCGCGCGGCGAACTGCACCTGATTGGTGCGACTACCCTGGATGAATACCGCAAATATATTGAAAAAGATCCTGCTTTGGAGCGGCGTTTTCAGCCTGTGCTGGTGGTGGAGCCGTCCGTGGAGGATACGATCAGCATTTTGCGCGGCTTGAAGCAGCGTTATGAAGTTCATCATGGGGTACGGATTACCGATGGAGCAGTGATTGCGGCTGCTACGCTTTCCGATCGCTACATCACCGATCGCAAGATGCCGGACAAGGCGATTGACCTGATCGACGAAGCCGCCGCCCGGCTGCGTACCGAGATTGACTCGAAGCCGCAGCCGCTGGACGAGGTCGACCGCCAGATCATGCAGACCGAGATGGAACTGGAAGCCCTCAAGAAAGAGAAAGACCAGGCATCCAAAGAGCGGCGTGAGGGGCTTAAACAGAGCCTGGCTGATTTGAAGGAACGCTCGACCGAGTTGACCACCCGCTGGCAGACCGAGAAAGAATCGATTGCTGAGCTGCAAGGGATCAAGGAAAAACTGGAACAGGCGGTATTGCAGATGGAGCAAGCCCAGCGCCAGAATGATCTGGCTGAGGCTTCGCGCCTGCGCTACGGGGTCATCCCCGATCTGGAAGAACGCCGTGCGGATGCAGTTGAAAAATTGCAGCGTTTGCAGGCAGAAGGCGCATTATTAAAAGAAGAAGTGGATGCGGAGGAAATTGCCGAAATTGTAGGTAATTGGACGGGCATTCCCGTTTCACGCTTGCTGGAAGGCGAGGTGGAAAAACTGGTACACATGGAAGAACGCCTGCACCAGCGCGTGATCGGCCAGGATGAAGCCATTCGCGCTGTATCGAATGCGGTGCGGCGCTCGCGTGCCGGTCTGCAAGACCCCAACCGGCCGATCGGTTCCTTCATCTTTCTGGGGCCGACCGGTGTCGGCAAGACGGAGCTGGCGCGCGCGCTGGCGCAGTTCATGTTTGACGATGAGAAGGCCATGATCCGCATTGACATGAGCGAGTATCAGGAGAAGCACACCGTGGCGCGGTTGATTGGCGCGCCTCCGGGATATATTGGTTATGATGAAGGCGGCCAGTTGACCGAAGCGGTACGCCGCCGCCCGTACAGCGTGGTGCTGTTTGACGAGATTGAGAAAGCCCATAGTGAGGTTTTCAATGTGCTGCTGCAATTGCTGGACGACGGCCGCCTGACCGATGGTCACGGCCGGACGGTGGACTTCAAGAACACGGTAGTGATTATGACCAGTAATCTGGGTGGACAGTTATGGGTGAATGGCAATAAAGAAGTGAGCCGCGAGCAGGTCAATGCGGTTTTGCAGGCGCATTTCCGACCGGAGTTTCTCAACCGGGTGGATGAGATCGTGATTTTCCATCCGCTGGGCAAGGAGCATCTGGCGCAGATCGTTCAGATTCAGCTTCAGCATGTCTCCAACCTGCTGGCGCATCGCGGCTACAGTTTGGAAGTGACTCCTGAAGCGGCGGCATATTTGGCCGAGGCGGGGTATGATCCCAGTTATGGCGCCCGCCCACTGAAGCGCGCCATCCAGCGCGAATTGCAGGACCCGCTGGCGATGGCTTTGCTGTCCGGGGATTTCCCTGAGGGGAGCAAGGTGCGTGTAGAAACCGGGCCGGATGGGCTGGTGTTTGAGGCGGGGCAATAAATTAACATGTCGTAGGGGCGTTTTGCAAAACGCCCCTACTTGACCCGTATATCATCTGCGGGTATGATTTTCTTGGTTAAAATCAACCTTGAAAAGGGGGACATCGCTAACCAATTTATGATAATTTGAGCGTATTTTGGCATCAAACTTTATAGAAATCCAACCTTTCCAAGGGGATCATTTGTTTTTTTCTAGCCACCTGACAGTTTAACAAAAGAATAGTTGATCGACACTAGATCTCCA
>CAYURM010000016.1:0-61308 GCA_964447155.1 uncultured Anaerolineaceae bacterium
AACAAAAGTTGAACCATTTTGCTTTGCGAGCCAGTTTGTATATCAAAGCTACTCGTTCTGCCTTTGATGAGCTTCAAGCTCTCAAGGCTGCGTAACATCAGTTATGTAACAACCAGGCTCTTTTACAAACGTGACCTGCTGTTTGACAACCGCATCACCAATCCGGCGATAAAATTCATACATACCGCATCGAAAAGGATAGATCGAATAAAATAATATGATCAACTGCACTCTTCAACCCAAATATGATGAAAAAGGCCTCATCCCCGCCATCGTCCAGGATAATCACACTGGTCAGGTACTGATGATGGCCTATATGAACGAAAAATCCCTCGCCATGACCCTTGCAACCGGCGAGACCGTCTTCTGGTCGCGCAGCCGCCAGGAATTGTGGCACAAAGGTGTCACCTCCGGCAACACCCAAAAAGTGGTCGAGATGTGCCTCGACTGCGATGCCGACACCATCCTCATCAAAGTCATCCCCGCCGGCCCAGCCTGCCACACCGGCAAAATGACCTGCTTTCACAACCCGGTCACTCTTTCGGAATAGAAACAGGCTGACTGGCATGTATACGAGAGGATCGCAGATCAAACCGCACCCTGAGCTTGTCGAAGGGTGCGGGCAAGCATACCCTGTTCCTGGTAGTGAATGCACGGCCGCCGCACGCCAGAGATGATTCTGCAAAACAGAACAACTCTCGTATAATATCCTTACGACAATTTATCTTATAACTCGCACGATTAACATACACATTGGAGGAAACAAATGACCCTCACCGAACTCTATAACATCATCCTGGATCGCCAGGAAAACCCTGTCGAAGGTTCCTACACCAACTACCTCTTCAAAAAAGGGCAGGATGAGATCCTCAAAAAAATCGGCGAAGAATCCGTTGAAGTCATCCTCGCTGCCAAGTCCCAGGGCAAGGAACGCCTCATCGAAGAAGTCGCCGACCTCACCTACCACACCCTTGTCCTCCTCGCCGACAGCGGCCTCACCCCTGCCGATATCCTCAACGAACTCGACAAACGCCATCGCCCCCAGGAATAATGTAACAAAATCATTCCCCATTTCCATGCCAATATCCTCCCCTTCTCCCAGAACTAGGAGAAGGGGCCGGGGGATGAGGGCTTGCAATCCTCGAAAGGCTCCACATGACAGAACCTAACCTTCCAAAAAAGACATCCACCAAAGCCAACAAAATCGCCAGTTCGACCCTGATCGTGATGATCGGATGGGGCGCATCCATCGTCGTTGGCCTCGTGCGCCAGCGCATCATCGCCGGTCAGTTTGGCATTGGCTCCGCCCTCGATGCCTTCACCGCTGCCAACGTCGTCCCCGAGCTGATCTTCACCATGCTTTCCGGTGGTGCGCTGAGCTTCGCCTTCATCCCCGTCTACACTGAACTGCTCGGCAAGAACGATCCCAACCGCTCCAATCGCCTCTTCAGCCAGGTGATCAACATCATCTTTCTCATCACCGCCGGGGCATCGCTGATTGCAGCCATCGCCGGCCCTTCACTGGTCGGCGGACGATTGGGTGTAGGTGCAAGCTATGCCCCAGACGTACAGCAAATGATCGTGCAGCTCATGCGCCTGCTTTTGCTTTCCACCATCCTTTTCGCCGTTAGCAGCATCTTCACTGCCACCCTGTATGCCCATCAACACTTCATCGTACCTGCCCTGCTGCCCAGCATGTACAGCCTGGGCATCATCCTCGGCACTCTCGTGCTTGGCCCGCGCATGGGCATCTTCGGCGTTGCCTGGGGCGCTGTCATCGGCGCTGGCATGCACATGCTCATTCAAGTTCCCGCCCTGCTGCATTACAAAGTCAAGTGGAAACTGGATCTGAAATTCGAACCGGAAGTCAGGAAAGTCGCCATCCTGATGGCGCCGCGCATCATTGACCTGCTCATGGCCCGCGCCAGCATCAACTGGCTCAACGCCACCCTGTCCTCCCGTCTCGGCGCTGGAAGACTGGCCGCGCTGGACTATGCCTACCGCCTGATGAACATGCCCTGGACTCTGATCGGCACCGCCATCGGCATTGCTGTATTCCCCACCATGGCTGCCCTGGCTGCCGAAAAAAACCTCGACGCACAGAAGAAGGCCACGAGCGGCGCAATGCGCGCTATCCTCACCCTCGCCATCCCTGCTGCGGCGGGCCTCATCGTTCTCGGCACACCCATCATCCGCATCCTCTTTGAGGGCGGCGAATTCACCCCTGAAAGCACCCAGATGGTTTACTACGCCCTCAAATTCTACGCACTGGCCCTCATCACCCAGTCCATGCTGGAAGTCGTCGTACGTACCTTCGCCTCGCAACAGGACACCTACACACCCCTGTACATCTCCATCTTCACCACCGCATTGAATATTGGACTTGCCATCTGGCTCACCCGTCCCATTGCGGAAGGCGGCATCTCGCACGCCGGGCCAGCCCTCGCCAACGGCATCGCCGTCGGCGTTGAAGCCTCCATCGGCCTGTTCATCATCAGCCGCCGCTGGAAAGGCATCCACGCCAGGCAGATCCTGCTGGATGCGGGCAAAGCCATCCTTGCCGCCGGTCTGATGTCAGCCGTCATCCTCGGTGCACAAAATCTGCTCGGTCTCACCGGCCTGTACCTGCTCGTCATCGGCGGCGGCCTCGGTGTCACCGTCTACTTCATCGCCGCCTACCTCCTCGGCATCAAGGAAGTTCTCACCATTCCCATGTCGCTCATCAAACGGCATAAAACATAGTATTTTTTCTTCAACCGTCGCTTTCCTTCACACCTTCAGAATATCCCCCGCACGCGAGATCACCAAATGCTTCCCCCAATTTGCAATACTGCCGCAAATTGGGGGAAGTTAGAAGGGGGTGATTTTGAGCGGCCAAAAAACACCCCCGCCCCAACAACCAAAAACCGGCCTGATGAAATCATCAGACCGGTTACACCTTCTCTGAAACCCTTCAACTACTCTCCAGCTTCTTCCCTGAACAAGGCTGCCTTCTCAACATGCTCATACGGCAGACGACCACTGATCCACACCGCCATCAGGCCCAGATCATCATCGCTGACTTCCATATCAGGGTTGGCTTCCCGAAAAGCCGCATGCAATATTTCAAATTCATCTTCCTGCGGCCATTGGATCATGAACCCCGGCATCTTTGTACGGTCCGCGTCCAGCGGGAGCACCTTCCATCCCCGCATTTCCAGCAGTGCGTGCATTTTTGCACCCAGCTCAGGATGAAGTTCCAGCCATGCCGCCAGCACCAGCCCGGTAAACGCCGGGCTTTTTTCGAATGCGCTCACCGCACTCTTCGCCTTGATCGCCGCTGGCGCCAGCGAACTATTGCGAAACCCCGGCACCTGCACCAACTTCTTCACCATCCGGGTCAACCCGCTGCCAACCGGTTTCGACAATTGCGGCATCCCGGCCATCACCGAACGCAGCATATCCAACCGGAAATCATCCCGCATGAATTCATTCAACGCATGAAACGGAAAAAATTGCATTTGCTTGTCTTGATCCATTATTCCTCACCAATGGTCATCAAAATTGGCACTCGCCGATGACCATAAAACCTAATTATATCGTTCCGTAAACAAAACCGGAAGAGTTTCCTCTTCCGGTCGTATCAATCCCCGGTCAATCCCGGCGTTCCTTTGGCATGATGATCCACAATATCAGATAAGGCACCACTCCTGGTAAACCGCCTGGCAAAAACAATAGCAGGAAAGCCAACCGGAACCAAAAAGTACTGATCCCGAAGAACTCACCCAGGCCACCGCACACCCCGGCTAAAATCCGGTCATGCCGCGAACGCCGCAAACGATTTCGTTTTGTTTCCATAATCATCTCCTCTAATAATCAATCTTTCCATTCTCACTAATCTATACGGAAAAAACAGCAGGAAGTTGCATGTAAACCACAGAAGGATGATTCCCCAAAACGGTGAAAATACATATCCACCGTATAAATTTGTGCGGGAGATCAACTTTTCCCCATTGCCTCCAACGCTGCCCCGCTGACCTCATCCAGCCGCTGCACTTCTTCCTCGCTCAGCCGCCATCCCAAAGCTCCGGCATTCACCTCTGCCTGACTCAACGTTTTTACGCCGGGAATCGGCATCAATCCCTTACTAATCACCCAATTCAAAGCAACCTGCGCCGGTGTCTTACCATCGTGAGTCCCGCCAATCCGATTCAGCAAACGGATCAAGGGCTCCACTTTTTCCAGCGTGGCCTTGTTATACCGATTTGCCCGAATCCCCTGCACCGGATTTTCCGGCGTATACTTTCCTGTCAGAACACCCGAAGCCAGCGGACTATAAGCGATCAGCCGTACATCTAAATCGCGGCTGGCCTGCAATAAACCGTCCTTCTCAATATGGCGGTCCAGCAGGCTGTATTCTACCTGGTTGGAGGCCAGCGTCAAACCTTCGGTTGACAACCCATCAAACGCCCGCTGCATCTGCTCACGGTTGTAGTTAGACACGCCCACCGCTTTGATCAATCCTTCCTGCACTGCCTCGGCCATCGCCTGCATCCACGTCTCAATTGTTACCGGCGGCAGCGGCATGTGGATTTGATACAGATCAACACTTGCTACCCCCAGGCGCTTCAGGCTCTTGCGCAGCGCCCGCAGCAGCGCCTTTCGCGATAATCGCCACGGCAGCGGCATGAACTTCGTCGCAATCCGCACCGGCTGCTCTACTTCAGCCACAAACCGGCCCAACATTTCCTCGGATTTACCCTGCCCGTAAATCTCGGCAGTATCAAAGAAATTCACCCCGCTGCGCACCAGCCAGTGAAACGCATCCCGCAGGCCTTTCTCATCATACCCTTTACCAAATCCCCAATACAGACGGTCCCCCCACGCCCAGGTGCCAATTCCCATTTCAACATCACCAAACGGTGATCCAGTATCCTGCGCTTCTGCCTGTATACGATCATCCTGATCGGGTTGTATAGTTTGTTCCATAGCAATTATCCTTACTGAAAATGTGGAAGTGTGTTTTGCTCGCTATAAGCTGTTCCTGTACTATAGTAGCACATTCCTCTAAGAAAATAACCAGCGCATTACCAAAATTCCGGAATCACCCAAAAATAACCTGCCAAGATTATGGCTACGCGAAATCGCATGCCCTTTCACAATGTTCCTGGCCGTGTTAACAAATCCCATCCTTTTTTCGCATCCTTTTTTCCCTTGCCGAAAAACACGGCTCATCTTAGAATGGTACCATGTCAGAACACGTTACCCCAATCCGCCGCCAGTATCTGGATATCAAAAAACAGTACCCCGACTCCATCGTCTTTTTCCGTCTGGGTGACTTCTACGAGACCTTTGACCAGGACGCCGAGATCACTTCCCGCGAGCTGGATATCGTCCTCACCTCGCGCAACGTTGCCAAAGGCGAGCGCATTCCTATGGCAGGCATTCCCTACCATGCCGCCGAAAACTACCTCTCCCGCCTGATCGAAAAAGGCTACCATGTCGCCATCTGTGAACAGGTCGGCCCCGTCCCCAAGAAAGGCCTCGTGGAACGCAAAGTCGTCCGCGTGGTCACGCCGGGAACCATTGATGAACCCGGCCTCCTGCGCAGTGACCACAACAACTACCTCGTCAGCATTTACATCGAAGATAAAAAAGCTGGCATTGCCTATGCCGACATCACCACCGGTGAATTCGCCGCCACCGAGTTAAGGGGCGAAGAGATTGAGCACCTCGTCCGCGGCGAGATCATGCGTCTTCACCCCGCCGAGATTCTCGCCCCGGAAGACCTGAATCTCAACGGCGACCTGCCCGGTCACATCAGCCCCTGGCCGGACTGGCGCTATGAACGCAGCCGCTGTGAGCAGGCCCTCAAAACCCATTTTGAGGTGGCCGCCCTGGACGGCTTTGGCCTCGCTCACATGAACCTCGCCATTCGCGCTGCCGGCGCTGCCCTGCAATACATCGAGGAATCCCAGCCTGCTGCCCGCAAGCTGCTCACCACGCTCTCTACCTACAGCCTGAACGACTTCATGACACTGGACGCAGTGACACGCCGCAACCTGGAACTAACCGAAACCATCCGTCATGGCGAGGTGCGCGGCTCTTTGCTGCACATCCTCGACCAGACCGTTTCCCCCATGGGAAAACGCCTCATGCGCCAGTGGGTCAGCAAACCCCTTCTCGACATTCGAACCATCACCATCCGCCAGGATTCCGTCGCCTACCTGCTTGACCGCGGCATTCTCCGTGCCGAGCTGCGCGATTCCCTCGGTGACCTCGCCGACCTGGAACGTCTCACCAACCGTGTCATCTCCGGCAACGCCCTGCCGCGTGATCTGGTCGCCATCCGTGACACTTTACAAGTCCTGCCCGGTATCAAGATCATGCTGGAAGATGAACATGGCCCACTGCAAGACGTGCTCAAAGACCTGCATCTCTGCGCCAGCGAGCTTTCCCTGCTCCAGGCCGCAATCGCTGAAGACCCGCCTGCCACTTTGCAAAAAACAGGCGCTATCCGAAATGGTTTTTCCCCTGAACTCGATCAGGTCTACGACTCTTCCCGCCATGCGCGCCAATGGATCGCCAACCTCGAAGCCGTTGAGCGCAAGCGCACCGGCATCAAAAATCTCAAAGTTGGCTATAACAAGGTCTTTGGCTATTATCTCGAGATCACCCGCTCCAACACCGACCAGGCTCCGCCGGAATACATCCGCAAGCAGACCCTGGTCAATGCCGAGCGTTACATCACCCCGGAGATGAAAGAATACGAAGCGCTGGTACTCAACGCCGAAGAACGCATCCGCGAGATTGAAGGCCGTGTCTTCCGGGATGTATGCAGCCAGTTTGCCGGCGGCAGCAGCTATGTGCTCAAAACCGCCCGCAGCCTGGCCCAACTGGACACCCTTGCCGCACTGGCCGAAACCGCCGCCATCAATGCCTATGTCCGCCCCACCCTGCTAGACGACACCACCCTCGATATACGGGATGGCCGCCACCCGGTGGTCGAGCACTACCTGAAAGATACCCGTTTTGTCACCAACGACGCCATTTTCACCACAGGCGAAGTCGTCCGCATCATCACCGGTCCCAACATGAGCGGTAAAAGCACCTTCCTGCGCCAGGTTGCCCTGATCGTTCTCATGGCCCAGATGGGCAGCTTTGTCCCCGCCGCATCCGCCAACATCGGCCTCGTCGACCGCATCTTCACCCGCATTGGCGCACAAGACGAAATCCATACCGGCCAATCCACCTTCATGGTCGAAATGATTGAAACCGCCAACATCCTCAACCACGCCACCGAGCGCAGCCTCCTCATCCTGGATGAGATCGGGCGCGGCACCAGCACCTACGACGGCGTTTCCATCGCCTGGGCCACCGTGGAGTATGTCCATAATCATCCCGGCCTGCATGCCCGCACCCTCTTCGCCACCCATTACCATGAACTCACCCAACTAAGCGACCTCCTGCCCGGTGTGCGCAACTACAACGTCGCCGTCACCGAATCCGAAGGCAAGGTCGTTTTCCTGCACAAGATCGTCCCAGGCGGCTCTGACCGCTCCTACGGCATCCATGTCGCCCAACTGGCCGGGATGCCCCATCCCGTCATCCAGCGCGCCGCTCAGATCCTTCAGCAGCTGGAAAGCTCCTCCGGCACGGCCGTCAACATCAACCCGATTGCCTCCGCCCAGCTTGCACTTTTCCCCGAGACCAATCCCCTGCTCGAAGAACTCGGCGAACTGGACGTCAACACCCTTTCCCCCATTGAAGCCCTCAACAAACTCTACGAATGGCAAAAGAAATTCGGCGAGAAATAAATTGGTATTGTTTTAGCTCAGCGCACCGTAATTCTTACCTACCTGGGCTCTATAAACGCAAATGGGCTGCATTTCCTTAGGACTTACATGATTCCATGAATGCCAGAAGTTTTCCCCAATGATGGAACTTTTCCATTCCGCATCGCGCTCCTGATAGGAATAGTGGGTTTAGTCGGTATATTTTCGCAGTATTCTATACTTTACAGGAAAAATCAAGAGCTGCCTCATCAATCAAAGGCAGCTCTTTTTTATTATTGTTTCGAAAGCCACATTCCGCTGTATCTTGCCAGTTCCACGTGCGCCATGCCTGCCCTAACCTCCACCAGATCATCAAGCAGCAAGTCTCGTAACCGGGTTGCATCCTGCCATCCCAACTTATCCACCGGAATCTCCGCCTGCATGGGTTTGTCACTGGCATTCAGCACCACCAGCACAGTTTCATTGCCGGCCTGACGGGCAAACGCGTACCCGCGCCGGCCTTCATCCACCCACACACGCTGGTAATCACCAACCCGGATCGCTTTGGTTGCCTTGCGCACGCTGATCAGTTTCTTGACCAGATTCCGCAGCTCCATCGCCCAGTCTTTTTCATCCCACGGGAAAGTACGCCGGCTGTCCGGGTCTTTATCCCCCTCCAGCCCCACCTCGTCGCCATAGTAAAACGCCGGCAGGCCAGGGTAAGCGGTCAGAAATGTGAACGCCAGCGCCACCCGCTTCAGATCCCCATCCAGATAGGTGCGCACACGCTTGGTGTCATGCGTCCCCAGCGTGTTGTACATCACCAGGTTGTGCTCCCAGGGATACGCCCCCAGCACATGCTCAATCCGTTCAACAAACTGAGTAATACCATTACGCTGCTTGAGCAAATCCAGCACGGCATCCCGCACCGGATAATTCATCAGCCCGTCAAAATGTCCCTTACTGACCCAGCGGGGATCAATTTCCCAAATCTCACCGATCAAGGCTGCTTCAGGGTTGGCCTCACGCACCACCCGCCTGAAA
This sequence comes from uncultured Anaerolineaceae bacterium, assembly GCA_964447155.1. Taxonomy (GTDB): domain Bacteria; phylum Chloroflexota; class Anaerolineae; order Anaerolineales; family Anaerolineaceae; genus SMBSF63. Next base: position 8,799 of record CAYURM010000016.1, read on the forward strand.
TCTGCCCAGAAGGCATCATCATCAATCTCATTGGGCACATCCAGCCGCCAGCCGTCAATGCCCTGCTCAATCCAGTAGCGTGCCACTCCCAGCAAATACTGGCGCACCTCAGGGTTGTCGGTGTTGAATTTCGGCAGGCTCTTGATATTCCACCACGCCAGATAATCTTCAGCCTCACCCGGCGAGAAAGCGTCAATCGGAAAACGCTTCACATGGAACCAGTCCTTATAAGGCGAATGTTCCTGATTCTCCAACAGGTCGTTGAACGCAAAGAAACCGCGCCCGCAGTGATTGAATACCCCATCCAAAATCAATCGCATCCCGCGGCGGTGAACTTCCTCCAGCAAAGCTTGGAAGTCTTCCATCGTACCCAGTTTCGGGTCAATGCGGTAATAATCTGTTGTGTGGTAGCGGTGCGGTGCCGCCGACTGGAAAATCGGATTGAGATAGATCGTGTTCGCACCCAAATCCTGAATATAATCCAGCTTGCGCTGAATGCCAGGCAAGTCGCCGCCAGAATAACTGTACAGGGAAGGTCGACTGGTCCAGGGCTGCACGTTGGCCGGATCATTCCGCGCATCACCATTGGCAAATCGATCTGGAAAGATCTGATAAAACACGGCTCCGGTCAACCATTCAGGAATGCTGTCAACATTCTCATTAATTTTTTGAGTATTTTCCAATACCATTAATCTTTCTCCAATGCAAATCTATTTTTTTAATCGCGCCAGCAGCTTGTCCGGCTTTCGCGCGTATGTCTCCAAAGGAATTTCACCCTCTGTCAGGCCGGTCAATGTCTCCATCAACAAATGGTTTACCGGTGTCGCAACCCCCGCCGCTTCGCCAAACCGTACCACCGCACCATTCAGATACGCCACTTCACTCTTGCCGCGTCCGCTGTACAGGTCAATATGAAAAGAAGGCATCTTATCGCCCCGTGCCTTACCAATCACCGGTTGCAAGAGCGGCGCGCTCACAAAATCCGGCAAAAAGCGGATCACTCCGGCCATCAATCGCACCGGCGTCCCAGGCAAGTCGCAAACCGGAATATGCAAGGCCCGCATCACCCGCAACGCTTCCCGCTCCATCACCAGTTCAAGGCGGCACAAGCCAGGATGCGCATAAATTTCTGTCGGCGACATATCCAGAATAGCCGAAGTGGCATTTGCCCACAGGTTGGTCAGCAGCTTTGACCATTTCATACTGTCTGCCCTGGCATACTTAACCGCATTCAGCCCGGCCGCATCCAGAACGCTCACCAGCGGTGCTGTCAACAAATGCGTCTCTGCTATTCCAATCCCGCGCAGCCGTTCCAGCACAATATCCCCGGCACCTTTTCGGCCAATCGCGCTGGTCAGGGTTCCGGGGATGACTTTTTCTTCCCCCAAAACCTCAGTCAGTGACATCTCATTTTCCACACCATTTTGAAAGGACAGGAACGGGGGCAGCGCTACTGCATAAGGCCGCAGCATATCCATCAGCGCCGGAGTGTCATACGACTTCACCGCCAGGATACCGACATCATACGGCCCGCGGGTCAGCGCCTCATCCACCGAAGAAACAATCTGGGGAGCGCGAACACATTGTTCATTGCCGCCAATATTCAGGCATAAACCCCTTTCACGCAGGGTTTTGGCCATTTCTGGTCGTTCCAAAAATACCACGGATTGTCCCGACAACGCCAGGCTGCCGCCGATATACGTGCCAATCGCACCAGCACCAATCACCAGAAATTTCATTTCGGGGAGTGATTCTTTCGCCATTCTTATTCCTCGCCCGCATCTGCTGCCCACTGCCGGGCGCCGTTTAAAAACACGTTACCGGGCATGGGCTTCTTTCCCGGTGGCTGCACTTCATCCAGCACCAGCCAGCCGTCCCGGGCAGCAACTGCAGGCATTTTCGCAATCTTGGCCCGCCGGCCACTTTCCAGCCCCTTCTCAGGGACAACATGCGCACGGTGTACCTTCAGGCGTCCGCCTTCCCAATCCAGATAAGCACCCGGCCAGGGGTTAAATGCGCGCACCTTACGCGCCAATTCATCCGCTTTCAAGGAGAAATCCAGCTCGCCCTCTTCCTTGTTGATCATCGGGGCATAAGTAGCCAGCGTTTCATTCTGTGCCTTTGGCTCAATCTCCCCTGCCAGGTACGCCGGCAAGGTTGCCACCAACAGTTCAGCGCCCAGCTCCGCCAGGCGCATCGTCAACGATTCGCCAGTATCCTCCGGCAGGATCTCCAGTTCACGCCTTGCCAGCACCGGGCCCGTATCCAGCCCTGCTTCCATGCGCATGATCGACACCCCGCTTTTGTCATCCCCATGCAAAATAGATGCCTGGATCGGCGCAGCCCCACGCCAGCGCGGCAGCAAGGAGGCATGCACGTTGATGCAGCCGTACTTTGGCAAATCGAGCACATTCTGCCGCAATATTTTTCCATACGCAGCCACAACAATCACATCCGGCGCCCATGTTGTTAATTGTGCGAACACTTCAGTATTTTTTAAACGCAGGGGTTGAAGCACCGGAATTCCCAATTCCTCCGCCCGCACCTTAACCGCGGGCGGCGACAGTTTCCGTCCCCGGCCAGCCGGCTTATCCGATTGTGTCACCACACCAACCACAGAAAAATGAGCTGCCAATCCCATCAGAGAAGGAATGGCAAATTCCGGTGAACCCATGAAGACAATTCTTACCATAGTAAAACCGATTTTAACACACCTTTAAGGTAACGGGCGAAAATTTCCGTGAATGTCACTTCTTGCCAATATTGAAATTTAACGATAATCTAACCCTTAATACTCGCAAATGTTGTAAAATAGAGGTACCGATAAATCAACTTATATTTGGAGGATACCATGTCAGAAAATTTTGTTCCTGAATCGCAGATTACCGATGATGACCGTCTGTGGGCAATGCTTGCCTACATCTTCTCACCCCTTATTCCGATTGTCATCATGCTCATGGATGAAAAGAAAGACCGTCCATTCATCAAAGCGCACAATGTTCAAGCCCTTATTTGGGGAATAATCGGTTATGCGGTAAGCTCCTTACTCTCATTTGTTTTCTTTATTGGCTGTGTGGTTTGGATTGCTTACATCATCATCACCATCATCTGGGCAATGAAAGCCAACAAGGGTGAACTGGTCGAAATCCCTGTGATCACAAAACTCGTCAAGGATCAAGGCTGGGCATAACCCTTTCACGTCGTTATATAAAAACAGAGCGGGCATGCCCGCTCTGTTTTTTTACTGGCTAAAACTCAATCGCAAACTTACCATTCTTGTACAGCAGATCGCCGTCCACCCAAATCTCGCCGCCATCCCGTAAATCGCAGATCATATCCCAATGAATAGGCGCCTTGTTCTTGCTGCCCGTTTCCGGGTATCCAGCACCAACGGCCATATGGAAACTGCCGCCAATTTTCTCATCGAATAAAATCTGACCAGTAAATTTGTCGATGCCATCATTGGTGCCAATCGCAAATTCACCCAGATACCGCGAACTTTCACTGGTATTCAGCATCTGCAGCAGAAATTCTTCATTCTTTTCCGCTTTTGCCTTCACCACCCGTCCTTTTTCAAACCATAACTCTACGCCGGTCACTTCATGGCCCTGGTAGATGGCAGGATAAGAATAACGCACATGCCCTTCCACACTGTCTTCCACCGGGCCAGTGAACACTTCCCCATCCGGCACGTTTTTATGGCAATCACAATTGATGAACTTCCGCCCATCAATACTCAAACGCAAATCGGTATCCGGCCCGATAACATGCACATCTTTTTTCCCCTCCAGCCAATCCACGATCTTGTCCTGGCGTGCAGAAACGGATTTCCAATATCCAATCGGATCATCCATGTCTGGCATACAGGCTTTAAACACAAAGTCTTCATATTCTTCCAGGCTCATTTCAGCGTCCTGGGCATAGGCATTCGTTGGGAAAATGGTCAAGGCCCAGTTCATCTCTCCCGTTGCAGAACGCCGCAAATACACTTCGCTCAGTTTTCCGCGGCCAATCTGGTATTTTCCCATCTTGTCCGAATCCACCGTCGTCAGGTTTTTTGTATTCACGTCACCTTTGATGCGGATCATCGCATCAAAGGTTTCCAAAACATGTTTTTGAATGATTGGTGGGTTTTGCAGCTGCTCATCCGAAGAATTTTCCAGCCAGGTGCGGGTCTCCCACGGCATTTCCACCAGCAGGAAAGGCTCCGCCCCGACGCGCAATACCCGCGCGTACACTTCCTGCAGCAACGAAGATGCTACGTCCGGCCCCCAGACCAAAATCTTCTGCCCTGGTTTTACAGCCACAGAATAATCCACCAACAAATCAGCCAGTTTTTCAATACGAGGATCCATCATGAAAAATCATCTCTCCTTATCGTAGTATGTTGCCTGTTTCATTTCTTAACAAAACTATTATAGCCCACATTCCCTGCAATTTTTCGTCTCCATCCAACCTGTTTCGCTCCGATTCATCTTGACCCCAACCCTTGCACAAGCTACAATAAGAATGTGCTAACTAGAATAGACATAAGGACTGGCTTCGCCTCCGTTGTATGCGAAATGAAACTGGAATGTCCCCCATCCAGTCTGTTTGTTGTCTATCTAATCCACACACCTGACCGATTTTTATACCAAAAACGCCGGGATCTCCTCAACCTCATCACGGCGTTTTAATATTTCACAGGAGCGTAAACATGCACGATCATCTCTTCTATGGTTCACTGTCCGAACTTGATCCCGAATTATATGAATTAACCCAACTGGAAGCAGAACGACAGTATCGCCGATTGATCCTTATCCCGAGCGAAAGTTCTGCGCCGCTGGCCGTGCGTGAAGCGCTCGGCTCCGCCTTCCAGAACCTGTATGCCGAGGGCTACCCTGGTGAAGCCATGCGCTGGATGACGGAAGATGAGATCCTCGATTACCCCGCCCGGCTGGCTTACATCCGCCGCTACAGTGACCCGCGCTATTATCAAGGCGTCGAATATGCTGACATCGTCGAATCCCTCGCCCGCCGGCGCTGTGCTGAAACCTTCGCCACGGAGGAAGTCTCCGCTGACAAGCTGTACGTCAATGTCCAGGCCCTTTCTGGTGCTCCAGCCAACAACGCCGTCTATCACGCCCTCATAAATTCTGGAGACACCATCCTGGGAATGAACCTGCTCCACGGCGGTCACCTTACTCATGGCTCCCCGGTCAACCGCTCCGGCAAACTCTACAACGCTGTACACTATAACGTTGATCCCGAAACCGAGCAGCTCGATTATGATGCCATCCAGGCCCTCGCCCAGGAATACAAACCCAAGATCATCGTCGCCGGATATTCCTCCTATCCCTGGGTACCTGACTGGAAGAAATTCCGCGAAATCGCCGATTCCGTCGGCGCCTATTTCATGGCCGATATTTCCCACATCGCCGGCATGATCGCAGCCAAAGTCATCCCCTCCCCTGTCGGCTATGCGCATGTGATCACGTTTACCACCCACAAAACCCTCACCGGCCCGCGCGGCGCATGCATCATCACCCAAAGCGACGCCCTTTCTCGTAAAATTGACCGCGCGGTTTTCCCCGGTGAACAAGGCGGCCCTCATATCCATGCCATCGCCGCTCTGGCTCTCACCTTCAAACTGACCCGTACACCAGAATTCCATGATCTGCAAAGCCAGATCATCAAAAATTGCAAAGTCCTCACAGACCGTCTCAGTGACCGCGGTCTGCGCATCTCCTTTGGCGGCACAAATACCCACCTCGGCAATATTGACTGCCGTTCCGTCACCGGCCCGGATGGCACCCCGCTCTCAGGAGATATGGCCGCCCGTATCCTCGAAATTGCCGGTATCATCGCCAACCGCAACACCATCCCCGGCGACCGCACAGCGCTGCGCGCCATGGGCGTCCGCTACGGTACCCCCTGGATGACTCAGCGCGGTCTTGGCGAAAAAGAAATGATTGAAGTCGGCGATATTATGGCCGATGTCCTGCTTTCTACGACACCGTACCAGATCAAATCTCGCAACGGCTTTGCCCTGCGCGCTAAAGTGGATTTTGATGTTCTCGAAAAAGCAAAAATTCGTGTTCGCGAACTGGCCGCCGCAGGAGCCATTGACGCACCTTTCAAAAGCCACGGTTACCCGCATTTCTTCTATCTCGATGACCATCCAAAATCCACGCAAAAATGGACAGCCCTTGAATTAAGCTCCCGCAGTGTGTATCATGCCGGCAATTACCAATTTGCAGGCGATAACGCTAAATCCCTCCAACCCGGCAAATCCATTTACCACTTTGTATATTACGCCTTCTCCAGCGATGTTGAAGCGCTCAAGGTCGGGGAAAGCCAGCGTACCAGTCTGTGTACACCGCACGAAACCATTGAAGGTGTGCTAACCTATGTCGAGCCGGGCACCTACCAATTCAGCCTCCCCACAGACAAAGCGATCCTCGCCGCTACCTGGCTGCGGGATATTTCTGATGGATATGTCAAGTTCGACGCCGACTTAACCCGCCGCCTTCCCGGCCCGGTAACAATCCGTGAATCCGACGCTGCTCCGGTCACTGAAGCGGATGGAGAAGTGTACAAATTAACCAAACCATACTTTATTGGCCGCAAAAACAGCTCTGGAAAAACCCTGCCCGAATTCAAATGGGAAGAACCCGAACATCCGCCCTTGAAGCGTACCCCGCTGTATGACATCCACACACAACTCGGCGGACGAATCATTCCCTTTGCCGGCTGGGAATTGCCCGTCTGGTACACCTCAGTTGTCGAAGAACACCTCGCCACCCGACAGGCAGCCGGACTGTTTGATATCGCCCACATGGGCGTATATCAATGTGAAGGCCCGGAAGCCGCCGCCTTCCTCGACTGCGTCTGTGCCAATGACATCGACGCGCTGGGAATCGGTGAATCATGCTACACCCACCTGCTTGACCCCCACGCTAACGTGATCGATGATCTGATGGTCTACCGCCGCGACCAGAACGTTTTCCTGATGGTGGTCAATGCGTCCAATGACGACAAAGACTGGGCATGGCTGAACGCCGTTCACGCAGGCAAAGTCATGGTCGATGCAGAACATCCCGGCGTGCGCGTCTTTGGCCGCAATGCTGTCCTGCGGAACCTGCGCGACAAGAAGGAAGGCGCAGACATGCGCGTCGGCATCGCCCTTCAGGGCCGCCGCTCACGTGACATCCTCCTTTCTCTGGGATGCAGCGATGAAGACCTCGCCAGCATCAAGCGCCTCACCCGCACCCGCCTGTGTGACGCAACCGTCGGCGGATTTGACCTGATCGTCTCCCGTACCGGATACACCGGCGAGAAGATGTCCTTTGAGCTGTTTGTCCACCCTGACCAGGCCGCTGCCCTATGGAAAGCTCTCCTCAAAGCCGGTGAACCGCTGGGCCTCAAACCCTGTGGTCTCGGCGCCCGTGATTCCCTGCGAACCGAAGCCGGCCTCCCGCTTTATGGACACGAAATGAGCGGAGAACTGGGACTAGGCGTAAGTGAAGCAGGCTTTGGGTACTACGTCAAAGTCTACAAACCCTGGTTCATCGGACGGGAAGCCTTTCTCGAACGTCAGAATGATCAAAAGGCAGAAGTTATCCGCTTCCGCTTCGAAGAAAAAGGCGTCCGCATGGCCCACCTCGGCGACCCCGTACTCGACAAAAAAGGACGCACGACCGGTGTCGTGACCAGTTGTGCCATTGACAGCGAAGGATTTCTCACCGGCCAGGCGTATCTTGAAACGAAATATACCGAGGAAGGGACCCCAATCTTTATCTTCCAAAGTGCCCCCAGGAAAGCCGCAAAAGCCCCCGCTGAGCTATCCATCGGCGACCGCATCACGCTGCCCGATGCTGCCCTCGTCATTCCCCGGTATCCGAAATTAGGATAGTTTTTTTCAGGCGGGCAGCTTAAACTGCCCGCCTGATTTCCACATACCTGTTCTGCCAGGAGAAAAATACATGCAAACACTTTGGGACTACCGCTACGCACAACGTATCCAACAGATGTCAAGCTCCATCATTCGCGAATTACTCAAACTGACCAACGACCCCCAAATTATTTCCTTTGCTGGCGGGCTGCCCGCCCCCTCCGTCTTCCCTGTTGAAGAATTTAAACAGGCCGCCATTAACGTCCTGAACAATAGTGGCTCTGCTGCCTTGCAATATGGTTCAACCGAAGGCTTTGAACCTTTACGGAAATGGGTTGTTGAATATAGCGTCAGAACTGGCATCAACATTACCACAAAGAACGTCATGATCACTTCCGGCTCCCAACAAGGGCTCGATTTGATTGGCCGGGTTTTCATCAACCCCGGTGATCGTATCCTTGTTGAAGCCCCCACTTATTTGGGCGCCTTACAGGCCTGGCAGGCTTATCAGGCGGAGTTTATCTCGGTTGAATCCGATGAACATGGCATGAAAATTGACGCCCTGGATGCAGCGCTTCGCGCCGGACCAAAATTCATCTACGTACTGCCCAATTTCCAAAATCCTACCGGACGCACGACATCGCTGGAACGGCGCCAAAAAATTGTCGACCTGGCGCAGCAATACGGCGTCCCGATTGTCGAAGACGACCCTTACGGAGAACTCCGTTTTGAAGGAGAAGCCCTTCCCAGTATCTCATCCCTGGACAGCGAATGTGTCGACATTGCCTGCACATTGCCCTATGCAGGCAATGTGATTTACTTAAGCACCTTCTCGAAAATCCTTGCTCCTGGTCTCCGTCTTGCCTGGGTCATTGCGCCAGAAAATGTGATTAGCACATTGGTGAAAGCCAAACAGGGCGCCGATTTGAACACCGCCAAATTTACCCAGATGACCGCACACGAAGTCTGTAAAAACGGCTTCATCGATCAACATATCAATGTCATTCGGAAAGTCTATCTTGAACGCCGCAACACCATGCTGGATTGTCTGGATGAACACATGCCGAAAGGCGTGCAATGGAACAGACCCGAAGGCGGCCTTTTCCTCTGGGTAACGCTGCCTGAACACCTCAATACCACCGACCTGCTTCAAAGAGCATTAAAAGAAAAAGTGGCTTTTGTCCCTGGCGAGCCATTTTTCCCTTCTGGCGGCGGCCAAAACAATATGCGCCTCAATTTTTCCTTCTCCCCGCCGGATTTGATCAATGAGGGCATTGCACGTCTCGGTCGTGTTATCCAACAAGAAATGTGATCCTCGCGCCATTCCCGTGCCCAATCGATAACCAAACCGCCCCGTCAAAGCAACGGGGCGGTTTGGTTTAATTTTCTGTCGCCGTTAGTACGATGTTGAATCTCCCCATAACTTAAATTCCTTAAAGATCGACCCCCCGTAAAATTCCTTCAACAATGAATTATCGGGGACCAGTTCCATATCCATTGGCAGGAACCATTCCAGCAGCGCCAACAGGCGTTTCGCTTCCACATGCTCCGGTGTACCGTATGGCACCTGACGCAAAATCGGTTCGGCGAACGGCTTCAACACTGCCAATTCATAGGCCAGCGCCGAATTGAACATCTCATCCGCGTTATACTGATAGGGAAAAATATTGCGTTTTTCCCCACGGCGCACCGATTCCCATTGTCCAATCGTCTGACTGGCGGAATACCCGCGCTCACGTGCATCCCGCACGATCCGGCGGATCAACCGCGTGTCCGTCGTCGAAATCCGGTTTTGACGATCCAGGTTCAACTGGGTCAGCGCTGAAATGTAAATCCTGAAAATACGCTCTTGCGGCACATCCGCAATCAGATTCGGATTCAACCCATGAATGCCTTCCAGAATAATCAACTGATCCGGAGCCAGTTTTACCACTTCCCCTGGCTCGCTCAACCCCGTCTTAAAATCATAATGCAGCAATTGCACTTCTTCCCTCGTCATCATTTGCCGCAAATGCATGCCCAGCACTTTTGTGTTAAGCGCATTCAGAGATTCATAATCGTACATGCCATCTTCCCCCTTTGGCGTTTTGGCGCGATCAACAAAATAATTGTCCATCTCCAATGCAAATGGAGAAATGCCCTGCGCCAGCAGCTGTACCGCCAGCCGCTTCGAGAATGTCGTCTTCCCCGAAGAGGACGGCCCCGCAATCACGATCACCGACTTCTCCGGCTGCTCCACGATCCTGCGCGCAATTTCAGCAATCCGCATTTCATGCAAGGCTTCCGATACCAGCACCACACCACGGATCCGGGATTTTTCAATCGCTTCATTCAGTCCCCCCACGCTATCAATTTCCAGGCGCGTCAACCAATCCCCATACTCCCGAAAAGTATCAATCAGGCGCAGCGACTCCGGCGCAGGCTGAATCTCTGTAGGCCAGTGACGGCGCGGAAAATGTAAAATAAACCCCTCCTCCAGCGAAGATAATTCAAACCAGCGCAAATACCCTGTAGATACCACCATATAGCCGTGATGATAATCACGATGCCCCGCCAATTCATACATCATCAAATGCGGTTTCTGGCGATACTTCAACAGGCGCACTTTATCGGTCTGCCCCTTTGCTCCAAAATAAGCCACCGCCTCATCCAGCGGAATCTGCTGCCGTTCAATCGGTAAATCCGCATCCACCAGTTTATGCATGTGATCTTCAAGCTGCTGCAGTTCATCTTCACTTAATGGTTCTCTGCCCAACACCTGGCAGAAAAAACCGCCAGAAGACACAGAATGATCCACTGTCAAATCGCCGTTACTGAAGAGCTCCTCGTAGGCCGCTTCCAGTAAGTAGATCAGGGAACGCCGGTAAATCCTTGCCCCATCCGCGTCAGCCATTCCAATCGGTTTCACCTGGGATTCGATTTTGATCGGATAACTTAGCTCTCGCAAACCGCCATTAATAATCGCCCCGACGATCTGCTGTTCCTCCCAATCTGGCAGAGACTTCAAAAATTCCTCCACCGTCGCGCCCCGCGGCCCGGAAAGCACCCGCCCATCCGGCAGAAAAATATCCACCATCTCACTTGGCGCGTTTTTAATGTTAACAATTTTTTTCTGGTTCATAGCTCATACCCCGATCTCTTATGGTTTGTTTCCCGCAGACATTCTTCACCATCAGCGGAAAAGTATTATATCAGGAACCCCAGGGCCCCACAAATGTAACTGCTCAGGTATGTCACTGCGAGGCCGGCATTGTACATCGCTTCGGTAGCAGTGTAGATAAGGCCGACGTGGCCGCAGAGCATCCCGGACAGTCTGGGACGCTCCGCGGCCACGTCGCAAAAGCATGCTCCTCGCAGTGACATCATCGAGGTACCTGAGTAGTTAGCCACAAATCTCTTAAGTGTGCTGGAAAGCTATCGGTGCATTGAACCTTTTCAAGACCCCTTAAACATCAACCTGCTGCCAGGTCAACTCACCGAAGAAGGAACCGGCCGCGCTGTCCTGCTGTTAAAAGACAAACACATAACAACGGCAGACCAAAACCGGACCCTGCCTCATTCCGTTTCATGGATGAAGATCACTTCCTCGTATCCCAGGCTGCGGAATAAACGTTCCATATACGCCTCGGCATTGATGTCCGCCTGAACCAATATCCCATCGGTCAACGCGGCCTCAAGGATTGACTGTTCAGCCACCTGCCGCGCCTGCGTTTCCAGATTGGCGTCACTTTGCCGTAAAAGACCTGTCTCCCGGTCATACACATACGATTGGTCATTATTCAAGGTTGCTACAAATATTTCAGGCTCGGGCAAATTGACGTATAATGCCCCGTCTTCCAGCCATAAATTTTGGGTGGTCATCTTTCCCAGGTCAATCCCCGCAATCACCGTACCATGCGCCACAAACAGAAGCCTGTCACCAAACAGAAAGTCCAGCTGCCCTTGTGCAATCTCGGCAGTGATTACTTTCTCCACCGAATACTGAATACTCTCCAGTCTCGCCAGTGAACGCACCTCTTGAATGATCGTCACCGGATCAGGAATGATTGTGGGTGTAGGGTTCATAAACTGCGCCACCTGTGTTTTCATCTGTGCATTTGCCTCCGCAATTGGTGCAATCGCCGCCTCGGTGGTATCCCTTAACAAACGCTGCATTAAGTATGGCAGCCCAATAAACAGCCCAGCAATGAGTACGATGATCACCCCCAAGATTAACAAACCAGTCCCTTTTTTCTTCATCCCATAACTCCTTTTGAAATCAGTACGAATAAATCATTTCAACGCTGACCAGTAAGTATATTTTACCCCTATATGATTTACATAAACGCAACAGGATTTGCAATATAGCTTGACTGCTCTCCATCACGGATGGCGCACAGGATATTGTAGAAATTCACCATTTCCTTCCTCTCATGTTACAATCGAAAAATGTTCAAAAAAGTGATCAAATTCATTTTGCGCCTCGCCAGCAGATCCATCATGCTGACTATCCTCATCTTTGGATTTCCAATTGCACTCACCCGGCTGCTGGCCTGCTGCCGCATTTTCTCCGTCGCAGACAGCCCCACAGCGCCCGTCGCCATCGTCTTTGGCGCAGGACTCAATTATGACGGCACGCCCACCGCAGTACTGCGGGACAGGGTCTCTACCGCTGCGGATCTCTATTTTAATGGCAAAGTGCAGAAATTGCTGATGACAGGCGACAATCGCTTCCTGGATTATAACGAACCCGGCGGGATGTATGAATACGCCGTTGAACTGGGCGTCCCGGAAAAGGATATCGTCCTGGACTACGGCGGACGCCGTACCTACGACAGCTGCTACCGCGCCTCAGCCATCTTCGGCGTTACAGATGCCATCCTTGTCACCCAACGCTATCACCTGCCGCGGGCACTTTTCCTTTGCCGCCAGCTCAACATCGAATCCACTGGCGTTGTCGCTAAAAAGCTGCCCTACCCGCGCCGCTCCATACTCATCTGGCAAGCCCGCGAAATCGTCGCCACCCTCGTTTCATTGCGCGATGGCTGGTTAAAACCCCTGCCTCCCGTCCTCGGCGACCCGGAACCCATTTTTCCAACAGAATAGAATTAGAATCCGGGTACCCGCTCCGTTTGCAGAAAATCAACACCCCTCGCTGTCATTGCCAACTGCTTTTCAGCAACTGTGGCAATCGTCAATCAAGTCTGAGATGGAATTGCCGCCTCGGGTAGTATACTTCTTGCACCACCCTATTCCATCCAGTTATCCCGTCTGGGTGCCATGTTCAGGTATAATTTTATAAATCACTACGGGAGGACCATTAACCATGGATCGCATTCAAGCACTAAAAATCGTAGAAGAATTTGTCAAAAACCGCGGATTAATCAATCACATGCTGTGCGTTGAAGCTGCCATGCGCTGGTATGCTGAAACATTGGATCAAGACGTTGAAACATGGGGGCTGGCTGGTTTGCTGCACGATTTCGATTGGGAAATTCATCCGACAATGGAAGAACACCCCACCGCCGGCGCCCCCATCCTGCGCGAACGCGGCGTATCCGAAGAGGTCGTTCAGGCCATCCTCAGCCACGGCGTAGAAACCGGCGTCCCGCGGGATACCCTCATGCGCAAAGCCCTCTATGCCTGCGACGAGATCACCGGCCTGATCACTGCTGTCGCCCTCGTGCGCCCCTCTAAATCCCTTTACGATTTAAAGGCAAAATCTGTTAAGAAGAAGTGGAAGGATCGTTCTTTCGCTGCCGGTGCCAATCGGGAAGAAATTGCGGAAGGCGCTGAAGCGTTTGAAGTCGAACTCTGGCAGCATACCACAAACGTAATTATGGCTATGCGCAGTATTGCCCCCGAAATCGGCCTGGCTGGCAATCTTTCACCCGATGGCATTCCGCTCGACGCGTAATCACACCCCATACTTGTAAGGAGAATCATGGAGCTTAAAGGCAAAGGCATGATGATCTGGATCCTCTCCAGATGTGAAAATGGCAACCCGGAAGCAATTGCCCGAACCGCCCAGGCTGCCGGTTTAACCCATGTTCTCATTAAGATTGCCAATGGCACGCGCGCTTTTAACCTCGACCCCAATAGCGGCGACGACCTGGTCGCTCCGGTGGTGCAGTCGCTCAAAGCCCGCGGCATTGCCGCCTGGGGCTGGCACTACGTCTATGGCGACGCTCCCAAATCAGAAGCTGACATCGCCATCCGGCGCGTCCGTGAGCTGAACCTGGACGGTTATCTGATCAACGCGGAAGGAGAATACAAAGACCCCGGCAAGGACGAAGCAGCCGCCGAGTTCATGACCCGCATCAAAGCCGGCCTGTCCTCCAGCACGCCGGTCGGCCTGTCTTCCTACCGCTGGCCCACCTATCACCCCGGATTCCCCTGGAAAGAATTCCTCGAAAAATGTGACGTCAATATGCCCCAGGTGTACTGGGTCAAGGCTCACAATCCTGCTGACCAATTGGCCCGCTCGCTGCGTGAGTTTCAGGCCATCACTCCTTACCGCCCGCTAATCCCCACCGGTCCGATGTACATTTACGGCAGTTGGGAACCCACCGCCCGCGAAATTGTCGAATTTCTCGACAAAACCCGCGCCCTCAATCTGGAAGCAGCCAATTTCTTTGCCTGGTACTATGCCCGTACCATCCTGCAGCCGCTCTGGTCGGCCCTGTCTAACTACCCCTGGCAGCCCATTCCCAGCCTGCCCGATTTTCCCCAGCGCTATATCAACGCCCTCAACACCCGCGATGTCAATCAGGTGGTAGCCTTATATGGCGCTGCCGCAACCCACATCACCCCCGCGCGCACCATCCAGGGCGAGGCAGCCTTGCGCAGTTGGTATGCCGCATTTTTCAGCCAGATTTTGCCCAATGCCACCTTCACCCTCCAAAACTTCTCCGGCGGGGGCACTTCCTGGCAATTCTCATGGACTGCTTCAGCTTCCAATGGCAGCGTGAAAGATGGGAATGACACCCTCGGCATTCTCGACGGGCAAATCACCTATCACTACAGCCAATTCACCGTAAAGTAATCTTCTTCCCGGGTACTGAATGTGACAAACCAATCTGTCAAACAGGGGATAAAAATATTCAAAGCTGGCGACAAAGAAAAAGCCCGGCTGATATTTAAAGAAGCCATCCAGTCCAATCCAAAGGATGAGCTGGCCTGGTTCTGGCTGGCCGCAACCTACAAGAAAAAATCCAACCAGATCAAATGCCTCAAAAAACTGCTTGCGATCAATCCGCACCATCAGGCCGCCAGAGAACAACTGGGCCGCCTCCTCGGCAAAAAACTTCCCCCGCTTCCACCTACAAAACCGTTGCCTGTCCCAATCGTTCAGGCGGTCGAGGAAACCAGGCTGCCTACAAAATCATCTGAGGCCAACCCGGAGGAAGCACCACAAGACGATTCCCCCATACAATGGACGAAAATCGGTCTGGCTGGCCTCGCCATTTTCGGCGTTTTAGCCCTGCTCGTTGGTGTGCTTTTTGGCAATGCACTCTTCTCCGTTACCGACTGGAATACCCTGATCAGCGACTGGACGGGCAGCACACCAGCCCTCACCGTACAGACGTCTGCTGAATCTCGCACTGCCACAGCAGAAATCACGACTGCTGAAGCCCTGCCCCTGGTCATCACGATCAACCCGGCAGCCAATCCCTCACCCCTTCCCGTCAAGACCCAAGTCTTTCACTTGCCTGCCGTGCCGCCCATCACGGGCAATTTCCCCTGTCTGCCGCAAAACACCGAACGCATCCAGGTAAAAGTAATCCATGTGGTAGATGGGGATACCATCGATATTGAATATAACGGCAAGCAATACAGCGTTCGCTATATCGGCATTGACACTCCGGAAATCTACCCCAAAGAATATTTCGCTGCCGAAGCTGCCGAAAGAAACACTGAACTTGTCGAAGGGCAAACCGTTACCCTCATCAAGGACATTTCCAACACGGACCAGTATGACCGCCTGCTGCGCTATGTGCTGATCGATGATGTCTTTATCAACCAGCTTCTGGTGAACGAGGGCTATGCGCTGGCAGCCACCTTCCCGCCCGACATCGCCTGCGCAGAACACTTTGCAGAAGCCCAGGAATATGCCCGTTTAAATAATAAAGGGCTGTGGAAAAACATCCCTCGCGATAGCAAAACTGCTGTCCCTCCGGTCCATACGCCCACACCCCGCGCAGCACAAACCTGTTTCTACGGCTGCAAGACTCATTTTCCGGGCTGTGACATCAAAGGCAACATCAATATGAACGGCGAAAAAATTTACCACCTCCCCGGCAGCGAATGGTATGATGGCACGATCATTGACACCGGTAAAGGCGAACGCTGGTTCTGCACCACGGAGGAAGCTGAAGATAACGGCTGGCGCGCAGCAAAATAAAGTTTTTCCCTTTCAATCTTGGATAACGCGACATATCATAATCACAAAACAGGCCCTCCATCGGAGAGCCTGTTTTTTTTTGCCTAATCAAACAGTTTCGGCTGCTTTTTCTTTGGTGATTCGTCCGCTTTTGGCTTACTCACCTTACGCGGACCAGCCTTCCAGACATCGATATAATCTTCCTTGATCGTCACGCTCAGGATCGCATCCTTGTCTTTCACCGGCAGAGCTTCCTTGCCGGATCGTGCGCGTTTGGTCTCTGCTGCATCCCCCACGGTAATCATCCGCGACGCAGCCTTTTTGAAATGCGCAATCCCGTCCTGTCCCAAATACTTGCTGCACATTACCCCGGCCAGCTTGGCCGTACCAGACAACCGGCAGGCAATCGTTCCCTGTCCATATCGCCCTTGCTGCGGGAATTCATCTTCAGCGATGCGCCAGCCAGTTCCATCCGAAGCCAGCAGCAGCACCATCCCCTCAGGGATAATTTGATTAAAGCCCACCACCTTGTCATCCCCTTTCAACTTGATCCCGTTCACCCCGGCAGCTACCAGCCCCATCGGTCTGACCTCACCTTCCGAAAACCGGATCGCCATTCCATTGGCTGTTGCCAGCAGTACATCGGCTTCCCCATTGGTAATCGTCACATCCAGCAGCCGGTCGCCTTTGTTGATCTTCACCAATGTAAACATATCAGATGACACCCCCGGCAGATCAGCTACAGCAGTCTTTTTGACCATCCCTGACTCGCTGGCCGTCATCACATAGCGCTCATCGCCCTCATCCAGTTCACTGTTGCGCGGGATGGTGAACAAAGCAGCCACATTGGCCCCGCTGCGGAAAGTAGTGATCTTGTCCAGCGCGCCGCCGTCCGTGAATTTTTCTACTTCAGGAAGCGAGTCCACATACATGGATGCCGCCTGCCCATCCTCACCCAAAATATACAGGCTTTGATGGGTATTACTTCTTATTAAGTAAGCGGGTGCATCTTTCCCGCTCACCCGCGACAAATTATCATCATCAATCCTGCCAATCAATCCATCCTGTGTAACCCCCACCCACACAGTTTGCACGGGCGTCAAATCAGAAGCAGTCAGCAGATTTTGGGCCGATTCGCCTTCTGCCAAATTCACAATCTGTGTACGGCGGGCATCACCATATTTTTCCTTCGCTTCCAGCAGCTCACTTTCAATCACTTTGCGAATTTTTTGTGGAGAAGCCAACAGCGATTCCAGTTCCTTGATCAAGCGCATTAAACCGGCATGTTCCTGCTCGATTTTCTTACGTTCCAACGAAGCCAGCCGGCGCAAGGGCATATCCAGGATCGCCTGTGCCTGCACCGTGCTCAACTTGAACTTGGACATCAACTTCTTGTGCGCAATTTCTACCGTTGAGGACTTGCGGATCAGGTCAATCACTTCATCGAGATGCTTCAGCGCAACCAGCAGCCCCTCCAGCAAATGAGCGCGTTCTTTCGCCTTAGTCAGATCATATTCGCTGCGCCGCTGGACAACCTCCAGCCGGTGTTCCAGATACACCCGCAAAGCCTGCTTGATCGATAGCAGCCGCGGCTCACCACCCACCAGCGCCAGCAGGGAAATGGAGAAGGTCGACTGCAGCGGCGTTCGCCGATAAAGCGAACGCAGCACCTGCTCACTATCTGCCGTGCTTTTCAACTCAATCACAATGCGCATTCCCTGACGGTCCGACTCATCCCGCAGGTCCGAAATTTCAAATTCCCCATCTTTGGAATCACGCACCAGCGAAGCAATCTTCTCAATCAGACTGGCCTTATTGGTCATATAGGGTAATTCGGTAATGATCAGCCGCGTTTTTCCACGGGCCATCTCTTCCAGATGAACCCGGCCGCGCACTTTCACCCGGCCTCTGCCCTTCCCGTAATCTTCCAGCAGAGAACCATTCCCTTCTTCCTGAACAATAATGCCCCCCGTCGGGAAATCGGGACCTTGAATAAAGCCCATCAGCTCGCTGATGGTGATATCATCATATTTATTCCAGTGGTTGATCATATAAATCAACGCATCAACCACCTCCCCCAAATTGTGCGGCGGAATACTGGTTGCCATCCCTACAGCAATACCTGTGGCACCATTTACCAGTAAATTCGGAATGGAAGCTGGCAATACTTCCGGCTCATTGATTGAATCGTCATAATTACGTCCATAATCAACCGTATTCTTCTCGATCTGCGCCAAAGATTCCATTGCAAACGGCAGCAATCGCGCCTCGGTATACCGCATCGCGGCTGGCGGGTCGCCATCAATGCTGCCAAAATTTCCCTGTCCGTCTACCAACGGGTACCGGATGGAGAAATCCTGCGCCATTCTTGCCATCGCTTCATATACGGCCATATCACCATGCGGATGATATTTACCCAGCACATCACCCACAATTCTGGCAGATTTTTTGAACGAAGAATTAGGACGGATACCCATGTCATACATTGCATACAGGATGCGCCGCTGTACAGGCTTCAATCCATCCCGGGCGTCAGGCAGGGCCCGCGCCACAATCACACTCATCGCATAATCCAGGTAGGATTGACGCATTTCCGAATCGATGTCGATCATACTTACTTTGCCAATTTCCATGCAAATACTCCTGAGCAAAACGAATAGAAATCTTGTACCATAATCATAAGAAGAAATTGCCGCTCCGTCAACCCATCCAAAGATTTTGTTTGAGCGCACCGCGCTTTCTCTTATTCACGCTATCTCAACAGAATAAAAAAACCGGAGGGGATTAACCCTCCGGTTCATTCAGGCAAACAGGGAATTAATCTTCGCCTTGTATTTCTTCTATTTCCAAAACATCAGGCACTTCAGCCGTTTCTACCAGCAGTCCGTCTATCACGGCCTCTTCTTCACCCTCAAGTTCTTCAGGAATCTCATCGAAGCGTCCGTGTTCAAAGCCAGTCCCGGCAGGGATCAACTTACCGATGATCACATTCTCTTTCAGACCAAACAACGGGTCTTCTTTCGACTCAATCGCAGCACCAGCCAGCACCTTGATCGTGTGCTGGAAGGAGGAAGCAGACAGGAACGAATCCGTATTCAGGGAGGCCTTGGTCACACCCAGCAGCACTTCCACAAAGCGGGCGGGTTTCTTGCCTTCCTGCACCGCTTTCTCGTTGATCGCGCGTAATTCCAGGCGGTCTACCAGATCCATCGGCAACAGCTTGGTTTCACCAGGATTAATGATCTGGGTCTTGCTCAGCATCTTGCGGATGATCACTTCAAAATGCTTGTCGTGAATGTTCTGCCCTTGAGCGCGATACACTTTCTGAATTTCAGAAAGCAGATACAGTTCGCAAGCATCGCGGCCATTGATCCCCAGGATCGTGTGCGGGTTCAAAGAGCCCTCTGTCAGCGGTTGACCGGCTTCCACATAATCGCCTTCGTCCACCATCAGGCGCGAAGTCGAAGGAATATCATACTCTTCCGATTCGCTCTGCTCGTAAGAAACAATCACTTTCCGGCCTTCTATACGCACACGTCCGGCATGTTGTGCTGTGATCTTCGCATCGTCCAAGGCAGCCACCACATCGCCGGCTTCTGCGCTGCCTTCATCCACAAGTTCAATGCTCCATTCTTGCGGCACTTCATACTCGTCCGAGACCATCTCACTGCTCTCCACGCGAATCACGCGCTGATCGCTGTAGCGGTCATTTTGAATAATGCTCACCTTGCCAGAAATTGCAGTGATCACCGCTTCACCTTTCGGTGCGCGCCGGGCTTCAAAAAGCTCCTCAACACGGGGCAAACCAGTGGTGATATCCCCACCAGCTGCCACACCGCCGGTGTGGAAAGTACGCAGGGTCAACTGCGTGCCCGGCTCACCAATCGACTGGGCAGCCACAATACCTACTGCAGCACCCTGTTTCACCAGTGCGCCGCGGCCCAGGTCCATCCCGTAGCAAAACGCACACACACCGTGTACCAGCTCGCAGGTCATTGGCGAGCGCACCTTGATCTCTTCAATCCCGGAAACATCCAAACGGCGGGCGCAGTCATGGTCAATCATTTCATTCCGTTCGACCAATACTTCTCCCGTTTCAGGGTCAACTGTCCGTTCAGCAGCCAGGCGGCCATATAAACGCGAGGCCATCGACTGGCGGGCAATATTTTCAGAACGGCGAATATAAATCCCGTCCATCGTGCCGCAATCATCTTCATTGATGATGATATCCTGGGCAACATCCACCAGACGGCGGGTCAGATACCCTGCATTCGCCGTACGCAAAGCGGTATCAGCCAGACCTTTGCGGGCACCGTGTGTCGAAATAAAGTATTCCAGCGCGGTCAGGCCTTCACGGAAATTCGACTGAATCGGCAGGCGGATAATCCGGCCAGCCGGGTCGGCCATCAAACCACGCATACCGGCAAGCTGTGAAATTGGACCAAAGCCGCCCTTCGTCGCACCGGAATTTGCCATGGTGGCAAGGTTGCCGTGCGGGTCCATATTCTCCCGCACCTTCGTGGCCACATCCCTGGTCGTGTTCTGCCAAATCTCAATCACGCGCTCATTACGCTCCTGATCGGTCAAAAGACCGCGGCGGAAGGAACGGTTCACATTCTCCACATCCTGCGTAGATTGCTCCAGGATTGCTTCTTTTTCTTCAGGTATAGTAATGTCAGCAACCGCGATCGTTGCGCCGGAACGCATCGCATAGTGGAAACCGATGTCCTTGATCTTGTCGGCAACATCAGTAGTAACTTCTGCGCCGCAAATCTCGTACACATCTCCAATCAAATCTTTCACGCCGCCCTTGTCCAGCGGCCAATCGACAAATTGTACTTCTTCCGGCATAATGCGGTTGAACAGCACCCGTCCGGTGGTTGTCTCCATAATTTTTTCAACGGGTTCAGCAAGACGGTTATTTTTCTCATCATACCAGGTGGTTACACGCACCTTGATCTTTGCGTGAACATCGAGCTGATCTAACTGATAGGCCAGTTCAACTTCATCCAAATCCGCGAAGATTCGGCCATCACCCTTATGCTTCAGATCGTTGCTGATCGTCAAATAATACACACCCAGCACCATATCCTTGGAAGGACTGATGATCGGTTCGCCATCTGCCGGCTTGAGCAAATTTTGGGAAGAAAGCATCAAATTGCGCGCTTCCCACACCGCTTTCTGCGAAAGCGGCACATGCACAGCCATCTGGTCACCGTCAAAGTCAGCATTGAAAGCGGTCGTCACCAGCGGATGCAGTTGAATGGCACTGCCCTCAATCAGTATCGGCTCAAAGGCCTGAATGCCCAAACGATGCAGCGTTGGTGCACGATTGAGCAGCACAGGGCGCTCTTTAATCACCTCTTCCAGCACTTCCCATACTTCGGGACGGTTGCGCTCAATAAAGCGTCGCGCGCCCTTCACGTTGGCAGCATACTGATTCGAAACCAGCCTGGAAATGACAAACGGACGATACAGCTCCAGTGCCATCGCCTTCGGCAAACCGCACTGGTACAGTTTCAATGTCGGGCCCACCACAATCACCGAACGGCCGGAATAATCTACACGCTTGCCCAACAGGTTGCGGCGGAAGCGGCCCTTCTTGCCCTTGAGCATATCGCTCAGCGATTTCAGCTCACGACGCCCGCGGCGGGAAAGTGCTTTGCCGCGCTGTGAATTATCAATCAACGAGTCAACAGCTTCCTGGAGCATACGCTTTTCATTGCGTACGATCACATCCGGCGCGCCCAGTTCCAACAACCGCTTTAAACGGTTATTGCGGTTAATCACGCGGCGGTACAGGTCGTTCAAATCAGAGGTCGCAAAGCGGCCGCCATCCAATTGCACCATCGGGCGCAAATCAGGCGGAATTACCGGCAGCACGGTCAGGATCATCCATTCAGGACGATTGTCCGAACGGCGGAAAGCTTCCACAACCTTTAAACGATTGGTGGCCTTCTTTCGTTTTTGTTTGCTCTTGGTGGTACGAACTTCAGTCCACAAGTCTTCTGAAAGCTGGTCCAGATCAAGCCGCCGTAAAATATCATAAAATGCCTCGGCGCCCATGTCTGCACGGAAAACCTGGCCCCAGCGGGATTTCAGTTCACGATAGCGGCTCTCGCTCAGGAAAGTGAACGGGCGAAGTTCATACAGCTCCTCGCGCATTTGGGTAGATTTTCCATGTGCAGCTTCCTTATGATCTTCCATCTGGTTGTTCAACCCCTGAATCTTCAAATCCGATTCAGCGCGGGCTTTTTCAATCGCCATATCCAGCTCGGCAATTTCACGTTCCAGGTCCTGCTTAAATTCATCTTCAATTTCGTTCAAACGCTGCTTGACAACGGTCTGCACTTCACTGATGTGCGAGTTGGCAACTTCTTCGCCAGCCTTCACGATCACTGTATCAGCCGCTTCAAATACAATATCCTTGCGTTTTTTGCTGCCCAGCGTTTCCTGAAGGGTTACCTCCAGCCGCTGGCCTTCTTTCATCACCGGTTCCAGCTTCGCTGCAATCTGCTCATCGGCCCGTGACTTGATTTCATCTTTCTGCTGCTGCAACTCACCGACCTTTTGATCGCGTGTTTCCTGCACAGCATTGATCTGCTCCTTGACCTTGTCAAGAATATTCTGATCCGAAGATGAAATCTCCTCATCCAGGCGCTTCAAAGCTTTCTCCCGGGCTTCTTCATCAACAAACGTAACGATATACTGGGCAAAATAAAGCACACGGTCCAGGTTGCGGCGGGAAATATCCAGCAGCAAACCAAGATACGAAGGAATTCGCCGGGTATACCAAATATGGGCAACCGGCGAAGCAAGTTCGATATGCCCCATACGTTCACGGCGCACCGCAGAGCGGGTCACTTCCACGCCGCATTTGTCACAAACAATGCCTTTATACCGCGGGTTCTTGTATTTCCCGCAATAGCATTGCCAGTCTCGCGTTGGCCCAAAAATGGCTTCGCAGAAAAGACCATCTTTCTCCGGGCGCAAACGCCGATAGTTAATTGTTTCCGGTTTTAAGACTTCACCGTACGACCAACTGCGAATTTTTTCCGGTGACGCCAGACTAATTCGTAATGCTACCAATCCCTTAGTTTCCACTAAAAAATCCTCCTGAAGAGAACATCGAGAACAACCCGAACAGAGCGCACGAGACCACTTCCCAGGCGCTTATTTCAAGAGCGATTGACCTCATTTATAATTTGCATACAAACTAGTATTATAACACAAAAATTCTCTTTTACACCTGTTTTTTCAACGATTTTCACGACTTTCCCCCGTTAACTGGAAAAATTATATCACATCCGTAAATCGCTCAACCATCCATTTCAAAATCAATCCCCGCCAGTGGATTTTGCTTCACCGGGATATCGATCTGGAAGGTTGTCCCGACACCCAGCTGGCTCTTTACACCAACTTCGCCGCCGTGACGCTCGATAATCGACTTAACAATTGCCAGCCCCAGGCCAGTGCCGCGCTGCTGATAAGCCTCCCGCCTGGTACTGCGGTAAAATTTTTCGAACATGTGCGGCAGGTCAAGCGGCGCAATCCCAATCCCGTTATCCTGTACTTCAAAATTAATATAATCGCCTCTCTGTCGAACACTGATCGTTACTTTGCCGTTTTCATTTGAATACTTAATCGCATTTTCTGCCAGATTGAACAAGGCCTGCTTTAACAAAGCGGGATCTGCTTCAATCTGAGCTTCTTTATCCATCGCGTAATCAACAGAAAAATCAATTTTCTTTTGTAAAATATTCGGCTGAAGCTCGGCCGCCACTTCATCAACGGTCAGAAGGACAAACACCGGTTCAATTTTCAGGCCAATCCCTGCATCAATACGCCCCAGATCCAACAAGTTATTTACCAGCCGCTTCATGCTCTCCACCCCTTGCATAATCTTGTCGGCATAATCCTTCTGCTGGTCATTCAATTCACCCACCATTTCCAGCATGGTCGCATATCCTCTCACCAACATCAATGGCGAGCGCAAATCATGACTGACGGTGGAAACAAACTCGGACTTTAGCGAGTCAAGTTCCTTGTAATGGGTAATATCGCGCAAAATACAAATCCGCCCCACCGCCTTCGCATCCGCAATGATCGACGCAACACTGGCAAAATAAATTTTCCCATCCGAGAGTTTAATCTCTTTGGATGTAAATTTTCCGCTCATCGGGGAAAGGATCAAATCCACCAGATCAGGAATACCCACTGCTTTCTCGATCAAAATGCCCGTTTCTGTCGTTTCCAGCAATCCCGGCGTTTCCATCGCCGCCGGATTAAGCATCAACAGACGTAAATTTTCATCAATTACCAGAATAGGATCGGGCGTTGAAGTAACAACTGCCTCAAGACGGCGGCGGCCAATTTCTGCTGTTGCATACAAATGGGCATTTGAAGCCGCCAGATATGCCTGACCGGCCAGCGTGCTCAGGAAATTCAATTGGGTTTCACTAAAATGCTGCGGACGGTCAAATGCCACCCAAAAGGCACCATAATAGTCTTCCCCCTTCCCTAGAGGCAGCGCCACAATCGAACCAGGCACCGGCGCTCCCGACGGATAATTAAAGATTCGTGCTCTGGCCGCATTTGGCACAGTCAGGATCACCTGCCGCTGCATCAAGTCATAAATCGATTCATCCAGATATTTATACGCATTGGAAGAAGGCCCGCTTCCATAAGCCGTCAATCGCTCCGCTGTATCTCCCAAAGACATCGTCTGCTTCAATACAACTCGCGCCATCACCGCCCCATGGATCAGCGCCGCATCCAGCACCGGGGAAATGGCGTCGATCATCTCCAGGCTGGCGGCTACTCCCTGGCTGACAGACAGTAAATGCCGCAGTTCACCCATTCGTGCCCGCAAACTGAGACGCATTGCTTCAAATGCGCGGCCAAATTGTCCAACTTCATCTTCGCCTTCAATATGCAAATCATGGTCCAACCGTCCTTTAGCAATCAGGGTGGCTTCTTCAGCCAGTTTCTTAAGGGACAGAGTCACATCCTGCAAACTGATTCGAATGATCATGTATGTAACCGCCATCAAAATCACCAAGATCAATAATAACGGAATGGAAATATTCAACGCAAGCTGCTGCGCAGCCTCCCCGGGAATGATCAACAGCACAGCCCATGGGCGCCCTTTAACCTGTTCATAATACGTAAACTGACGCGTGCTAAGGTTTGAAATACTTGCCGTCAATTCTCCGGCTGGCGGAATGACACCCCGATAGGTTTCCATCACCACCGTCGGGATGGTGTGATAAAGGATCTGCCCCTGCTCGTCAAGAATCATCCCCTCCCCGTCTAGATCTTCCAGCGTCGCCATTGCATTGATCGCTGGCTGGGTAAACGGGTTGCTGAGCATATCTGTCCGCCCGATCAATACCCCCTGGACAGCATCATCATTCGCTGGATCCTTAACTGCCGCGACAAATGATACCTGGGCTGAATTTTCATCCCCCGGCGGTGGTGTTGTGTAAGTCTGGATCAAAACCCCGTTCAATGCCAGTTGAATACCGGCTTCCTCTTCAGCCGACAGGCGCAGCGCCTGAATCCCGGTTTCAGGAAATCCCGCAACGGGTTCTCCGTTTTGGTTAAAAAGATACAACTGCCGGAAATATGGAATGGTGCGCAACCGCGCGGCCAATTCCATCTCGATCTGCGCTGGGGATTGAGCAAGCAATTCATCATCTGCCAGGGTCATAATCAACCCCTGACCGGTTTCCAGAAAATACGGTATGCTCTCCGCAGCCACCTTTGCCGTACTGGACAGTCTGTCTTCCAGCAGATTCTTCGCTGCCTGACCAGCCACCAGCCAGTCCCCGATCAACAATGTCAGGAACATCACCACGCCCAAAGGAAGCACACGCAAAACAAATCTGCGCTGCAAGCTGGATTCAATTGGTGAAGGTTCCAATGGCCCCTTCCGTCCCCAATAGTGCGGCCATATGAGATACACCAACTCGCCAAGCATCCCGGCGACAAGCACTTCGCCAAGACGGATCAACATAATTACCCAGGTCTGGGTTAACGAATAGTCCAGGCGCACAGCCAGTGATCCGCGCACCGCAAAGAAATACGTGAAAATATAAACAGGAGAAAAAACAACCGCCGCAAATACAGCCGCACCCAATGGATGCCGCATAAGACCAAAGAAATGCGTGCGGAATCGCTGCCGGACAAATAGGCTGTAAATATATGCCAGCCCGGCCACCTCCAGCGGGGTGAAGATGCTGTGCGTTCCCCAGACAGAAAGCATGATTCCGCAGAACAAACCGATCACCACCGCAGGCAGCAGTCCAACCATACCGCCTGCCAACACCCACGGCACCGCTGAAAATAACACGAGAATCGGTGCATTCATTTCGACCGGCAGCCCAGGGATGGGCATTGCAGTTTCAATATTCAGCGCTATGCCAAACACCAGGGTGACAACCGGCACCAGAATCGCCAGCACCGCAGTCAACAGCCATTTCCAGCCAGACTGCTGGCTGGTTTGCGGCTCCTGCCAGCGCCATATCGCCCAAATCAATACGCCCAGGAAAAATAACCAGCCTAACCATCCAACCCATTCAGATGGCAAGTCAATATATGGCCGTTCGTCCAAAATCTTAAAAATATCCGTCAACCCCATATATTTTCCGATCACATCGAAGAAAGATGAGTACACAAAGTGATTATAACCTTTTTAGCACTCAGCAGCACAAAATTTCAAGCCCTGGGGAATCCCGCCTGCCGGTTGAACTGACGCCATGCCAGAGAATACGCCGCCCGCTGCCGCTCCGCCGGCACCTGCAGCGCCTTTTCCAGCCAGGCAGCTTCTGCTTGACGTGCTTCCGCAAAACATTTTTCAGCGTAATCCTTCCGCTGACCAACATCGCTCTTTACCACATCCCGGGTTTCCCGCAGGAATTTTTCCTCCAGGTCATCCCGATCACTGCAATAGGCTGCCAGTCTGCCATCATACGCGCGCAGCACCTCGCGGTGCAGCAACTCATGCTGCCAGAACAGGCTGGTCTGATCATACCTTCCTGTGGGCACATGCCCAACATCCGGCATCGCATCCACCCACATCGGCTTGAAGATACCCGTGCAGGGAGCTGCCGTGCCGGTCAACCAGTGCGTACACAATCCATCAGGCTGCAATTTCGATACCATCGAACCCACTGTTTGGCTGCCGCGTATCGGCCCCAGCGAAGCGTGCATGCACACCACCGCACCGGTCAGTCCGCGGCCAGGCTGGTAAGACGAACCACCCGCATTGCCATGCGATCGCAGGTAGGCCATCATATCTGCCTCTGTCAACACCCCCTTGCGCGACCGCAGGGCTTCCATCGTGCAAGCCTGTCTGCGGCGCCCATCCGCAAAGGTGGTGTACAGAAAATCTGCATAACAGCGGCTAAAATTGAACGCTTCCCCCTGCTTGTACCACCCTTTTTCTCGCGCAAACGGGATCAGGTCAGCCGAGGCCATGTCCCAATCCGCATCTATCGTCAGTGCATTGGAAATACTGCGCACATCGCGCACCTTAACCGCTGCCCACTGCCGCCCGGCTGTTTCCAGCACCCAGGCTTCCGCCCGGTCCGCGACGATAAAACTGTTATGATAATAAAACTTATGCGCAAAGCCGCAGTTCCCGCCCTGCCCATACACTTCCAACAGGCGGATCAAGGTATGCAGGGCGCTTTCAGCTGTTTTGGAACGTTCCAGTGCCAAACGGATGAAATCCATCCCTATCAACCCTGGTTCTTTGTCATACGCCACTTTGGTGAAAACCGCCTCATTGCCAATCGTCACCCCGTGTTCATTTGTGCCCATCTCGGCGCCCCACATCCAGAAAGGCTTTGCCAGCAGAACTGCATACGTTTCTTCCACTTGCGGGATGGTGATATAGGTACATTGCACCTCATCGCCCAGCACATGCCGCGCGGCTGGTACAAACAACAATTCGTGAGCCTCATTTGGCTCACGATCACTGTTTTTAGCAAACAATACTGCCCCACTTGCTGTAGAATTTCCAATTGCAACCAGCGTATCACACATGGCACCCTCACTAGTAAGAGACTATTTCAATAAAGCCTTAACTTCCTCAAACACTTCTTCAATATCCTTTTCATCTGTATCCACAATTACCGCATCATCCGCCGGACACAGTGGTGCAATAGCACGTGTAGAATCAATTCTGTCTCTCCGTACCACAGACGCCAGAATTTCCTCATAAGAAGCATTAACCCCGCGTTCAACCATTTCCGTATACCGCCGTCTGGCCCGTTCTTCAGCAGACGCATCCAGGTAAATCTTCAAATCAGCATCGGGCAGAACGACCGTGCCAATATCCCGCCCCACCATCACCATCTTTCCACGTTCCCCAATCCGCCGTTGCTGCGCCGTCATTGCCTGGCGAACACCCTGATAGGCCGAAACCTGGGAAACGTTCTGATTCACTTCTGAGGTGCGAATCTCCCAGGAGACATCCACCCCATCCACAAACACATCATTTTGCCGCCCGTCGGTTTTGCCTGGGGGACGTACATCAATCTGCACTTCTTCAGCCAGCTTGCTCACCGCGGCCTCATCCTCAACCGATCCCAGACGCTGCAATGCTGTCCAGGTAACTGCACGGTACATCACCCCCGTGTCAAAATACATATAACCAATAAAATCCGCCAGCTTTTCAGCCAGGGTCGATTTTCCAGATGCAGCCGGGCCGTCAATAGCAATCTTGTCCGGAATTTTCATCATTCAATCATACCTGTTTATTCCTTTTTGTTTTTTATTCCTCGTTCTCAACCACTAACGCATCAATCCCCATCGGGAACAAGTCAGAGCGCGCCCACAGCACAACCCGGGTTTCCTGCAGCACGACTTCACGAAAATTCACCCACCCCATCCACTCCGGGCGCAGCAGCAAGGACCATGCCGGGGATTGCTGCAGGATAAAATCCTGCCCGGTATAAGCGGCAGCCAGCCCCAGTTCTTGCTGGGCAGGGGTGATGATCATCGCCGGTTGGGCATCTCCCGGCAGCGCATCCACAAAACGAGCTTTCTCTACATCGCGCAGCAGCCATTTCAAACCGGCTGATTCGACACCCAGCACGGTGACTTCGCCGCGCGTCCGCTCACCCGTATACTGGGCAGAAAGGTCGCCGACCGTTTTTGCAATCAGGTCTGCATCCGCTGCATAGGGCCCGGTCAGCCACAATTCTGCTTCGGGGTGGGGGCCCATCCCGGCAGCATGCCAGCTTGCCGAAAAAGTATACAACAATATTACCGCCGCCAGCCCCCACACAAAGCCGGATTTAGCCGCCGAGGGCGACCAGCCCCAGCCCACCAGCAGCACCAGCAGGGCGATCACCGCCACCGTCGCCGCCAAACGGATATAGCGCAGTTGCAGCTCTGCTTCCATAAATACCGGCGTTGACACGCTCACCACATTCATCCAGACAAGCACAAACAACATCGTAACAGCCAGCGCCAAAAAATAAGCGGTCCAACGCGGTTCTGGCTCTGATGCCAGCCAGCGCGCAATTACCCGCGCCGCCAGCCCCAGTAGCGGGATCATCACCCACACCAGGTCAATCTCCTGCCTGGCAGGGTAAATCACCACCAACAGCAAGGCCAGCAATGCCCAATTACGCAGAAAGCGGTCGGCATCATTGCCACACTTTCCAATCGCGGCCATTCCCCACACGCCGAAGATCAGCCCCAGACTTTCATACGTCAGCAGGGCAACAAGCACCCGCTGTAATGAAATTGCGGAAGCCCGCCCCCACCCGCCCAAATAGGCAGGCAGACTGGCTACCGCCCCGCCCACCCCACCCGGCGCAATAAAAAACAAGGTGCCGGTTAACACAAAACAAGCTGCAAACCAGGCCAATGCTGTTTTCCAGGCGAAGTTCTGCGAACCTGGTAATCCTGGCAAATCCAGTGCAGTCTCCAGGCGTTTTTTCCGCAGGTACAGCCACACGCCCGCACCGGCCAGCGCCAGCAAACCAGGCCACAGGTCAGGGCCACTCAAAAACGCCAGCGCAAGGGAAACACCAGCCCACGCCTCATGTTTTTTGTATAAATGAACGCCAAACATCAGCAGGGAGGCCGCCGCAATCATCAGACTGTCCGCCTGACGGGATGCCGCCACCAGCGCCGGATCAACTGCCAGAAACAGCGCAACCACCAGCCCTGCTTTCCTGCCAAGCTGCTCCCGCAACAGAAAAGGCAGTCCCGCCAGCAGACTGCCAAACAGGGCAGGCAGCAGCCGTGCCAGAAAAGCGGTGGACTGGAACATGTAAAACAGGCTGCCGGTCAATACCACATAGCCGGACTGCGCGCCAAAGGATACCGTTTCCCCTCTTGCCAGCGCCAATGCCCGCAGCGCCAGGTCTGCTTCCATATCAGACAGGGGGTTTTGACCCAGACCGATCAAACGTACTGCCATCGCCAGAATGAAAATTGCCAGATAAAGACCGCTCTCAGCCGTCCATTTATTATTTCGCATACGTCCTTGCCTCATTATTGTTCCGGTACAATCGGAGCCGAGAGATAGTCCGGCACTTCATAAATAACCGTATTTCCCTCGGAGAAAACCGGCACCAGATGCTGGATAAACTTCTCATCATATACCCGGTATTTACCGCGTTCCATATTCCCAATCACCACGTACCGCACATTATAGCGGGTGAGCAGAATTTGGGTATCTCCCCACCGGCTGGATTGATAAATGGTCTCAATATCCGTTTCACGCGAACCCATTTCCGTTCCACCGCCCCGCCACTGACTCTCATGACCAGGCCAGCCCAGCACATTCGGCAAACCGGAATGGGTTGCCATGCGCGCATACCCGCTGTAGCTTCCGCCAACCGCTTCCACGATCACCCCATCCGGCGCCTGACGCAGCCAGGAAATGGCCTCCAGATCATCCGGGGCATAATTACCGATATAAGCCGTCCCATCCAGTGACAGGTCTTTCAGACGGAAATCGCCGGTCTGTGACTTCATTCCAAAGAAAGGGTAAATCAGGCCCAAACCTACCCATACAACCAGTGCCACAGTCCAGAGCACTTTCCAGCTTTTTTTCAACGCATCAAACAGCACCACCGCTCCATACGCAGCGGCCATGCCCCACAGGATCCATGTCTGGAAGTAGAACTTGAAGATCGTATTCATCCGCGTACTGAACTGATCCCGCAAATAGATGAACTCCGGGAACACCACCAGCCCCACGCCTAGCAACAGCATCACCAGCACAAAGCCGTCCGTGCTGCGCAGAATATTTTTTTCTTCCATCCCGGCATCCTTGATCTCGCAAAAACGCAGGATCAGCGCCCAGATCAGTGTCACCAGGGCAAGAAGGGTTAACCACGCCCCCGGCTGTGCCAGTCTCCGCGCCAATGCACCCAGCAGGATCATCCCCCCATCTCCGCCTCCCTGCAAAGACATCAACAGGTTTGCTCCGCTTTGCAGCCCTGGCGAATTGGGCGCCAGCCTGGGCATCCACAGCATCGCCCCGGCCAGCATAAAGGAAAACAGCCACAAACCTCCGATGAGTGCGCCAGCCATCTTTAGGCCATTCCGCAGCTGCTTCCTGCTGCCAGCTTGATACCACAGCCACAGCAAATATGCACAAATCGGGACCAATAACGTGCCAAACATGACCCACAAATGCACCCCGCGGGTGAAATACGCCAAACTCGGCAGAAAACCGCCCGCCTGTGATGAAAACCCGACGTAGAAGGGCAGGTACACCGCCACACCCAGCACACCCAGGGTTATACCTATGCGCATTAATAACCAGAACAATTCCATGCTCCAGCCATCCTGCTTCATCCGCTTTAAGACGACTACCACCGCATATAATCCAACGTAGATCGGGAAATCCCACGTGTTCAGAAAGGCCAGCCCGCCCATCGTCAACACCACCAGCCAGAATTCAGCCTGCCGCGCCCACTGGAATAGTGCCAGTTCCCCGATTTTTGTCTCTTCCTTGTACACCCAGCGCAATAACCACCTCGGCAGCGATTCGCCGCGGAACTGGAAGCCATCCGCACGGAAGAAGTAGTTCATCGCCAAACCAACCGCCAGCAGCACGAACGGCATTGCCAGCACATGCGGGTGCAAATCCGCCAGCAGATACGAGAAAAACGGAAACTCGTCGATCACTTCCTTGCTGGCACCTGCCAGATCATAATCCTGTAAAACGCGCGAAGCCCGCCACCACCAGATACCCCCGTTGCGTTCTGGCATGCCGGTGAAAGGCGGCGTGGGCGGGTTAACCAGTTCCTGAATATCCAGCCAGCGCCAGAATTTCGACTGCCACAACCCTGCACTGTCCTGCTTCCAGAACCATCCGGCAGAGTGCATCACTTCCAGAAGGCCGGCCATGTTACCAAACAGCAGTACAAACAGCGGTCCCAGCAGCGCTCCGCCAACCCTGACCTCGCCATCTTTGGCTTTTTGTCCCTGCCGTCGGGCCAGCAGATTGAAAACGATCCCGTATGCCGACACAGCCGTCAGCGCAAACCACAATGCCGATGCCAGGTTGAAAGCCACCCCCGGCAAGGTGCCCGTCATGCGGATCAGCATGGCGATCATCACATAGCCGAAATAATAATACGAGATGGAATACCCCGCCAGCCATGGGTCGCGCGGCGGGAAAGTCGGCGAGCGTAAAATGGCATTGATGAACGCCATCTCCATCGGTTTTTCTGTCCCGGTCACATCAGGATACCCGGAGCGCACATACGTCCAGAGACCAAACGCTGCCAGGAAAAGCACTTCAACCGTGAGGATCACTTTTCGATTAGCCGAGATCCAGTCCAGCATCTCCCCCCACTGTCCCCGGCTGATCAGTGCGCTCAGACCAGCAATCAACAGCAAGGCAAATAGCACGCCCCCGGTGTCATTGCCCACAACATGCAGGGATGCCAGCAGCCAGAAAGCGAATCCCCACAGCAGCAGCCCCAGCGGCTTTGCCAGTGCAAAACCGCGGTCAGGCAAATCCTTCAACAGCCGGAAGGCAATCGGAAAAGCCAGCCAGCCAACTGCTAATAAAAGTACATACCAGAGCAAAATATCCAGCATAAAAATAATCTCTTTTCGCCAGTGATTTACAATTCGTCGTTAAGCAAAACCCGGTAAATGGCAGTATCATCCTGGCTATATACGCTCTGCCACAGATCACCATCCCAGTCTTCAAACTTGTTCAAGCCAGACCCTGGATAATTTGCTTTTTCCAGCTGCCCTACTACGATATATTGTACATCGTAACGCCGCAGGAAGTCTTCCACATCATCACGACTGGAAGTTGAGTAGAACAGACTGATCGCCTCAACCCGCTCCGTCACCCAATCCGCAGAAACCACGCCGCGCTGCTGGCGCTGATGCCAGTTCCAACCCACCACGCCCGGCAGACCGGTATTGATCGTCATCCGGCTGCCCCAGCGGTACTCAGGGGTATTCCCTTCCACAATCACCGGCGAGCCTTCAATATTCTCCAGCATCCACTGGATGGCCTCATAATCCTGATTGAGGATCAACTCTTCGCCCTGGTCATTATAGGTTGCCGTCTGCATATAACGCATCCCGTCCAGTGAATGCGGGGCCGCAGCGCTCATCCGGTCGGTCGCCTTGTCCACCCCGGCAGTGATCGGGAAGAGCATCGCCCCGAATACCAGCAGTGCCAAAACCCCTCGCCACACGCGGAAGAAAGTACTGGTCCAATTCCGGTACATCACCGGCATTAACCAGAATAATGTCGCTGCCGATGACACCGCCAGCAACACCCATGCCTGCAAATAGAATTTAAACACCGTATTCATCCGGCCAATATCGCCTTCCAGCACGAATACTTCCACAAACAGGGTCATAAAGAAGGCGCTGCCTATCAGGAACAGGACCAGCCGTTTCTCATCTTCTCGGTCACTCCGCAGGAGCAGCAAACCCGCCCAAACCAGTAAGGGCAAAGCGATCCACGCGATCACAATCCCTTTTGCGAGCAGCAGAATCACCAGCCCCAGCAGCAATGCAGAACCGCCATAAAATACGCCGGCATTTTTACGCAATTTGTTCAAATCCGACACTGGCCGGCTGTCCAGCCAATCCAGCGTTTCCCACACCATCCAGCTGACTAACACGAACAGGAATAAGCCCCAATGCACCAGATAGGAACCTGCCGGAGTATGTTCTTCACTCTTCCACAGCATGATGCTGTTGTAGCCGGAGCCAAACCAGTCGCCAAACGGTTTATACAATCCCCAGGTCAGCACCAGCAGCAAGACCAGACTGGCCGCCAACGGCAGCAGCTTCAGGATTGAACGCTCTGCTCTCTCTACACCGAAATACACATGCCGCAGGTAAGTGTACACCATCACCCCGCCGGCAATCAACAAATACGTCGGGAAATCCCAGGTGTTGGTTGGCCGCAGGGCGCCAATCACCAACGCACCGCAGAAAAGGCTAATGACAGTCTGTACCTGAGCAGCTACGTTCCCCTGCCGCTCCCATTTCCAGCGTCCTTTCAGAACGGACAGCGCCCACGCCAACGCCAAAATCGTAATGGGCAGCGCGATCATGTGCGCATGTAAATCAGCGTACAGAAAAGTGAAATTCGGGAACTCCGTGATCACCGTGCCCGGAATAGCCCGGCTGGGAATCCAGTACCAGTCTCCCGGTGGATAGGGAAATGGTGTGCCACCGAAAAACTTGATGATCCCCTCAAAGAACCACAGCCAGCGCATATAGAACACGCTGTTGTCCAGGCTGCCGCCGGGGGCCGCAATGCGCTGCAAACCCTGCACGATCATCCGCACTGTGCCCAGATTGCCAAAGATGAGTACCATCAGTGAAGCGCTCAGACCAGCCAGCAGCGGCATGCCGTACCCGGTCGATACATCACCTTCATTCTCTGCATCTTCCGCGACATGCACTTCATCAGCAATCGTCTGCATCACATCCTCAGGCTCAGTCGCTGCTTCCGGATTTGAAAGCCGTTTGAAAATATTGCCGTCTCCGGCAAATACATTCCAGCCGATTGAAAAAGCCCCCGTGCCCACAAATGCAAACAAGGTCGGCAGGATCAGGTTATAAGCAATTGCCGGTTCAATCCCCAGCCACTTCACCAGCACACCCACCACCACAAAGCCGTAGTAGTAATAATTAATATATCCACCGGCAAACCACGGGTCATACGGCGGGAAGGTCGTACTCTTCAGCACCGCCTGGAAATAGGAGAAATCCATCGGTTTTTCGCCGCCCTTGTAGGGATGCCATAGATCAGGATTGGCGATGCGAATCACCAGATCAATCAGAAAGAAGCTCAGGAAGACAATCTCAGCAATCAGGATCGCGCGCCGTTCAGACTGCCACATCTCCCGAAGATTCAGCTTTTGCTTCCAGAACAGGATGGCATTGATCGCCAGCAAGAACAGGATCACCCCCGTGATCATCGTGCGCGTCACCGCCACCCCCGCTGAGCCTGCAATCCAGGTCACCCATGCCAGCAGCAGCAGTCCCATCAACCGCACAAAGGGATAGCCCTTGTCCGGCAAGCCGCCAAATGCCAGCCGCATCAGCGGTACCATCGCCCAGCCCAACAGACTGAGTACCACATACCACAGCACCACGCTCAACCACGGGTAACGGTTGAACAGCGCATCGCTGTTGAACAAGTCCGACCACGTGCCGCCCGCCCGCTGCTGCGCCAGTCGATTTTCTGGCAGCAGCAAAGTACCTGGATGCTCCGAAGCTTGCCTGGGGGTCACATGGATCACCTTTGACAAATCCACCGCGCCCAGCACATCTCGCACATGGCGGGGGTCATAATCAGCCTTTTTCTGAAAGATCAGCACCTTCGGGTGGTCATACACCGTGAAAGCTTCTTCAGCAAACTGCGTATTAAAACGCAGTCCGCCCAGATTGGGATCAGATTGCACCACCTTGACCAGCTCAAAGCCCAGGTTCTCCGCAAACATACCCGGTTGCGCCACGCGGTAGCACCACAGAATATCTTCTCCTTCCGGGCAGCCCAGCAGGTTGCGGTAATATGTCGTGGTCAGTGGATAGCGTTCCGGCACCCGCGTTGTCGTCCCCCATTGGCGGTTTGAGCTGATGAACACATAATCCGCCTGGTCAAGTCCGCTGGTAAACCGTTCCAGCTTTTCGGCGTTATCATCCCAGTACATCTCGAAATTCAATTCGGTGCGGTACAGGCCGTTATTGTAATCATACGGGCTGTAGCCATACAACCCCACCGGCAGCGGATCATCCCATGAACTTTCCTTGACCTGTGTGCTGCCATACAAAGCCACCGCACCATCCCCCTCCACAAACTCCACCTGCAGGATGTACTGGCGGCCAGGGAGCAACTCTACCGGGGAATCAAATTTCACCGTGTACGCCTCACCCCGCGGATCATCCGCCAGCGGCAGCGTGTTCACCAGATCAGCCTGACCCAGTACCTGCTCCTCAGCCTCCGGTTGAATCACTTTGAACCGCAAGGTTTTTTCCCCTGGCGTCTGCTCCCAGTCAACCACCCACGGCATAAATATCTCCGTCAGCATTCCCCCATCACGCGAATCAAAATGCACAGTATGGGTTGATCCCTGCCGCAGCACATTCATCGGTTCGGCCAGCGGCTGCTGATACGTCCCCTGTTCATTGCTCATTTCCAGCGCCATCGTCCCGGCAAAATCAAGGGTAACGCCCTCATCGGGGCGCAGCCGCAGATAATACGTTTTCCCGGCCATGACCTGCACCGGCGCCATAAAGAAAAATTCCTGTTGGGAACCGCGTTGTTGATCTCCCCAGTCGAAATCGCTGGTCAACTGACCCGAGGCAATCACTGCCGCTCCATCCCTGTCTGTGGATACCAGCACATTTAAATGGACCGGTGTCAAGGCTTCGGACACATTCCGGTTCAGCACATGAGCAAAACTTAATCCCGTCAACTGGCCCGCTTCCTTCGAAGTGAAAGCCATCACCAACGGCTGCGAAGCAGTAGCGGTATACCCGGCCGTGAAGGACAAAGGGATATTCACCGCTGCTTCCTCGTTGGCTATACGCAAATTTATCGCTGCGGGCACATTCTCATAGATCCACTCGCTGGCTTCCACCCGCGTTACCGGCCGCGTGTAAATCCGCGTGAAGGCAAACGCCCAGGCGAATGTCCCCGCCAATACAAGTACCCCCAACCCGATTACCAACCCCTTCTGCCACAATTTCGCTATTTGCTGCTCACGTTCCCGTTTCTTGACCCAATCCCACAAAGCAAACATCGCCCACGCGGCAATGATCGCCAGCATCGGATACACCGGTAACTGATATCGCATCGTCGGGTTGGCATTGAAGGACTGCCAGGTGAAGTAAATTGCCGTCCAGCCCCACAAAACAATATGGTTACGCCATTCGCCGCGCCGGAGCATGCGCCAGCCCATTGCGATAAACCCGCTCCATGCGAGGATGCCCAACGGCAGGCCCAACCCCCACAGCACCATATTCTGTCCGGAGAACCACAGCGGGCGGCGCGCCCACTGCAAAGCGGGCGGGAAGTCCACGTCACCGCCGGTCTGGGCGGCAAGTTGTTTTATCGTCTCTACCCAGGCAGGATTGGGCAGCATCCCGAAGAAACCAGGACCTTTAAAGGCATACGGCTGGAAAATGCGAAAGGTGAGCAAACTCACCACTGCCCCCAACATCAGGTTGACCACAACCTTTCCCACAACTTCATCGCGCTTTTCTTCCGGCTGCCGGAAGAACCACACCAGGGCCGCTGCCGGCAGCATCACCGCCGCTACCGCGGCATTGATTTTGGATGCCACTGCCATTCCCAATGCCACGCCAAACAAAATATACAACCCGGAGCTGTTCCAGAATTCCGCCAGCACGGAAAACACACCCGGTTTTTTGTCTGATACGACATCCTCAACAGCTTCCTCATCCAGCTCCACCATCGTCTCTTCATCGGCTGAATCAACCGATCGGGTAGCAATATGTACTGCCGCATACATCGTCAGCACGATGAAGAAATTGGTGTAATTATCCACCACAAAGAAATGAGAAATCTGGATTGGCAGTACGGAAAAAGCCGAAAAAGCCGCTGCCAGCAGAGCCAGCCGCTGCCGTCCATACAGACGCAGGGCAATCAAATACACCATCAGCACCGTCAGCAGATCCAAAATACCCGAAACTGCCCGCCCTACGAGATGAATGTCACTGAACCCTGTCTGACCCAGCCACTCCCCCAAATAACGCACCATAAATATCGGCAGCGTGCCATACACAAAGAAACCATGCCCGCGGTTGTTGGGATTTAAACTCGACTCAGCCGTGTTGAAATAATCAGAAAGGCTTTCCACCGGCGAAATACCGGTCTCCACCATCGTCAGAAAACGCTCATCGGGATGCAGGTGATGATCTTGATCCCAGTCCAGACCAACAAACCGGAAATAGGCGCCAAGCAGGATGATGCCAATCAGCAGCACCCCCCAGACCCATGACCAGCTCACCGGCGCAGGTGTTTTTTCTTCTTTGTCTTGTGAAGGTAAATTCATCATGTCCTTTATCATCGCAACACCGCTTATTCCGATGCCTCGGTTTCAGGCATCGGTTCAGGATAAGCCACACCCTCCGGCGGGACAAAGAACATCCAGAAATTCTTGCCGGGAAGCGGATTTTCATATTTTTCAAACCATCCCTCAGGATAGGTTTCGTGCAAAATATCCAGGGTTTCCCGGTCTTCTTCCTTAACCAGGAACAGTTTGGCATCCGGGTTCGCCAGGGTGAGCGGGATTTCTTCGGACCAGAGCGCATAATCCTTCTCCGGGAAGCCGGCATTGATCCCCACCAGGCGCGTGTCCACCCAGTGTGGATAGGGCACAACATAAGCCGAGTCGCGGTCACCGGATGAATCAGCAAACCCGCGGATCACCTCACCCATCTGGCTGGTATTCCATGCCCCGCGCATGAACTGATCGGCAAACTTGTGCATCACCAGATCGTAATTCTGGGCGGCCGCCCCCAGGAACAAAATGACCGTCAGGAAGATCGCAAAAACTTTCCCAAACCATGAGCGTGATTTTTCAAACAATGCCGAGAAAATGCTTTCGATGCCCAACCCTGCAATCAGGAAGATGACGATGTACGCCCCCCCCGTGCGGTTGAGTGAAGGATTTTCCTCCGGGAAAGCCAGCGACAGGATCGACGGCAGCATCAACAGCGGCACGGAGATGATCAACGTCAAATCCAGCCAGTTGCGCTTGCGAATGTAGCGCACCACCAGCATCACCAGACCTAAAAAATATGACGCCGCACTGACCACGCCCAACGCCGGGCGGGTAGGAATGGAATGCACCCAGATGCCGCCGTTATCCCAGAAAGGCATGATCCACGCCTTCCAGGTGTTGTTAAAGAAAATCGCAATGGGCGAACCGGGAAAAGTGCGTTCTGTCGTCCCCATCCGAGTGAACGCCCGATAGCCAAACATATCAGGATCGCTCAACATGTACCGGAACAACGGCAAAAATACCAAAAAAGACACAAAAGCTAGCGCCAGCAAGCCCACCACCGCTTCCTTGCGCTGCCCTTTGGATTGGGCGTGTACCAGATACACCCCAAAAATGATCACGATCACCACCGGCACGATCCGCATCGGACTGTAGCCATGCAAGCCCAGACCCAGGGCGATTCCCGCCAGCAGGAAGTCATTCCAGCGGGAACGTTTCAACCCGCGGATCAGATAATACAGGGTCGGTGCGGTAAACAGCGGATACAACGCAAAGCGCAGCGCCACGCGCGCGATCACATTCGGCCAGTACGCCACGGCAGCCAATGCCACAGCCGCCAGCGCCACCCGCTTGTTGCCCACTTCCTTGCCCAGCAAATAGATATACGGCAGCGTGAACAAGCCTGCCAAAGCGGTGCCGATTTTCAAACTCATGAACGACAGACCAGTACCAAACACCTGGCTCACTGCAGCCGTCAGATACATCTGCACCGCTTCCCGCCCCGTATTACGCGGGAAGAATATGGAATATTGCCCGTTGAGCACATCCGACACATCCATCAATTTCTCGGCATGGTCACTGAACATCTCGCCGGGCACCTGCGCCAATTGCACAAAGCGGAAATACACCGCCACCAGTGCCACGCCCACGATCAACATATCCCAGGGTTCAAACCGGATCTGTGCGGGAATATTCCTGAAGAAACCTGCCGTCCGTTTGGCAACCCTCCGACCCCGCTTTTCTTCTTTCTCCCATAAGGCATGCAGCATGAAGAACAGCATTACCGCCCACAGCGTCATATTCAACACCGTAAAGCGATTTCCCCCAAACAACAGGAAAGCAACCAGCATGAATGGCAGGCCGACCAAAAAACTCATCCGCCGCAATTGCGGTGTAATGCGGCGCTCTTCTACATCCGATCCGGCCAGCTGGTGACCATCTTTAAAAGAAGCTACCACGATCAGCAGCGCCGCCCAGCCGTAAAAGAACAGCGCAGGCATCGCCTCACGGCGCGGCGGTTCCAACAGAAACTGCGCCACCAGCGCCATCAACAATGCCCCCGCCGGCTTCCACGGGATCCCTCGCCAGGTCCATTTGCTCTTTTCCCTGGCAGGCTTCTCTATTACCGCTTCAGGCTCAAAATCTGACTCAATCTCCGGCACGAACACTTCCCCCTCTTCAGGGATTTGGACTGGCGCGTAGCGATGGGGAAAGATTTTCGATTTTAGGTAATCCAGAATACTGGGTTCATCGACCATGTGGTATTCATTTCTCCAGTGTCTATGCAATCTCGGCAGCTATCCTGTTAATCTTACTTGATGAAGCAAGCTTCATCAAGTAAGTATTTCTTTCGTAGGGGCGCATAGCATCCAATGCGTTATTGGACGGCATGCCATAGGCATACGCTAAGAAAAAGAAAACAAACGATCCCCTTGGAAAGGTTGGATTTCTATAAAGTTGGATGGCAAAATGTGTTCAAAGTACCATAAATTGGTTAGCAAGTCCCCCTTTTCAAGGTTGATCTCGCGCGAACCTTGAAACAGGTCGGTTTCAAAGCCATTAAATCTTACCGGAAACGAGACTGGCCAGTAAAATGCCGGATGCGCCAACCTTTCCAAGGGAAGTTTTGCCTTAGCTTGATACCTATGGCATGCCATGCGCCCGCCACCCGCGACAATCATTAAATTACGATTGGAAATTAACCGGAAAACTCGTCAGCAATACCATCGTATCAATAACAACCGTTTCCTTGTCGTAATGCTTTCGCACGAGCAGTAATTAGTACCGAATGTTTTCTTGGAACTGCGCGCCCATCAGGCCAGATCTGTTTCCAACGCTATGTAAATTCCTGCCGTAATAGAAGACAATTCCAGGAAATTAGACAAACGATCCAATTACTACTTTCTTCTTGCGATATAAAACGAATATGACCCTTGCAGCTGTTCAACCGCTTCCTCATACACGGATTCCAGCAACGGATAGATCAACGCAAAATTCCACCGCTGCGGCACCAGGATCCAGCGTTTGAACACGAAATGATTGAACACTGTCGGCAACCCGAAGTAATGTCCCCACTCCAGCACACGCAGCGACCTCGGCGAGAAATAATGCCAGCAGCGTTCTAGCTCAAACCCGGCCCGTTCAAGCCTTTCCTCCCACACCTCCGGCGAATCGCAGTGATGATGCCGTGAGATCCGGTTGAAAAAATTGCGGTAGGCATCCCCCAGGAAACGCAGGCCAATTCTGTCGAGGAAGTTCGACACAGACAGGTTCTTCAGAAAATTGTGATTGGGCACGCAGAACACAAACGGCGCACCAGGTTTCAAAATCCGCGCCATCTCGGCCAGCACCGGGTCCAGCTCAGGAATATGCTCCAGCACCGAATTGCTCATCGCACTGCCAAAACTGGCATCTGGATAAGGAATCCTGTCCCCACTGCCCTGCACTACCACCTTGTGCCCGCCAGCCTTGCGCGCCAGATGCACCGGCCCCGTCCACGGGTCCAGCCCCACATCCACCGGCAGCTCAAGCGCCGTGGTGGTCACAAACTGCCCATCCCCACAGCCCAGGTCAAATAATGGCCGCGGCAGGTCAAAATCCTCATACGCCCGCGCTTCTACCGCCCGCAGCACCCCGCGGAAGTACGGCAGCTCGCGGATATTGTTCCACAAATAATCACGTTTTGGGTTTTCTACTGTCATCTTTATCCTTCCCCCCGCCCAAGTTCAGCCAGCATTTGGGTGAACATCTTTTCGTACTCCGCCGCAATCTGGTCTGGCACATACTGCGCTGCAATTTGCTGTGGGTCGCGCTGGTAGGCGGCCGGATCAGCGAAAATATCCAGCAAGGCAGATGCCAGCCCGTCGGCATCGCCAATCGGCACCACTGCGCCCATCTCATGCCGCGTGGCCGGTTGGCGCACGCCCGGCAAATTGGACGCCACCGAAGGCACGCCATTCATCATCGCCTCAATCTGCACCAGGCCAAACGCCTCGGTGGAATTCAAACTCGGCATCACCAGCACATCCAGATTGGGATAAAAGTTCGCCATTTGCTGCGGATCAAGATTGCCCAAAAACCGCCAGTGGCCGCTTTCCTGATAGGTGCGGATAGTCGGCGCAAGGCGTTCAAAATAGTGTTCCTCGCCGATGATGTTCTCATACGGGCCGGCGAACTGCACCAGCAGATCAGGATACTTTTTAATCATCTGCGGCATGGCATTCAACAGGACCTCAACGCCTTTCTCGGTAGCAAAACGGGATGCCATCCCGATCACTGGCCTGCGCTGCTCAGGATTATGCGCCCTGCGGAAGGCTTCGATCGCTTCCTGTGTGGTATCCGGCAGCACTACCGGCGGATTGATCACCTGCAATTTATCCATGTGCCGAGAAATATACGGTGAATGATCTGCATAGTCCTGGGTATAGGTCACAATCCGGTGCGTAAAGCGCGCCGCCAGTTCATTCATCAGCAGCACGCCCTGATTGGCAGCCATATTGAGCAGCCCCGGCGGCATCCGCAGATCGCAATGATAGGTCAGCACGGTCGGCTTGCGCAGCAAACGCCCGCGCAGGGCCACCCCTGCCGCATCAAACTGCGGCAAATGCAGCTGGATCACGTCATGCTCCATCACCAGTTTGCTGGCCAGCGCCCCAAACGTAGGCATGACCACACCCTTGCTGATGCGGAACAACACCGGCGCACGCACAATCCGCACCCCTTCGACCACTTCTTCCCTCAGCAGCTCTTTGTCGAACTGCGAGGTCAGCACAGTCACTTCATGGCCGCGCTTCGCCAGCGCCTTTGCCAGCCGCTCGGCGTAAATCGTCAATCCGCTGGTATGCGGTCGATAATAAGTTATTCCGGTTAAAATGCGCAATCGTCTATCCCTCAAAAAGATTTTGGTGAGCTTTGCACCATTCAACCAACCGGCGCACGCCCTCTTCCACGCTCACCTGCGGGCGCCAGCCCAGCACGGCTTCTGCCTTGCGGATGTCCGCCACAAACACCGGCTGATCTCCGGGACGCCAGTCACCCTGCCCGGTCGGAATTGGCTTCCCAAGCAAATTCTCCAGCAGCGGGCTGAACTCCTGCCAGATCGACATCGTATTGGCAATCCCGCCGCCCACATTGAATACCTGTCCGGCAGCCACATCAATCTGGGCTATCGCAGCATCATAGGCATCCATCAGATCTGTGACGAACAACACATCCCGCACCTGCTTGCCGTCTCCATAAATGGTGATCGGTTTTCCAGTGAGGGCCGCGATCACAAACCATGCCACCCAGCCCTGGTCTTCAATCCCGAACTGGCGCGGCCCATAAATACAGCTCTGACGGAACACCACCGTTGGCAGGCCGTAAATGCGTTGATAATCGCGCACGTACTGGTCACCCGTGCCTTTGGAACAGCCATACGGCGAATGAAAGTCCAGCAGTTCCTCCTCTGAAACCCCCAGCGGCAGGTCTGCATAGCGGTAGCGGGTCGCTTCCTCCACCAC
Source organism: uncultured Anaerolineaceae bacterium (assembly GCA_964447155.1). Classification (GTDB taxonomy): domain Bacteria; phylum Chloroflexota; class Anaerolineae; order Anaerolineales; family Anaerolineaceae; genus SMBSF63. Next base: position 53,037 of record CAYURM010000016.1, read on the forward strand.
CCCCACCTGTTCCATCCCGCCGTACACCTTGTTGGTGGAGGAGTAAATGAAAATGGGATTGCGTCCTGAGGCACGCGCCGCTTCCAGTGTGTTGAAGGTGCCCAGAGCGTTGCACTCAAAATCATCGCGCGGGTCGCTCACCGAAGTCGTCACCGCCACCTGTCCTGCCAGATGCACGATCACATCCGCCTCACTGGCCGCGGTGCGGATAGCATCCGCTTCGCGCACATCCCCCTCAATCAAATGAAAAGCATGGGGACCAAACGTCTCTTTCAACCAGCGCAGATTCAATTTTGCGCCAGCCCGCGAGAGATTATCGAATATCGTCACCTGTTTTTTATTCTTCAGCAGCCGCTCAACGTAGTTTGAGCCAATAAACCCGGCTCCGCCAGTGACCAGATAATGTTCAGGCATGAATCACTCCCAATTTCAATTCTTAATTGTAGTAACGACTGAAGTCGCTACCCCTGTTTTCTACTTCACCCACATCCCGCTGCTGCAATTCAGTTGTAGTTGTAAGGTGTGGTCGTGCTTCTCGACCGCACCATTCTTGCTCATGCGCTCTGATACGATCACGCGAAGCATGCACAACTGAACTCTATAAATCCATCAGCCGTTATCCGCGTCCCGCCGCTGTAACTCAGCGAACAAATCAGAAATGGACTCCTTCTCCTTAATCAAACCAATCAGCCCAAAAACTCCCGTGACCACAAATTGCAGCAAATGCATCGCCAGGGCATACGACAGGCTGACCGAGACATCAATATCAAAAAAGGACAGCGCCCCCACCAGCGCAGCCTCATACACGCCCAGCCCGGCCGGCGCTGAAGGTACCGCTGCACCCAAAGCCAGGAAGCTGTCCACAAACACGCCCCACCATAACGGCGCTTCCGGGTTCAGCGAAAGCAAAACCACATAATACACCGAGACCCAGATCACCCAGGTGACAACTACCCAAAAAACGGCCAGCAAAAACTGACGCCCGTCAGTCAACACGCTCAAACCTCGCAGCAGCGATTCCATTTTCGGAGCCACGAAGGACTTGATGAAATGCCAGCGTTCTCCCAGACGGTCCACCAGTTTCTTCACCTGTTCCTGATAGCGCGCCATCAAGTACAGGATCACAAACATGGACACAACCACTGTCAACGAGATCACAGCCATCGTCTTGTTGGCGTTTTCAGCCCCCAGCACCAGCGGGAAAGTGGCCAGAAACAACCCGGCCGCCACCGCAATATCAAACGCCCGCTCGATCACCACTGTCGAGAACACATGCAGCGTCCCCAGACCGGTAGCCTTGCCCATGAACACCGCCCGGCCAAATTCACCGGCTTTCAACGGGAAGATATTATTGAGCAAATAGCCTTCATTGACGATCAGAAAAGTCTTCCCGAAACTGGGTTTGTTATGCAGCAAGGTACGCCACAACATGGCTTTTGAAACCAGCGAAAGCATCGTCAGCACCACTGCCGCAGCCATCGTGGCCGGTTTGATCACCGAAAAATCAATTTTGGCATCCTGCCCCTGAAACTGGATCAGAAAATATAATGCGCCAAATGCCACCAGGCTGATGAACACACCGGGCAGCCAGCGCATCATATTCTTCCGCAAATAGGTAAGTATATTTTTCAATCATCCTCCAGGCGCAGCACGGCCATAAAGGCTTCCTGGGGAATTTCGACATTTCCGACCTTCTTCATGCGCTTCTTGCCGCGTTTCTGTTTTTCCAGCAATTTCTTCTTGCGGGTAATATCGCCGCCATAACACTTCGCCAGCACGTCTTTGCGCAAGGCTTTTACATTCGCGCGCGAGATCACCCGTCCGCCAGCCGATGCCTGAATGGGGACATCATACATCTGGCGCGGGATCAGTTTGCGCAGCTTGGTGACCAGTCTTTGGCCTTTGGTATATGCATCCTCTTTGTGGACAATCGCCGCCAGCGCGTCCACCGGTTCCCCACCGACCAGGATTTCCAGCTTCACCAGATCACCGGCACGATATCCGTCAACCTGGTAATCCATCGAAGCATATCCCTTGGTGCGGGATTTCAACTCATCAAAGAAATCCACGATCAATTCAGATAGTGGTATATCGTAGTTCAACTGCACACGGTTCGGCGCAGGATAATCCTGTTCAATATAGATGCCCCTGCGTTTCGTCACCAGATCCATGATTGTGCCGTAATATTCTGTCGGGGAAAAGATCTGCAAATGCATCCACGGCTCGCCAATCTCTTCAATATCGTCTTCATTAGGTAAATGCGCCGGAGAGTCAATGAAGGCTTCCGATCCATCCTTCATAATCAGCTTGTATTCCACCGAAGGCGCCGTCACCACAATATCCAGATCGTATTCGCGTTCCAGCCGTTCCTGGATGATCTCCATGTGGAACAACCCCAGGAAACCGCAGCGGAAACCGAAATTCAACGCCTGAGAAATCTCTGGCTCATATTGCAAAGAGGCATCATTCAATTGCAGCTTCTCCAGCGCCTCTTTCAAATTTTCGTAGTCTTCACCGTCCACCGGATAGACACCGGCAAACACCATCGGCTTGGCATGCAGGTAACCGGGCAGAGATTTGTCGGCAGGTTGGGCAGTTTTGGTGAACGTATCGCCCACACGACATTCACGCACCGTCTTCAATCCGGTGGCAATATAACCCACATCCCCGGCCTGCAAGGTACTGGTGGGTTTCATACCGGGAGAAAACACCCCGATCTCAACCGGTTTCACATCCGTGCGGGTTGCCATCAGGCGCAGGGTATCCGTTGACTTCAATTCACCATCTACCACGCGCACATAGGCGATCACACCTTTATACGCATCATAATGCGAATCAAAGATCAACGCCTTCAACGGCGCATCAATCTCGCCCGTCGGCGGGGGAAACGCGGTGACGATCGTTTCCAGCACCTGCTCCACATTCAACCCCTCTTTGGCAGAAATGCGCGGAATAGAATCAACATCCACGCCCAGCAGATTGCTCAAATCTTCAGCGAAAACATCCGGCTGGGCCGAAGGCAGATCAATTTTATTTAATATAGGGATGATTATCAGGTCAGAATCCAGCGCCAGATACAGGTTCGCCAGCGTCTGCGCCTCGATCCCCTGGGTGGCGTCCACCACCAGCAGCGCCCCTTCGCATGCCGCCAGCGCCCGGCTGACCTCATACCCAAAGTCAACATGACCTGGGGTATCGATCAGGTTCAGCTCATACGTCTGTCCATCCTTCGCATCGTAGGACATGCGCACCGCAGACGCCTTGATCGTCACGCCCTTCTCGCGTTCCAGATCCATCTGGTCCAGCACCTGGTTCTGCATATCGCGGTCCGAGATCGTACCGGTAAGCTGCAACAGACGATCTGCCAGGGTTGACTTCCCGTGATCGATATGGGCAATGATACAAAAATTACGAATCAGTTCTCTTTTCATAGGCGGATTGTAGTATACCGCAAATCAGCGGTACCCTTCAATCCCTACCTCCAAAATCCTTGATTTTCATCTGGCGGTGTAGAATTTTTCTTGCCGACCCCAAAATCACCACAAGTAGGGTGTGGTCGTGCAGTCCGACCGCACCAATCAACAAGCTCCAAGTCGTTCTTTTCCTTTTTGTATGAACATATATTTTTTACTCATCTCAAACACCACTACCTCGTTCACATTCACATATCCATCCCTCAAAAATGTAGTTTTCTTGGGGGAGGCGAGGATGGGGTGTTTTTCTCACTCCGCCTCTTCTTCAATAACCTCCGGAAGCACCCCATTCACCAGCGCCTCCAGATCCACCGACTCCTTCGCCGGAAAACCCAGATGCGCCAGAAATTCCGTATTCCCTTTCGGACCCGTCAGCGGAGAACGGATCAACCCCCGCACATCCAACCCGGTCGACTGCGCAAAACCCAGCACTTCCATCAACACATCGCGGTGCACTTCAGGATCGCGCACCACCCCTTTGCCTTTCGCCACCACCTTGCGCCCCGCCTCAAACTGTGGCTTGACCAATACCACCATCTGCCCCCCCAGCGGACCAAACCAGCCAGTCGCCACCGGCAGGAGGATCTTCAACGGAATGAACGACGCATCCATCGTGACCAGATCCACCGGCTCGTCAAACCCTTCCACATACCGCGCGTTGGTCCTTTCCATCGAAACCACTCGCGGATGATTGCGCATCTTCCAGTGCAAAATCCCATACCCCACATCAATCGCATACACTTTTTCAGCCCCGTGCTGCAGCAGACAATCGGTAAAACCGCCCGTGGACGCCCCCACATCCACGCACACCATACCATGAATATCATCCAGTCCAAAAGCCTGCATCCCCGCTTCCAGCTTCTCCCCGCCGCGCGAGATAAATGGCTGCCCCGCATCCACGGTCAGCTCAGCATTCGACGCCACCTTCGTCGCCGGCTTGATGAAAACCTGCCCGTTCACCCGCACCTGCCCGGCCATGATCAACCGCTGGGCCAGGGACCGGCTCTCCGCCAGGCCGCGCTCAGCCAATAACACATCCAATCTTTCTTTTTGCATGCCTGTATTTTACTTCACAATCCCGCACGAGGGAAATGCAGGGCGGAATGCGGAAGTACGAAATTTTTGTCATTGCGAGGGAGCCGCGGAGCGAGCGACTGTGGCAATCCCCAGGCCAGCCAGGAAATTACCACGTCGGGTAAAACCCCTTCTCGCAATGACAACAAGAGGCAGGGATTTTCCACAACATGCTCTCCATCCCAACTGAATTGTCACCCAAAAACCGTGCTGATGCCTGTTATGAGACCAAAAGTTGTTATCATGTAGTAGGTATCTTTGCTCAAAGCAGACAGGGAGGTAATAAATGAAAGCCAAAACCATGCCCAAAACCAGAATCCCACTCCTCACTATCCTGCTGACCGGCTGCACAACCCCGAGCCAGGGCGAGGCCAACGGCGCCACACGCAACACCTACAACAAGGCCGGATACCTGGTGAAGGTGGAAGGGCATGATGGCACGGCCTGGCAGGTACAGTCCGAGATGCGCTACGATGGTCTGGCCAACCGGTTGGAGATGACGGCCTACAATGAAGGTGTGGGTGAGACGACCCGCTACCAGTTGGACAACGGTCAGCCTTTGGCTGCGGTGGGGGCGGAGAGCACGAGCTTCTACCTGTATGGCAGAGGGGTGATTGGCACCAAGACGGATAACTGGGGTTACGTCCTGCAAGATGGTCTTGGTTCCACACGCCAGTTGTCGACGCACGAAGGTGTGATTGCGATGAGTGTGGCCTACACGCCGTGGGGGGATGTATTGGAGTACTACGGCAGCGGGGGGATTGACTTTGGCTATCTGGGTGGGTCCGATGACACCACCGGCCTGATCTACATGGGCGGGGGGCAGTATTATGATCCGGTGACAGGACGCTTCCTGACACGTGGGGTGGGACGGGGCAGAGTAATCCGTACAAGCCGGGGGCGTTTGATCCGGCGGGGATGATGGTGGCGCCGCTGGCATTGATAGGGTTGGCGCTGGGCAAGAAGAAGAAACGGGGCAAGTGGGACAGCTTCATTGCTGTGCTAGTTGTGTGCGTTGTGGTGGGGATGAGTGTGTCCGCGTGTAATCAGCCGAGTGGAGCGTCAGCACCGACAACAAGTGGAGCACCAACGCCATTACCAACTTCTACGGCAACTCCAAAGGTAACACTAATAGTACCCACTTCACTCACCCCTACATTAGCATCTACGAATGAAACCGCTGTGCAGGTAAAAACATCAATTTCTGACGATGGTTGTAATAATTTGAATGCATCAACACTTGAACCAGAGCCTACATTAACCCCAATGCCATCGTCTATCAAAGACGAGCTAATGATGTATGGGGTTGAATTAACTGGAAAAGATGCTTACTGGACTCTCTATAGACAAGATGTGATTTTGAGTGCTGTCAAGGCGATAGCTAATCGGTTTGGTGGAATACTTGGTTTATCTCCAATCGAGGCCTTTACACGTGTTTTTCCAAATCATACTTTTGAATGGTGTGATAAATGTGTGGATAACGGTTATGGGTGGTGTTTTGAGGAGAATAAAATAAAGCTGGATGGCATGTATACGATAGAGTATAAAGCTGTCAGGTTGATTGTGCATGAGATGGGACACGCAATGGATCAAAAAGTCTGTGCAAGCAGACGTGCAGATGGGGCTTGTGAAACCGTTTTTGAGAATTCTGCACGAACGGACTTGCAAGATGTTTGGAATAATGACTATTGTGGAGAGCACTTATGTCTTGCTCGGAATGGTCACAATGGACCTGAAACAGGTGTATATTGGGGTTTTGCAGGAGGTTGCGAAGAATGGCAGTTTGGTATGACAGATGGCCCAGGTGAAGTTTGGGCAGACATGTTCATAGGTTGGGTTTTTGACACATGGGACAATGATTCAAAAGGGTTTGGAAAAGCGAAGAAAGAATACATGGATAGTAAGATGCAAACCTATCTAAACAAATACCGCGCTGGTAAAAATATACTGCGCTAATTGGGAGAAAATTTTATGAAGAAAAAAAATAAGGCTTTTTTACCTAAGATTTATTTGATTAGTTTGCTCCTTTCAGGATGTACTTTATTGAATACACCTAAAATAAATCCTGTTGAAACCTCAAATCAAATTTTGCAAACTCTGGAGTGGAACAAAAGCGAAACTCCCACAACATTTACAAACATTGAAATTGTGGAGAAGACAATGACTCCTGTGAATTTATTGAGTAGAGAACAACAATTGATGCAAACATATGAAACGAATGGAGGGTGTAAACTTCCCTGCTATTGGGGTATTACCCCAGGGGAAACATCATGGGATGTGGCTTCAATGTTTGTATCCAGTATAGGAGCATTATTTGGGCCTGTATACAATGGCGAAGTGGCCCATTACTCAGCTGATTTTGGAACGCTTGAGGGGGAATTAGGTGTGATGTCGGCAGGATATTATGTGAAGAATGGAAAGGTAATAGCAATCGCAACACGTTGCGATTGGGTTCGCCAAGACCTGGATTATAGTTTGTCAGGATTATTGAAGTTATTAGGTGTGCCGGAAGAAATATGGATACGGTTAGTTACTGAAACACAAACTGATCAACCCTATTACTATATGGTATTACGATATCCTTCAAAAGGATTATATGTGGAATGGAATGGCAATGTTAAAGTTGAAGGGGAGACTTTGTCTGTATGTCCTCAAGACATATTGAATCGCGTGCCGCAGGCTCCCTGGCTGGTATTGTGGGATCCAGCGGAGAAAGCACCGTTTCGAGAATTTGGTTTGAAGGTTTTGGGAGATGATCTGGGAAAAATAACAAATGAATATGAATTGTTTGAGAATATTTCTGTAGACCAAGTAAAAAATGAAGAGTTTTTTGAGATGTATAGCGTAATAGAAACAAAGACATGTATTAAAGTTGAATAATTGTAGTGAAAAGTAGTGATGGGTAAATACCTACTGCACCCTGCCGGGCTGTGAAGCAGCCAGTGTGACAGTAAGCAAGCCGGTCACCGTCACGGTGGCGGGAGAAGAGGCCAATCCGTACCCCGGTCTGAACGTATATGCCTTTGATGGCGATACCTACAGCGGCTACAGCGGGACTACGGATGATGCCGGGCAGGTGGTCTTTACTCTGCCGGTGGGCCAGTACCGTTTCCGCGCCGATTATGATGGCGTACCCTTCTGGAGCGGGATGGAGAATACCTGCACCGTGCCACGCAGCGGAGCTGCGTGTGACGCAGATGCAGTCACCCTGCCGGGCGGTACAGGGCAGTCCCAGGTGACGATAGAGTACACCTACGATGCCTTGAACCGCCTGACGAGTGCGACCTACTCCAACGGCACGGCATTCTCCTATACCTACGATGCAGTGGGGAATGTGTTGACCTACAATTCCCGGCATTACGGTTTGACCAAGACAGCGACCTACACCTATGATGATGCCAATCAGTTATTGACTGCTGCTGATGGAGATATCACCTGGTACTACAGCTACGACGGCAATGGCAATCTGGTGATGAGCAGCCCAAGCCAGGGTGAAACCAACGGGGCCACACGCAACACCTATAACAAGGCCGGATACCTGGTGAAGGTGGAGGGGCACGATGGCACGGCCTGGCAGACGCAGTCCGAGATGCGTTATGACGGTTTGGGCAACCGCTTGGAGATGACCAGTTACGTCGATGGTGTAGGAGAAACGACCCGCTACCAGTTAGATGTCAATATTCACACGTAAATGCTCCACCCATATTCACCCACACTGTGCCAGC
>CAYURM010000017.1:0-26098 GCA_964447155.1 uncultured Anaerolineaceae bacterium
AGCTACTCGCTCCGCCTTTGATGAGCTTCAAGCTCTCAAGGCTGCGTAACATCAGATGATAATACAAACTGACCTGCTGGGGGCCTGCATGGATGAAAAAAATACGCATCAGCCGCATTTGTCGATCCTTTAAATCCTCATCTGGTTTTCATCCTGTGCGGTTATAATTTTATTTATACTTTGAGCTGCGAATATCTCGTGCTTGCAAACTCATTTTTGACAAAGGAATTTGTCACGATAATCCACATACTTATTGGTAGAAAGCTTGACTTAGCAGTATAAAAGAAGATGGTATCATGAAGAAACTCACAATTTGGGACATTTTCACCGTCCTGGCATTAATCAGTGCTGTCGGTCTGCTGATTGTCTTTACGCAGATTTTCATTAATCCACAGGTTGCCTTTAATCCCCTTCCCCCGCCCACCATCATCCCCACACTAGGCATTCCCACCAGCACGCCTACCCTGAAAAGCCTGCCTTCCACCTGGACTCCGCCCCCGATGCAAGGTGCCCATACCACCCAGGAAGCTGCCCGCGCCACCTTGCGGCCATCACAAACCGGACCGCCGCCCAGCACGACTGTGCCCCTGCTTTCCACCCTCACCGCCGCCCCCACCAACATGCCCAATCCCCCCGAACGCTCCACCGCCATCCCCCAGCCAACCACCACTACACTGAAAACGAACATCCCTTTGGCAACAAACACCGCTTTGCCGACAAATTTTGCTGCCCCAACCAGGCTGCCGGGCAGCTCCGCCACCCAAACCAAAACCCTTTTGCCGGGCATGTTGACCAGTACCCCCAGGTCAACCCACATGGTTCCCTCTGCTCAACCCACTGCTATACCCACTGCCAAACCCACAGCCATACCCACTGCCAAACCCACAGCCATACCCACTGCCAAACCCACAGCCATACCCACCGAGGAGACACCGCCGGACACCGCCGCCATCGTATGGAAAGCCACCCACGAAAACGGTGACCTGCGCGAATGGCAGGAGCACGGCGATTTCATCACCCAGGGGAAAAGCGCTTATTACAACATGATCACCTCACCCACCCACGGCGGCAACTATGCCGTCTCGCTGACCATTGACACCGCAGGCTTTTCCAATTCAGGCAGCTATGCCGCCTACCTGTTCTATTGGGATCAACTGCCGGGCAACGCCTACTATTATTCTGCCTGGTACTACATTCCCTCAGGAACCCATCCCCAGGATTGGTGGAACGTCTGGCAGTGGAAATCCACCTACAATGGCAGCACGGACAACAGCGTACCCATGTATGTTTTGGATATTCGCGAGAAAAGCACCGGGCAATTAAATCTCCAATTGATCTATCGCCCGGACCTGCGAGACAAAATTGATTACAGACAGAATATCAAGACCGTGCCCACCGACCAGTGGTTCCAGATTGAAGCCTATTACAAAAAAGGGACGGGCAATAATGGTCAGGTCATCGTCTGGCAGGATGGCACCGAGATCTTCAACCTCTCAGACGTGCAAACCACCGAATCAGACAACACCGTCTACTGGAGCGTCAATCACTACACCGACAACATCCTCCCCAGCCTGTCCTCCATTTATATCGATGACGCAGCGATCAGCACCAACCGCCTCGGCCCGGGATATGTGTTGCCTTGAACCGGCTTCTTTATTGATGAAATATCCTGCCAGCTTCCTCTGACAAACCTGACCGCCCCAATCACCACCATCCACTACCGATGGTGGTTCTGTTTCAACGAGTATCCTCACATACTTGTATCGCCACAATCACTTCTTCTCTCACAACTGGGAGAACGTCGTGCGACCAATAGGCCAGGCCGGGGATTGAGGGTAAGCCGGGGATGAGAGCCTTCACCTCACCTGGCACCCTTCCTGCATCACTATGCTTAACCAAATATTTCGTATATACTTGATGTGTAGTTGCAATCTTATTATTTAAAGGGAGTCCAGACCATGAGGAAAATCACGATATGGGACATCATGACCATTCTTGTGCTTTTTGTTGCGGTTGGTCTGATCATCGTCTTTGCCCAGGTCTTCATCAATCCGCAAATCCCCTTTAACCCCTTCCCGCCGCCCACCATGGTTCCCACGGTCGACATTCCCACTGCCACGCCAACCTTGAGGCGCCTGCCAGCCACCTGGACCGCTACGCTTGATGCCAATATTTCGGGCATCCGGGAAGCCACACGTGCCACCCTGCGCCCCTCACAGACCGTGCCGGCCAGCGCCACCGTGTTGGTGCTGTCCACCTTTACCAACACCCCTACCAATACCAATACCCCCACCAATACCCCCACTATCACCAATACGCCCACCATCACCCCGCTGCCGACCTATACTCCCTATCCCACCCTTAAACCCTTACCAACATATACGCCCAAGTATCCATAAACTTCACCGTAACGACTGAAGCCATTAAATAAGATCGTTCCCACCACCCATCACGCATGGGCGGTTTTTCCTGATTGCCTGATTCACTGATTACCTGCCCCCCAATTATGGTATAACTATTTCGTCTCAAGACACATCCATCCCAATTACTGACGGACGGCACCCATGACCGAAAAAATCTCAATCGAAACCTTTGATCATCTTGTAGAACTGGCTGCACTGGCCTTAAGCGAAGATGAAGCCGCCTACCTGCGCCGCGAGCTGAATCATCAGCTTGACGCAGTCAATGAACTGGCCGCCATTCCCCTGGACGAAGACCTGCCCCTCACCGCCCATGGTATATCCTACACGGCCGCCACCAGCCCTGCCATGCGCAAGGATGAGTGGCTGCCCGGCGAAAACCCCGAAGCGATCATCGCCCAGGTGCCGCAGACCGACGCCGGCTTCATCATCGTTCCTGACATTCCCCACACTGATCTGGATGAACCCCATGCAGCTTAATGACCTTTCTGCCCATGAACTGACCCAAAAACTGCGCCAGCGCGAAGTTTCGGCTGTCGAGATCCTGAATGCCTCCCTGAAACGCATCCACGCTGTGGACGGCCGCCCGGGTTCGCTGGACGCCGGCGACATCACCCCCCAAGACGAGCAGACCCTGCACGCCTTCATCACCCTCACCGAAGACCGCGCCCGCCAGCAGGCCGAAGCGGTAGACCATAAACTCGCCCAAGGCGAAGATCCCGGCCCCCTGGCCGGTGTGCCTTTCACCGTCAAAGACATCTACTGTGTCCAGGGCACGTCCTCCACTGCCGCCTCGAAAATCCTGGCGAATTTTACCGCACCCTACACCGCCACCCCCGTGGCACGCATGGAAGCCGCCGGCGCAATCATGCTCGGCAAGGTCAACCTCGATGAATTTGCCTACGGCTCTTCCACCGAGTCCTCTGCCTTCCAGCCTGCCAGCCGCAATCCCTGGGACACCAGCCGCGTACCCGGCGGTTCCTCCGGCGGTTCCGCCGTTTCCGTCGCCGCCGGTGAAGCAGCCCTGTCTATCGGCACCGACACCGCTGGCTCCATCCGTCAGCCGGCCGCGTTCTGCGGCACGGTCGGCCTCAAGCCCACCTACGGGCGCGTCTCCCGTTATGGCCTGATCGCCTTTGGCTCCTCGCTGGACTGCCCCGGCCCCATCGCCCGCAACATCACCGACACCGCCATGATGCTCAACGTCATTTCCGGCCCTGATCACCGCGACAACACCGCCGCAGTACTGCCGCCCGAAAACTTCCTCGAAAAACTGGAAGCCGGGGTCAAAGGCATGCGCATTGGCCTCTCCCCGGATTATTTCCAGATTTCGATTCCCGATCCGCAAACCGGTGAATATCATCTGCAAGCCCTGCCGCAAGAAATGGAAGCCCGTGTGCGCCAGACCGCAGCCCTGCTGGAATCTCTGGGGGCTGTCATTGTGGATGACGTGCCCATGCCGAACAGCCGCTACGGCGTCTCGGTATATTTTGTTATCAGCCGTGTGGAAGCTGCTTCCAACCTGAACCGCTTTGACGGGGTCAAATACGGCTACCGCACGCCAGGAAAACTGAACGATCTGGATAAAATGTACCGCGCCTCCCGCGGGGAGGGCTTCGGTCTCCAGCCCAAGCTGCGCATCCTGATGGGCATGTACGTCAGCGCCGCCCAATTCAGCGCGCAATATTATCAGCGCGCCCTCAAAGTGCGCGCCATGATCCGCCGTGACTTTGAACAGGCATTTGACAAAAGCGGCAAGTATCAGGTGGATGCTCTCCTGACCCCCACCACCCCCACCACGGCCTTCCCCATTGGTGACGTGTATGGCGACTCGGTGCTCATGCAGTATGCTGACCAGTTTACCGTGCCCGCCAACCACGCCGGCGTTCCCGCCATTTCCATCCCCGCCGGATTCGACGCACACGGCCTGCCCATCGGCGTGCAGCTCCTCGGCCCGGACTTCTCTGAAGCCAGCCTGCTGCGCATTGGCCGTGCCTACGAAATCGCCACCGCCGAAGAAGCCTGGCGGCAGGTCAAACCGCAGGTATTGCATTAACATCCGTCATTGCAAAACTTGTAGCGCAGGCTGAGCTTGTCGATATCATACCCGAATGGGTAAGCCGAAGCGGTCGAAGTTCGCTGTCCCGTACCCTTCGACAAGCTCAGGATACGGATTGATATACTTTCCTTCGCAATAAAACTCTTGGATATTATGAATCCCTCCACTCCCTACCGCGTCGTTAAACCCTACCGCTCCGCCTACCCTGACCCGCTCATCTTCACCAGGGGCCAGGTACTCACCATCAGCCCTCGCGAGACCGACTGGCCCGGCTGGATCTGGTGCACCGCCGCCAGCGGCGATTCCCGCTGGGTGCCGGACGTCTATCTTCAGCAATCCAATGATCAGGCCGTGATGCTGCGTGACTACAACCCCCTCGAACTCAGCGTGCAGGTGGATGAACTGCTCACCGCTTATGAACATATTAACGGCTGGGCCTGGTGCATCAACATCAACCACCAGCAGGGCTGGGTGCCGCTGGAATGCCTGCTGAGAACATAAGACAATGCTGCGATATTTGCGCATTTTTGGCATACTCGGATTGATCTTCTTGCTCAGTGCCTGCACCGGACAATCCATTCCCCCCACATTAACAGCTCCACCACCCGCCGCGCTGCCTGCCAGCCCCGCCGCGCTCCCCGCGATTACCGCCATCGCCACACTTTCCCCCACCCGGCCCTTGCCAACCCCCACACACACTGCAACCGTCAGTCCAATACTCACCCCCACACCGGCCGCCTGGGGACGCATCCTCGACACGATCAACTGCCGTCAGGGGCCTTCCACTGACTTTCTGGTCAGCCGCAGCCTGCCGCCCGGCACCGAAACCGCCCTGCTGGGCGTCAGCCCGGAGCGCACCTGGTGGCTGATCCTGCCGCCGGACGGTTCTGACCCCTGTTGGCTGTGGGGTCCGCTGGTGGACGTCTTTCGCGGCGACCCGGCCGCCGTGCCCCTGGCCGACGCGCCGCCCACCCCCACCCCCATTCCCCAGGATGCCGGCGGCCGGCAGTTCACCGTCGGGGAATACGAGAATACCCTGTTTGACCTGCTCAACCTGGCCCGCAGTCAGAACGGGCTGCCACCCGCTGTACGCAACGCCGCCCTGGACACTGCCGCCACCCTGCACAGCGCAGACATGGCGGCACACGATTTCTTCGCCCATCTCAGCTGCGACGGCCGCGGTTTCAACGCCCGCCTCACCGAACAGGGGCTATCCTTCACCAACGGCGGCGAAACCATCTATGCCGGCGGCGACCCCTATCAGGCTTATCACATCTGGATGGGCAGCAACGTGCACCGCAGCATCATTCTGCATCCATCTTTCACTGCCCTCGGCCTCGGTGTTGTCTATGCACAGGATGCAGCTTACGATGTCTACGTCACCGCCGATTTTGCAGCGCTGTCCACACCATAACTCAACCCTTGGAAAGGCTGGCGTACTCATAAGTCCTCCAGCATAAACAGTCCTCCACTTATCCCGTCTCCTGCAAGCCACCCTTTGCAAGGCTCCCGCCTCACCGCCTACCACCCCTTGGAAAGGTTGGCATCCCCGAACCCCCCACCGGCCAGCACAGCCGCCCCCAAGACCCTCACAGTCTGGCCTCCCGGCCCTTTTCAAGGCTGTTTTTTCACCCCCTAAAAGACCAATTTCATATACAATTTAATCCTCAGCACCAAAGGATTAAAAATGAAATACTTGGCAAACCACTACTATCACATCTACAATCGCGGCGTCAACCACCAACCCATCTTCCAAACCCGCCGCCACTACATCTTCTTCCTTCAAAAGACAAAACGATACTGTCAGCAACACCATATCTCTCTACTTGCCTGGTGCCTGATGCCCAACCATTATCATTTTCTGATTCGAAACGAGGAAGATGGAAATCCAACCCGCTTTTTGCAAACTTTATGCAATTCCTATGTTCAAGCGTACAACAAGGAAACTGGCCGAAAAGGTCAACTTTTTGAACGCGGAGCGAAAGCCAAAGTAGTGGATTCGGATGAGTATGTTATGCTCGTCGCACGCTACATCCATCTAAACCCGGTCAAAACCAGGCTCGTGACAGCACCAGAAGAATGGGAATTTAGCAATTTTCAAGAATGGATTGGAATACGAAACGGAACAATGTTCAACAAGAATTTCACACAAGAGTATTTCTCGCCAGAAGAATACAGGGAATTTGTACAACAGGATATAAAGAAAACCCAGAAAGCACGTTTAGAACGCTATATTAAATTTTTCACGTTTCAGATCGTTCACTTCAGCCTTGAAAAGGTGTGCCTCGCGAACTACTTGACCCCAACCCTACAGATTTTGCAATCTGTCCGAATAGCAATCCAACCTTTCCAAGGTTCGGTTCTCTACTAACCACCCCTTGGAAAGGCCGGCATCCTCGAACCCACCGCCGGCAGCACAGCCGCCCCCTGGAAAAACTGACGAACGCATCAGTCTCCTGTTTAAATAACCCCTGCCATATTTTTGTACCCCACAGTGTAGGGGCGTTTTGCAAAACGCCCCTACTACAGAAAAATCAAACTCAAACCTCAATCAATTCATAATTCTGCGTCCCCAGGCCAATCTCCTCTGCATAGTCCAGCCCGGCCGACCAGCGCACATCTCCGTGCAGCGCGCCAAACTTGTCTTCGCCTTCCTGAAAGCCTTTCTCCTCCAGGCGGCTGCCCGGCAGCGCCGTAGTCTGATTAACCATATCCACCGAAGCGCGGTCCAGCGCCACCGGATCAAAAGAAGCCATGATCCCCAGGTCCTGGACAATTGCCTGATCGTTATTGTTCCAGCAGTCACAGTCCGGCGAAACATTCATGATGAAATTGATATGAAAATTGGGCTTACCCTGGATCACCGCCAGCGTATACTCAGCAATTTTCTCCGAGGCGCTGTCCGCCGCTGCATCCCACTTGACCTGCGCCGAATCATACTGGCATACCGCCACACACTGGCCGCAGCCTATGCACAATGCATAATCGATGACCGCCTTCTTGTCCGCGTTCATCGTGATCGCCTCTTCCGGGCAGCTGCGCACACACATCCGGCAGCCCACGCAATTTTCCAATACGATCACCGGCTTGGAAGCTGAATGCATCTCCATCTTGCCGCCGCGTGACCCGCTGCCCATGCCCAGATTCTTCAACGCCCCGCCAAAGCCGGTCATCTCATGCCCTTTGAAATGGCTCATCGAAATGACAATATCGGCATCCGCAATCGCCGTCCCAATCTTGGCCGTCTTGCAATGCTTTTGATTGATGAACACCTCACGGTAATCAGTGCCCTTCAGGCCATCGGCGATGATCACGTCACAGCCCACCGCCATCCGGTTGAAGCCATTCTCCATCGCGCTTTCCAGATGATCAACCGCATTTGCCCGCCGCCCGGTGTAAAGCGTGTTGGCGTCCGTCAGAAAAGGACGCCCGCCCAGCTCGCGCACCAGCCGCACTACCTGCGCCGCATAATTCGGGCGGATATACGCCAGATTACCTGGCTCGCCGAAATGAATCTTGATCGCCACAAACTGTTCCTTAAAATCAATTTGTTCAATCCCCGCCTTGCGCATCAGCTTTTCCAGCTTTTGCAGCAAGTTCATCCCCGGTCGTACCCGTAAATTGGTGAAATACACTTTTGATTGCTCTGTCATAATTCTCCTCTTTCTGAAACAATAATGATTTGCCTTATTCTAACGCAAATTTTCTGATTGTTCATTCCGTCTTCTTCACATTCAATTTTTTCTGCATTTGACAGCGCATATTCGATATTTCTCACATGCAGTATAATTCCTCTGTACAACAAACAAACCATACAAAAAGAGAAGGCACATGACCGAATACGAAGTCGTCATTGGTCTGGAAACCCACATCCAGCTCAACACCAAAACCAAGATTTTCTGTTCCTGCAAGGCGGATTCCTGGGAACAGCCCCCCAACACCAATATCTGCCCGGTGTGTTCCGGCCTGCCTGGCGTACTGCCCGTACCCAACGAAACCGCTGTCGAGAAGGCGGTCCTCCTGGCTGCGGCAATGAACGCCGAACCGCAGGCGCTGTCTTTCTTTGACCGCAAGAATTACTTCTACCCCGACCTGCCCAAAGGCTACCAGATCACCCAGTATGACCGCCCGATCGCGGTCGGCGGCTATCTCGACCTGCCCATGCCGGAAGGTCACACCCGCCGTGTGACCATCCACAAACTGCATCTGGAAGAAGACGCCGGTAAAACCAGAAATGAAAAGGGCAAACGCTATATTGACTTCAACCGCTGCGGCGTCCCCCTGGTGGAAATGGTCACCAACCCTGACATCCGCTCGGCAGAGGAAGCCGCCCAATACCTGACCCGTCTGCGCCAGCTGTTGCGCTGGCTGGGCATCTCCGAAGCGGATATGGAAAAAGGCCACCTGCGCTGTGATGCCAATGTCTCCATTCGCCCCAAAGGCAGCACCAAACTCAATACCAAAACCGAGATCAAGAACGTCAACTCAATTGACGCCGTGCGCTCTGCCATTCTCTTCGAGACGGAACGTCAGATCCGCGAAGTCGAATCCGGCGGCGAGATCAAAGCCTGGACCCTCGACTGGGACGATAACCGCAAAACCTTGCAAAAGATGCGCTCCAAGGAAACCGAAGCCGATTACCGCTATTTCCGCGAACCTGACCTGCTGCCCCTGCACCTTGAAGACGCCTGGAAAGCCCGCATTCTGGCTGACTTCCCCGAGCTGCCCATCGCCCGCCGCCAGCGCTTCATGGATGACTACGGCCTGCCCGAATATGACGCCGAAGTGCTGACCAGCGAGCGCAGCCTGTCGGAATATTTCGAAGCTGCCGTCACAGCCTATGGCGGTGACCCCAAGCAGGTCTCCAACTGGCTGATGAATGACGTCATGCGCATGCTCAACGATGCCGGCATCCCCGCCGGGCAGCTGCGGCTGCGTCCCGAACACCTGGCGGAGATCCTCAAGCTGGTGGACGCCAAAACGATCAACAACGCTACCGGCAAGAAACTGCTCACCAAAGTCGAGCAAAGCGGCAAGCCGCCGGCCGAGATCGTCAAAACCGAAGGCCTGGGCCAGGTCAGCGATGATTCCGCCATCCGTGAAGTCTGCCAGAAAATCATCGCCAATAACCCTGCCGAAGTGGAAAGCTTCCGCGGCGGCAAGGACTCCCTCATCGGCTGGTTTGTCGGCCAGGTGATGCGCGAAATGCGCGGCAAAGCTGACCCGCAAATTGCCCGAAGCATCCTCGATGAGCTGCTGAAGAATTAAATTGAAATCACCATCATTTAATATCTCACTCCCCCGACTTGAACCCATCCCAACGCTGCTTCAGCCGCTTGTACGTCTGCCCCAAATTCTCCGGCAGCACGCGCGTATCCGCCACCGACGTCATAAAATTGGCGTCTGCTGCCCAGCGCGGCACAACATGAAAATGCACATGATCCGGCACGCCGGCCCCGGCCACATCGCCAATATTCGCTCCAAAATTGAATCCTTCAGGGTGATACTCGCCACTCACTACCTGCTCGGCCTTACTGATCAACTCCATCAACTCCGCCCGCGTAGCCGGTTCCAACTGCGTGATCGAGCCAAAATGGTCATAAGGAACAATCAGCAAATGCCCGCTGGTATAGGGGTAAAGATTCAGCATCACAAAAGCGCGCTCACCGCGAAACAGGATCAAACTGGCCGCATCATCTGCCTGACGAATCGCCTGGCAAAAGATACATTCACGTATGGATGAATGCTCCATGATATACTCCATCCGCCAGGGAGACCAAATTTGTTTCATACTGGATTGCCTCCATCATATGCCATCGGCACCAGATCGCTTGCTCTATACAAACACAGGGTTTACATCCGTAAGTCAATCTGTCACCCAATCGCCTGCTTTTTATTTCGTGAGATACATTGTACCTTATCCTTAGAAAATTTTTCTTCCGGATAGAAATTTGCCAAACTCTCGCCAAAACATCAGAGGGATACTTTTTTTGCAGCTTCGCAGAGCAATAAAAGCCACAATCTTCCCTGTTTCCCAGTTGTGAGGGCCTTCAATTACCTTTTCCCTGACTTGCACGTTTACTATATGCATGCTATAATTTTTTTATTAATTCACACAGAATTTTACACCAAGCGAGAATGGCAAAGCCTGTCAACAGGTGGGAACAGGCAAGCCAATACCCCTGATGTTTCCTGAATGTTTATAAACGCTATAAATACCTTCCCTTAATATCTGCGCGTGCTGGAATTTCCAACACGTGTCAACCATTGACCACAAACCACCCCTCAAAAAGAGAAAAATATGGACATACTTGAACTTGAAACAAAACCCCTTGCAGAATTGCGAAAAATAGGAAAAGACCTGGATATCCCCCGCGCCAATCTGCTAAAAAAAGAAGCCCTGCTGGTCAAAATTCGCCAGACCGAAGCAGCCAACGAAGGCCTCGAAATTCGCGGCGGCATCCTGGAGATTATGAACGAAGGCATTGGTTTCCTGCGCTCCAATTACAAGATCAGTTCAGAAGACGTGTATGTCTCTCAGGCACAGCTGCGCCGCCATGCCCTGCGCAACGGCGACATGGTCATCGGTCATGTGCGCCCTCCGCGGGACACCGAACGGCATTACGGCCTGGTCAAAGTCGAATCAATCAACTGTGTGTCCCCCGAAGAAGCCCGCAAGCGCCCAAAATTTGAACAACTGACCCCTATCTTCCCCGACAAGCGCTTTGACCTGGAAACGGATCCGAACATCCTTTCCACCCGGGTGATCAATTTGATCGCCCCGATTGGCCGCGGCCAGCGCGGAATGATCGTTTCACCGCCCAAGGCCGGTAAAACGACCATTCTTAAAGAAATCGCCAACGCGATTGCCCTGAAAAACCCCGAAGTACATCTGATCATCTCCCTGATCGGTGAGCGCCCTGAAGAAGTGACCGATATGGATCGCTCGGTGGATGCCGAAGTCGTCGCCTCCACCTTTGACGAACCGGTTTCCTCTCACGTGCGCGCCGCCGAGATCACCCTGGAACGTGCCAAACGCCTGGTAGAAACTGGCCGCGATGTGGTCATCCTGATGGACTCCCTCACCCGCCTGGCACGCGCCTACAACCTGGTGGTCAACCCCTCCGGGCGCACCCTGTCCGGCGGCATGGACCCCTCAGCACTCTACCCGCCCAAGCGCTTCTTTGGCGCAGCCCGCAACCTGGAAGAAGGCGGCTCCCTGACCATCATCGCCACCGCCCTGGTGGACACCGGCTCACGCCTGGATGATGTCGTCTTTGAAGAATTCAAGGGCACCGGCAACATGGAAATGCACCTCTCCCGCCGCCTGGAAGAACGGCGCATCTTCCCCGCCATTGACCTGGAACGTTCGTCCACCCGTCGCGAAGATCTCTTGCTCGGGCCGGACATTTTGCAGCGCGTATGGTTAATGCGCCGTATGTACATTCAAATGATTTCCCCACAGCCGAATGGCGCTGGCATGGACAGCTCTGTTGCCACCGAAGCCATTCTGCAGCGATTACACCGAACCAAAACCAATATGGAATTTCTGGAAGGATTAACGGAGGCTATGTGAACACGAATTCATCTCCTCAAGAACGCGCCGCAAGCAAATGGGCGCCCATTGCAGCATGGGGAGCAGCCATCGCCATGATGGCCCTAATGGTATTTTTACTGGTAACCCGCACCACCATCGTTGAAGCCATTGCTCCTGCAGCTACCCCCACCGCCATCCCCACCATCGCGGTAGAGGCAGCAGCAGAACCCGCTCCCCTTCCCTATCTTGACGTTAACCAGCCGGTCAACGCCATCACCAGGGAAATTGATACCCACACCATCATCCCCAACCGTCTGCGCACAGGCGTGCTGGAATATACGATTGACACCGGCGACGCCATCTTTGGTGTGGCCAACAAATACAATATCACCCCGGAAACTGTCCTGTGGGCCAATTACGACCAGCTGAACGATAATCCCGACATGATCTCAGTCGGCATGACTCTTGTCATCCCGCCAGTGGATGGCGTCTATTATCAATGGCAGGAAGGCGACACGATTGAGTCCGTCGCTGATGAATTTGATGCCGACCCGCAGGATATTCTCAACTTTCCCGGCAACAAACTTGACCTGACCGAACCGGTCATCGAACCGGAAAGCTACGTGATGATCCCCGGCGGCCACCGGGAATTTCGTCAATGGTTGGTGCCCACCATTTGGGCTGCCAATTCCGGCGCATCGCAATCCATTGCCGGCCCGGGCGCATGTACGCTTTCCGGCGGCGGCGCTATGGGAAGCGGTGCCTTTGTGTGGCCCGCGGACAATCATTACCTTTCGGGGAATGACTACTGGTCCGGCCATCTGGGCATCGACATTGCCACCGCCAGCACCGCCCCCATCTATGCTGCTGACAGCGGCACCGTGGTCTACTCCGGTTCCATCGGCGGCGGTTACGGCATCATGATCATGATCGACCACGGTAACGGCTATCACACCCTGTATGCCCACCTTAACAACACCCTGGTATATTGTGGACAAAGTGTCAGCCGCGGCCAAATGATTGGCAACGCCGGCAGCACCGGCAACTCCACCGGGCCCCATCTTCACTTTGAAGTGCGCTACAACGGCGGCTTCATTAATCCGTGGTACGTGCTGCCGTAAAGCAGATTTGATTTCAAACATAAACTCCCGCAATATTGCGGGAGTTTTTTCTTTCGCAGCGTGGGAATGGCGTTCGCCCAAGCGTGCACAATAAAATCAAGACAGAATTTGAAAGTAAGTTTTACCGGCGGACAAGCCCGATCAGGAACAAGAGAACGACTGCGCCGCCGATTGCGACCAGCAAACTGTAGAGATTGAAACCTGTGAAACCGCTGGCACCAATCGCATTCATAATAAAACCACCGATTAAGGCCCCGACAATACCGACAACAATATTGGCAACCGCACCCATCTGGGCGTCCCGCCGCATGATCTTGCTGGCGATCCAGCCTGCCAATGCACCTACAATAATCCAAACTAAAATGTTAATCATCATTTTCTCCTTTGCTTTTTCTTAAAATTTTGAATTGCGTAGCTACAGGATAACAAACCTGCCGCCCCCTCACAATGGGGAATTCCCGCTCCTGGATAAGGAATTACCCGTAGAAGGGGCGATTTGCCATCCAACAAAGCATTGGACGCGGATCGCTCCTGCGCGATATGCGGATTTGACTTATCTTTGGTTTGATTCCATGCGAATTTTTTGTAGGGACAGGTCTCTGACCTGTCCGCCACTGCGTTAGGAAGCGATTTCATTTTCCAATTTATCCGTATGTCAATTACAAACGGAGGTGGTGGACGGACGCCATCCGCCCTTACAAGGGGCGATTTGTAATCCAACAAAACATTGGACACTGATCGCCCCTGCGCGTATGCTACAACAAACTCACCGGATCAACCTCAACCCGCCAGTCACGCAGATCCTTCCCCCGTAATAACCCCGCCGGGTCGGGCCCGCGCACCACGATCTGCCAGCGGTATTCCCCGCGCACGCGGCTGAAAAAGCACGGCACCGGCCCGATCAGGCTCGTCGCCCGCCGCTCTTCCTTCGCAATCCAGCCTTGCAATTGCCCCGCCAGACGCCGTGCAGCAGCCTCCGCCTCACCCGCCTGCCGGTGGCGGTACTCCAGCCGGGCAAGGCGCGTAAATGGCGGATAGCCCAACTGCTGCCGGTAAGCCAGCTCCCGCTGATAAAACCCCTCAAAATCATGCTCGGCCGCCGTCTGGATCACATAATGCCCTGGCTGGAAGGTCTGCAAGACCGCCTTGCCTCCTAACGGGCTGCGCCCTGCACGCCCCGCCACCTGCGTAAGCAGTTGGAAGCTGCGTTCGCTGGCTCTGAAATCAGGGAAGTTCAGCCCCACGTCCGCCAGCACCACACCCACCAGGGTCACCAACGGCAGGTCAAGCCCCTTGGCAATCATCTGCGTGCCCACCAGAATATCGGCGCGGTGATTGAGGAAATGGGAGAGGATCAAATCATGTGCACCTTTTGTGCGCGCCGTCTCGGCATCCCAGCGCACGACCCGTGCTTGCGGAAACAGCTTGAGCACTTCCGTCTCCACCTTCTCCGTGCCCGTGCCAAAGCCTTTGATACGTTTCGACCCGCACTGCGGGCACACTTTCGGCATCTGGCGCTGGTACCCGCAGGTATGGCAGCTCAGACCGCCGGTGCTGCGGTGGTGTACCAGAGGCATATCACAGCGCGGACATTTGAGCGCAAACCCGCAGTCGCGGCAGAAGACGTACGTGTCGCTGCCGCGCCGGTTGAGGAACAGGATCGCCTGCTGTTTCTTCGCCAGCACCTCGGCCAGCGAGGTCTGCAAATTGCGGCTGAAGATCGACAGATTGCCCGCCTTCAACTCCTGGCGCATATCGACCACATCCACCAGGGGCAGGGGCAGCACAGCCGTTTCGCCGCTGGCGGATAGTTCCGGCATAGCCATGCCCAGCACGCGCATCTGGCTTTCTACCGATTGGATATGCGCCAGGATACGCACCGGCATGTGCAGCACGTCCCAGCCTTCAAGCTCGGCGCGGTGCAGCAGGGCCACGTCCGGCGTGGCCGAACCAAGAATGGTCACGGCGCCGGTGTATTTCGCATAGATTAATGCGGCCTGCACTGTATGGTAACTCAGCAAACCGTCCCGCTGATAATACGAGCCATCATGAAACTCATCCACCACCACCAGCCCCACATCCGGCAGCGGGGTGAACAAGGCCGAACGCGGCCCCACGATCACCGGCAGCTCACCGGCCCGCGCCCGCCGCCAGGTATCATAGCGCTCTCCTTCCGACAGCCTGGAGTGGATCACCCCCACCTGCCCCGGAAAGCGCGACAAAAACCGCCGCACCGTCTGCGGGGTCAGCGAGATTTCCGGCACGAGGATCAGCGCCTGCCGTCCCTGCGCCACCACTTCCGCTGCGGCGCGCATATAGATCTCCGTCTTGCCGGAGCCGGTCACGCCATGCAGCAGCACCGGCGGCACCTTCTCGCCTTGCCCGGACTGCGCCAGCCTGCCCGCCACCTGTTCCCACACCGCCCGCTGTTCCGCGGTCAGCGTTGGCGGCTCCGCTGGCTGCCAGACCAGATTTTCGGTTGGATCGCGGATTTCCTCCGTCTCGCCCAGGGTCACCAACCCCAGCGCTGCCAAACGGCGTAGATCCTGCAAATTGCCCCCGCTGGCAGCATACGTCCACGAGACATTTACCGGCACCAGCTCATCGAGTAAAAAGCGCAGGATCGCCTGGCGCCGCTCGCCGGCTTTTCCCCTGCCCAGGTTGTCCATCCCGGCCAGCACCTGCTGCGGTGAAACCGCCAACTGCGCTGTGCGCACCATTTTGGCGCGCGCCGTAGGAGCGGCCAGCACAGGGCGTGCCTGCACCCGGCCGCGCCGCATCAATGCCCCCACCGCGGATTTCCAGTTCTGGTGCGGAAAAGCCGCCGCCAACTGGCGCCCACGCAGATCGCCGCGTTTTTCCAGCAGGGCGAGGATGCGCTGCTGAAAATCGCTCAACGGGCGCTCGGTTTCATCTTCTTTTTCTGGTAACAAATGATACAGCGTGTCCGCCTGCTTTTTCACCCCCGGCGGCAGCATCAATTCCAGACAGGCCGAAATCGGCGACAGGGTTTCATCAGCCAGGTCGCGCGCCAGGTCAATCTGCGCTGCGGTCACCACCGGAATGGGGTCCAGCACAGACTCCACCGCTTTGGTCTGCGGCACGTCTGTCGTTTCAGCCAGTTCCAGCACCACGGCCTGTACCCGCCGCGTGCCAAACGGCACCACCACCAGCATCCCCGGCAAGACCTGCCCCGCCAGTTCCTCTGGCAGATGATAATCAAAGACATCCTGCACGCCGCGTTGGTTGACTGCCGCGTGAATATATTTCATCCTGCCAACCGTATGAGAGACAGGCGCTCAATACGCTTGCCATCCATTTCTTCCACGCGGATCTGCACCCGCTGTTCGCGGTCTTCCACCTTATCCCCCAACTGGGGAATGCGGTCCAAGCGTCCCATCATATACCCGGCAATGGTGTCATAATTGGGATCAGCCAGGGACAGCTCAAAATAGTCATTCACGTCTTCAATCAGCAGCAGGCCGTCCAGCAAATAGGACCCGTCCGGCAGTTTTTCAATCTCAGAAGTGCCCTCATCAAACGGCCCCTGCACGTCCCCCACAATCTCTTCCATTAGATCTTCCAGGGTGATCAGACCCGACGTGCCGCCAAACTCGTCCAGCACAATGGCGATATGCACACGCTTGGCGCGGAACTGGTGCAGCAAATTACGCACCGAAAGGGAATCCGGCACAAAGAAAGGCTCACGCGACAGGTCTTTCAATGTCACTTCCTGGGCCTGCCCTTCCTGAAACGCCCGCACCAGGTCATGCAAATGCACCACACCGATGATCTCATCCAGATCATCTTCATACACCGGCAGCTTGGTAACAGCATGTTCCACAGATACCCGCAGCGCCTCTTCAATCTTCATATCCACCGGTACAGCGATGATTTCGGTACGCGGGGTGCTCACCTGACGCACGACCAGGTCGCTGAAATCCAGCACGGCCTCCAGCATCTCGCGCTCCGGTTCTTCAATCACCCCTTCCGTTTCCGGGCCGGTCACCATTTGGCGGATCTCATCCAGAGAATATACAAAGCTATGCGAAGTGTTCGTCGGCAGGCCTGCCAGACGTAATAACAATCGCGTCAGCCATTCCAGCACAGTGGACAGTCCCCCCAGCACAAAGCCAAACACCTGCATCAGTCCTGCCCCGGAAACCGCAAAGCGTTCCGGGTTCTTAAGCACCACTGCGCCGGGCAGCTGCTGGGCCAGCACCACATACAGCCCGGTCACCACCAGTAAAGCCAGAATGGTCGCCAGACCCGGCCAAACCTGTGCCAGGAATATCCAGAAACCGCTCAGGGGAATCCGTTCCAGCAGCGGAAGCAGCCCATCCGCCAGCGATTGCACGCCCAATACGCCCAGGGTAAGGGTACTCAGCACCACGCCAAGCTGGGAAACCGCCAGCATGCGGCCGCGCGCCTGTGGATCCTCCAGCCAACTGCCCAGCAGGCGTCCTGACCAGGAACGGGGTTCCTCACCGCCGTCATCCAGCCGCCCGCGGCGCGAAGCAACCACGGCCAGCTCCATGCCGACAAAAAAACCATTCATTCCAATTAACAGGAAAAACAAACCCAATCGTCCAGGATTCATGCTTGCTTCAACACCACCGCTGCGCCATACCCGACGACAGATCGCCGGTCGCCAGTCTCCTCCGCTGAAGTGCTGTAATGCAGCAGTTTTACTCTGTCGCCCCCCAGGAAACGGGATGCCCACAGCACCGCTGCCACCGGCCCTGCACCGCAGGCAAAGCCTGTGCCGCGGCGCTCGGCCTCAAGCACCCCTTCAGGAGAAAATGCTTCCATCTGCGCCATCATCTCACGATCCAGCGTGCTGGCCGTCTTCTCCGGGTAGAAATGGGAAAGGTCTGTGCTTGCCACCAGCAGGGTTTTTCGACCTTTCGCCACCGCAGCCAGGCTTCTGCCCAGCCCGATTAATACATGCGGCGACAAACTGCGTACCATCACTGGCAGCAGTTTAAAATCCCCATCCAGTGCGCGCTGTAAAAAAGGCAGTTCAATTTCCAGGGAATGTTCGCCGTCATTGGACAGCGCAGCCACATCCAGGCCGGTGGCCGCTTGATAAGATGACTGCAATGTTTTCAGGGCATCCTGATCCACTTCCATTGTACCCAGCGGTGTACCATACGCCTGGTGCCCGGTGGTCAAAACCTCCGCCGGGTGGTAGCCATGCAGCGGTGAAACTACCACGACCAGATCATAGCTGCGCCCAATCACCGTATGAAATGCATACCCCGCCGTACGGCCGGAGTATCGATAGCCGGCATGGGGCGCAATCACCGCCACCGGCTCCCCTTCCAGTTTTTCTGATTCTGCTGCTCCCAGCAAAAAATCATCAATCTGCCCGGCCAGTTTGGCTGCATCTGCCGGATACCAGATTCCTGCAATCGGAGAAGGTCGAATTTTTGCTTCTGCGGTCATAGTTGTACCTGAAATGAATTAAGAGATTTCTGTCTGTTTCTATTGTAGCATAAGGAATGCTGTCTAAAACCAAAAGCAGGGACAGATTAATCCCTGTCCCTGCAGCTGCTCCCGTCCTCTTTTCGCTACTGCTCCAGCACCTGCCGCACCGTATTGAACTCGGTCTTGACCTGTTCAATATCCGCCAGGGTACTCATCTGGCCGGCCACACACTTCATCTCAATCCGCCGGCAAAGGGCGGTCATCAAATGTGCGCCAAAGATGGCACTGCTCGATTTGAGCGCATGGGAAACCCGCATCAAGGCTGACAAATCATTGTCCTGAACGGCCTTGTGCATTTCCTCAATCTGCACCGGCGCCGTCGTGAGGAATACCTCGATCAAGCGGTTGGCGCCGGAACCATAGCGATCCATCAGTTCCTGTACCTTTTCCGTCTCCAGCACCAGGCTGCCCGTCTTTGGCATCAGCTCCTGCCGCTGTTCAGGAACAGCAATATACGGGCGCTGACTGAGGGCCGACATCAATGCCTCAATCTGGATGGGCTTACTGATGTAATCATCCATCCCGGCTGCAATGCAGCGCTCGGCATCTTCCTGGAAGGCATACGCCGTCATCGCAATGATGCGCAGGTCAGGATAACCTGGTTCAGCAGCGCGGATTCGTTCTGTGGCTTCCAGGCCGTCCATTTCCGGCATCTGAATGTCCATCAGCACCACATCATATTCTTTCTCTTCCAGCGCCTGCAGCACCTCAACCCCATTTTCAACGATCTCGGCTTCATATCCCAAACGCTCAAGAATATAGAGCAGTACTTTTTGATTGACCGGATTATCCTCTGCTGCCAGAAGACGCAGCGGGTATTGCTCGGCAAACTGAGAATCAATCGATTGGCTGATCGTGATTGGCTTGACGGTCATTGGCTCGAGCTTCGGTCCCATCAATCCCAGCAAAACATCATGCAATTGTGCCGATTTTACCGGCTTGGTCAAATAAGCGAACAATTTATCCTGTGAACGTGCATTTTGATAATAAGTCAATGACGTCAAAATAATGATCGGCACATTTTTGAAGGATGGCAGCTTGCGAATCTCGCCAGCCAGTTCCAATCCATCCATGCCCGGCATCTGCATATCCAGCACAAGTACATCGCATTTTTGATCCTTTTCCAGCAATGCCAGCGCTGCCTCTCCCGATTCTGCACTCACCGGGATCAACCCCCAGGATTGAAGCTGCCTCGAAAGCACAAACCGGTTGGTAGCATTATCGTCAACGATCAAGGCGTGTTTGCCCTTAAAAACGGCCTCATCGGCTGATGGCCGTGAAGACGGACGCACATGGGCCACAGTTGCGGCAACGGTGAAGTGGAAGGTGGAACCCTTGCCAACCTCACTTTCGGCCCAAATCTTTCCGCCCATCATCTCCACCAGGCGGCTGCTGATTGCCAGGCCCAGCCCCGAACCGCCGTATTTACGAGTGGTTGAGCTGTCAATCTGTGAAAAAGTTCTGAACAGGCGGTCCATCCGCTCAGGCGGAATACCAATCCCGGTATCCTGCACCGCAAAATGAATCTCATATTTGTACCTGGAAAGCTCTTTGCTGTTCACGGCAACAAACACTTCCCCTTCTTCCGTAAACTTGACCGCATTGGTCAACAAATTGACCAGTACCTGCCGCAAGCGCACCACATCCCCCAAAATGGTGGCCGGCACATCATCATCAATATTGTAGATCAGGTCAATCGGCTTATGCTGGGCCTTGGAAGCGATAATATCCAGCGACTCTTCCACGCAAGTGCGGATGCTGAACGGCTCGTTCTCCATCTCCATCCGTCCAGCTTCAATTTTCGAAAAGTCCAGGATGTCATTGATCACCGTCAGCAGCGAGTCACCGCTGGTGCGGATCGTTTCCACAAAATCTACCTGCTCTGTGTCAAGGTGCGTATCGCGCAGCAAATTCACCATACCGATAATGGCATTCAACGGCGTGCGGATCTCATGGCTCATATTCGCCAAAAACAGGGATTTCGCGCGGGTTCCCAACTCAGCCACTTCCTTGGCCTGGCGCAGCCGCTCTTCCATTCTCTTCCGTTCCGAAATATCGATCATCGAAACAAAAACCTTGCCCCAGGTCTCTTCATATCCGGGGGCAATATGCAGCCGCCAGGCGGTATGGAACACCTCGCCTTTCAAATTGCGCTGATCACTTTCCGTCTCAAAACGCATGGCCCCCTCTGACAATGCAATGATCTCTTCACGAAAAGCGTCCAAACTGGCCGCCTGTAAAATGGTAGAAAAATTATCAATTACTTCTTTCTTGCTGGTCGCTCCCGACATCATCATGGCGGTTTGGTTGATATTAATCACTTTGACCAGCTTCAAACACTGCAACACTGCTTCAGGATTTTCGGTAAAATACCTGCGGAAATTTGTTACCCCCGATTTGCGTAATTCATCCACAAATTTTTTGATATTAGCAAAATCTTCTTCCCACAATGCCGTCGGCGAGTCTTCAAACAGGCTGCGGAACTGCACCGCCTGCTCCTTGATGATATCTTCCGTCCGTTTATACTCGGTCAAATCTTCCAACAGCACAATCGCACCTATTTGTTCATGCTTTACGTTAAACTGGGGTACGATGTGCAGCTGCAGGTAAAATTCCTGTTCCCCAAAAGGCACAAACCAGGTGTTAATCGTCTGCGGCTGGCTTTCTTCCAATACCGCCCGCAGCGGCAGATCGAGCTGAGCATCCACCACGCCCGGCAATCGCAGCAAATTCAATTGCTCAGGTGCCGGCTCATCCTGCAGCCCCAGGATGTACAGTGCCGTTGGGTTGGCCTCAACTACTTCTCCACGCATATTGATCAACACGATTCCCGTAGGAACCTGACTCATCAATACCCGCAGCCGCTCTTCCGATTCCTGCAGCGCATGCAGCATCTCCTGGCGGCTGGAAATATCATGAATGATTGCCAATACGCAATCCTGCTGATCAATTTCCAGTTTGCGGGCCGAGATCAACACATCAACCCGTGTGCCATTTTTACGAATGAATTGCGCCTCATAATTATGTGCCTTCTCTTCTTTGTCCAGCACATCCAGCAAACGTGACCACTCTTCTTTCCTCGGCCAGATATTCAGAACCGTCAACTTGCTGGCATTCACCTCTTCTTTGCCATACCCGGTCAAAGACAAAAAGACATCATTGACTTCCAGTATTTTCATGTCGGCAATTCGTGTGATCGCAATCGCATCCGGTGAAGTAAAAAAGGCCTTTGAAAATTTATCCTCTGATACCTGCAAGGCAGATTGGATTCGTTTTGTTTCGGTGATATCGTTATACAAAACCAGCATACCCGTTTGCCCGGATTCCGTTTTCACCGGCACACAGTATGCTTCCACATCCACCAGATGGCCGTCTTTTGTCCGGCGCTGGCCGAACAAATGAATTTTTTCGCCTTGGCGGGCACGCCGGAAAACCCCCTGCGTGGATGCCCTGTCGCCTGGTTTCGCAATGATATCATCGAGTTTCTTTTCGATGACTTCATCGTTGCGATAACCAAATAATTTTTCAAAAGCCGGGTTCACCTCGCGGATCATATCCTGATCGTCCAGAATGACAACAGCAATCGGGTTATGGTCTACCAGTGCCTGGTAATACTGCTTTTCCTGTAAAATTTCCCGGGTACGTTTGGTCACCTGCCGCTCAAATGATGTCTTGACAGACTCAAGCTGCTGATTACGCTTTTCAAGTGCATCGCGCATTTGTGAAGCCCGGGCAATCGTCCGCGAAAGAGAAGAAGCAAACAGCATCACCATCGCCAGATAAGCATATTCCAACACATACGGGAAGAGATACATACCGACATTAACAGCGGCATCACTTACCGCCGCGGCAATCACCAGCAGCAAGCCAACCAACAACTGCCAGCCATTTTTATGGTCTTTGGAAAGATAATGGATCACCAACCCCAAAACGTAAAGATAAGCCAATGCCCCGATCAGCAGCTGTACCTGGGTAACCAGTCCCGGCGCGACTTCATAATAGGTCACGGTCAGATCAAATGGCAGCAACAATGATTTCACAGCAGGCTGATCCAGTAATACGGTCAGATCGGTTTGATCATAGATTTGGAATACAGAAAACCCCAGACCCATCAGCGTCAGAAAAACAGGAAGGAATTTCGCCCGGCTTCGGGTATAAAAAATCACAAACCAGAGCAAACAGATCATCAAAACAGGCAGAACAATATATTGCAGTTCTTGCCAATAGATACCCTGCGTCACCGAACGGGCATTGTACAATCCCACACAAAAAAATGCATACAGGCTCACACAAAAAGCCATCAGCGCCATCATCAGGTTTTCGCTTCGCGAAGTCCGCCCGAAAAAGATCAGCAGGAAATTAACGCTTAAAAAGAAAGCGACTCCGGCCGCTACCAATGCTGGCGCCGAGATGACACTAATCATGAAAGTTTTCCTTTACAGGAGGTTTTAACCATGATGCCTCTTGATGTACAGCAGAATTCATAGGCAGGTGATTGATGACTGTACATTTCCTTGCAAGTTCCATACCGAACCACAAGAAAACAAAGCATCCCACAACGCAAGACAGGATACTTGCAAGTTTCCCACCCTCTTTTCCAGTATACCTGTATCAATCTTTCAAGTCAAACTATCCTTGTTCCTTTTTAAGGAAATCAGTACAAGTGCGTGGAAAAACCCCAACCTGTCATGGAATCCATAAATTGAGTATACTTTGAAGACAATCAAACCTGAAACCACAAGAAGAGCAAGATGAACAAGAAACCAATAAAACTGATCCGCGTTTCCGGGTCACATCTGGAAATGGGCCATCAAATCGGCGAAGCGTGTGCCGAACAGATCAAACACAGCATCGAGAACGGGCATAAACTGATCCGGGATGCCTATGAGAACCTCCATTTAAACTGGAAAGGCGCCCGCATTCAGGCGCGAAAATATATCCCCTTCGCCGAAGAATGCTATCCCAAATATGTAGATGAAATGCGCGGCATTGCTGAAGGCGCAGATGTTAAATTTGATGACATCGCCGTATTGAACGTAATGGAAGGCGTCGTCTCCGACGCTTTACATCTTTCCAAATGCACCAGTTTCGCGGTCAACCAGGAACGTACCGAAAACGGCCTGGTGCTGGTTGCCCATAATGAAGACTGGGTTCCTGAAGACGAACAGGACGTGTTCATCATCCATGCCCGCCCTGATGATGAACCTGCCTTCCTCGCCATGACCTACGGCGCACTGCTGCCCAACATCGGCATGAATGCGGACAGCATTGCCCAATGCTGCGATTCGGTTACCACCACGGACAAGCGCATTGGCATTCCCCGCATCATTGTTTCCCGGGCTGTGCTGGCTGCCCGCACCCCCAGCCAGGCGATCCGCAGCGTATTGATTCCCCATCGGGCTGCCGGTTATAATCATCTCCTGGTTCATGAAAGCGGCGAACTATATTCTGTGGAAGTTTCGGCGCGCAATTTCGCCCTCCTGTATGGCAGTCAAGGCTACATGGTGCATACCAACCATTTCCTGGACCGCAAAATGGAAAAGGTTGAATCCGAACCGGATGAACTAATCAATACCCGCGTCCGCTACTGGCGTGCCCATCGTCTGCTTCAGCAAACCCGGCAA
The DNA here is from genome assembly GCA_964447155.1 of uncultured Anaerolineaceae bacterium. Lineage (GTDB taxonomy): Bacteria > Chloroflexota > Anaerolineae > Anaerolineales > Anaerolineaceae > SMBSF63. The sequence goes on from CAYURM010000017.1 coordinate 24,252, forward strand.
CACTCCATTCCCTCCCTGCAAAACATCCTCAAAGACCATGTCAACTACCCGGACTCGATCTGCCGGCATGACAACCAGGGATCGCCGCTGGAACGGGAAAAAACCGTCATCTCCCTGGTGATGGACCTTACCCATCGTCAGATGCACGCCGCCTGGGGAAACCCCTGCGAAGAAAATTACCAAACCTTTACTCTGGAAACACCACAAACCAACTAACCTGAGCTGCGGAACCATTGTCGTAACGATTTCAGTCATTATTCAAACCCCGCAAACACAACATCCTTTTCTTAACCGGAGAAACGCACAACACCACTCTCGTGTCGGACACGAGAGTGGTGTTGTGCTCAATCTCGCACTAATGAGGATTGGTATGAAACACACCATCCCACAACGGAGAGGAAACCCCATACCGTTCGTTCGGCGTTTGAAAATGGTGCTGCATATGGTGCCTGCGGATCATCTTCCCATACCCCTTGCGCATCTGAAAATGGTGCATCGCATAATGGAGCATATCGTAGATCAAATAGCCGGTGAGGAAACCGGCAAACAGCGGGGCAGTTAAAAAACCCACCCCCAGCAGCCTGCCTGTTACCAACACAAACAGACCGTAAAACAAAGCAGCCAGAGGAATACTCAACACCGGCGGCATCACCAGACGGGTCTTGCTGCGCGGCTGGGCATGGTGGACCCCATGAAACAGGAAGAAAATCCGTTCCTGGCGGGGCGTATGTGCGGGGTAATGGAACAAAAACCGATGCAGCACATACTCCGCCAGCGTCCAGATGAAAAGGCCCAGCAACCAGACTGCCGGCAGCCAGCCCAAACCGGTCTCCGTCGGCCACATGGCAATCCCCCGCCACAGGAAGAAGACCACCACCGGCAGCCACAAAAACAAGACCACCAGCGGATGGACATGCGTAAAAAATTCCAGAAAGTCAGATTTGAACAAACGGATCGGTTCATCACTGGTATTGATCTCATGTTTTGTCATGCGGGTCTCCTTCTAAAAGACAGGCTGCAAGGCAGCGATCGTATTCTTTATGGCAGTAATCCCTGCAGCAGCTCTATCTGGACGATATACTCGGTCAATATGCTCTGCAAGGACTGCACCCGTACCTGCGCGGCCACCAGGGCCTGCTCCAGTTCCTGGATGCGCATCCACGACAGGACCTGAGACGCCGCCAGCACAAGAATCGCCAGCCACAGCCAAATCGTCCGCAGGCGTTTACCCGGCACAGGTGGCTTTTCTTCCGCTGCTGGATCAGGAATCATCTCCCGGGTTTCTTCTGGCTCGTCAGCCGGCGCAAGCGCAGCGGCCGCCGCCGCTTGTGCTTCGCTGGCCTGCCAGTCCTCAAACGCGCTCAGGATGAGCGCATCCGCATCCTGGCCGGCCAGCACTTCGCCCAACGCCAGCAAAGCAGGCCCGTTCTCCGGGTTGATCTCTACGACAAACTCCAGGCATTTCTCCTTTTCCTCCGGCAGATGCTTGCAGGCGGCCAGCAACAGCCAGGCCGCCTCGCTGCGCGGCTCCCTGCGGATCAGCCCCGTCAGCAGACGCTCGGCAGTCTGCGTCTCGCCGATCTGAATAAACTGATATGCTGTAATAAGCAAAGATTCATCTGACATACAACCCTTCCTGTAGGACTGCAAACGCAGCCAAGTGCCTAATCTGGTACGCTTCTATTCTACCGGAAATCTCCTCCCCCTGCGTGAGAAAAGATTAACTTTTTGAACATCGTTCCATTGACCCCAGCCAGAATTTGTTATATAATGAGGCGCACAAAAAAACCGGCCCATTAGCTCAATTTGGCAGAGCAGCTGACTCTTAATCAGCGTGTTGAGGGTTC
>CAYURM010000017.1:26198-58239 GCA_964447155.1 uncultured Anaerolineaceae bacterium
GAGTCCCCCATGGGTCACCATAAAACCGTTCACTGAGCCTGTCGAAGTGAGCGGTCTTTATTTCGTGCTGATGGCCCCCGGAAGGGGATAGGTATTCGAGTCCCCCATGGGTCACCATAAAACCGTTCACTGAGCCTGTCGAAGTGAGCGGTTTTTATTTCGTGTTGATGGCCCCCGGAAGGGGAAATATACGGCCTTTGGTGAGGTGCGGGTGAGCAATGGGATTACCCCCACAGAGTACAGGTATACCAATCAACGACACGAGAATAGCCTGGGATTGTATTTTTACGTAGCTCGTTGGTATGACCCAGCACTGGCTCATTTCGCTCAGGCGGATACACTAATTCCCGGTTTCTTCAATCCAGTAAGTTATGATCGTTATGCATACGTTGAGTGGAATCCTATCCGATATACAGACCCAAGTGGTCATTGGGTACCAATAGGCAGTGACAAAGTTGATGCCAAAATAGAATATACAGTAGAGGATTATAAACAGGAAATTGAAGATAATTATGGCATCACATTATCAGATGATGAGAGGCCTTGGGGAACTCATGATGCAATTACGATTCTAATCGCGCTGGAAAGAATGTCGGAAAATGATACAGGGTTTTTGAGGAGAATACAAGGTGGGACTTTACTATTCAGAAATCCTACTGATCCTGGAGGGTATGGAGGCAAAACGTATGGATCCCGAATCTATTTTACTGCTGAATATGGTCAGATTCCTTATCAGAACGTGTACCATGAATTTGCACATTTAATGGATAATAAGAAGAACGATGCCTTTTCAAAAGATTTAGGTGGTCGAGAAGTTTATTTGTCAAATGGCATGTTTTTGTTTGGTAGTCGAAATGGATATTATGATCGTCAAAACATACCTGGATATTCCAAACAATGGTTGTTTGACCCGAGTCGTAATCGAAAAGTCAAAGCTCTTCAACACGAGAGAAACGATGCAAAAGATTCTGAAGGGAACACTCCAGAAGAAGAATGGGGTGACATGTATGCGAATTTTATTGTAGGAAATTTGTCTAATGATGAAGCGGGAACGCTTCGACGTAACTATGTGGAACTTATGTTGTCCATTGTTCAATGAATACTATAGAAAGAAATAAAGAGATGAACAATTCGATTTTTAAGATATTTTGCTTGGTTATCCTTTTGTGGTGTGTTGGCTGTTGTTCTGTTGTTGATCCATATAACACTGTCGGGAAATTTAAAACACCAACGTCATATAGTACACCAGCTATCTTATTGCCTTCATTGACAACTACAGCCACTGTTTTTCCATCATTGACAACGATTCCTTTAAAAAGTGAGACTCCTGTACCTCCAAAAATCGACGTGGAGTTACTCGAAACAACTTGCGATGAGTTTTGTCTGTGGGGGATTGTTCCTGGTGAAACACAGGTACAAGAATTGTTAACATGGGCGCAAAACAAACCAATCAATCTACATCAGTTTCGAGAAGATCTTTTTAGTTTTGGATTCGAAACTATTTCAGGAACAACTTACATAGGCTCGTTTCAGGTTGAAAATGAGACCATAGTAGGTATAAATTTTTCAATAGAGCCTTCGGGGTCGGTTTTCAATCTTCAAGGAAGAGAGATCTATTTTTCAATGGACTCTGTTCTGGAGAAATATGGTGTTCCTTCTTCAATTGTATTAGATGTAGAGAATCTCCATGAATATGATATTAATTCTTCCCCTCCAGATAAAGTTTTACATAATTACATCTTATTTTTTGATGATATTGATGTAACCATAAATTATAGTGGAGGCCTTATCAATAATAAGGAAAATGACGTATATGTTTTTTGTCCTGGGCAGGATGGATTACTTAGCATCAGTTTATGGGCAGGTACAACAGAAAATGCTCCAGAACGAAACTATTTTCCTAGTATTGAAGAAGCTTCCAGTATTTCAATTGAAGTGTTTTGCAAGCGATTGCTTGCAGATCCAGAAAACTACTGCCAAAATATGAGGGCAGATGTTTTTACAGATTGAAATTGTGGTGCATAGAGTGTTACGTCTAGTTTAGAAATTCCTGAAATTTTATGATTCAAGTTATACATATGAGCGCCTTTGATCAATAATTAAACCCTGGGCGGCATTATAATGAGGAAGTGGACGGCAGCACCAGCACGGTGAAGAAGTTCTACACCATGGGCAGCACGACTGTCGCTGTGCGCACGGTCACAGGGACAGAGGATGTGCTGAATTGGGTGTTGGGAGATCATCTGGGTTCGACTTCTGTCACAGCAAATGCCGATGGAAGCTGGAACAGCGAGATCAAATATACGGCCTTTGGTGAGGTGCGGGCGAGCAGTGGTTTGACGCCTACAGAGTACAGGTATACTAATCAGCGTTATGAAAACAGCCTGGGATTGTACTTTTACGTGGCTCGTTGGTATGACCCTTATCTTAACCACTTCATTCAGGCGGATACGTTGGTGCCGGGGGCGGGGAATGTAAAGGCGTATGATCGTTATGCTTACGCGGAATGGAATCCTATCAAATTCAACGATCCTACGGGTCATTGGGCTTTTGCAGGTGTAGAACCAAATCGAGAAGAATCATTCCACGAGCTTGAAGATTATTTAGAGTTTCACACGTTACCTGTGAGTTCAGAAGATGTTGAATGGGTTCAATTATTTGGAGGAACGAAATTTGCAAAAAATGGTGGAAAAGATTGGGGGTATGATCTTTATTGCCAAGGATATCATTGTGGTCTAGATTTAGGAGCAGCGTGGGGATCAAACGTATTTGCTGGAGTCGAAGGAAGAGTTGTTGGCGTTTGGAGTGACGATAACCCATCAGAATATTTTGGGAAATATCGCGTTGATATAAGGGTAGGTGATTACCGAGTTATTATAGGGCATATGGGAGAAATTAACGTTTCGATAGAAGATTATGTAAATGCTAACACGATAATTGGAACCGTTGGAAATCCTGCAGGGGATCCTTTGGCCGGAAACGATCACATTCATGTTGAGGTTCGTTCGCCTTATTCGGATAATGGCTGGAGTGAAAACAAAATTCATAATCCTTTGAATTTTATGGGTGAAAATAGTGTTGGAGAAGTTTTATCAATAGCAGAAGAACAAAAAAGCACTGGTAATTCGTGGACAGCTACTTTAGTAAATGGGCTTGCATGGGATGAGCAACCAATTATTACTAGAGGTGGAACCAATTTATGGCCGTGAGGTGAAACGATGCAAATAAAGACTCCCATTATTCAAAACAGCTTACTTGTATTTGGTCTGTTGATTAGTTTTGCTTGTAATATCACGCAATATGGAAAATTAGTGGGAATTCAGGAAATTATTTCTAAAAACACTGATATCTCAACAGTGACAGTTATATCAACAAGTGAACCTGTTGTAACCGAATGTGCCCCTACGCCAAGACCTACTCAAGGTTGTACATCAACAATTGAACGCATAAGTCATATGCCGGGTGAGTATATTTTTTGGTGGTCAGAAAGTGGGAATATTGTGTATTATGAATATGAGAATGGAACAATTTGGGCTTACGACCTTCAAACAAGAGAAAAAAAACGAGTTGAGAATACAGAAGCGCCACCATCAGAAGGTTTGTCTCAACAATTAATAAATCATGTTCCTGAAGATGCAAGGAGGATTTATCCATCACCGTCTGGGAAAAAAGTGGTCTATGCTATTCCTATTGATCCTCAAATGACACCTACTCCCCAAACTTATGGTATTCCAAGTAGTATTCCTAATTTTGAATACAATTTATATCTCGTTGAAGAAGAAGGAGAAAATATCCAATTCATCGGTAAAGCAACTGGGCAATTACGCACATGCATTTGGACGCCAGATGAAAGCAAATTATTCATTGATACTCAATTTTATGAAACAGAAGCATATGTTTGGATGGTTGACCTTTTATCACTGCAAACCAAGCCTTTTATACCATTTACATCAGATATGAAAGATATTTTTATTATCGATATTTCACCAGATGGTCATAATCTATTGTTTGGGTACAATGAATTTGTTTGGATAAAGAACATAGAATCAGAGGGTGAAATAAAGACATCTCTAAGGCTAGGTTTTCTTGAGCATTGGTGGTTTTACGAGAGCAATAAGCTTGTTTTTTTAAAAAGTCAGGATGAAGGAAAATCAAATGGTTCATTATTGTTTGTTTATGATTTTAACTTGGGAACATTAGAGCCACTGACTAATTTGTTAATTGATCCAATAAAGACAGTACAAGGTGCGATAAAAATATCTCCCAATTTTTTATATTTGGCATATATAGAAGATGAATCCGAAGACTTATTATTAATAAGTATTTGTCCTGAAATGCTATATTCAAAGCCGCAATAAATGAAAAATTTTCTTAGAGATTGATGGAAGCATATATATATCTTTTATTAATGAATACGGAGGGAAGGAGTTTTATCAAAATATTAAATCTATGTGGTACTTACGTGGATATCGATGCCTTGATCGTTGCGACTAAACCCGCAGGCACCCCAGTCCCGGCGGGCACCTATCAGAATACAGACACGAACCTGTGGTTCGGCGGCAACTGGACACAATATAACTCCTCCAGCGCTTCGGGGGGCAGCTCGGCCTATTCTGAAAAGATTGGCGACTCGGTGGAACTGGAAATTGACAGCAATTCAGACAACGGGAAACAGATCCAATTGCTCTATACCGGCCTGAGCAACCGCGGCAACATGGAGGTATATATCGACGATACCCTGGTGGACACGATCAACCAGTACAGCAGCACAACGACCTGGCAGAATGCCTGGTATAGTCCGGTGTGGAAGGACAACGACCCACACACCATCCGTCTGGTGCATGCCAGCGGGCAGATCGCGGACATGGATGCGATCATCTTCCACGATGATATTGAGATCATGGGCGAAGGCACCTATGACAACACAGACACGCGTGTTTTCTGTGACGGCAGCTGGGTAAATTACCCCCTTACGAATGCTTATCAGGGCAGCACACTCTATTCGGAAACAGTGGGCAATACGGCCAGCTTCCTCTTTAATGGCAGGCAGCTCAGCCTGCTGTACACGGGCTATTACACCCGCGGGGAAATGCTCATCCAGATCGACGGGCAGACGATTGACCTGCTGAACCAGTTCACCCTGGACGTCACTTACCAGAACCGCTGGGACGGCCCGGTGCTGTCCCCCGGTGAGCATACGGTCACCTTGACCCATTCCAGCGGGCAGGTTGTAGACCTGGATGCGATCATCATCAGCAACGCAGACCCGCTGCCTGCAGGCACGTATGACGATGATCATGAAGATGTGCAGTACAGCGGAGACTGGACGAAATACACCAATGCCAGCGCACACACCGGCGCTTCGCGCTACTCGGATACGATCGGCGATACGGTCAATTTCTCCTTCACCGGCACGCGCCTCAGCCTGCTTTACACCGGGCTGACCAACCGCGGCAATATGCAAGTCTACATTGACGGCACACTGGAAGATACGATCAACCAGTACACCGCCAGCACCACCTGGCAGAACCGCTGGGACAGCGATGAATTCACTCCCGGCCTGCATACGGTGCGCCTGCGGCACGCCAGCGGATTGATCAATGACCTGGACGGGATCCTCATTGATGGCGTGAATCCATTACCTGCCGGTACCCATGACGACACCGACAGCCGCATCCATTTTGGCGGCAACTGGACAGCCTACAGCCATGCCAATGCTCACGATGGCGGCTCGCGGTATTCCGAGTCGGTGGGCGACACGGTCAGCTTCTACTTCACCGGCACCCAGCTCAGCCTGCTGTATACCGCGCTTACGAATCGCGGGAATATGCAAGTCTACATTGACGGCACGCTGGTGGGGACGATCAACCAGTATTCCTCGACCCTGACCTGGCAGAAGCGCTGGGACAGCCCCACTTTATCGCCCGGTCAGCACAAGGTGCGCCTGGTGCATGCCAGCGGAGCGATCAACGATCTGGATGCGATCATTGTCACGGACAGCACAGCCACGGCAACACCTACTGCAACGCCCACAGCGACGATCACAGGCACGCTGACCGTCTCGGTAACGCCCGGCACCACGCCGATCCCCACCGAAACGCCCCCGCCGCCTTTGCAGGAAGCTTCTTACACCTATGACGGCGATGGAAACATGGTCAAGGGTGTGGTGAATGGTGTGGAGACCTACTACCCTGGAAGGCACTATAATGAGGAAGTAGATGACAGCACCAGCACGGTGAAGAAGTTCTACACAATGGGCAGCGCGACAATTGCTGTACGCACGATCTCAGGGACAGATGATGTGTTGAATTGGATTCTGGGAGATCATCTTGGCTCGACATCTGTCACGGCGAATGTTGATGGTAGCTGGAACAGCGAGATCAAATATACGGCCTTTGGTGAGGTGCGGGCGAGTAATGGCTTGACACCGACGGAGTATCGCTACACAGGGCAATTGGAAGCAGCGGAACTGGGATTGTATTTTTACGTGGCACGTTGGTATGACCCTTATCTTAACCAGTCGTCCAACCGGATACGATCATACCGGAGCCAGCCAACGCGGCGAACTGGAACCGCTATGCTTATACCAATTATAACCCGATTAATTTCACTGATCCAACTGGTCACATGATAATGTTAGATGATAATCTGTTTATCCGTGAAGACAGAAAAACTGGTGGCATTGTTTATATAAATAGCGTTGGTAAAGGCAAACTTTTCGGTAATCCAGTCGAACAGGCAGTTGCAAACGCTATTGAAACCGGAGACCCTAATTACTTAAATGCAATACCCGAAAATACTCCTGGCTATGTGGTTGGTGCAACTTTTGAGGAGGCAGGTAGGAAAATTGGGGTCGACCTTGGAAACTACTATACTACTTTCATCAACTTAATTTCTGCGGGTTGGATGTGGTTTGCTGGAGCCAAATACCCAGGTTCGTATACTAATAATCATACACCATCTTCATTAGCTTCTGATGCTTTAGGAGATCCAGATTGCACTGGATGTGGTTTTTCTAGGAATCCAAAATCTCCTGGAAGCGTTTTAATGCCTAATGGCTCACCAGTAGGAAGAGAGGGAACGGATCCAGATATCCGCATTGTTGGTGACACTAACGAATTGATGAATATATATGATGACTTGACTGTTAATGCTGTTGAAAACACTGCATCAACTTATGATGGAATAATGTTCGATGTGGCAGGTGGTAGTGTAGGAGTGCGGTATTCGAGGAATTATGGACTAACACTTGACATAAACATTGAGGGCATTCCCTTTGGGAAAATCCATTTGCCTAAGTAAGATTCAGGAGATGAAATGAAGTTAACATTATTAGAAAAGAGATTACTTGCCTATTGTATAGAAGATTATATGGGACTCTGGGTAGTTGTGGGTAAAGTGTATGGGACAGGATACAACTATAAAAAAGAATTACCTATATGGGTACGAGAAAAAACAATGGAGGTTTTATTGAAGTTGCTATCCCAAAAACTAATAATCATTGGAACAATGATTAAAGGTAGATTTGAGCCTTTTTCTGATTCCAATGATTGCATTCTAAAGAAAATTGAAAAGGAGTGGGATGATTTAGGACGACCACCCAATATTGGAGATACATTTTGGATTATTGCATCCGAAAAAGGAGAGCAATTAGCAAAAGAGCTTGGATTGCAGACATGAAATTCGATATCTTGAGGAGATATTTCCTTATTGTAGAGAGAGATTATTAGATAGTAGCGATTTTCAAATTCCTTGGAGCCCTTGCTATTAGTTGGTTGGGTTCGTGGTCTTCCTGATTTTCGTGGCGGGGGAGGGAGATGGAAATCTACATTGACGACACGCTGGCGGGGACGATCAACCAGTATTCCTCCACCCTGACCTGGCAGAAGCGCTGGGACAGTCCAATGTTATCCTCCGGTCAGCACAAGGTGCGGCTGGTGCATGCCAGCGGAGCGATCAACGACCTGGATGGGATCATCATCACGGACAGCACGGCTACAGCGACGCCGACCGCCACGCCCACAGCGACGATCACCGGCACCCTGACCGTCTCGGTAACACCCGGCACCACACCGATCCCCACAGAGACGCCCCCGCCGCCCTTGCAGAGTGCGAGCTATGTGTATGATGGCGATGGGAATATGGTCAAGGGAGTGGTGAATGGTGTAGAAACTTACTACCCCGGACGGCATTATAATGAGGAAGTCGACGGCAGCACCAGCACAGTGAAGAAGTTTTACACGATGGGCAGCACGACTGTCGCTGTGCGCACGGTCACAGGGACAGATGATGTGCTAAATTGGGTATTGGGGGACCATCTTGGCTCGGCTTCTGTTACTGCGAATGAAGATGGTAGCTGGAACAGTGAGATCAAATATACGGCTTTCGGCGAGGTGCGCGCCAGCAGCCCGATAATAATTAACAAACCTAATATATTCTTTTTATCAACTTCTTATATTTATCCCTTTTAATATAGACAGACCATCAGGCAGAACAGTCTGTTTCTGCCAAAAACAACTCTCAATGACATTCAGGTTATCCTGGCTTTCATTCAGAAAACGCTCCCGGGAACCTGGGGGCGTTTTCGGTAAAAATCAGACAATCAAATATTGAAAGGAGATTTGTACCCATGTATCGAAGTTTTGGAAACCCCTATATCTGGCGCGAGATGGATCGCTTGCAGCGTGATATGAACAGCCTCTTCAGTCAATATTCTACCGGCCGCATGCGAACCGCGGCCAGCTATCCCGCTATTAACATCTGGAGCAACGAGGACGGCCTCTTTGTGCACGCTGAAATGCCCGGTGTCCATGTTGACGACATCGATATCAACATCAACGGCGCGGAATTGACCATCAGCGGCCAGCGCAGCCCAGAGGACATTCCGGAAGATGCGCAATATCTTCGCAGGGAACGCAAATTCGGAGAGTTTTCCCGCACCATTCAGCTGCCCTTTGCCGTAGACGCTGATAAAGTTGATGCCAACTTCAAAGATGGCGTTCTCTCGGTTACCCTGCCAAAAGCTGAAGCTGAAAAACCAAAAAAGATTTCGATTAAGAAATGATTTACCACCAGAATAAACGGAGGTGAAATAATGACTGAAAAAAATAAAGAAATGGAAGTTCAAAAACAGGAAGAAATCCAGGCTGACGGCACCGAACGGCTGCACGAACGCGCTACCTTTATCCCCCGGTCCGATATTTATGAGACCGAAGAAACTTTTGTTGTCACGATGGACATGCCCGGCGTTCTCGAAAAAGATATTGATGTAACGCTGGAAAAAAATATCCTGACCATCCAGGCACTCTCCTGCCATGACGCGCCGGAAAATTACGGCCTGGCTTTCGCTGAATTTCAGGTTGGCAACTATGAGCGCAGTTTCCGGCTGAACGATAAAATTGATAACCAGCGGATCGAAGCGGTATATGCTGACGGTGTGCTGAAACTTACCCTTCCCAAAGCGGAAGAAGCAAAAGCGCGAAAGATCACCGTCAACAGCAAATAGTTTTCCAACCCCTATTTTCACACACGAGCATCGTCAACTGGCCTGGCAAATTGCAGGTTTGCCAGGCTGTCGCATGAATAATCACTATTTTTTCGGGTTAAAAATAAAGGAGAAAATCGCACCCCATTGGAGGTATAAAATGAAAATCCCTACACGAAGATACATCATCCTGACCGGATTGATCGTTGCTGCCCTGTTCATCGGTGGCTGCAGCTGGATGAATGGCATCCCCACCGCATTCGCCGATTCGCAGCCCACGGTCATTCCCTCCGCGACCCCGGCTGCGGCGCCAACCATATCCCCACAACTCAGTGGAGATCTGCAAACCCTGCAATCAGGGTTTAACAGCGTATATGAACAGGTGATCCCCTCGGTGGTCAATATTCAGGTTTCACAGATTGCAGCACAGGCAGCTTCCCCGGGGATGCCCGGCATGCCATTTGATTTTCCGCTTCAGCAGCCGGAACAGCAGGCTCCCTACCGGCGGTCAGGTCTCGGCTCCGGTTTCGTCTGGGATCAACAGGGCCACATCGTGACCAATAATCATGTGGTTGAAAATGCAGATGAAATTCTGGTTACTTTTTATGATGGCACCAGCGTTCCAGCTGAAATCGTCGGCACCGATGCAGAAAGCGACCTGGCCATTGTTAAAGTTGACTACCCCGCCGACAGTTTGCAGCCGATCCAGGTAGCAGATTCCACCCAGGTAGAAATCGGTGATCTGGCCGCCGCCATCGGCAATCCCTTTGGCCTGAAAGGCACCATGACCGTTGGCATCATCAGCGCCCTCGGCCGTTCCCTGCCCGTCAGCGCCAGCAGTTTTCAGGGGTCCAGCTATACCATTCCCGACATCATCCAAACCGATGCGGCCATCAACCCCGGCAATTCAGGCGGTGTATTGGTCGATACAAATGGACAATTGATCGGTATCCCCACTGCCATTGAATCCTCCTCAGGCGTCAATGCCGGCATCGGGTTTGTGATCCCCTCCATCATTGTCCAAAATGTAGCTCCTGCGTTGATTGACCAGGGCTATTACGAACACCCGTGGATCGGCATCAGCGGCACCACCCTGAACAGCAAGATCGCTGAAGAAATGCACCTGCCCCGCGACCAGCACGGCGTGCTGGTGGTAGACGTTGTCCCCGGCAGCCCCTCAGACGAAGCCGGACTGAGAGGCAGCGACCGTGTAGTAAACGAAAATGATCAGAAAATGCGCCTTGGCGGTGACATCATCACCCAGATCGATTCCCACGAAACCCGCGACTTTGAAGACCTGACCGCTTACCTGGCGCGGTACACTTCAGCCGGTCAAACAGTGACCCTGAACATCCTCCGTGACGGAGAACCGCAGTCCGTGGAACTCACTTTGGAAGTGCGGCCATCCCAAAGGCAGGAAAATATGGCACAGGATGCACCTGCAAATCAACCCCGGTTAGGCATCAAGGGCATTACCCTGCCTTCCGAAATCGCCAAAGCCATGGACTTGCCCGGCAAACAAAAAGGCGTGCTGATCCAGCAATTGCTGCAAGACAGTCCGGCAGAAAAAGCGGGGCTGCGCGGCAGCTATAAAACCACCACCATCAATGGCGAACAAGTCTTGATCGGCGGGGACGTGATCATTGCCCTGAATGACAAAGATATTGAAAATATACAGGATCTGCAATCCGCACTCTCTGATTTTTCATCTGGCGATGAAATCACCGTGACCATCCTCAGGGACGGGGATGAAATGGAAATAAATGTAGAACTGGAATAGCTTCAAAAAGACTTGACGGGAAAACAGGGAAACCGCACCCTTCGACAAGCTCAGGGTGCGGTTTTTATTTTAAAGGATGGGCAGTCTACTCATACGCCAGCGCCGACACGATTTCCAGGTCAGAGGCGCGCCGCGCCGGGATGAGGGCGGCCAGAATGCCGCAGATCAAACCGGCTGCGATGGCGGTGATCAAACCCGCCGCCGGGAAGCTGTACGGGATGTGCATGCCGGCAAATTCCAGCACGCCGGTCATCACAACACTCAGCAGGATCCCGCTGACCGCTCCCAGGGCAATCCCCATCAGCGAGAGCAGCAGACTCTCGGCCACGATCATGCGCTTCACCTGGCTGCGCCGTGCCCCGATGGCGCGCAGCATGCCGATCTCGCGCGTGCGCTCGATCACGTTGATGCTCAACGCGTTCGCCAGCCCCAGCAAGGACGGGGCCGCCAGCAGCGACAGGACGACCATCATACTTCTCGTACCCGTGTCGGTCACCTTCACCTGGCTGGCGCGCAGCTCCTCGCGGGAGATGATCCCAAAGCCGGGAAAGGACTTCGTCACGGTCTGCAAGTCTTCTTCCAGTTTTCCCCGGTCGGCGCCAGGCTCGACATTCAACAGCACAAACACATCATTGCGCACGCCATATTCCCGCGTCAGGGAGGTCATGTCCATATACACAGTGGGCAGCTTCATGTTCAGGTAATCCAGGCCGATCGCCGCCACCGAAATCTGAAGCGGGCCATGATCGCCCTCCAGGGTGATCACATCGCCAATCTCAACGCCAAACTGTGAAGCATAGCGGCCATTGATCATCACGGAACTGCCATCCTGCATCTTGCCATAAGCGGTAGCATCGCCTTCATAAAAAGACAAGCCGGAAATCGCTTCGTATTTGAGCGGGTCCACGCCCACCAGGCGAATCCCCACGTCGTTCTCATCCAGAATATCAATCTGGCGCATGGTGGTCACATCCGCCACACCGGGCACGCGCTTAACCGTTTCCAGCAGTTCAGGCCCGGCGCCCATCGTCTCATTGGTCACAACCAGGGAGGACATCATCAGATAATCCGTGCGAAAGGTAGCGTCAAAGAAGCGCAGCGCGCCGCCATACACAGAAGCCAGCATTCCGCCCAGGCCGATCAAAATTGCCAGGCTGATCATCAACGAGGTGGCCGTGATCGCCGCACGCCGCGGCTGGCGCGAGATGTTTCCCGCTGCCATACCGCCTTCCTGACCAAAGGCCAACACCAGCACCCGGCTGAAAACGGAAGTGATCGGGCTGATCAACATCGGGCCAAGCAGCCCCAACGCCAGCAGGAACAGCAAAATGCCCACCGCCATCAGCGGGAAAATCCCGCTCACCAGACCAGCCACGCCCAGCACCAGGCTGATTACACCAATGATCGTGCGGGTGCGCTGGACTGCTTTCTCCTGTCCGGCAGTGGCCGGACGCATCGCCTCCAGCGGGGTAACTTCGGTGGCGCTGCGCGCCGGCAGCAAAATGCTGATCAACGGCACGCCCATGCCAAAGAAGATCGATACAAGGTAGGTCGACAGGGTAAATTGCAGCTCACCCAATGGATGCCCCATCAAATCCTGCAGCATGGAAGCCAACCCGGCCTTCGCCAGGTAACCAAAACCATACCCGCATAAAATGCCCAGCACCGTACCCAGGCCCGCCAGGATCAACCCTTCATACAGAATGGTGCGCATCACCGACTTGCGCCGCGCGCCCACTGCCCGCAGCATGCCAATATCCCGGCGGCGCTCCACCACACTGGTGCGGAAGGTGTTGAACATGATCAAGCCCGCCATAGCCAGGGCCAGCAGCCCAAACATGGTGAAGATCACGTCCACAAATTCCATCAATGCCGCCCAGATATCTGCGCCCCCTTCCAGCGGGCTAAGCTCATAGCCGCGGCTGAACATGGATTGGATCGTTGCATCAATCGCCCGCGCATCACTGCCCTCGGCATAGCGGCCCATGATCACGTTGACCCGGTTGGGCGTGTTCAGCAAATCCTGTGCCGCCGGAACGGTCATGAACACCTGCTGCGTGCCCAGCATCAGGCCGGGGTCATCCAGCAGACCGACCACCGTCAAGCTCACCCATCCCCCCGCGCCGGGCAATTTGACTGGATCGCCCACACCAATCCCCAACCCCTCGGCAAAAATTTCCGAGATGAGGACAGCTTTTTGATCCCCGGCCTGCAAATTCCGCCCCGCCGTCAGGCGCCGCCCGCCAGCCGTGATGATATTGAAAGCATCATCATTGCTTTTCGTATCGACACCATACACCTGGATCGACGTAATCTCGCGCCCATCGGGCGTGTAGTATTGTTCAGACGGCACAATCATGTTACGCACGATCATACTGGCCGTTGATTCAACTCCCTGCACCGCTGTTACCTTTTGGCGATACGACTCGTTGAAGAAACTGCCATCTTTGCGGGTGATGTACAGATCCACCTCAGCCAGGGACATGGAGCTGGAACTGGAAACAAAAATATCCTTCAGCGCCGGAGCCATACCGTTCAGGCCAAACATCATCATCACCCCAATCACGATCGACAAAACGGTCATGATACTGCGAATCGGCCGGCCTTTCAGATAGCTGAGTGCAAGCCGAAACTCAGCCATTGCGGACCTCCCCGGCCATCCGCCTGTGATTTTGTGTCTCCTCGGAAATCTTGCCGTCCTGCAGGTAGATCACGCGGTCAGCAAAAGATGAGATGCGCGGGTCATGCGTTACCAGCAGGATACTGCGCCCCCATTTGTCCACCGTCTCGCGCAGCAGCACGGCAAATTCTTCTGCGGCTTTCGAATCCAGGTTGCCGGTGGGCTCATCCGCCAGGATCAGCGAGGGTTCGGTCACCATTGAACGCGCAATCGCCACCCGCTGGCGCTGCCCGCCGGAAAGTTCCTCCGGGCGGTGCGTGCTGCGATCGGCTACTTCCAGCTTCTCCAGCCATTCCACGGCTTTGACCTGCGCCTCGGCCGGTTTCATCCCGCCCAGCACCAACGGCAGGGCAGTATTATCCAAAGCAGTCAGCGTGGGAAGCAAATTGAAAAACTGGAAAATAAACCCGATATGCTCACGGCGCAGGTCAGTCAGGGCATCATCATCCAGGCTGCTCAAATCCTTGCCTTCGATTTTGACCGTGCCCTCACTGGGGCGGTCCAGCCCGCCGATCAGATGCAGCAGCGTTGACTTGCCGCAGCCGCTGGGGCCCATCACTGCCACAAACTCGCCAGTATCAACATGCAGAGACACGCCGTCCAGTGCATTCACCTGCACCTCGCCGCTGCCATAGATGCGGGATAAATTTTCCGTTTCAACGATTTTCATGATATTCCTCTAGGTTGATGAACAATTGCGACACAATGCCTCTGATTATATCCCGGATTCTGATCAAAAAACCCGGCAGTTCATGCCGGGTCACATAGCCCGTAAAATCACTTCCCCCCCTGGAAAGTCTGGAGCCTGGAAAAAATTTGTGTACTTCCTTCAAGCATCAACCCGGTAATTACGCATCATCACCATGTCTTCATGCTCCAGGTTGTGACAATGATAAAGATACAAGCCTCGCTGAAAAAGTCACCCCGCGGAAACCATTACTCTTTGGGATAAGAGGCATACACCTCTGTTTCACCAGCCTGATCAAACGTGACCACATCGTAAGGCGCTGTTTCACCACTTGCACTTTCCATTCCCGGAGAGCCCACCGGCATGCCGGCAACCGCAAGGCCAAGCACATCCGGCCGCTCAGCAAGCAATCGCGCAACTTCCGCAGCAGGTACATGTCCTTCTATCACATAGCCATCCACGATGGCTGTATGGCAGGACTGGAACGAAGGAGGAACCTGATATTGTTCCTTGATGGAAGTCAGATCATCCATGTCGATTTCCTCAACACGATATCCATTGTCTTCCATATATTCACTCCAGTCACCGCAGCATCCTCAGGTAGGAGATTTATATACCGTTACGGTTGGCCCGGTTTGTTGGTCACCAGCCACGCCGCTGCATCCGGCCAGTAATAAAACCAGAAAAGCGATCGCAAAAACTTTTTTCATTTTTGCCTCCCAGGATATAAGAGATAGTACATAAATATTACCATATTTATCTTGATGCAGGAATTATTAAACAACGTATCTCCCCGGGACACCTCCGGTATGTTATACTCGCCGTTATCGTGCCATTTACTTGCAAGCAAAATGAAGAGAGAACAGTTGAGCTTTTCCAACGACAATCCCCTCATCAATCCCAACCGCCAGCGGATCCTGCCCTTCCACAAGATTGCCAATTTCCGTGACCTGGGCGGCTACCCTGCTGCCGACGGCAAACGCGTGAAATGGGGTCTCCTCTACCGCTCCGGCCACCTTGCCAAAGCAACCCGGGCGGACTTGAAATACCTGCAAGCGCTGAAGATCAACACGATCATCGATTTCCGCTCCGCACTGGAAAAAGAAGAAGAACCCGACCGCTTGCCCGATTCAGACAGCATCCAAACCCTGTCCCTGCCCATGCTGGACGTGGTCAATGAAGCCATGTCCAAAGAAATCTATGCCGTTGTACGCAGCAAGAACTATCAGGACTTTGATGCCTTCGAGAAAATGAAAACAATGTACCAACTGCTGGTCACAGATCACAGCGCCGAGTACCGCCAGTTCATTGAAACCATCCTGACAGCACAGGGCAGCCCTGTGCTGTGGCACTGCACCGCCGGAAAAGACCGCACCGGTTTCGGCGCGGCCATCCTGCTGCGTTTGCTGGGTGTTGCGGATCCGGTCATCATCCAGGACTATCTGCTCAGCAGCCATCACATCGAAAAGCGCAGACGATTGATGCTCATACTGCGCCTTACCAAAGGCAGACAAGCCCTCCGCATCCTCAAAAAGATGATGAGCGTCGACGAAGCCTGGATGCAGGCCGCCTTTCAGGCTATTGAACGGCAATGGGGCAGCTTTGAAAACTATGCCAGACAAGGTCTGGCCCTTTCCCCGTCAGACATTGCCCAACTGCGGCACACC
The DNA here is from genome assembly GCA_964447155.1 of uncultured Anaerolineaceae bacterium. Lineage (GTDB taxonomy): Bacteria > Chloroflexota > Anaerolineae > Anaerolineales > Anaerolineaceae > SMBSF63. The sequence continues at coordinate 42,498 of CAYURM010000017.1, forward strand.
CTGCTGGACGGAGCCGTCCAGGAAGGGATCTGATTTCAACACCCCGTCTGGTTTTGCCCTTTCTTTTAATTCTCCCCTCCTCTTTTCTTTGCATATCCCTCACATAAATGATAAAATCCAACTACTGGATCATTTTTTGGACCATTGTTTCCATAGAGGGAATAAGACATGGTTGACCTGTATCACATTTTGGGCATGATCACCAGAGGGGACTATCATGATGCCAGTGTGGCATTAACCCGTCTGCTGCAAAAGGAACCGAAGAATGTGCAGGCATGGTCAATGCTTGCTCTGGCTGTTACTGACCCCCAAAAAAAGATTGACTGCTATCAGCGCGTCCTCCAGCTTGAGCCGGGCAACCACAATGCCATTGCCCAATTGAAAACCCTGGGCGCTGCTCCCAAAGATGCCCCCGCCCCGCCCCCGCCCAGCCGGGAAGAATCTCCCGTGCCAAAACCGGTCACCGGATCATTGATCGTCAACGAAAATGAAGTGCGCCTGCTGCTTGTCGCCGGCGAACTGCACAATCTCTTTGAGGGCGAACTGACCCTGCGCGTGGACAACGTCCAGCATGATGTGGAAACCCAGACGCCCAGCGCAGTCGACTTCCGCCTGCTTGCCGGGGATAGAGAAGTGAAGGAATACAAAAACATCCCTGCCGGGGCACAGCTCGAATACCGCCCCAGGCATCGCTATCAGATCGCCATCGCCAAGGCCCCCGCCAGTAACAACCTGCTCGCCATGCGCGTGCGGCGCATCATCTGAAATTCCAAAAACCTGAAAAACAATCTGAAGACGAGCAAACAAAAAAAGCATCCTCCTGTGCAGGGAGGATGCTTTCACCATAATAAACCCACTCGTCTTAGTGTCTTGCCGGGCCAACGTAATCGGGTTCCCCAAAAGCCAGTAATGGAAAGAAAACAAAGGGGACAAAAAACAAACCGGCAGCAAAGGGGATGCCCCTGTCAAAAGCCACAGCCAGGTCGATGCAAATCATAAGCCACACAATCAGGTTGACGACAGGCACCATCATCAGCAAAAACCACCAGGCTGGCCGCCCGGCAATCTTCAGCAGGATGATCATATTGTAAATCGGCACAAAGCTCGCCCAGCCGGGCTGCCCGGCGCGGTCGTAAATTGTCCACATGACCATAATGGACATGACTGCCACGATCAATTCCACTGCCAGAAGCAAAATTATAACCAGCGGGTCCTGTTGTGCGAATTCCATAAACTTCCTCCTCAAGCCAGATATGGAGATCAGATCCATAAAAGACAATTTCCATCCTTATATTTTATCAGAAACAGCACATCACGAAGTTGGTTGTCCCAAAGAATTCTCAGGAAAACCAAACCCGGATACAATTAGCCTTATTCGTATCGAAACAGGAGAAAACCATGAGTCTCGTAGGCATCATCGCAAATCCCGCTTCGGGAAAAGACATCCGCCGTATCGTCGGTAACGCCATCACGGTGGACAACCAGCAAAAGCTGAACATCATCAAACGTATTGTGGTTGCCCTCGCCGGATCGGGCATAGACCACATCCTGATCATGCCAGACCAGTTTGGCTTCGGCAAACGAACCCTCAACGACTTTACCAATCGCCAGGATGTACAGCAAGCCCTGCAGCTCCTGGAGATGCCGTTTGAAAACCTGCCGGATGACACCTCCCTGGCTGCTGCCCGTATGGTGCAGGCCGGAGCAGACTGCATTATCGTCCTCGGCGGGGATGGCACCTGCCGCCTGGCTGCCAAAACCGCCGGCAGCGTGCCGCTGCTGCCGATTTCCTCCGGCACCAACAACGTCGTCCCGCAATTCACTGAAGGCACGGTGGCCGGGCTGGCCGCTGCCCACCTCAGCCAGCAGCCGGTCGAAGAACGTCAATCCCTGTGCTGGCAGCACAAACGTCTTGTCGTCCATGTCAACGGGGAAGAAATGGACCATGCCCTGGTGGATGCCGCGGTGATCGACACCCCCTACGTTGGCTCGCGCGCCGTATGGGAGCCAGACCTCATCCGGCAGGTATTTGTCACCCGGGCCGACCCCGCCCACATCGGCATTTCCTCCATCATCGGCATGGCACAGATCATTGACCCCCGCCAGCCGCAGGGCGCCTGCGTCCGTACCGGCGGCCAGCACAGCGTTCTGACCACCATCCTGCCCGGGAAACTGGTGCGCGTGCCCATCGGAGAAATCCAACCCATGCAGCCCGGTACTCCCATGCCTGTCATCCCCAATCGCCCGGTGGTGCTCGCCCTTGACGGCGAGCGCGAGATCGTCCTTTACCCTGGCGACGAAGCCCAGATCACCCTGCAAAACACCGGTCCCTGGCTGGTCGACATCCATGCCGTCCTGAAACATGCCCTGAACGAAGGGAAGTATCTGCAAACAGCGTAATGGAGGGGAGCCGAAGCGATAGACCGACGATAATTTCTACATTTTTTGATCGTACTCCATTTGCCGTTTACGCTCTCTATTCGGATAATTTATGGTATAATTATCTCATTAAAAGATTGGTCGTACCCATCAAACTTGTGATCGAAACAGGCTGTACAATGAAAACACAGCAAAACAAAATTCTCATTTTAATCACCGGCATAGCGATTGTGCTGCTGTCCATTTTTTCAGCCGCAGCTTTTCGGCCAATTGACGCTGTGCAAGCAGGCGCAGTAAGCCAGGCTCTCGCCGCGCAAGTCTCCGTTAACGAAGCGGCGCAGCTCCGCGAAGAAGGCGCCTTGATCCTGGATGTGCGCGAGCCCCAAGAATGGGAAGCCGGCCATATCCCCGGCGCTACCCTCATCCCCCTCGGGCAAATCCCCGACCGGCTGAATGAGATCCCGCAGGATCAACCCGTTGTCGTTGTGTGCCGTTCCGGCAACCGCAGCGCACAGGCCGTGCAATTCCTGCGGCAGTCTGGCTATGGGCTGACCACCAGCATGAGCGGTGGAATGAACCAATGGGTTGCCGCCAATTTTGAGATTGTCACCGGACCTTAAACAGGAGGAATCATGTCACGCTATTCAACCACCAGCAAATGGAGCGCCGAAAAAATAAGCGCTGCTGCACAAGATTATTTCGGTGAAAAAGGCCTGGGACTAAAAAATACCAGCCAGGATGATTGCTGTTTGTCCTACACAGGCGGCGGGGGATACGTTTCGATCACCATAAAAGAAAATAATGGGAAAAACTACGTGGAACTCGACGTTTCCGAATGGGACAATCACATTGCCAGCTTCCTGAGAAAAATTAATTGATTTTTCTCCTCCAAATCAAAGAACCGCTCCTCGCCAGGGAGCGGTTCTGCATTTAAAATTTTCTTATGGGGATTACCGCACAGCGCATCCTGAGTCTGCCGCAGGCTGAGCCTGCCGCAGGCTGAGCCTGTCGAAGCCTGAGCCTGTCGAAGCCTGAGCCTGTCGCAAGCGGAGCGAAAACACGAAACCTGCCCTTAGCCCGCCGCCTCCTTCTCCATCTTAAACTGCTGTTTCCACCAGCGCACCGTATCCGCCAGGCTTTCCTGCAAAGCACGCGGACGGTAGCCCAATTCACGCCCCGCCTTCTGACTGCTGATCACCGAATTATCGCGCACGGTTTCCAGGGAATACTGGGTGAAACGCGGTGAATGGCGGCTGATGCGCGACATCATCGGGGTAAATTTGGCAAAGAAAGCGGCCAGCTTATACGGCACATTCACTACCCATGAACGGATCCCCGCCAGGTGCTGCACCAGCTTTACCAGGCTAAAAATCTTGATCTGCTCTCCTGACAAAATATAGACTTCCCCTTTACGCCCGTGTTCGGCAGCCAGGATATGCCCGCGGGCGACATCGCGCACATCCACAAAGTCAAAAGCGCCCTCCACCGAGAAATTCAAGGGCCGCCGCAGGGCATCCGCAATCAGCCGCCCCATCTCCGAGAGACGGAAATCGTACGGCCCAACAATCCCGGTCGGGCAGATAATGACGGCGTCTACTCCTTCCTCGTGCACGGCCTGCAGCACTTCCAGCGAAGCGGTCGCCTTCGAGCGGTCATAATCACTGATGTCTGTCTCCGGGTCAAAAGGGATCAGCTCATCGATCACCACGCCGTCCGGGATACGCTTCAAGGCATGGATTGAGCTGGTATACACCAGCCGCTCCACCCCCATCTTCTTGACGGCATCCAGCACATTGCGCGTGCCCTGCACATTCACCTGCCACACGCGCTCATCCCTGCCCGGCAGGATCGAGATCATCCCCGCCAGATGAAAAACCAGCTGCGCCCCTTCAAAAGCTCGCTCCAATTCCTGTGGATGGAGTACATTCCCCTCGACAACCTCCACGCCCAGATCATCCAGCACGCTGCAATCCTCGCCGGGCAGCACCATCGCCCGCACCGTTTTTCCTTCCTCACAAAGCTGGCGCACCAGCACGTTACCCACATGTCCGGTTGCCCCGGTTACCACAATCATTCTGACCTCCTCTGCATACTCCTGATCATCCTCGCCAAACCCTGCTGGACCTGCTTACTCCAGTCCATCCCGGTTGGGTCGCCCAGCCCCTGCAGAATGTACCCCACCGCGATGGAAACCAACATCCCCGCGGCCATATCGGCGTCCACCTCCGCGAACTCGCCCTGATCAATGCCCTGCTGGATCATGCCCGCAAACAACTGACGATAGCGCCGGTAGGGGGCCAGCACCAGGGCCTCGATCTCTGGATGGCGGGCAGCCTGCACCCAAAATTCCAGGAACATAGGCAGTTGTCCTGCTGCCTGGGTAAAGATATCTTCCATCATGCCCGCCATTGCCAGCAGACTTTCCGTCACTGACCCGGAAACGCTGCGCAGGCGCTCCATCTCACCATCCAGCCCGGCCAGCCATTCTTCCAGCACTGCCACAAACAAATCCTGCTTGCCAGGGAAATGATGATAGAACGCGCCTTTACTAACCTCTGCCGTATGGCAAATCTCGGCCACACTGCTGGCGTTGTACCCCCGGGTGGAAAACAACTGCACTGCTGCCGCCATAATGCTGCGCCGGGTTTCCCTGCTGCGCTGCTGCATATACCCTCCATGAATTTGAACCCTTTTAAAACCGACCGGTCGGTCTTTTTCTTAACCATAACACACTCCCCCACATTTTACAAGCAGGCAATCGACCGGGAAGTACAAAATTTCGTCTTGTTGGATAATTTAAACTATACTATACTAGATGTCACCAAACAGGCATCATCTGATCTGAGGGAAACATGACCAGGGAAAGAATAAATCAAGCAATCCAGTTGATCCGCGAGGGCAATACCAAAACCGCTGGAAAAATCCTGTCCGAAGTCGTTAAACAAGAACCCAAAAACGAAACTGCCTGGTTATGGCTGGCCGGCTGTTTTGAGGAGAATGAAAAGAAAAAATTCTGCCTGAAAAAAGCCCTGGAAATCAATCCCAAGAACCAAAAAGCCTGGGATGCACTCAACCGGCTCTCGCAAGAAGAGCTGGCATGGCAGGACCGCCTCGATGTAGCGCTGGAACAAGACACAAAACTGGAAATTGATCCCGGCTTTAATATGAATGACAGCGTGTATGGAGAAAACCCTTTTAATGGGGAGGGAATCTCTTTTGAGGGAAATGGTTCCTATGCAGACAGCGTCCCGCGCGGAGCAGAGCTGTTCGAAACCCTGCCAGACCCCTCCACCCCCAAAGAAGACGAAAGTCAGTTTGAAAACACGAAATCCTTCACCGGCATTTTCATTGTCGGGTCTCTTGCCATCATCGGCGTGATCGTAGCAGCAGTTTATATTTTGATCAGCCAGGGGATTCTCTTTCCTCCCAGCGCTGAAAAAATATATGCCAAAGAAATGCGCAGCATCCTCTCCGGCTACAACGCATGGGAAAATGATGTGGCTGCTTTCAATACCGCCATGAACGGGCCATACAGCGGCGTATTGAGCGCCACCGGCGGCACTGCAATGTCCGCCCAAAATGCCTTGTTTGCTTACCTTGCGCTGCTGGCCGAACCGTCCGAAGAAATCAGCCCTTCTGCTGCCCGCAATGAACTGAATGCCCTGCTAGGCCCTGTTTCCACAACGGCCTACCAAAGTGGAACAGCCCTGTTAACCGCCCTGCAGGCAGCCGACCCGCCGGACAAGATCCTCGCGGCCCACCAGGGATTTTATGCCTGTGTTCAGCAGGAAACCCGGCGGGTCGAAGCGGTCAACCAGATCGTCACCAGCGGCGTGCGTACCGGATTCAGCTACAGCACCGCAGCCTGTGAAACCCAGCCGGAGAATCTGTCTGCCCTGCAAAAATTTACCCGGGAGCATTAACGCCCGCCGGGGCGCCCTCCCTCAAAATTAATCAATAAACCTCACCAGAACCCCGTACAGGTGAGGTTTTTTTTGTGAAGCACTGCTCAGCACGCTGTAGTCGTGCTTTGCCCTTCGGGCACTTCGCACCCTGCAACTACAACTTCACCACAAGTACCGCGGCGTCCTGATTACTGATTACCGTTCCCTAATCCCTCTTTTAAGACTTTGCCTTATAATAGATACATGGAATCAGGCAGCAACAGGAGAGGAAAACGCCATGGAATTAAAAACCGTCAAGATTGAAAAGCCGGAAGAAATCAACTTCATCCTCGGCCAATCCCATTTCATTAAAACCGTGGAAGACCTGCACGAAGCGATGGTCAGTGCCGTGCCCGGCATCAAGTTTGGGCTGGCCTTTTGCGAAGCCTCCGGCAAGCGGCTGGTGCGCTGCTCCAGCACGGATGCTGATATGCTGGCCCTGGCCCAAAAGAACGCCCTTGCCATTGGCGCCGGACACAGCTTCATCATCTTCCTTGGCCCCGGTTTCTTCCCGATCAATGTACTCAATGCCATTAAAAGCAATCCCCTGGTTTGCAATATTTTCACTGCCACCGCCAACCCGACCAGCGTGATCCTCGTTGAAGAAGGCCAGGGGCGCGGGATCATCGGCGTGATCGACGGGGATTCGCCGCTGGGCATTGAAGGCGAAGAAGATGTGGCCTGGCGGATGAATTTCCTGCGCACCATCGGCTATAAAATGGGCTAAAAATATTTGTCCTGCCGATTTTACATCTGGCACGGCTTTTGCAACCTGAAGAATGCTTGTTGTCATCACCGGTGACGGGGAAACCGCACCGCAAGGAGTGAACGCTTATGAAAAAAACACTGCCCCTTATTTTGATCCTGACTGTGGTGCTGCTGTCCGGCTGTAATATGGCCTCGCCCGAGCAATCCGACGCCCAGATGGCAACCGAAGTAGCGCAAATGCTGACCGGCATGCCCACCAGTGAAGATTCCGCTGCATCCAAGGCCACCGCGGGAGCCGAAGCCACCCTCCTGGTAGGCGGCGGACCGCCTCCCGAATCCTACACCAGAACACCGACCCCCACCCATACCAGTACCCCGACGGTTACCCCGACTGTGCCGACGGCTACGCCGACCAAAACGATGACGCCTCTGCCTACAGAGACCAACACGCCGGCCCCCACCTTTACCCCCACCATCACCCTGGCCGCCGGGGACCCCCGCCTGTGGCTCGGGGCGCCCACTTCCTATGACTTGATGGACGGCAGCAATACCTGGGTATGGCCGACCGGCAGCGATCTGTTTACCTCTGCTGAATTTAAAGATGGGAAATTCGTGATGACCAACGTCAATACAGACCGTGAGAATGGCTGGCGGCTGGGCATCGTTGAAGGCGCGACCTATATGTACACGGAGATGACCGTCACCACCGGCGATGTATGCGCGGGCAAGGACAATTACGGGATCATCTTCCGGGTACCCATCCGCACCGAAGCCGTACGCGGCTATGTCTTTACCGTTTCCTGTGACGGTCATTACCGCCTGTGGGAGTGGGACGGACGCGCCAATAATTTCAGGGGCGAATACGTAACTCTCGTCAGTTGGACGTTTACCGGCGTGATCAATCCTGGCCCCGGACAGACCAACCGGGTGGGCGTGATGCTCAAGGATGAGCTGATCCAGCTGTATATCAATGGTGTCCTGGTAGACCAGAAACAGGACGAGACCTACAAAGGCGGTTTCTTTGGTATCTCGGTTGATCCCGGCTTCGATACCGCCACGACCGATTTCACCATCTATGTGGATGACATGTCCTACTGGAAAATTCCGCGGTAAAAGCTCATCATTCAATCAGGCAGGCTGTCCGCATGGGCAGCCTGTTTTCTTTAAGGGCAAGGGTGCCTTGATAACGCACCAACCACCACCATGTCGATAGCACATTCAAGAGATGCATTCATTCTCCCAAGGGTAATTAATCACCAACAGCGGCTGCCATCTGGCAGCCGCTGTTCCTGTGTATGTCTGGTTTTCCTATTCTTCCAGCAAGAGCTTGTCCTGCTGCATCAGCAAAGCGGTTAACGTCTCCAGGTCTGCCTTTGTCGTTTTGAAATCCCCGCTGAGCGAAGAAATAGCTGCCTTGAGCCGGGTATCCATTTGTTCTGCTGCTTCCGGTGAGTCCTGCCTGACCGTTGGCAGCAGATCAGCCATGGCTGTCTGCGCTTTCTTCAAAGCTTTCAAAGCATCCTGTCCGTCTTTTTTGTCCAGGGCCGCCCGCGCGGCGGTGATCCCGTTCAGTGTCTGGTACAGGGCTACCCGTGCCTCGGAAATTTCCAACATGGCCTCAACTTCAGCTGTTTCTTCCTCGGCCGCAGCCAGGGCATCTTGCGATACAGCCAACTCGGCCTGCACATCGGCCAACTGTCCTTCCAGCACAGCCGCATTCTGCTTCACCGGGCGGTAAATCTGGAAATAAACCAGCAAACCAAATACTGCAAAAACCGCCAGGGTGATCAATGCCCAAATGCCAACCTTACGCAGTAAAAGCTGGAACTTGCCGGGCGGCTTGGGCGAGGATTCCTCTTCAATGGATTCCACAGGTTCAGTACGAATCTCTTCAGATGCTTCGCCTTCACGCTTTTCTTCAACGACAGGTTGTTCAACTTCTTCGAACGCAGCGGCCTCCGCCAAAGTTTCCTCTGTCGGCTGTTCGGCTTCCACCGCCGGGGGAATCGATTCATCCAGAGGCTGCCCATTTTGTTCTTCGGGCATGGGGGTTTCGGGAATGGGGGTCATAAATTTCTCCTGATGGGTAAATTAGGGGGCAGATGGTGTCGGGGTCTCCGACGAAGATAGCGCAGGCGCAGCCGTTTCGGTGGGAACCGGGCTCTTCAGCGCGGTCGGTGTCCACGTCGGCGGTGTGGGGTAGAGTGTGGACGTGCTGTACGGCGAAGGGGTCATTATGGGTGACTCCGTCTCCGCTGCCGGATTGGTCATCATCTCCACCAGCAGGTCCCACGCGATTTCCAGATCTTTTTCGGCAACATTCGGTGAAGCCGGTAAATTCCGTCCTGCCTGTTTAAGGCGATTCATGGCTTCATCATACATCTCGCTCTCAGGCGCCAGACCAGCCACCTGCAAATCTGCCAACACACGCAGCGCATTTTGCAAATCTTTCTCTGCCAGGCCGTAGTCCGCATTGAGGAAATGCAGCCGGCTGCGGCTGAGCAGTTCCAGCGCTTTCAGCATCTTCACTTCCCGCGTCAGCATTTCAAGATCATTCTTCTCTGCCGGGGAAGGCGTCGGAGTAAGCAAGGCAACCGCGTCCGCGGTGCTCATCACCGCTACAGTAGAACGCAGCGCAGACAATTCAATCTCCAATTCACCTTCCAGCTTGCCCAGGCCGCCCAGGTTTTCATCCAGTTGACCGACAAAGTCGGCCAAAGCATCTTGATTACCCCGGATTTCATCGATATCATTGATGGTCACATCCGCCCGGGCTTCCAGTGCTGCCAAACGCTCACTAAAATCTGCCATGCGTTCATCCAGCTGCCCATGCAGGCTGGCCTGCTGGGTCTCCATCCCCTCAAGCCGCTGTGCATTGGCTGCCGCTGGCGCGGTGGCCTGCTGCAGAAGATATTGCACGCCAAAAAAACCGGCCGTCCCCACCAAAATGCCAATCGTCAAAACCAATAAAACGCGCAGCAACCCTGCCATAAAACGGCTAAAGCCACCCTGCCTGCGGGGCGTTGTGTCCGATTCATTTATCGTCATCTCAGCCTCCTCATTCACCAGCTGGCAGGGCAGTTTCCGGCAGCAAGTCATTCAACAGATTTTGCATGCCGCCCAAAAAGGACTCTACGACCCCGTATTGCCTGGTCAGGGCGTCCATTTGTTCTTCCATACCAGCCAGTTCCGCTTTCATCTGGGCCACTTCTTTGCCCATCTGCTCGGCCATGCTTTCCAGGTCAGCTACCCGGCCGCCCAGCGCATCCAGTGCATCCAGTCGGGTGGACAATCCATCGATATCCTGTGTCAGAACGCCAATCTGGCCTTCAATCGTTTGCACCTGGCGCTGTACATTGCTCAACTGACCGGGGGAAACATAATCCAGACCGCCATTCACCACCGCCAGAATGCCCAGGGCCAGCACCACGGCCAACAGCACCGACAGCACACCCACCACGCCGCCCAGCAGAAAAGCATCACTGCGCAGCAGCACCTTGCTGTCTTTTTCTTTTTTCGCCTGCTTTTTCTCTGGCGGCTTAACTTCCTGTTCAGCTTCTGCGGTGTCAGCATCGCCTGCTGCTTCAGGTATTTCTTCGGGAATCAAGTCTTTTTCCGCCATTTCTGGCAAGGGAGGAATGAGGTCATCAGCTTCTTCATTGAATGCAATCACTTCAACTACCTCATCTTCGTCAACCGGCAGATCATCCGGTTCAATATCTTCTTCCACGATTTCAGCTTCCACAATTGGCAGCCCCCCATCCGCAGGATCGATCGTCAGGAAAGGCGCCCAACGTTCCACCGAACGATCGCTAATACCCCGCACGCGGGTCAGATCATCCAGCGAAGCATACGGACGGCCGGCAATGATCTTCTCCGCCAGCCCCTCCCCAATCCCGGAAACTGCTGTTAACGCTTCAAAACTGGCGCTATTTACATCTACTCTTCCAACAGGGCCTTCTGTCATTTTATCCTCCTGTAAAATTCTATTCGTCTGCTTTTAAGTATAGCGCAATCAATGCAAAAAGTATAATGAAAAACCCTCCCGCCGATTGCATCGTGCGGGAGGGTTTAATATATTTTTACGCTGTTCAGGGGAGCGGGTTCGAAGAAGCCCAGTCATTACCCAAAATCAGGATGATATCCGCATAATTATCGGGATTGAACTCAAAGGTTACCGCTGAATTGGGAATACCCAGCAAATCTGTCAGATAGCGCGCCGTGTACGGCTTGCCATGATAAATAACCATCTGGCTGCTGTTATAAATATTCTGGGCGTTGGTCTCCTCGACCACGTTCAGCCCCTGCGAGCGGAAATATTCTGCTGTACGGGAGGCCAGCGTGCCGTCTTGCGTGCCGTTATGAATGGCGATCCGCGCGCCTTCCGTCTGGCGCAGCACAGCCAGATCGCTGTTGACCACCGTCTGGCTGACGGGCGTATTCGTGAATACCTGATCGCGCAGGCCGCGAATATCATCGGGTATGGGGATCATGATCGAAAGCCCATCCGGCGATTCACCGCTATATACCATATCCGGCCCGATCACACGCTGTGTGAAATTCTCCGCCGGGATTTGGACACCCAGATTGGCGAGCTTCAACATATCAGCCAGGTTAAGGTTGGTGCTGATGCCCTGGTTAACCTCTTGATACAAGGCCGGGGCCTTGGCAATCAACTCAGGCAGCATATTCCAGGTCACAACCTGATCGCGAATCGCCATGATGACTTCCTGCTGGCGTCTGGCGCGGTCAAAGTCACCGCCGTCGGTATAGCGCGAGCGCGCATAGCCCAGCACCTGCATCCCATCCAGCCACTGCACGCCTTCACGCAAGATCTCCTGCGAGTCCTGCTCACCAATCCGGCTGATGGTTACCTCCTGACGCACATACAAGTCCAGGCCGCCCAGTTCGTCGATCAGATCAACAAAGGTCATGAAATCAACCAGGGCGTAGTAATCTACCGGCACACCGAGGAAATGCTCTACGGTCTCCATTGCCAGGCCAGGGCCGCCGCCAGGCAGCTTGTTTCCCTCACCCAGAAAATAAGCCGTGTTAATCTTGTTGTGTCCAAAACCGGGAATCTCCACCCACATATCACGCGGGATGGAAAGGAACCCGACCGTCTGTTCCAGCGGGTCCAGCGTGACCAGCATCATCGTATCGCTGCGTGGAACTTCGCCTGCTTCCCAGTCGCGGTAATCCAGGCCGAGGAACAGCACGGTGATGCGCGTCTTGCCATTCCATTTTGGCAGCTCAACAGTAGAGGGAGCATTCGGAGCCGTCTCTGGGAACTGGATATTGCCGGCCTCATCGGTAGTCACTTGCCGGATCGGCTTCGGTGCACCGGGCAGATCGATCATGGTCATCGTTTCAAATACGTTGCGGGCGACAAGGAAAGCAGCTGCTGCCAGCACCAGGCCGACCACGCCAAACACAACCAGGATGATCCAATTCTTTCGTTTTTTTACAGGTGTATTCATATCTGTCATCATTTTTTATTCAACCGTATAGTAGATGAATGCCGCCAACCCGCAGAAGGGGCAGGCGGTACAGTACCATGGTGATTCCATTTCAATAGGAGTTATTTCATCTCCGGCGGGGGCACCGGCAAATCATCTACAGATGTCTTTACCCATTTGTCGCCTTCATCGATCAACATGACCGGGATGTCCTCAACGATCGGGTATTTTCGCCCACAGTCCTGGCATACCAGCCAGGTATCTTTTACCAGCTCAAGGCAGCCCTCTTTTTCACGAACACAAGCCGGGCAGCGCAAAATTTCAAGCAAATCAGCTTTTACCATGTTGCCTCCATCACGAAAATTACAACGGCTAATTGTACCATTAACGGCGGTTCGTCAATGTGCCGAGCGTCGCAGACCAACGCAGCTGTGGGATCTTGCATCCATTCGGGTATGCTGTCCGCCGCCTGCCCCTGCAAAAAATTCCGGGGTTATTTGAGCCTGCGGAACTACCTGATCAGGTAAACCTGAAACAGTTCCAGCCTCCACATTAACGATTCGCAGGGTGCGTTCGCCGCGAATGCGGCAACGCACCAACGCGCAAGCTCCAATTCGGATGCTTTATACTTTCAGGGTGATTTTTGGTGCGTTACTATCGCAACCTGCGGTTGTTTCGCGGGATGGGGAGCCGTACCCTGAGCTTGTTATAACCCTGGAATGGGGTCGAAGGGTACCGGGTCGCGGGGTTTCCCTTGCAACAAGCTCAACAAGAAGAGATAATAATTTTAATTCTCCCTCAGGAAGCGATTGAGATATTTTGACAGGAAATGCGGGTATACTTAGTTCAGTGCGTCAGCCGTGGGCTGGCGTGTCTGTATGACAACGATCGGACACTGATCGAAAGGAGGAAGGGTTGACATCTCTGGAAGTTTTCTATCTGCTGTGTGCCATTACTGGCGGCGTTCTGTTTACCTTGCGTGCAATCATGTTCTTTGTTGCAGGCGGATTTGACGCGGAGTTTGGCAGTGACATGGACGGCGCCGACACAGTGGATATGGATTTCGATGTTGACGGCGGCATGGACTTTGACCTGGACGGCGTGTCCGAGGTTGAGTTTGATGACATTGCCATCGGCGACGTAGGCGATGTAGATGCTGATGGCATGGACGCGGCTTACACCGATACGGATGTGAGCTTCAAATTCATTTCCTTACAGGGGTTGACGGCCTTCTTCATGATGTTTGGTCTGGCCGGTCTGGCTTTGTCCAAATCTGACCAGCCCGATCTGGTAAGCCTGGGGGGCGGGATCATTGCCGGGGCGTTCACCGTGTGGGTAATCAGCCGTATTTTCATCGGTGCGCAAAAGCTGCAATCTGAAGGCACGATCAATATGAAAAATGCAGTCGGTCTGGAAGGTGCGGTGTATTTGCGCATTCCGGCCGACGATATCGGGAAAATAAATCTTGTTCTGCAGGGCGCATTAAAGGAATTTAATGCTGTGGCAGCGGACAAGCAGCCCATCAAGACTGGCGAACGCGTCCGCGTGGTTGGTTTGATTGCTGGGGAACTGCTCGTCGTGGAACGAGTCCATGATTAAAAGGAGAAATTTGTGAACACAGGTGGCGTACTTGGAATAGGTGTGCTGGTAGTTTTTTTGGTGATTGTTTTCTTCACCATGCTTTATCTTGCCAGCCGGTATAAACGTTGTCCTTCGGACAAAATTCTGGTCATTTACGGTAAGGTTGAAAAAGGCCGCTCGAGCCGCTGTATGCATGGCGGCGGGGCGATGGTCTGGCCTTTGATCCAGGCGCATGAATATATGAGCCTGACCCCGATGACGATCAATATCCCGCTGCAGGGCGCGCTTTCTTTGCAGAACATCCGCATCAATGTGCCCAGCACCTTTACAGTGGGGATCAGCACCCAGCCGGAGATCATGATGAACGCGGCTGAGCGTTTGCTTGGCCTGGCCCCGGTCCATATTGAAGATATGGCCAAGGAGATCATCTTCGGCCAGCTTCGTTTGACGGTGGCATCCCTGACGATTGAGCAGATCAACCAGGACCGTGAGAGTTTCCTCGAATCGGTGCGCAAGAACCTGGAACCTGAGTTGAGCAAGATCGGGCTGTATCTGATCAACGTGAACATTACCGACATCACCGATGAGTCGACTTACATTGAGAGCATTGGTAAGAAGGCCGCCTCCGAGGCGATCAACCAGGCCAAAGTGGACGTGTCGGTGCAGGATAAGCTGGGCGCGATTGGTGAATCCGAAGCCAACCGTGAAAAAGAGATCCGCGTGGCGGAGAATATGGCCCAGGCGGTCAAAGGCCGCAAGAAAGCGGAAGCCGACCAGCGTATTTATGTGCAGGGACGGGAAGCCGAAGCAGTGGGCGGCGAGAACACGGCCAAGGCCGACATCGCCAAATCGAATGCCGAGCTGGCTGTGAAAGAAGCCACGGCCAAGCAGTTGGCTGAAGTTGCCAGGCGTCAGGCAGAGGCCGAGATCCAGAAAGCCCAGTACCTTGCCGAGCAGGAACGCCTGCGGGCTGAAGAAGTGGCGCGCCAGGAAGTCGATAAACAGAAGATGGTGATCGCAGCCGAAGCCCAGGCCGAACGCATCCGCCGTGAAGCCAAAGGTGAGGCGGATGGTATCCTGCTGCGCTATCAGGCAGAAGCCGAAGGTTTGCAAAAACTGCTTTCCAGCAAGGCAGCCGGCTACAAGAAACTGGTCGATAGCTGTAACGGCGATATTGAAGCCGCGTCCCGCCTGCTGTTGATCGAGAAGATGGAAGAACTGGTTGCCCGCCAGGTGGAAGCCATCCAGAACCTGAAGATCGACAAGATCACCGTCTGGGATTCGGGCGGCAGTAACGGTTCCAGCACGGCCAATTTCCTGTCCGGTCTGGTGCAGAGCCTCCCGCCCTTGCAGGATCTGTCCTCTATGGTTGGGCTTGAACTGCCTGAATTCCTGGGCAAGATGGTGGATGAAAAAGCTGCTGTCACGGTGGAAGTCCCGGCTCCGGTTGTGGATGAAGAACCTCCGGCGGATGGTGAGGAACAGGTATAAGTTAATTAGGAGAGGCTATTCTAAAACCCGAATAGCCTCTCCTTGTATGTAAAGATTTGAAAGATGTGGGTTATTTTTAAAAAAATTTCAATAAGAATAAATAATCTGGCCCAAATTAAATGTAGTTAACTGATGTTACGCAAAAGAGGCAAAAATCGGGTAATCTTAAGGCATGGACAA
>CAYURM010000018.1:0-58110 GCA_964447155.1 uncultured Anaerolineaceae bacterium
AGGTTTCGTCTCCTTTTTCAACCCTTTTTACTATTTTTCGGATAGGTTCTAAAGTCGTTACTACAATCAAACAAGGAACCCAACATGAAAATTACCGTAATCGGCGGCGGATCCACCTATACGCCCGAACTTGTGCAAGGCTTCATCAAGCTGCATCCCGGCCTGCCCCTGGATGAACTCTGGCTGATGGACATCGACCATGACCGCCTGCAAATCGTAGGCGGCTTCGCCCAACGCATCGTCCAGGCCGCCGGCGGCCCGTTCAAGGTCATCCTCAGCACGGATCAACGCCAGGCGATCAGCAGCGCAGACTACGTCATCACCCAACTGCGGGTGGGACAAATGCAGGCCCGCCGCAATGACGAATACCTCGGCCAGCGTCACGGCCTCATCGGCCAGGAAACCACCGGCGTGGGCGGTATGGCCAAGGCCTTGCGCACGATCCCCGTCATTCTGAACATCGCCAAAGACATCCAGGAAACCGCCCCGGATGCTCTGCTGCTCAATTTCACCAACCCGGCCGGGCTGGTCACCGAAGCCCTCAGCCGCTATGCCCCCAAAGTGCAGGCTGTAGGCGTGTGCAACGTGGGCATTACCGCCAAGATGATGATCCTCGAACAACTGGCTAAAAACGGACAGGAAATCTCCCCTGACCACGCTCATCTGGATACCCTCGGTCTGAACCACCTCACCTGGCACCGCGGCTTCCGCGTGGACGGCCAGGACCTTTGGCACGAGATATTCCCCGCCTATGTAGCCGAAATGCGCACTGCCGACGAGCCGGAATGGGACCCCGACCTGCTGGAAGTCCTGGGCATGATCCCTAATTACTACCTCCAGTACTACTACAACACCCTGCACAAACTGGACGAGCAGACGCAGTGGCCGCCTTCCCGCGCCGATGAAGTCATCGAAATCGAAAAAGACCTGCTGGCAGACTTTGCCGACCCCGCCCTGACCACCCCGCCGGAGGACCTGCTCAAACGCGGCGGCGCCTGGTATTCCACCCTCGCTACCCACGTGATCCACTCACACTACGCCGATCTGGGCCAGGTGCACGTGATCAATCTGCCGCACCGCGGTGCAGTCGCGGGCTGGCCGGAGGATTGGGTGTTGGAAATGCCTGCAAAGGTTGACCGCAGCGGCGTGCATCCCCTGAAAGCCGCCCCCCTGCCCCCCGCGCAGTTTGGCCTGATTGCTGCTGTCAAATCCTGTGAACTGCTCACCGTGGAAGCCGCCGTGCATGGCAACCGGCGCAGCGCATATCTTGCATTACTCGCCCATCCCCTCGGGCCGGAAAGCAGCCAGATACCTGCCGTCCTGAATGATATGCTCGCAACCAACCGCCCCTGGTTACCGCAGTTTTTTGCTGAGGATAAATAAATGCAGTATTTTCTGGGCGTCGATGTCGGCGGCACAAAAACGCACGCCTTGCTGGCTGATGAAAACGGGGAGATTGTCGGCTTTGGTCACGCAGGGCCAGGCAATTATGAAATGGTCGGCGTGGAGGGTCTGGCGCAGGCCCTGCTTGGCTCAACCCGTCAGGCTGTCGCACAAGCTGGTATCACCATGTCCCAAATCGCCGGGGCCGGCTTTGGCATCGCCGGATACGATTGGCCCTCCGAACGGGAGATCACCCTGCAGGCCATCGCTGCCCTGGGGTTGACTTGTCCGCTGAGCGTACATAACGATGCCGTCCTCGGCCTGGCTGCCGGGGCCAAAGCCGGCTGGGGCGTCAACATCAGCAGCGGGACGAGCAACAACTGCTATGGGCGCGACGCCTCCGGCAATGAAGGCCGCATCACTGGCGCTGGGATGATCTTTGGTGAGTTCGGCGGCGCGCTGGAGATCGTGGTCAAGGCTGTGCAGAGCGTCAACTACGCCTGGATCCGACGCGGCCCACAAACTGCCCTCAGCCAGAAATTCATGGAACTGACCCATACCTCCACCCCGGCCCATGCAATGGAAGAACTTGCCACCGGGCGCGTGGAGATCAACCCCGCCTGGGCACCCGAAGTCTTCGCCGTCGCCGCAGCCGGTGACCCCGTTGCCGTGGAGGTCATCACCTGGGCCGGAACAGAACTGAGCGAGCTGGCCTGTGCCGTCATCCGCCAGATTGGAGTAAAGGACGAAGCCTTTGACCTCGTCCTCTCCGGCAGCCTGTTCAAAATGGGTGACATGCTCATCGATCCCGTCGTCGAGACTGTTCACGCCCTTGCCCCCGGAGCACACGCCATCCCCCTGGACGTACCGCAAGTCGCCGGCGCCGTCTTCCTCGGTATGGAAGCAGCAGAGGTTTTGTATCAAGAAATATTCGAAATCCTGAAATCGAATTTGAAGCAGGCGACAAATTGACTCACGTAAAGCTGCATTTTAATTGTAGTAACGACTTTAGTCGTTTTATCGCGTAAACTCAGGCGGTTGATTAATAAACACCTCCTTACAAACACGTTTCTGGGTTAACCCCAATTCAAGTGATGCAGAACCACTCGTATTGGCGTTTGTCGATTGATACGGTGGCACAGCCACCAGCACTCTACCCGAAGTTGAAATTGAAGAAAAGATCACAATTCGATTGTGTGCCTGCCCCGAATTACCGAGTCACCTAATCCCTGATTGACTTTTTTCCTGGTTGCCTGATTCCCCCACCTATAACATTATAAATTCTACATTGTACATTGCCTTCCCATGTTACAATACCCGCTGCACACATTCCAACACAGAGGTTGAACCCTTGATCCAGCGCTATCGCAGCCTTCAAAAACAATATCCCCGCCAGTTCTGGCTCCTCTTCTGGGGCATGCTCATCAGCGCCAGCGGCAACTCCATGATCTGGCCATTCATCACCATCTTCCTCATCCAGAAGCTCGATATTTCATTAACCACCGCCACCCTGCTGATGACCGTCAAATCCATGACCATCCTGTTTGCCTCCCTGCTGGTCGGCCCCCTGGTAGACCGCTTTGGCCGCAAGCAGGCCATGGTGATCAGCGTGGGCGCAACCAGCCTCGTTTACGTCCTGATGGCCTTTGGTACTTCCTTGCCCTATTTCATCGTCCTCATGGCCTTTTCCGGCCTGGTGCAGCCGCTGTACCGCATTGGCGCCGATGCGATGATTGCCGACATGCTCCCGCCGGAACAACGCGTAGACGGCTATTCCCTGATGCGCATGATCAACAACGTCGGCGTTGCCATCGGACCGATGGTGGGCGGCTTCCTGGCAGCCACTTCCTACACAATCACCTTCTTTATCGGAGCGGCGTGTCTGGCAATCTTCACCTTCATCATCGCCTTCTGGATACGTGAAACCCTCGATAAAACCGCCCTTCAATCCACCAACTTGGGCCAGGACTTCAGAGAATACACCCGCGTTTTCAAAGACAGCCTGTTCATGAAGGTCTGTACCGGCTTCACCCTGGCAATGATGGGGTCAGTACAGCTTTTCGTCCTCCTCGGCGTATATGGCAAAACCAATTTTGCCATGCCCGAAAGCCAGTTTGGTCTGGTGATCGCCGTCAATGCCCTGATGGTCGTCTTCCTGCAATACCCCGTCACCCAGTTCACCAGGAAACAACCGCCCCTTTCTGTAATGACCGCCGGCGCGTTGTTGTACGGCCTGGGTCTGGGCAGTATCGCCCTGGGGTCCAACGCCTGGCATTTCGCCCTCAGCATGGTCATCCTCACCACCGGCGAGTTGATCCTCGTGCCCACCACAACCACCCTCGTGGCAAATCTGGCCCCTGCGAACATGCGCGGACGTTATATGAGCATCTACAGCCTGACAATGGGCATCGGTCAGGGCATCGGCCCGGTAATGGGCGGCTTCCTCAATGACAACGTCGCCCCCATCGCCATCTGGTATGGCACCATGGTGCTGGGGCTGCTCTCCATGCTGGTCTTCTTCTCCCTCAAAGGCAAATACAGCCAGAAAGTGAGCGCCTTCAGCACATGACACTCATCCAAAATACCCGCCGCATGTTTCGCAAATACCCCGCCCAGTTCTGGCTGCTCTTCTTCGGCATGCTGGTCAGCACCATCGGCACCAGCATGGTGTGGCCCTTTCTCACCATCTACATCCGCCAGACCCTGAATGTCCCCCTGACCACCATCGCCGGACTGATCACCCTTTCCTCAGTATGCAGCCTGATCTCCTCGTCCTTTGTCGGCCAGCTCTCCGACCGCTTCGGACGCAAATCGATCATGGTCTTCAGTCTGCTGGTGAACGGTCTCACCTTCTACCTCTTCAGCCAGGCTACTACCCTGACCCATTTCGCCATCCTGATGGCTGTGCGCGGCTTGATCATCCGCCTGTACCGCATTGCTGCCGACGCCCTGGTAGCTGACATGCTGCCCCCGGAAGAACGCCTGGAAGCCTACTCCTTTATGCGCATGGCCAACAACACCGGCATCGCCATCGGCCCGGCCATCGGCGGATTTCTGGCTGCCACCTCTTACGACATCGCCTTCTATCTCGCTGCCGGGGTTTTGCTACTCTTCGGTCTGGCAATCCTGACCGCCCTGAAAGATGTCCCCACAGCCGCCCCCGCAGCCAAAACAGAAGGCAAACCCAGAGAGCGCAAACTCCTCGGCCCGGTGCTGCGCGACAAGCGCTTCGTGACCTTCTCCGCGGCCTATATACTCACCCGGGTGGCATCCATCCTCGTCTTTTCCCTCCTCGCTGTCTATGCGAAAGAAAATTTCGGCGTTCCCGAGAACCAGTACGGCTTCCTGATGACGATCAACGCCGGCATGGTGGTCGCCTTCCAGCTCCTGATCACGCGCCTGACCATCAAGCACCGCACCTTCTCCACCCTGGCCCTGGGAGCTCTTTTTTACGGCGTGGGTGTCGGCAGCATCGCCTTCGGCAGCAATTTCACCACCTTTGCCATCAGCATCGTCATCATGACCATCGGTGAACTGCTGGTCGCCCCCACCGCCACCACCACCGTCGCCAACCTGGCCCCGCCCGACATGCACGGACGCTACATGGGCGCCTTCTGGGTGCTGGTCAGCATCGCCCGCGCCATCGGCCCCATGTTCGGCGGCCTGCTCAATGATAATATCTCCCCCGCCTCCATGTGGTACGGCGGCGGGATTTTGGCCCTGCTGGGTGCGGTTATGTTTTTAGGTATGGCAAGGGGGCAGAAAACCGAACAGCAGGATGGCTGCGCGAATTAAACATTAATTCCTCCTCCAGTTTGAATTTGAAATCCGTTTAGATTTCTCCTCAACCTGTGGGAGATTTATTCCAGTCTTATGATTTCCTATCTAACCGAACTGCCGCGGGCAGATGAGGGGCAGTCCAGGGATCAAGGCTCTGTCATTAGCTCTTTACTTTGGGACAGGAACCAGCGAGCCGAAGATACAAGAATTTTTTGCCTAATTGTCAGATAACTCCTCCAGCCCCGTCCGCAGGCGCTGCAAACGTTCCGCTCTATCCCTCACAAATCGTTCAATCCCGGCCATCAGATATTGCGGAGAAAGATGTGCCTCATCAATCACTTCCTCCAATGTTCCGCCAGTGCGCCAGCGGTCATCCCAATCCGCTGAGAGACCATACTCTTCCGCCAGAGGATTGAAGATCCAGTCATGCATCAGCCAACCCGCCTGGGTGGTGATAATTGTCGAATCCATTCTGTCCCCAGCAGGCAATACCGCGTTGCGATAGTCCTCAGACTGCAAAGCAAATAACTGCGGGCTGGTTGCACACACGATCTTCACATTCCACTTCTTCTCTGCAAGCTGCGGCAAAATCTTGAGCATATTTGCCATCGCACTGGTACCCTGGACGATCAGTACGCCGCCCTTCGGCAGTGCTGCGTCATAGTCACGCACCACATACGCGCCTTTGGCCGCCTCAAAATGGGAAGGCATGCCCAGCGCCGCCCGGTCAGGTATCTCCACCGGCGGGCGGGTCAGGTGCAAGCCAATCACTGCAACATCCAGCTTCAAAGCTGCGCCCAGCAGCACCGGCACCTCGTTATGTTCCCAGGGATGCAGATTGATCACACTGCCTTTCGGGAAGAGCTGTGTTACCCCAGGTGAAAAAATACCAAAATGGGTACGGCTGTCGTCCGCTGTCTCCGGCCCGGAATGACCAGCTATCCAGATCACCTTGCCCAGTTTCCAGTCACAATCCTGTGCCATCTGGCTAAACAACCGGAACATACCGTATTTGAGATAAGAGAAGGACCCATAGGTCGAGCAGGCTCCCCAAAATCCTGAGAACTTCTCCTCCGGCGTCTTTGAGAAATTGACCGAAGCCGCGCCTACCATAATGCCTGCATTGGCAAACTCGGTGATCTCCTGCGGCAGCAGTGCGCCTTCCGATTCATCGCCTCGTTCATACCACCCATAACCAGGGAAGTCTTCAAACCCCTCCGCAAAACCGGAGATATTGGTCGAACCCGCCAGATCGGCGGAACAAGCCAGGAATAAAGGCTGACCATACTGCTGCGCCCCAAAGCTGTTCACCCAGGCGCCCCATCTTTTCAATGCTTCCCGATTGGCCACCTTTTCACCAGGCCGGGCATATACGGCATCGGGATATTTGTGATAGTCATACAACCGTTCATCCTCATACGGGGAACCGGCATCCGTCAGACGGAAAGTCGAGATGTCCTCCGGCACACTGTCGCCAATGCGCACCAGGGTATCGGCCAGATAGTCCACCAGGCTCTGGTCCGCTCGCAGCACGTCCATCACCGCCTTCAGATTAGCCCCAAACTCATCCTGCAATGCCTGCGGGTCCTGCGGTGCGGCGCCGCCATAATTCTCAAACACCACGCCGTACTTCTTGACAAAAGGCGCTTTGGTCTCCCAGAACAACGCACTGTTACGCGCATGCGGTGATCCATGAGACACATTATCATATTTCAGATAACCACGACCTTTGCGTGTCTTGAACCAGGCAGCCGAAGGAGCATGGTTGACAGGCCTACTGTTCATCATATCTGCCAGGGTTTGTGTAACTGGCCCCCATTCGCTGCCTTCTTCAGTGCCAAACACCTGCCAACCATGCGGCGCCAGCCAATCCACCGGGGTTCCAGCCACCACCGCACTGACCCTGTGGTTGTCAATCCCAAAGTCATTCCAGTCCACCAGCAGGTAGAGGTTATCCAGCCCCAATCCCCAGGCTGAGTTCATCGTCTCATGCACCACGCCAGGGGTCAGGCCAGCTTCACCTTCAATCATAAATACCTTTACCTCACCTGCGCCTGCCCGTTTCAATGCCAGCGCTTCACCCGCTGCAGCCGGACTGCCATGTCCCGAAGGTCCGGTATTAAACTTCAGGAACAGGGTTTTGCCCTCCATTTCGGAATGCCCTGACAACCCGCCGCGGCGGCGGAAGCCAAGCAGGTCTTCCCAATACAAGGCACGGTTTTCAGCATTGGCAACAAGATATCGTTCATCTCCAGTTTGTTCATATTTCGCCCGCAGCGCCTCATTTAATACAGCCAGCGTAGCATAGATAAGGGGAACAGTATGCCCCGCCGCCAGCACAAACCGGTCTGCAAAACGTTTCTCTGGATGACGGATATCCCAGCGCATCGCCCCGCTAAGCATCAAACTGAGTAAGGCGTGCACCTTGGAGCGCGAGCCGCCCGGATGCCCACTTTGCCGGTAATTGAGGATCAAATCAATCGTTTGATCGATCAAATCCTTTGTTTTTTCCCACCGCGGAAATTCTGCCTGCAAGGCTTTCATATCGAGTCTGTCCATCATCACCCACTTTCCTGAATTTTCCAGTAATCTGTTGATTATTCCTTGCCGTATTTCGCCCAATGTGCGCCAAACAACACTTCTTCATCAGGCACCACTGGCGGGATCGGTTCCGAGACCCAGGTCACGTTCACAAAATGCTTCCAGTAAATATTCTCCGTGGTGATGTTGCCACCCCACGTTCCGCAGCCCAGGGTGAGTGTGAACGGCATCCCGTTATCATAATTTCCACTGTTGCCATAGCACTGCGGCTGGTTGATCATAATGCGGCTGACCTTCGCTTTTTCACCCAGTTCGCGAATATGCACTTCATGGGTCGTATGCAATCCGCAGCTATGGCCTTTACCGTTATAGTCCGTAATGTCGTTCACATAATCAATCGCCTCGACGAATTCCTCATACTTCCACAGGGTGACCACCACGGACAATTTCTCGCGGGAGAACAAATCACCCGGGCCAACTTCCTTGCCTATCACCATGAAGAATGTCGTCGTATCAGGAACGTCCAGCCCGGCCACCCCGGCAATGACTTGCGCGCTTTGCGCCACAATGTCCTTGTTCAGGTGCACCCCATCCGGCCACATACCCTTATGCAGTTTGGCGCGTTCCTCTTCATTGACCAGATAACCGCCGTGAGATTTCAGTTTTTCTACCAACTCATCAAAAACCGATTGATGAATTACAACCGAGTTCTCTGTGGAACAGGAAGTCGCAAAATCAAACGTCTTGCTCAGGAAGATCTTCTTTGCCGCGGCATCCAGGTCAGCAGTTTCATCCACAATGCAAACTGAATTTCCTGCGCCGACTCCGTATGCCGGCGTGCCGCTGGAATAAGCCGCCTTGACCATTGAGGTACCGCCGGTAGCGACAACCAGGTCTACCTCACTCATCAATTCCTGCGTCAGGGCAATGCTCGGCTCGTCAATCCACAGCACCAGGTCCTCCGGGGCGCCAACCTGTTTCAGCCCTTTACGGATCGCTTCACAGTTCAAAGCACAGGTCTTTTTTGCCTTGGGGTGCGGCGCAAAGATGACCGCGTTGCGTGTCTTGAGAGCATTCAAAGCGATACAGGGCAGGGTCGCGCTGGCATTGGTCACCGGGGTCAACGCCCCCAGCACACCGGCCGGTTTCATGTATTTCAATAACCCCTTTTCCCGATCATCTTCAACCAGACCGACAGTTTTCACACCATACAGATCTCGCAAGGCACCCAGGGTTTTCTTCTGGTGCTTGATCAATTTATCCTTGTAAACGCCCATGCCCGTTTCTTCATAAGCAAGCTGCGCACAGGCCTCGGCGGCCTGCAAAGCATGCCAACCGACCGCTGCCACCATTTCGTCCACCTGTTCCTGTGACCAAAATTCAATCTGTTCCTGCGCCGCATGGGCACGGGCTACCAAATCTTTTATTGTTGACATCTTTCCTCCTTGCTTCAATCCAGAACCAGGCCTTCCAGCTTGACATCATCGCCGCCATCCACAGCGAGGCACTGCCCGCTGATGAAGCTGGCCTCATCACTGATCATGAACAACCCTGCGTAAGACAGATCAGACGGGAACCCTTGCCTGGCTGTTTTCGGTTCAAGGCGCAGCAAATTGACTGGAATGGGTGACACATCAGGGTCGGTGACCGCATGCCAGTCAAACAACCCTGGCAGCAAACAGTTCACCCGGATACGATCATCCAGATAATCATTCGCCATATTCTTGGACATTTCAATCATGCCGGCTTTGGTGTAGGCATATAGCGGGTTCGCCATCCGACGAACATGATCCGAGGCGACAATATTCAAAATGCAGCCACCCTTGCCCTGCTTCAGAAACTGCACCACCGCCGCCTTGCTGGTATTGTAAACCGCGGTCAAATTGCTGGCAATGATCCGGTCATACGCTTCATCAGAGATCTCGTGCAGTTTCTTGTCCAGTTCCACCCAGCCGCCGCCAATATTGTTATACAGCACATCCAGATGACCATAGGCATCCAGCGTGGTCTGGATCATCCTGTCCACATCTTCCTTGTTCACCGCACTGCCCACACAGGTTTCCACCATGCCACCCTTGGCGCGGATCATTTCGGCAGTTTCCTCAAGGACATTTTCCCGCCGGGCGACAATCACCAGCTTTGCGCCTTCCTGGGCAAACAACAACGGCGCACTGCGTCCCAAATGTTCCCCAGCGCCGACAAACAGAACCACTTTATCTTTCAGCCGCATGTCATTCCTCCTTTAATTTCTTCTCTTTCAAAGCCGCCAGAATTTTCTCCGATGTGATGGGCAAGCTGTTGATCCACACTCCGACCGCATCATGCACCGCATTGGCTACCGCTGGTGCAGTAGGCGTGATTGCCAACTCGCCCATGCCCTTTGCGCCAAACGGCCCTTTGGGGTGCGGGTCTTCAACAATAATCGGAGTGATTTCCGGAATATCCCGGAAACGCAGCAAGCCCATATCCTTCAATTTTAATGATTTGGGAACACCGTCCTCCACTTCAAACTGCTCGCTCAATGCATAGCCCAGTCCCTGCACGGCTGCGCCTTCCATCTGTCCAATCACATTTTTTCGGATCAATGGCGTGCCCACGTCCTGAGCAGTGATCAAACGCAGCGGGCGGATTGCCCCTGTTTCTTCATTCACAGCCACCATCACTACCTGCCCGGCAAAATCGTAGGCAAAATGCAGGGGAACACCGCCCGGCTCGGGATAAGCGGGACTGTGTGCTGCAGGTGGCATCGTTGAGGGCGCATCATAATGCGCCTCAAAAGCAATTTCTTCCGCTCCACCAGCCAGCTCCTGCAAGCTGATATACTGCTGCCCTGTCTGGCGATTGACAAAGGAACCGCCTTTGATTTCCAAATCGGCTTCAGATACATTGAACTCACTGGCAACAATCTCCCACAGCTTTGCGCGGAAGCCTTCACTGGCCTTGAGCGTCGCATTCCCGGAAACAAAGGTGGCGCGTGAAGCAGTCGTCATGCCCCCTGCCGGATCATACCGTGTATCACCGGTGTGCACTTTTATCATCGAAAGCGGCACGCCCAGCACCCGCGAGGCAATCGTCTGCACCACCTGGTTGGAACCCTGCCCCATATCCGCCGCACCGTGGCGCACCAGGAAACTGCCATCTCGCTCCAGTGACAGCTTTGCGCCGGCATTGTCAGGAATATTCGACCCCAGGCCGACATTCTTGTATGCCGCCGAGAGACCAACCCCCAGCTTCTCCCCTGGCTCCAGTTCAGGCAGGGGCATTTCAGCCAACGCCCTGCGCACCGCTTGCAGGCACTCTTTGATCCCCACGCCTACTTCTTCCACCATCACATCCCCCGTGATGGTCGCCTTGCCAAGCTCCAGGGCATTGTCCAGACGCACGTCAAATTTATCCAGCCCGAGTTGGTCAATTATCTTTTGCAAATGCACTTCAGCCGCAAAAGCAACCTGCGGGCTGCCGTAACCGCGGAATGCACCGCACGGCGGGTTGTTGGTATGCACGGCATACGCATGCACGCTGACATGCGGCACCTCATACGGCCCACAGGCAAAGGCCGACATGCGGAACAGAACCGCCTCGCCAGCCGAAGCATAGCCGCCGGTATCGCCGTAAATATTGATATCAGCCGCTACAATGCGGCCATCTTTCTTTGCGCCAACCTTGTAATGCAGTTTGGCGGCATGCCGTTTGTAGCTGGCCTTGAGGGATTCCTCGCGCGTCCATTTCACTTTTACCGGACGCCCAGTGATATAAGCTGCCAGTGCCGAATGGATCTGGGTAGAAATATCCTCTTTACCGCCAAAACCACCGCCCATGTAGATATGTGCCATACGTACTTTTTCTTCCGGCAGCCCCAAGGCAACAGCCAGTTGACGACGGTCATCCGTTGGACCCTGGCTGCCCGCATAGATGACCACACCATCCTCTTCCGGCGCGCTAATGCTTGACTCCGGCTCCATGTAGGCATGTTCCACAAAGGGAACTTGATAATCATCTTCCAGGATCAGGTCTGCTTCCACAAAGCCTTTCTCAATATCCCCCTTGCTTGTGTGAAAGTGGATCAGCACATTCGGCATATCCGGGTTTTGTTCTTTCAGCCGCGCATGCAGCACCGGCGCATCCGGTGCCAAGGCCTCCTCAATCGTGCGGATCACTCGCAGCGGCTTCAATTCAACCTTGATCTCTGCCAGGGCCGCATCCACCTGCTCCTGAGTCTCCCCCACCACCAGGGCCAGCGTATCGCCCACAAAGCGGATATTATTTTCTTCATCGCAGAAGATGGGCTGGTCCATCAAGATCGCACCGAAGATATTGGTTCCAGGCACATCTTTGCTGGTCAGCACCTTCACAATCCCCGGCATGACTTCGGCGGCGCTGACATCTATGCTGATCACCCGCGCATGCGGCACGTCGGCACGATAAGCACCAGCATACAGCATGTCCGGCAGTTTCATATCGTCGGTGAAAACCAGTCTTCCGGTGATCTTCTCCAGCATCATATACTCGTTAGCCGTGTCCTCTGCCGTCCAGGTGCTTTTCTCGTCCCCGCGCAGAATTGCCGCAGCGCGCTTGACGGACAGGTCCATCCGGTTCAATCCTGCGCAGCGGCATAACACCGTAGAAAGCGCCCTTTCAATTTCTGCATCGGTGGGATCCAATGTCTTGTCCAGCAGCGCCTTGGCCGTCAGCACCGCACCGGGCGCACAGAAGCCGCACTGGAAAATGCCATCCTGGATCACCGTCTGGATCAAAGGATGCGGCAATTCGCCAAATTCTGCCAGGCTTTCAATCGTCTCCACCACCGCGCCATCCAGCTTACCCAGCTTTGTACGACAGGAGAAACGCGCCTTGCCATTAATGATGACTTTGCATAGCCCGCAGGTGCCATCATTATCACAGCCCTGCTTCGTACCCATCAGCCCCAGTTCTTCCCTCAAATACCGTACCAGCGTCCAATCCAGATAAGGGGCACTGACGGTAATTCCCTGTCCATTGATAATCAGACGAATTTCTTTATCCGTCATTCCTTCTCCTTTTCTATTCGGCTACACGCATTATTTAACAATAGAACGCCATGCCGGGCCAGACTTCGGCCAGGGCATTGCTTCCAGGTCCCGCGTCTCTTGACCGGCCCGCTGAACCAGGTCTGCCCGGCTCGCCATCGCTTCCGCCATCACTTTCTCTTCGTCCATCGTCAGCACTTTGCGGTCTTCCATCACCACCTGCCCTTCGACAATGGTGTGAATGACATCACTGCCACGGGCGCTATAGATCAATTTGGGCAGCCAGCGTCCTACCGGCAACAGATGTGGGGCTTTGTAATCCACCACGATCACATCCGCCTTTTTGCCCACTTCCAGCGAACCAATCTCATCTTCCAGCCCCAGAACTTTGGCGCCGCTGGTGGTCAGCATTTCCATCGCCTGTTCGGCAGTCACCGATTCGGCATCCAGATTGGTCGCCTTTTGCAGCATAGCGGCCGTACGGGCTACTTCCAGCATGTCATAGGTATAGCTGGCTGCGCCATCTGTTCCCAGGCCCACGGTGATACCGCGGCTCAACATCTGGCTGATTTTCGCAATACCGTACCCTAAGTAAGCATTGGCGATCGGGCAATGCACCACCTTCGTGCCGGTAGTGGCGATAATCTCAATCTCGCGATCCGACAACCAGACGGCATGAAACATGACCCCGCGGGGGCCAGTTAAGCCTAAGCTGTGAAAGTGCTCCAGATCCCGTTCTCCGAAACGACGAATGGTATAGGAGTTGATCTCAATCCAGCCCGCCACGTGCGTGCTGACGTTGATATCCAGCTCTTTGGCAAGTTCCACCGTCTTGATCATCAGACTTTCACTGATGTCCTCCGTAGAGCCTGGTCCCAGGGCAACCGTTGTCCGGCGGGTGCCGTGCCAGGTTTGATGATAGCGTCGTGCTTCGTCGACCAGCACATCCTCGGATTGGATCATGGTCATATATTCCGAGTCGATGCGTTCCCCGGCAAAGGTCTGGTCGAGCAAGCCGAACACCATCTGTGCTCGCAGTCCAGCCTGGTCAAACACATCCGTCACCTGATAAATATTATTCATGTTGGTATGCAGATACCAGTGATCCGAGATGGTGGTTACCCCGTTCTTGATCAATTCCAATGCCGCCAAAGCAGCCCCGGAGCGTGCATTTTCAGGGGTTACTTTGGAAACCACCGGGAACAGGAAGCGCCAGTTCCACGGGTCAAAATGCATGTCATACCCCAGCCCCTCGATCAGGGATTGGTACACATGCGAATGTCCGTTAATAAGTCCCGGGCAAACCACGCATCCATCGGCTGCAAGTGTTTTCTCTGCTTCATAATTCAGATTCTTGCCAACTTCGACAATCTTGCCGCCATCTATGGCAACATCACAGTTCTCAATTACCCGGCATTCGCCATCCATTGTGATCACAGCACCGTTTTTTATCAATAAATCAATCATTTTTCTCCTCCAGTTTGTAAGTTGTATTAATCAATATTCTTCTCTTATTGCGAACCACAGTATTTTCCGTAGCCTTTTTGATTCAAAACCTTCTCTCCATCCCAAACCGTTTGCCCGCGCACCATCGTCCTGCGGTTGAAGGCATTAACTCGCCAACCTTCATAAGGCAGCGTGGAAATGCGGGAGTTACCTCCCAGATCAGCAATTTTCCAGCTTGAGTTAATATCGAAGAACACCAGGTCAGCATCCATACCAACGGCAATGCGCCCCTTACGATCATCGATTCCCATCAAGGCGGCGGGACGAGAAGACATCACTTCCACCAGCCTGTCCATCGACAGCCGCTCTGCATCCAATACAGCGTTCAACATCAAGGGATAAAAAACCTCCAGGCTTGCGATCCCAGGTTCAGCATCCTTCAGGGCTGGCCGCGGTTTTCCCGGATCTGGCAGTGCGCCCAGGAAATGATCCGTGATCATACAATCGATAATCCCCGCCTGCAAACCCCGCCACAGCATTTCAGAATCTTCCGGTTTGCGCAGCACAGGGGTTGCAATCACCCGATCTCCCTGCTCCAGGTAATCCTCTTCATTTAATAGCAGATACTGCGGTGCTGTTTCTGCGGTAACATCTGTTCCCCAGGCCTTGTGCATCTGGATCAGCTCCACCGTACGTCCTGATGAAACATGACACACATGCACCGGCGCTCCGGCGGCACGTGCCATCTCCAGCACCTGCGCCGCAGCCACATTCTCCGCTGCGGGCGGATTGGCTTTCACAAAGCCCATTGGATCATCCCAATCCACTTCTCCCAGACAGACCGGCTCTTCCATATGCACCGTCAAACGCAGTCCAGTCTGCGCAGCTTTCTGCACTGCCGCCCATACCAGCTCCGTTGGTGGCTTCATCAGCATAAAGAGTTTAAACTGGGCCACACCAGCCGCAGCCAGTTCATCCAGATGATCCAGATCAGACATTTTTGTCACAATCCCGCCAGTAAGACCAAAATCCGTCACGCATTCCCGCTCCCCCAGGTCCTTGCGAGCCTGCCAGCTTTTTTGGTCAATCACAGTCGAGAAAGGCGGCATATCAACCACCGTGGTCACGCCGCCTTTGGCAGCCGAGCAGCTTCCTTGATAAAAGGTCTCTGCTCCATCCTGGATATGAGCATGAATGTCAATCGCGCCGGGCAGCACCAGCAGCCCGTCCGCATCAATGATCTCACCCTCAAAACCCTGTGGGACAGTGCAGGGATTTTGAATCGCCGCAATCCTGCCTTCAGCGATCAACAAATCTGCCTCACGGAATGCATTCTCCGTCCACACCTGTCCATTTTTCACAAAGGTTTTCATTGTTTTACTCCACACAACGCGGTATCATTTTGCCTTTTCAAATCGCTCCACGATTGCCATTTGCTCTGCCTGAACTTCGGCGAGGATATCGTTCAGATCCCACGCGGTGAATAAACCGTCCCGCAGCAAGATCCGTCCGTCAATGATGACGGTGTCCACATCCTCGGCACGATGCGAATACACAATCTGGCCAATTTCATTGCCCGGAACAAGCGGCCAGGCATGTACTTTATCCCTGCGGATCATGACCAGGTCCGCTTTCTTACCCACTTCCAGACTGCCGATCTCTGTTGCCAAACCAGCCGCACGCGCCCCGCCCGTGGTCATCATCGCAAAGACGCTTTCAGCAGGCATCGCTTGGGGGCCGTATTTTGGTTTATGGATCAAAGCCGCCAGACGCATTTCATGAAAAGCATCCAGATTGTTATTGCAGGGAGCACCATCCGCCCCAATACCAACATTGATCCCCTGTTCCAGCATATCCGGTACTGGAGCAAAGCCAGATGCCAGTTTCAAATTCGCGCTCGGGCAATGTACAACGCTGGCTCCGGCTTGTGAAAGCCGCTGCATGTCCTCCGGCCGCAGCCAGACCCCGTGGGCAATCAGCAGGTGACCATTAACCACACCCAGATCTGCCAGATAATCGATCTCGCTCTGCCCTGAAGTCAGAAATTGACGGGTCAAGCCACCATTTTCTGCCACATGGGTATGTACAAGCGTTCCTTCTGCAGTTGACAAGCGACCCAATTCTTTCCAAAGCTCCTGGCTAACATTACTGGTCCCTCGCGGACAAAATGCAAATCGGATTCGCCCATTTTCGCTGTGGTCGAATTTGCTCTTCAAATCCAGACTCTTGCGTAACGTGACATCTGTAGTATCCGCATGGATACCGGTATCCACCTCCAGACGGTCCATCATCGCATTGCCCATGACAAGTCGAATGCCCATCTCTGCAGCAACTTCAAAGGCAGCTTCTGTAAAATTACTCGATTCCATTGCGACGGCCGTAGTCGTCCCGCCCCGGATCAACTCGGCAATGGCTAACTTCGCCGCGGCGCGAATGCTCGTCGGGGTATGAAGCTGCTCCAGGGGCCAAATACGGGTACGCAGCCACTCCACCACATCCATATCATCCGCCAGCCCGCGAAACAAGGTCTGGTTGAAATGAACATGCGCCTGCACAAAACCAGGAACGACCAGCATGTCCCGGGCATCCAAATATTCATCGGCAGCAATCTGCACAGACGGTACATCCAGGCTGTGAATCAATCCTTGGTCATCCAGCAGAATATTCATATTTTTGAATTCCTGCTCTATCCACACCAGACCATTTTGAATCAAGATTGTCATTCCATTTCTCCTGGCAGCAAGCTGCGCCTACTGCCGCCACCACAACCGACTGGCTGTACCGCCCAACACCCAACCCAGATGTTCAGAGCTGAGATTCCAGTCGTCCTTCACCGTGGAAAGAAGTTCGCTATAAGACCAGTGATCCTGCACAAAAGGGTAATCCGAACCCCACATGCAGCGCTGCACGCCAAACTGTTCGCAAACCGCTTCAATCAGCGGGCACACATCACGATATGGCGCAGCCTCACCACTGTAGTAATTCAAGCCGGAGAGTTTTACAAAAATATTTTCCTGCACTGCCAAGCCCAGCAAAGCCTTGAATTGAGCGTTGGAAGGGCTCGCTGCTTTCACCGGACGCCCCAGATGATCCACCACCACCCGCACACCATATTCCTCTGCCATACCACCCAGCAAGTGCAGATAATCAGGCGTTAATTGCAGGCAAATCGGCACTTCCAGTTTGCTGGCAGTTTTCCACAATGAATGATGATGAGCATTCGTCAGCCATACTTCCGCAGGATGAATATTCCAGTTAATGCGGATTCCTGCAATCCGGTGTTCACCTACCAACCGTCGTAGATCATCCGGGCCATCCTCAGCCAATGGATCTACCAGGCAGACACAGCGAAACCGGTCGGGATACCGCCCGGCTGCGTCTAGCAAATAGCTGTTATCCCATCCATACGGTGTCGGCTGCACCAGCACCGCCCCATCCACACCAGCCGCGTCCATCAGCGCCAGCAATTTCTCCGCCGGGGCTTCATTCTCTGGCACATACCCGCCAATCGGCTGCCAGGGATAGTGATCGGGATCCTGCACCCAAACATGGACATGGGAATCGATAATCATTTCACTCTCTCGTCAAATCCGCGCACAAGCTGGTAACCAAAATCCAGATAGGGCACAGTGATACCGTTCTCCTGCGCCAGCCGCCAGATATACCCGGCCGTATCTTCAATTTCAGTCCGCCGCCCGCGTTCCACATCCAACAGCATGGCCTGTTTATAGCCCTTGCCGCCGCGCGCTTCCCATTCTCGCCCCTGCCTGATCACATTCTCAACCCCGGCCGAAATTTCGCCGTCACAGCGGTCCATCACTTCAATGGTCGGGTAATCCATCATCTTTACACCGAGCGCGCGAGCCGCCTTGACCATATCACGGGTCATCATCACCATCAAATAGGCAAACTCCGGGGTCTGCATCACCTCAGTTTGCGGCAGGCGCGCCAGCACCGCCGAGATGGAAGACGGCGTCCACCAGATGACCTTGCACCACTCCACCCCTTCAATATCATCCGTAGCCTCGCAGGGCAGCCCGCTGGCGTTAAACAAAGCGGTAACCTCTTCCGAGAGCGGCGTGATCCCCTGGAAGGGGTTCCCCACCCAGGTGGGGAAATCACTGCCCCCCATCATCACTTTGCCATAATTGATCAGCGAACCTGCCACCCGACTGACAATGCGCAGCACTTCCGATTCGGGGAACGCCTTCTGAAATCGCTCACCATGCCCCAGCCCATTCTGCACAGAAGCCACCGCACCAACCTTCATATGACTCACACTTTGCAAAGCTGTCTCGGTATCATGATTCTTAACCGCAACAATCAACAGATCGGCTTCACTGACCTCCCCCGGCTGTGTGGTCGCCGTCACCGGCACCAGCCTATCGCCATCCGGCGATTGAATAATTAAACCGCCATTCTTGTTGATCTCATCCACATGCGCCTGCCGGCGGAAAAGCAGGGTAACATCCGCCCCGGCTTTTGAGAGATACGCCCCTACCAAAGCTCCCCAACCGCCTGCACCCAGAACCACAACTTTCATCAATTCACCTATTCCTTTTTACTCTGCCGTATAGCCGCCATCCGCCGGGATGGCCGCACCAGTGATGTAGGAAGCCTCATCCGAGGCCAGGAAAAGTGCCACGCGGGCAATCTCGATCGGCGAGGCCATCGTCCCACGCGGGATAACGCGGTCAAAACGCTCGCGTGCTGCCACCGGGTCCGGGTCGGCGTCAATCACCTGCTCGGTCATTTCCGTTGCGGTCACGCCCGGGCAGAGGGCATTCACGCGAATGCCATCTTTCGCATAATCCAGCGCCATATTGCGCGTAAGCTGTAGCACAGCGCCTTTGGATGCCGTATACACAGCTAGATTGCGCAATCCAACCAGCGAAGCCGCCGAGCCGGTGTTGATGATCGAACCGCCCCCGCCAGTCTTCATCACCGGGATAGCATATTTACAGGTCAGGAAAACGCTCTTCACGTTGACCCTCATCACACGGTCCCAATCCTCTTCCTCTGTATCTACAATTTGAGCAAAATGATTCAAGGCAGCGTTGTTATACAAAATATCCAGGCGGCCAAACTTCTCTACTGCCATCTGGATCAGGCGCTCCACCTGGACTGCATCTGTCAAGTCGGTGTGTTGGGAAAATGCCTGCCCACCAGCAGCCTGGATCTCTTCCGCCGCCTGAGCACCGCCCACTGCATCAATATCAGCAATCACGACTTTCGCGCCTTCTTCAGCAAACAGTTTCGCTGCCACCTTCCCTATCCCCCTGGCGGCCCCAGTAATGATCGCTACTTTGTCAGTTAGTCGTCCGCTCATGGTCCACTCCAATAATTCTGTAATTTGCAAACTGCCTAATACAAATCCACCGTCTTTCCCTGCATGGCATGCCCGGCGGGCGATGATAAATAAAGCACCGTATTCGCCACATCCTCCGGCGTGCTCCAGGCAGCACGGTCTGCCTCCAGGTATAGGGCTATCATTTTCTCAGTAGCAATCGGGCCCGGGCAGATCGCATTCACCCGAATGCCGTATTGTCCTTCCGAGTCTGCCAGCGCGCGGGTCAGCCCCACCACACCGTGTTTAGCCGCACAGTATGCTGCAAACTCTCCCTCTCCGACCCGGCCAGCCTTTGATGAGATGTTGATGATCGTCCCTGCTCTCTGCTGCCGCATGACTGGAAGGACAGCACGGCAGCAATTAAAAGTCGAGGTCAGGTTTACCTCCAGCAAATGCTGCCAATCTTCATTGCTCGTCTCTACCAGTTCCTTTTTAAGACCGCCGCCAACGTTATTCACCAGCAGATCAATCCGGCCATGCTGCTGCAAGATTTTCTGCACCAGCCCATCCACTTGCCCGGGACGGGTCACATCAGCAGCGCAAGCCCACACCGTTTCAGGTATCCCCATCTCATCACGCACCGCAGCAAGTCTTGCCTCACTCCGCGAAACCAGCACCACCCTGGCGCCGGATTCAAATAATGCCCGGGCTATTGCTTTTCCAGTGCCTTGACTGGCACCAGTGATGATACAAACCTGATCTTTCAAAGCGGCTCCTCTCAATCTTAAGCTCCTGCTTCAGCGGCGCCGCCGATTTTCGTTTGTTTTGCTGCCGCATTCTTTTTCGCCTCACGCGATATCGCCGACGCAATCAACACAATCAAGGTAGAAGCATACGGCAGCATCAAAACAACCTGCGAAGGCAAACCAAACTGCTGTAAACGCAAAGCCAGCGCATCGGCAAAGCCAAAGATCAGGCAGGCTACCAGACTGCGCAAAGGCTTCATCTCACCAAAATTGATCGCCGCCAGGGCAACCCAGCCGCGCCCGGCAGAGATCCCTTCCGAGAACATATTCAAATAGGATAGCGACAGGAATGTGCCACCTAATCCACAAAGCGTGCCGCAGATCATCAAGCCAATGTATCGAATCTTTTTCGGATTAATCCCTACCGCCTCCGCAGCAGCGGTCTTCTCTCCCACTGCCCGCAGATGAAAACCAAACGGTGTGCGGTACAAAAGGATATAAACGATCAGCACAAACAGGAAGGAAAAATACACCAGCGGAAAATGCCCGCTGAGCAGTTCATTCATCACCGGGATGTCTTTCAGCACAGGCACATCCACCTGTGAGAACCCTTTGATCAACGGCGACTGATAAAAACCGGTCGAATCGAGCATTGCCACCAGCAGGAAATTTGTCAGCCCGCCAGCGAAAATATTCAACGCCAACCCAACGATGATCTCATTGGCCTTCAGTTCCAGGTGGACAAAAGCGAAAACTAGACTGGCAACCAGACAGGCCACAATCGCATAGAGAAGCCCTCCCCACGGACTGCCCGTCTTTACACTGCCCACCACTGCAAAAAAAGCAGCAATATCCAGCAAGCCCTCCAGCCCGACGTGGAAAATACCGGTATGTGAGGAGAAGATTCCACCCAGGGTGGCAAACAGAATCGGCGTCGTCATACGCAGCGTGGCTGCAAACAGTGAAAGTGTGATTATTCTGCTGATGTCGAAGTCCATTTTTGGAATCTCCTTCGAATGGCTGAAGAGAAAATTTGTACTGTGACAAAGAACATGATCGTCCCCTTGACCATGACTACAACCGTTTGAGGAACCCCGGTTGTGGATTGCATCGTCAATGCGCCGTTTGCCAGTGCAGCATAGAACAGGGAAGCAGGCAGCACGCCCAAGGGATGATTCTGCGCCAGCAGGGAGATCATCATCCCGTCCCAACCATATCCAACCGAGAAGCCGCCCATAAATCGGCCAAAAAAGCCCATAATAACGATGGATCCGCCCAAACCAACCAGCATACCGCTGATCATCATCGCCAGAAAAGAACTACGCTTCACCGGCAGCCCGGTTGAAGCTGCAAAGCTGGGATTGTACCCAACCAAGCGAAGTTCATAACCCAGCTTGGTGCGGAACATAAACCAATAGACCAGAAATACCGCCGCCAGAGCCAGCGGAAAACCGATATTCAAGGTATGCCCGCGCAATAATTTCGGCAGCCTGGCCGTTGCTTCCAGCACTGGCGAACCAGCCATCGGCGCTGTAGGATCCTTGAAAGGAAAAGCAATCAGGTATGAAGTGAACAAAATACCAATATAGTTCAGCATCAGAGTTGGCACCATCACCGGTACTTTCCACTTCAGCTTGAAGATGATCGGAGGCAGCGACCAGATGCCGCCCGCCAGCGCACCTGCCAGCAAACACAAAGGGACATGCAATCCCGTTGG
This sequence comes from uncultured Anaerolineaceae bacterium, assembly GCA_964447155.1. Lineage (GTDB taxonomy): Bacteria > Chloroflexota > Anaerolineae > Anaerolineales > Anaerolineaceae > SMBSF63. Next base: position 21,910 of record CAYURM010000018.1, read on the forward strand.
CAGTCCTTTTACTGTGAACCCGACAAGTGCCGCAGCAAATGCGCCGATATAGAGTTGCCCTTCCAGGCCCAGGTTGAAAATGCTGGTGCGGAAAGCAATCGCAGCCGCCAAACCACTGAAAATCAATACCGTCGACCGGTCAAGGGTATCGGTCACTTTGTACCAGTTGCCAAATGCGCCTTTCCACAATGCCTGGTAAGCCGCAATGGGATCCTTGCCTGTCAGATAGATGACCATCGCGCCTACCAACAAGGACAGGATCAGGATGATCGCGTAGTTGGCAATCTGGGTCACCGTCTCTGCCAGGATCATTTTCAATCGTTGTTTGAAAGGAGTTTTCATTACAATATTCTTCATACCGGGCATTCTCCTTCACCCCCGGTCATCAAATGGCCGACCTGCAAGCGAATGCCATCAACGACGGGGCCAGCTTCCTTGTGCTTTCCTTCGTAAAGAACGACAATACGGTCACTTAACGCGAGAACTTCATCCAGATCCGCAGAGATCAACAGCACCCCCGCACCGCGATCTGCATATTCCAGCAATATCTTGCGAATGGCCTCTGTCCCGGCAATATCAATGCCGCGGGTAGGCTGCGAGGCCACAACCACCATCGCTTTATCAGATCCCAGTTCCCTGCCCACAATCAGTCGCTGCACATTGCCGCCCGACAAATGGCCCGTTTGGGTTTTGATACCAGGGGTTGAGATTTGATAGCGCTCCACCAAAACACATGCATTGGAATGGATACTGCGGGGATGCAGGTTAATTGAGCCGGAGTATGGCGGGATGTAATATTCTCCTGCCAACAGGTTTTCCCAAACATGGGCTTCAACAGCAACCCCTGCACGATTACGATCAGAAGGAATGTAAGCAACCCCGCTTTCCCTGATTTGCCGATTGGTACGGTTCGCAATATTGACCCCATTAACCAGAATTTCACCACTGACCAGTGGACGCAGCCCCATAATCGCTTCCGTCAATTCTTCCTGTCCATTACCATCCACACCGGCGATACCGAGAATTTCACCGCTGTGTAATTCGAGATCCACGTCCTCCACTGCTAAACTTTCTCTCGAATTAAGAACATTGACTTTCTTCAATTCAAGCACAACCGCGCCAATCTCGGGATCTTCCTTGCGCATCCGTCCTTCAATCGTCTCCCGACCGACCATCATTTCAGCCAATTTACAACTGTCCGATTCTGAAGTTTTAACAGATCCAACCACTTTCCCTTGCCGCATAACAGTCGTGTTATCCGAAATTGCCAATACTTCTCGCAATTTGTGACTGATAAAGAGAATGGTCTTTCCATTATTTGCCAGGCCGCGCAGCATGACAAATAATTCCTCGGTTTCCATATCTGTTAATACAGCTGTAGGCTCATCCAGAATGAGGATATCGGCCCCGCGATAAAGCGCCTTTACGATCTCGGCCCGCTGCTGCTCTCCCACAGATGCATCTGCAGCCACCTTGTTCACATCCACCGCAAGACCATATTTCCCGGAAACTTCCTGAACCGATTTGACAAGGCTATCCTCATCAATCAGCAGCCCTTTCTTTGGCTCTATCCCCAACACAATATTTTGACCAAGCGTGTAGGAAGGTACCAGTTTAAAATGCTGATGCACCATACCGATTCCCATTTCAATGGCTGCCCGCGCATTGGGGATCTTCACCTCTTCGCCTTTAACGAAGATTTGGCCGCCATCGGGATGATACAAGCCATACAGCATATTCATCAAGGTGGTCTTACCCGCGCCGTTTTCACCCACGATAGCGCGAATTTCACCTGTCTCAACAGAAAAACTGACCTTATCATTTGCCAATACACCTGGAAAACATTTGGTGATTTCTCTTACAGCAATCGCCTCTGCCATTATTGATCACCGTCCTGTGAAAAATTATCAATACTTTGAAAACGCTCCAAACATTTCTAAAACAGGTATCTTGGGGGGCTTTAGCTGACATTTGTCAGTAAAGCCCCCTGACTTGCTTGAATTTACAGGATTGCAAACCACACAATCCTTATGAATTGACCAAGGCCCTAACTTTCCGGACGTTCCACCACGATCTCGCCGCTCTTGATCTTGGCCTTGATCTCGTCCAGCAAAGCGCGCACATCGTCGGGGATCTTGTCGCCCATCACCGACATATCAGTAATGTCCATAACGCCGTCAGCAACGCCATAAGCAATTTCGCCGGCTTCAAATTCACCCTTCAGGTAGCGGTCAATGATGTCATAAACAGCCTTGTCAGTGTGCTTTAGCACCGAAGTGAGGATGTTGCCAGGAACCTGAGAGTCCCAATCCACGTCTGAGCCAATCCCGTATACACCTTTTTCTGCAACCGCTTCAAAGACGCCCGCATCACCGAATGAGCCTGCCACGGAGTAGACAATATCAACGCCCTGGTTCTCGATCATTGCCAATGCCAGCTCTTTTGCCTTTGCGGGATCGCGGAAGGAACCAACATAGGCGACTTCAATCGTGACCTCGGGATCAACATAGGCTGCGCCCTGCTGCAGACCGCTCAGGAAACGCTGGATAACGGGAACATCCATACCACCAATGAAGCCAATCACCTTGTCTTCATTCATGCCTTCCAGATCGGAAGTGGTCATGGACGCCGCCAACACACCGGCCAGGAAAGTGCCTTCCTGTTCCTGTGAGATCAGGCCAACTACATTGTCGCCGCCAGCATACGAGTCAACCAGAGCAAATTTTGTGTCCGGGAAATCCGGAGCAACATTTGCCACAGCGTCCTGCATCGTCGAACCAACACCAATGATCAAGTCAGCGCCGTCCTGGGCTGCGGTGCGCACATTGCGCTCCCACTCTTCGGGAACTTCACTCTCAAGGATGCTCTCATCAAACCCAAAGTCTGCTACCGCTTGTTTGTATCCCTGGCCTGAAAGGAACATAAACCCTTCTGTACCAACGCGGCCGGCGGGAACCAGAACAATCATCGGCATTTCCATTGGTTCTGCAGGAGCTTCTTCTACAACCGGTTCTTCCACTACTACCGGTTCTTCTTCTGCAGGGGCAGCCTCTTCTACTGGTGCAGCTTCTTCCATCGGGGCTTCAGGCACAGCCGGTGTGCAGGCACCCAATGCCAGCGCCAATACAATCAAAACTGTGAATAACACGTAGAACCGTTTCATCTTCAATCCTCCAATTATCACTTCCACTCGGTTACTCTCAACAATCAACTCGGAAAACTTTCTACTTATCTCACTCACTTGTTTCTTCGGGCCTCCTTTCTGGTCTTTCGACCGTCTTTTCGGGAACTTATGGCAGTGGCCAGTCATTTGTTTTCCAAAGTCGAACAGCTTCTTCCTTGGATTTTTCCTGTACTTCCTTCTCATCGAACTTAACAAACTCACCGTCCTGCAAAATCACTTCGCCATCGATGATAACGGTATTGACATCAATCCGTTCGCAAGTGTTAACAATATAATTCTTAACATTGACTTCAAACACCGGCACGGTAGAGCGGTCGTTGAGCACCAAAATATCCGCCTTCTTGCCGACTTCCAATGAGCCAATCTGGTCTTCCATTTGCAGCACTTTGGCCCCTTCAATCGTTGCCATACGCAGCACCTGATCATCCTTGAACAGCTCCGGGTTTTCGTATTTAATGCGGTGGATCATCTGTGCGGTGCGCATCACTTCAAAGAAGTTGAAGGTCTGCCCATCTGTTCCCAGGCCAACCGTCACGCCGGCTTCCAGCAAATGCATCATGTCCGGCCAGAAGGAGAAAATGGCATTTGATTCTGAATTATGTGCCACTTTTACATCATTGCGCTTAAAAATCTCCGGGTCCTTCCATTGGTCAATATAACTGCAATGGAACAGGATCAGGTTGGGACTTAAGAAGCCAATGTCCTCCAGATAACGTGTTGGTCGCTTGCCAAAGCGCCGGCAGGTATCAATATGATGATAGCGATCATCCAAATGATGCGCCATATAACCAACCCCTAACTCATCAGCTGTTTTGCGCACTTCTTGCAACAACTCGGTCGGGCAGGTGTAAGTGGTATGCACGCCAATCCGGGCAGAGATGCGATCCAGATCACGTTCTCTGCATTTCTTAATAAAATTAACATTTTCCTGCAAGCCCATCGCAGCATTTTCTTCACTGATGCGGCCGGTGGTCTCAAAGGACAACACAGCGCGGATGCCCGTCTCAATACAGGCCTTGTCCACTGCATCCAGCGCACCCGGCAGCGCATACGAACCCTCAGCGGTATCCGTAGTGGTCGTGATACCGCTGCGCATATGATCGGCAACATTGGCACGCGTACCGGCATACATAATATCCTGATCTACGCGGTCTTCCAGGAATGGCAGCCAGAAACGATCCATCCAGGAAACAAAAGAAAAATCGGGGGATTCGAACCCGGAATAGGGAATGCTGCGTACCACAGCGCTGTACAGATGATTGTGACAGCTGATCAGGCCAGGAATAATGATCTTGCCGCTGGCATCAATCACTTTCACGCCCGGTTTATCCGCAATGGCCGCACCTGGGCCAATTTCCTTGATGATGTTGCCCTCAACATAGATCGTGCCATCACGGAAGATATGATCCTCCGCATCCATCGTCACAATCAAAGCATGTTTGATCAATAATTTTTCCATTTCTATCTCCTTATAAAATCTATTGGTAAGCTGTGTTACTTAACAGCTTCCTTGATCTTGCTGATCCCTGCCTTGGCACCATTTCTGAGAAATACGATGTCGTTGGCATACATAATGATCTGCATACCGCGTTTGTCCCACTCAATCAACCAATCCAGATTACCCACATGAATACCACACGGAATATTGTGTCGTTTTGCTGAATCCAGTACGGTCTGAATAGCAGGTTCCAGCGCTCTTAGATAATCTTTATCCCGCACGCCCATGCTTAGGGCAAGGTCGTTTGGTCCCAAAATAGCAGCATCCACGCCTTCCACCGAGAGCAGAGCGTCGATATCCTGAATCGCTTTTTCGCGCTCGATTTGCAGGATGATCATATTTCCTTCATTCGCCTGTTCGGTAAAAGTCCACATATCTTGCGATTCAAAATCATTATGGCCTTTATCGGCAGAGCAGCCGCGCACACCAACCGGGGGGTAATGGGTATTGGAAATAATGTCTTCCACTTGCTGCTTGGTCTCAATGCGGGGGATCATGATGCCGCGGGCGCCGGCATCCAGCACGCGCGCCATCAAATGGTATTCATCATTGGGAACACGCACAAATGGTGTACACGAGGTCAATCTGGTAACCTTGACCATATCGGCAATCACACCAAGATCGAAAGGCCCATGTTCCATGTCAAAAAATAATAAGTCCATCCCGGCCGCCGCCATGATCTGCCCAATGGACGGGGTACGCACATCCTGGATCATCGTCCCGTATACGGTTTCTCCTTTTGCGCAGCGTTCTCGAATTGGATTAGGTTTCATTTCTTACTCCTTCGTATATTGAAGATTGATTATTGATAGACTTCTGGATTCGCTAAATAAAGCGGCTTTTCGCCGCGTAAAACTTTCATCACATCTTCGGCAACCATCAAGCCCATCCGCCTGCGTCCCTCATCAGTAAAACTTGCCAGATGGGGCGTCAGCACCACATTGTCCATTGCAAACAATGGATTATCCCCTTTCGGCGGCTCGGGATCATATACATCCAGAGCAGCACCGGCAAGCCTGTCATCCTTCAAAGCCTGTACCAATGCTTGCTCGTCCGTCACAGGTCCGCGTGCGCAATTGATCAAATATCCATTCGGTCCCAGCGCATCGAGAACAGCCGCGTCCACAATATGATGAGTATCCGGTGTGGCGGGAATATGCAAGGACAAAAAGTCAACCTTGCCTGCCATCTCGACTACGCTCTTCTCAGCTATCGCGCCCCAGTCGGTGATCTTCTCTGCATCAATAAAAGGATCGTATGCATGAATTTCCATCTGGAACGCATCACGGCACATTTCGGCAAACCGACGACCGATATTGCCAAACCCAACCACCCCTGCTTTCTTGCCCTGTAATTCCGCGCCGACCACGTGGTCGCGCACATGGAAATTCCCCTCACGCACAGACCGGTCAAGAAACGTCAACTTTCGCGCCACAGCCATCATCAGCAAAAAAGCATGCTCGGCTGTCGATTCTGTCGGACCCAATGGCGTGAACACTACCGGTATTCCTCTTGCAGTGGCGGCAGGAACATCCACAATATCCATCCCGGCCCCATGACGGCCAAGCACTTCCAGCAACGCAGCAGCATCAATCGCTTCAGCGTCCATCTTCATCCCGGCACACAGGATGATGGCCTGCACATCTGGCAGCATTTCTATGATCTCTTCACGGGATGCTTTGAATGGTGTTAAAACCTCAACTTCCTGGGACAATAATTCAATTGCATCGTCATGGATTGGCTTGTTTACAAGTATGCGTTTCACTGTACGGTTCCTTTTCTCTGACTAAGCATGATGTGATTGAACAAACAAACCGGTGTCTACACGTGTCGACAAATTTCTGCTAAAAAACATCGTTTTCCTAATAAACTGCGTTCATTTATTTTTCAAACGTTAAATTTTGCTTCGTTGTTTGCAACTTCATATGGGGTAAATAATGTGCCGCAGAGGCTTCAATTAAGGTACGCATGGCTTCTGATGCCTGGAAGGGGTCCCTGTTGCGGATACCCACAGCCACTTCGTAATGCCAATGCCAGCCTTCCAGCGTCTGCGGTAGAACATGAAATAATTCTTCTAATGCATTGAACAGAGTATCATCGATCTGGGCCAAAAATTTATTACTTACGATTTCTGCAATCAACCGGTGAAATGCCAGATCTAAATTGTGTCCAACTTTTTTCATGCCAGATTCAATCGCCACACGTTCTTTTTCAAGAATATCAAACAAATTGTCGATTTGTTCATCTGTTGCCCGGATTGCAGCATAAAACGCAAAACCGGTTTCCAATATTTCACGTGCTTCAAACAACATTTGCAAATCGGTCTCGCCCATTGCCAGTGACATTTCCACCAAACGATCATACATATCATTCGGGTGATTGGTGACGAATGTTCCTTCTCCGTGGCGCATCTCCAAGATGCCCATCGTCTGCAAGGATTGCAATGCCTCACGCAGGGTAGACATGCCAACACCCAAAGCTTCAGCCAGTTCACGCTGCGCAGGCAGTCGCTCTCCCGGCAGCCAATAGCCATCACGAATCATCGACAGAAGTCGATCAATGGTTGCTTTGGTGATTTGCCTGCGATGAACGGGTTGAATTTGTTTTGGCATCCTACCCCAACGCTGATGAAAAAATACCTGGAAAATTGTTCAGGTGTTCTGAACACTTAATACTATCTTATAGAAATTTAAACAAAAAGTCAAGAGCCTGTTCATCAAAATCGTGAATCTTTAACATTATTTCACCAAATTGACAGGGAGTTTCGCCAAAAATCAGAAAAACTCCCCTAAATCAACGAATTTTCATGCTGGCCGGTGATATACCGGACCCAATCCCTTCAAGCGCACCCCCTCGCGCAGATGCTTGTACGGGATCTTGCTGGGGTCTTCAATGATCGCAGACGGAGATTCTACATTGATGATCTCACTCGCAATCGGGCCAAAGTCTGCCCGATAATGATTGGCGCTTTTCAGCGCCAGGATCTTCATCTCTTTTGGCTCAACGCCAACCACGCGGAACAGGGATTGATCCAGCGCCTGCATACGCTCCGCTGCCACGATCACCCGCACATCATCCACCAGAAGCTGGGCCATCTTGCCCAGGTTCAGCGTCCTGTTCTTCACCATCGGCCCTGTGCCCATGAAGTCACCATCGTGCAGTTTGACCACCTTGAAGCGTGCCTGGAACGGGTGATGGCCGGCTAACGATTTTCCGCCAACAGCCAGCTCCACCTCTGCCCCCTCGCCCGCAGCAAACGCCGCAGCAGCAGCTTCCGGGTCATGGATCAGTCCCAGCACCGTCTGTTTCGCCCCATATTTCACCAATGACTCCAGCAGCCAGGTGGAATCCGAGGGACTGCCGCCGCCAGCATTATCCTGAATATCCGCCAGAATGATCGGTGCCGAGGCTGTTTTCGCCTTTTCGACTGCCTTCTTTGCCGCTTCATCCCACGGGACCAGGTCGCAAACAAACTCTCCTTCATGCGCAAGAATATATTGATACAGCCGCTCAACCGCCTCATCAGCCGCAGCCTGCATTTTGCCATAGGCAAAAATCGACGGGCCGGTATGGGCAAGATCGCAGGGAGGGAAACCTTCCATGAAGGTCACAGAAAGAACATCCTCCACCTTTTCCACTTCTTCCAGATAATCATACAGACTCCGCGCCGGGTCTTTGGTCGTTGCCTGTGTTGTGGCAGGCATCAGGAACGGAGATTGGCGAAACGCACCGAAAATGGGCTTCCCCTGCATGATATAGGCTAACAAATGAGCGCAGCGTTCTCCATTTTCAAAACCATCCACATGTGGATAGGTGCGATAACCCACCATCGCCGTCGCCAGGTCAAAACAAACCGGGTCAATATTGCCATGCAGGTCGTATGAAACCACTACCGGGAGATCTCCCACCACCGCGCGCACGCGCCGCAGGATTTCTGCTTCTCCGTCCTGCAAATCGCCATACACCATCGCCCCATGTAAATCCAGGAAGATGCCATCATAAGGGCCATTCTCTTCCAGCGCCTCAAGGATCATCTCCATTAACGCATCAAATGTATCTCCCGATAAGGGCTGGGAAGGTTCTGTTCCACACCATACCAATGGCACCACATCCAGATCAAGAGTTTCCGCAGCAGCCAGGAAACCGCTGGCCGCAATATTGAACCGGCCTTCCTTGAACTTGAAAATGTCTTCACCCTTGCGTAATTCAGGATAGAACCCGCTCTGATTGATGAAGGCTTCCAACGGTGTCGGTGCTTCCGAAAATGTGTTTGTCTCGTGGATAAACCCCGCCAGTCCTACTCGATACATTACGTCCTCCTCCATATCATGATTCTAGTGATCGCATTGTTCGCCACAGCCGTTCGGCAGTGATGGGCAATTGATCCACCCACACGCCGGCAGCATTCCTGACTGCTGCTGCAATCGCCGCCGGCGTCGGCAGCAATGCCATTTCTCCTACGCCCTTCGCGCCAAATGGTCCGGTTGGGTCGGCAACTTCGATAGTGATCGATTCAACTTCTCCGGGCATATCCAACACGGTGGGAATTAAATAAGTCGTAAACCCGTGCTTCAGCGGCCTGCCGTTTTCCTGCACATACTCCTCCATCAGAGTATACCCAATCGCCATATGAATGGCACCCTCCACCTGCCCTTGCACCAGATCCGGGTTGATCATCCGTCCGCAGTCCTGCGAAGTCCACAGCTTGAGCACCTCGCTCTGGCCGGTCAGCAAGTCCACTTCCACCAGCGCAACCTGGCTGGCATACCCATAACTGACGTGCGGGTCACACATGCCGGTTTCCGGCGCAAAATAACTGGTCGGCCGCTGGCTGCTGGTATGGTATTCAAACTCCCCGCTAACCATCCTTTCTCCGGTTTCGTTGCGCAATAGCGTATGCCAGTTTTTGATCGCCTCCTGGCTGGCACGCATAACAGCATTGCCGGAAACATAGGTCTGCCGAGACGCAGATGAAGATCCTGCGTATGGCACATAGCTGGTATGGAAAAGCGGCATGTTGATCTTGTCCACAGTGATTCCCAGAGTCTCCGCGGCAATTTGGGCCAACACAGTCTGCGAACCCTGCCCCAGGTCAGCTGCCCCGCACAACACAGATGCCGATTCAATCTGCCCCGCCTCATCCAGCCACAGAAACACCTTCGCATGTGATTTGTCATCCATGCCGCAGGAAAAGCCAACATTTTTATAGCAGGTTGCCACACCAATCCCCAGGCTTTTCTCTGGGTCACCGTTCGTGGCAAACTGCGGCGCAGTCCAATGCCCACCTTCTTCTTTCCACCCCGCCTTCATCGCAGCCTGGCGCAGCGTCTCCTTGACTCCCACCCCCTGAGGCATGGGATAGCCGGTCAAATGAATATCCCCGTCTTCCAACAGATTGCACATTCGCACTTCTACCGGGTCCATCTCCAGGGCTTCAGCCAGTTTGTTCATTTGCATCTCATAGCCATAAGCAACCTGCAATGCACCAAACCCGCGCATCGCCATATTCATCACATTGTTGGTATACACCCCATAGGCATCCACGCGCACATTGGGAATCCGGTACGGCCCGCCGGAAGAACTGGCGGCATTGTTCAACATCCACACGCTGGAGGAAAGCGACGCTCCGCCATCAGCGATCAATTCAATTTCCATTGCAGTGATCAAACCTTCATGTGTTGCGCCGGTCTTGTACCGCATACTGAACGGATGACGATGTCCCGTACGGGTGGTCGTCTCCTGCCTGGAATACACCATCTTAATCGGCGTTTTCAACAGCAATGCTGCCAGCGCCAGCAGATGAGGCACATGCATATCTTCCCGCCCGCCAAACGCGCCGCCAATCCCGGGCATGATCAGACAAACATCTTTGGGGTCGATAGCCAATATACTGGCGATATGCGGCAGATCATCATGCGGTGCCTGTGTTGCCACAACCACCGCAATACGCCCCTCCTCGTCAATATATCCGATACCGGCATCTGGCTGCATATAGGCATGTTCCTGGCAGGGCGTTTCGTACTGTCCCTCAACAATCACATCCGCCGCGAAAAAGCCTTCCTCCACATCACCCTTACGGATCTTGATATGTTCAAAGATATTGCTATCGCCGCGTTCAGGATGCACCAATACAGCGTCATCCTGCATGGCCTGGCACGCATCCGTCACCACCGGCAAAAGTTCATATTCCGCCTTTATTAATCTACACGCATGAGCGGCAATTTCTTCACTTTCAGCGACCACCATCGCCAGACGATCTGCAATACTGGTAACCTTCTCGCCCGCTGGCACAAAAACCATCTGGTCCGGCATATGAATACCGTAATGATTATGCGGCACATCCGGCGCAGTGATCACCCTGACCACGCCAGGAATCGCCTCAGCCTGAGACACATCCAGGGAAACCAGGCGCGCATGTGGATGATCGCTCCAGCGGATTTTGGCATACAGCTGACCAGGCAGGTTAAAATCTTGAGGATAAACAGCTTCGCCGCACACTTTGGGGATCACATCGATCCTGGCAATACTTTGCCCTATCCCGCCAGTTTGTGAAGAGGTAATACTTGATTTTTGTAATTTACCAAAACGAAATTCGGTCATCATCTTCTTTCGTTGCATCAACCTATAACTGAATACCAGCCAGCTTGATCAAATCCTGAGCCGCCTCCAGCACCAACGCCTCTGTCTCTCGCACATCCAGAGAAAAGATTTCCCGGTCACGCATCAACACCTGTCCATCCACAATCGTCGTCAATACATCTCCCGCATTGGCAGAATAAACAAGCTGTTCGATCACATTACTCGCTGGTTCCGGCAGCACCGGCCACATATGCGGCGCATGCAGGTCAACGATGATCACGTCCGCCCGCTTGCCAAGCTCCAGCGACCCCACCTGATCCTGCAAACACAGGCAAGCCGCCCCATTAATAGTAGCCATGCGCATCATCTGGTCCACCGGCATACTGGCAGCATCACTGCGGCTCAGTTTTTGCAGCATGGCTGCCAAGCGCATTTCTTCAAACATGTCCAGATTGTTATTGCTCAGGTTCGAATCCGTACCCAGCCCCACCCTCACACCAGCGTCAATCAAATCCGGTATACGCGCCACCCCTGAAGCAAGTTTCATATTACTGGACGGGTTATGCGCCACAGCAATATCCAGCGCCACCAGAATTTGCATATCCTCATCCGTCAGATGCACACCATGCGCAGCCAGCACCCTAGGGCCGTGCAAACCAAAATCCGCCAGACGCTGCGTTGGCGTTCTGCCGTGTTTTGTCATGCACTGATCAAATTCGTCCCTGGTTTCCGCCAAATGAATATGCACGCCAACGCCATATTTCTCTGCCAGAGGCTGCAACTGACGCATGGTCTCTTCCTGCACCGTATACAGAGAGTGCGGCCCAAACCAGGTCATGATCCGGCCCGGACAGCGATCCCGCCATTCCTCAATAAAAGCCAGGCTGCTCTCCAGCGTTTCACCGGGGCCAAGCGGGTCATCAATCAACTGCGGGCTGAAGATGCCCCGCAGACCGGATGCCTCGGCCACTTCTGCCGCCACGCCCGGATAGCGAAAAATATCGATAAAAGTCGTGATCCCTCCGCGGATCATTTCCAGCTGTGCCATCATCGCAGCCGCCCGTTGGTGATGCGGCTGGAAGGCCCTATCTTTGGGAAAGCAAATCTCGTTCAGCCAGCGCATCAACGGCAGGTCTTCCATCAAACCGCGTAGCAGAGTTTCGTGCATGTGGCAATCGATCAACCCCGGCATGACTGCATTTCCCGCCGCATCAATCACCGTTTTCGCCTCCATTGAAAGCTGAGGGCCAATTGCGGTGATCACCCCATCCTTGACGGCAATATCTGCATTTTGATAGCGGCTCCCGGAAGGATCCATACAGATCACATGACCATTTTTAATCAATATATCCTGTTTCTGTTCAATCATCATGCAGCCCTTCCAACGACATTCCAATCGTTCAATAATGCTCTTAAATACCCGGCCGCCTGCTGCATAGCTTCCAAATCAGAAGGCAGCGGAAGGATCTCACTGGTGATCGTGCCCTCATATCCATCCTCAATCAGCGTCTTAAGTACCGCCGGGAAATGGATATGCCCCTGACCTGGAGCAAGGCGGTTGCTGTCAGAAAAATGCATATACCCAATATGTTTACTGACTGCCGACAGGGAGGCGAGCATATCCCGCGACTCAATATTCATGTGATAGGTATCCGGCAAAAGCTGCAAAGCAGGATTGCCAATCTCTTCAATCAACTGTAATCCATCATTAACGGAATTGATCCAGTTTGTTTCATAGCGATTCACTGGTTCCAGCAGCAGCTTGACACCTTTTTTATCGGCGTATTCCGCACACGCTGTAACGGCGGCTACCGCTGCTTTTCGGGTGCTGTCTCGCTTTTCATCGGTAACTGTGAATCGTCCCCGTATCCCGCCCAGGATCACTTTCGCACCCAGCTCGGCAGCAAAATCAACATGCCCTTTGATACGCGCTACTGCCCCATTTCGTTTTTCATCATCCGCTGACGCCAGGCAAAACCCGTCGTGCAGACAGGATTGACCCGTTGCAATCGCACACACATCCAAACCCAATGCCTGCAATTCTTTCTGCAAAGGCGATAATTGCAAATCGCCAGGAACACGCAAGCTGATCTCGACCGCATCAAAACCCGTCTCGGCCGCCGCCCGAAGTCCTGCTGTCAAATCACCGGCATACATCAAGGGGCCAAAAACAGATTTTCGGGGAGAAAGAGCAATCCCCAGTTTGATTTTGGAGCGGTCAAGGGTGGACAAATCCTGCCAACCCTGCTGGAAGGCAATATCCAGTTTTGCCAGACGCGGCAAGTGCCGCCCGCCCTCAAACGGTGTTGCCAGCCAGGCTTCAATATATTCCTTGGCCTGAGCTGGTTTTGTGATCAGCGCACCCATCGCCAGCACATTGGCATCATTATGAATCCGGCTCTGTCTGGCGATGTGAACACTGTCACACAGCACAGCGCGAATGCCTGGATATTTATTCACTGCAATGGATATTCCCACCCCCGTACCGCAGATTGCAATGCCGCGGTCGCAAATCCCTGATGATACCGACACGGCTATCTTCCGGGCATAATCTGGATAGTCCACTGCAACTTCTGCTGTTTCAGTACCTACATCAATCACTTCGACATCCATAGTGCGCAAGTATGCCGCAATTTCCTCTTTCAACGGAAACCCAACATGATCTGACCCTATGGCAATCTTCATGGCTGCCCCTTTTCTCTGAATTACGTGCTAATTTGGCACAGGTCCGGTCGATTCTCGCTCAATCAATTCAACACTTACACTTTCTTTAACCTGTGGATCAACAATTTCGCCATCCATAATCTTAAACAGCAGTTCAATCCCCTTGGCTCCCATCTCATACTTTGCCTGACGCACAGTGGTCAACGCCGGGCAGGTATAAGCCGCATCGGGAATGTCATCATAGCCCACAACAGAAAAATCGCGCGGCACATCCATTCCCCGCTCTCGCAGTGCCCGGGTCGCGCCGATCGCCATAATATCATTGTAGGTAAACACGGCCGTCGGCGGGTCTTCCAAACCGAGAAGATATTGAATCGCTTCATACCCATTCTCCAGACGATACCCACCAGCTGCCACCAATCGCTCATCAAAAGCAATCCCTGCGTCTTTCAAAGCTGTTTGATAGCCCTGCACACGCTCACGGCTGTGCGAAAGCCGCACCGGGCGGGCAATGCAGCCAATCCGACGATGCCCCAACGAGAGTAAATGTTTCGTAGCGATATACCCCCCACGATAATTATCAGCCACTACCGCCGGCATCTCAATGCCATCCAGCACCCGGTCGATCAGCACAGTTGGCAGTCCGTAATCTATCAAACGCTGCGCTGGCTCTATCTCCCCGGTTGCTGGCACCCACAATACCCCTGCAGCCCGCTCCTCGTACAAATGATCCAGGTATTTCAATTCCTGCTCAAGGCTGTATTGGGTGTGACAAAACACAACTGTAAAATTTCGTTCAAAGGCAACCGCCTCAATCCCCTGGGCAACTTGAGCAAAATAAGGGTTGATAATATCCGGGATGATCAACCCCAGGCTGGACGTACGCTGGCGGCGCAAATTTCGGGCAACCGCATTGGGACGGTATCCAAGAGTCTGAACTGCCTGAAATACTTTTTCTTTGGTTGCTTCTGACACAGACCGCGGGCCATTATTGATAACATATGAAACAGTAGAGGGAGACACCCCCGCCTGTCTGGCGACATCATCTCTGGTAACCATGTATTTCCTTAACTTCAGATTTTTTTCGACACGCATTGTCGACACGTGTAGTATATAGGATTTATGTAACCCTGGTCAAGTTACATTTGTCACATTCAGGAAAGTCTCGAATTCAATACAATAGAAGTAAGTGTTCTGAACACTTTCAAAAGCATGCTTTCTCAACATGCACTCATTGGCTATCAAAAACATAATCTTCAAAACCAACAATTCGAGGAGGTAGCAAACAAATGAAAACAACTGGATTCAAGGGTCGTGATTTTCTGGCCGAAACAGATTTCACCCCACAAGAAATCAAAACTATTCTGGAAGTTGCCGGTGAACTGAAGCTTCAACGCAGTATGGGCATCTATCATGATGATTTGCTGCGTTCCAAGACTTTGTTCATGCTGTTCTACAACCAATCTCTACGTACGCGCAATTCGTTTGAAGCAGGGATGACCCAGTTGGGCGGCCATGCTCACTTCCTCGATCCCAGCAAGATCTACACCCCCGCCCTGGAAGGCAAAGAAGTTGCCTATTCCACCGAGCGCGTGTCGGATGTGGCCCGCGTTCTTTCCCGTATGGGCGATGCCATCGCCATTCGCTGCTACGGCGACCCCGTGGAATGGGAATACGGCGGAGCGCATAATCTGCTGGCCGAATTTGCCCGCTGGGCTGATGTTCCGGTATTGAATATGGAAGATGATATCTACCATCCCTTCCAGGGACTGGCCGACATGCTCACCGTCTATGAAGAGTTTGGCACTTTCAAGGACGTCAACTTTACCATGTCATGGGCCTATTCTCCCTCCGTTCACAAACCGCGTGCGGTTCCTCAATCCGCCATCTTGTTTGCCAGCATGCTGGGCATGAATGTAACCCTGGCACATCCCAAAGAAATGGCCCTTGACCCCGAGATCATCAAGCAATGTGAAACCTATTCCAGGGATTCCAAAGGCTCCTTCCGCATCACCGACAATTTTGAAGAAGGCTTCAAAGGCGCACATGTGGTCTATCCTAAAGCCTGGTGCCCGGTTGAACTCTTCAAGCCGCCCGTTGGCGAAGATGATATGGACAAAGCCCAGAGCATCATTGACAAATATAAATCCTGGAAAACCACCAGTGAATTGATGGACACCTGTGACAGACAGGGCATTTATCTGCACTGCCTGCCCGCTGACCGCGGTTGGGAAGTCAATAACGACGTGATGGACAAGACGGAAGGCCCCGGCTGGCGCTCGGCTATCTTTGATGAAGCTGAGAACCGCCTGCATGTGCAAAAAGCTGTTATGTCTTTGTTGATGTAAATATCACGCTTAAGAAAACAAGAGGCTGCCCGACCGGCAGCCTCTTCATGCCAATTTCTAATTGCACTACAAGCTGGCTGAATCACCCAAATATCCGTTCATTGTCCGGGTAACCGCAAATAAACATGTTTCACAGAGAAGAGGCTCAGATGAACGAAAAATTCAAAAGCCCCCTGCATCAAACTGTATCCACAACGGATACCGATTACTGGAATGATTCATGCGCTGTTGAAGAGCTAACCTATGCCATCGAGCACGGCGCAGTGGGCGCTACCACCAATCCAACCATCGTGCTGAATGTCCTTAAAAAAGAAATGCACCTGTGGAAAGATCGCATCTACCAGATCATTGAGGAAAATCCCACCTGGTCGGAAACAGAGATCACATGGCAGTTAATCGAAGAAATGGGCATCAAGGGCGCATCCCTGCTCTACCCGGTCTTTGAACGTGAAGGGAAAAAGAAGGGGCGGCTGTCCATTCAGACTAACCCGACGCTTTACCGCAACGCAGAAGCAATCACCGCCCAGGCCATCCATTTCGACAGTCTGGCCCCCAACGTGCAGGTCAAGATTCCTGCCACAGCAGCCGGCATCCAAGCAATTGAAGAAGCGACCTATCATGGCGTCAGTATCAATGCCACAGTGTGTTTCACCGTTCCACAGGCCATCGCTGTCGCCGAAGCGGTTGAGCGCGGGCTGGCCCGCCGGAAAACCGACGGCCATGACACTTCCCTCATGTCGCCCGTTTGCACAATCATGGTTGGGCGCACGGATGACTGGATGAAGGTCGTTGCAAAGCGCGACAATATCACTGTCCATCCTGAATCTCTGGAATGGGCCGGGGTAGCCTGCATCAAAAAAGCATACAAAATCTTCAAAGAACGCGGCTACCGCGCCCGCCTGTTGGCAGCAGCATATCGTAATCACCTGCACTGGAGTGAATTGATCGGCGGCGATGTCATCCTGACCATACCCTATGGCTGGCAATTGCGTTTTAATGCTTCAGACATTGAGGTCAAAGAACGTATGTCCGATGAAGTGGACCCCAAATACATCGAAGATCTCTACAATCACATCCCCGACTTTCCCAGAGGGTATGATGAAAATGGGATGACTATCCCGGAATTTGACAGTTACGGCGCAGCCGTTCGCACCTTGCGCACCTTCATCGATTCATACCATGAGCTGCAAGCCTTGATCCGGGATTTCATGATCCCCAATCCAGACGTGAAATAAAAATACACAGCATTCTCATCAGCGTTCTGACTTTCGCAAACTAACCCCCGCCTGCCCAAAATTAAGAATATGCGAGGATTCGCTGTGCTTGCTTTTCCCCCAATATGTGCAACCCGCCTTCATCACTCCTCTATTTTGTGCGCAATACCACTTAAAATTACCTCCCCCTACTCCGGCACCGTCCAGGTCTGATGACCGGAGATGGGCACATCTACCTCAGCACGCAGCCAGCCAGCGTCGCAATCTTCAGCACGGATGAAATAGATATCCAGCCTCAGCATCAGATACAGCGATTCGCTGGGCTGGATATACATCTTCATGTCGTCCCTATTCTCTAATTCGAAAAAGTCTGACTGTAAGTATTATCCCCTGTGATGCCCAAAAAGGCAATTCCTGTTGATAAAAAATCAGGAAGTTTCCTTCCTGATGGATTGATCCCTGGTCAACGGATTCCCGTTCTTCCTACTCCTCCCCTGACAATTTTTGCACCATCCGCAGGGCCAGCTCCTTCAATTGCCCGGGGCTGATCGGTTTGAGCAGCACAAGGTCAGCGTCTTTTTCGATCATGTCCGCTTGCTGTTCATCTGCTGTTGTGAGAATAATGCGGGTAGCGGCCAGTCGTTTGTCCCCCCGGATCTGGACAAGCAGTTCGCGCCCGGATTTGCCGGGTAGATTCAAGTCCAGCAAGACCAGCGCAGGGATGACTTCTTCCAGACGGGCGGCAGCAGCCCCCCCCTCCAGAAAAGTCTCCACCACAAAATCATTTCTCAGCGATATATTAAAAATCTGGTTCTGTGCCGGGTCGTCTTCAATAATCAGTACAAGCGGCTTTTCCATGTTGTCACCCTTTAACTTTCTTGTGGAGGCAATTTAATCGGCAGGAGGACGCTGAAGCGACTCCCCTGCCCTGTTTGACTATCAAGTCTGATGCGCCCACCCATTAACTCTACCAGTTGTTTGGTAATGGCTAATCCCAATCCAATCCCGCGATTCTCGCTGGTGATCGCATTGTGGCCTTGTTGGAAAGGTTCAAAAATGGACGTTTGCGCTTCGTTCGGGATGCCCATGCCGGTATCTGATACCTTGATCACCCATTGCTTGGAGGTACGGCGCTCCAACCTGACCCACACTTCGCCCTTTTCGGTGAACTTGATCGCATTCCCGATCAGGTTGATCAAAATTTGGCGCAGGCGCTGCTCATCACCCAGCAAATGCTCCGGTAAGTTCGGATCAATATAGGTCATAAAGCCCAGCCCCTTTTTCTCTGCCATTATATCCAAACCCGAAACTGCCCCTTCCAGAAGCGCGGCTGGCGAGAACTTCTTTTCTTTCAGGATGGTCGTGTTGGCCTGAATCTGAGCTTCGTCGAGCAATTCGTTGACCATTACCGTTAAATGCTGCGTACTTTGCAAGATACTTTTTGCAGCATCTTTTTGGTGTTCAGTGATTTCTCCCAGGGCACCGTCTTTCAGAAGCTCTGCGTACCCCAGAATACCTCCCAGGGGGGTGCGTAATTCGTGGCTTACCCTGGCGAGCAACTGGCTTTTCGCACGACTGGCTTCCAATGCCTGGTCATATGCAATAAAGAGCGCGTCCTGGGCCCGCTTCCGTTCGGTGATGTCTTCCTTAACCGCAACGTAGTGTGTGATCGTTCCATCCTCATCTTGGATCGGCGAGATAGCCGCCAGCTCCCAATACAGCTCACCATTCTTTTTGCGATTGCGAAATTCACCGCTCCATTCGCGCCCTGCAGAAATTGTTTGCCACAAATCTCGATGCGTGCCAACCGGGGTTTCATCTGTTTTTAGGATGTTTGGGTTTTTACCGTATGCCTCATCCATGCTGTAGCCGGTCACTTGCGTAAATTTTGGATTCACATACTGAATGTCGCCATCTACCCCGGTGATCACAATCGATGTAGGACTTGCCTCAACGGCGCGAGAAAGTTTTCGCACCTGTTCCTCGGCTCTTTTGCGGAGGGTAATATTGCGGATAATGATCAGCCGTCCCACAGCTTTACGCCTTTTGTCTTGCAGCGGCAAACTGCTCAGCCCCACCCAGCGCTGGTCTGAACCGGTACCCAGTGCGATTTCAACCTCTGTTTCTGTGGCTTTTTCACTGCGCTCAACCAGTTTAGGCCACTGGCTGAACGCTTCTGTAAATTTCTTGCCGATCAGCGTTTGATTTTCCGGCATATTCAGGATACGCTGTACCGCTTGATTGGTCTCAACAATCCGGTCGCTGGGGTCAAGCACGATGATGCCGTCCTGCATCCCCTCAATGATCACATCCCGCGCAACAGGTGCCAGGTCCAACAGACGATGCCTGAACAGGGCAAACCCCATCCCAATCCCGGTGAGGGTGAACGCAAAAGGAGTTAAGTCGATCACGATAGGAAGCAGTTGGAAGATTTGGACGACATTTAACATCCAGGGGGCAAAGAGGGCAAGCAAGATCCAGATCATCTGACCGCGATATTGTGAAGGCCAATGTAACAAGGCACGCACCACCATGACCGTTCCTGCCGCGATAAAAAAGTAAGAATATACAGTGTGTATCCAGAACCAGATCCCGTTCTCTGCACTCCGAAGCAATACACCGCCATCTTGAACCAGTTTCCCATCGGTTGACCAGAATAAATGATGGAAATCATTCGTCCAGGTCATCAAAATAGTAATCACCGGAAAAACAAACAAAGCAATCAAGCGTTTGCGGGTGATCCAGTCTTTGCGTTCCGTATACTCCAGAGAGAACAAAAACCACAAAATGGGCGTTGTGACAATCCCAAAATAGGTTGCTTTATTCCAGAAAGCCTGTGATGCCAGATCAGGGGAAAGGATTTGGATCAAATATGTCAGGCTCCACACAAACAGTGCCAGCATCATCAGGGCAAAAGGTTTGGCGCCTGTGGTCTGCCGGTTTTTCCAGGTGTACAAGGCCAGCATGATCGATATGATTGTTGCGGCAGCGAGGATTGTCAGATACGAGATGGCTTGAAGGGACATCGTTTGGCCCGCCTTGATCGAAATTTGTTTTTTATGCGTCCCGTTTATTATAACTCGTTGCAAGTGACTTTAACATAAGTTATGACAATTGTAGTAACGACTTTAGTCGTTACAGAAACCCGGTAAACTTACATTTTGACGAATGAATTCCCCGCTGCAATGAGCGTTCTCTGCTTATCCGCACCCCAAGGTTACGTGACATCAACCAGAATTTGATGAACCGTTTGCTTTGCCATGTCACAAATGCCGGGTTCGTCTCGGTATAATACGGAAGGATCATCACTGCCTGGTGCAGCGCGTACCCGCGCACCCGAGTAAATCACAAAATTATACTGCTCGTGCTGACGATCATCAGCGCGAGCAGCTTGCTCAACATCAGAATTTACTTTCCGGTCGGTCCCTCGAAAAACACCAGTCCGGCACACACCCGGCACAGCCCTTATTTCCTTTGTCAGGAACCTAAAGATGATAATCGCCCGAAGCCTCAGGTTGGTAAAGGATCTCTTTGACGCGCAGGCTTCTTTTCCCTTCCGGAACATCCCATTCAAAGGTATCGCCCACCTCATAACCAAACATGGCCGTTCCAATCGGAGCAAGGATCGAAATTTTCCCCTGAAGAAAATCAGCATCCTCCGGAAAAACGAGGGTATAGATCTCTTCCTCGCCAGTTTCCACATCCTCCAAACAAACCCTGGAATTAAGCGTGATCACATTTCCCGGCATCTCTTTGGGCTGAACGATTGTTGCCCGCTCCATTTCCAAATGGAGTTTTCTGAGATACTCGCTTTTACGGTAATCCGTAGTTCGTGCTTCCGAAAGCAATTTCTGCAAACGTTCCCGATCAAATGCGGAAATGCAAATGTGTTTGCCGCTCATCATTTTTTCTCCTGTACCCTTTATTTTCAAAAATACATAATAATTTTATTTTTTTTTCTTTTTCATAAGTATACGTGTAAACCTTATTTAGAACGGGTCAATCATTATACATTATACATTGAACAGTATCCATTGTATCACTCAAACATCTTCCGTCTGCGCCATGTGATCACTGGCGCAAGCAGTTTGCGCAGCAGGTACTTGGCCTGGATCACCGAGAACCAGGAGCCGCCCTCGCGGCGGTGGACACGCAGCATCTCCGGCCAGCAGCGGTCGTCCGCCGCCACGGTCTTGGCGTCCCCATGCAGGCGGAAGTTCGCCCACAGCCGGGGCACATACACCAGCGGGGCGATCTTCGCCAGCCGCACCCACAGGTCATAATCCATCGCAAAATAGAAATCCGGGTCAAGGGGACCGACCTGCCGCCACAGCTCCGCACGGAAAAAGGATGCCTGCTGGCAGATATGCACATAGCCCTGCCGCAGGCGGGCATAGTCCGTCT
This sequence comes from uncultured Anaerolineaceae bacterium, assembly GCA_964447155.1. Classification (GTDB taxonomy): domain Bacteria; phylum Chloroflexota; class Anaerolineae; order Anaerolineales; family Anaerolineaceae; genus SMBSF63. The sequence continues at coordinate 43,801 of CAYURM010000018.1, forward strand.
GCGCCGAAGGAAATTTGCCAATCACCTTGTCATCCGCGTCAATGAAATTGCCATCCCCGTACACCATCCCCACTGCGGGATGCGCCTGCAAATACGCCACCGCTTCGGCCACCGCGTGCGGTTCCAGCGTGTCATCCGAATTGAGCCAGGCCAGCACCTCGCCCTTCGCCAGCGCAAACCCCTTGTTAAGCGCATCCGTTTGACCGAGGTCAGGCTCCGACACAAAATGCGCCAGCCTGTCCTCATATTTGCGGATGATCTCCTGACTGCCGTCCGTGGACGCACCGTCAATGACAATATATTCGATATTCGGGTAGTCCTGCCCCAGCACGGACTGGATCGTCTTCTCGACGAACCTGGCCTGATTAAAAGAGGGTGTAATGATTGATACCAGCATGAGGTTCCTTAGTTTTTCTCCTCCCTTGATTTGCGAAGCAAATTGGGGGAGGTGGGGAGGGGGTGTTTTTTTTACCGCTAAAATCCAACACTGTTCAGTTGTTTCTTCTATTCACCCGCGTCTTTGGCAGGCAGCGGATCGCGCAGATCAAAGATGACGTATTCCTCATCCTCTTCCAAAATCGGGTACTGCTCATACAGCAGATACTTGACCTTGGGCTGCTTTTCCAGTTCGCCGAACATCGTCACCAGAAATACATCTTTTCCGGTCACTTCCTCAGCAAACATCTTGTCCACATCAAATTCATGACCAGCCTGGGCGCGGTACTCAAAATCGCCGGACGACATCCAGTTTTGCGTGCTCGTCCAGCCCCAGTATGCCAACCGGTAGCCATAATCCGGGGTAATGCTCATCGATGACTTGCCATCCAGCTTTTCACCAAGCATTGTCCAGAAAGCAGCGTCGCCACGGAAATCTTCTCGTTTTAGCTTGACGCGCACATCCCAAGCGTTCATCGTCACCCAAAAAAGGGTTACGCCAATCACCAGACCATACAGTACCGCTTTCGGGGTGCGCATCTTGCTGATCACCACCTGTGCCGCAGCCGCAATCCCGATCGCCACCGCCGGCACAAACGGCAGTTGGTAATAATCATGGGTGGAAATGTGATGAGAGAAGGTCATCCCGTACACGAAATAGCCCAGCCACACCGCAATGAACATCACCCGCGGGCCTTTCTCGCGAATCAGGAAAATGCCCATCAGCGCAATCAGGAACCACTCAAACCCCAGGGTACTGTCGATCATTCCTTTCCAGCGCAGGTAGGTCACCGGATCAATCCACAGATTGGGGAAGAAGCGCAAGGCGAACTGCCCGCCCAGCAAGCCGACGATATACACACCGTAAATATGAAAGAGCGCATACGGCAGCACGGTCAACCCGCCCAGCGCCCACGCCTGTTTGCTGCGGATGGCCTGCTTGAAACCCATCCCAGACAGGATCAATCCCATCCAGGCCGGTCCGATGAAGAAGATAGCCGTAGACTTGAAAAAAATCGCCAATCCAGCCAGCAAACCGGCGATCACCACCCACTTCCAGGTTTGCTGCCGGTACCAACGCAGCATCCCCCACCAGCCCCAGATGATGCCCGTGGTCAAGAGCGGGTCCGGCTGAAAAGAACGGCTCGCCAGTGCGGCGTATGGCAGGATCATGAAATAGGCCAGGCCAATCACCGCTCCGTCTGCGCCAATCAGGTCTTTGAGCAGCAGGAACAGCCCCACTCCGCCCAGAGTCCAGATCAGGATCGCATACACACGGGGATAAACCAGATTCTCCTGTCCGGCAAGGCGGTAGGTCAGCGCCGTCAGGCGTTCCATGATGGGTGGTTCGATCAGTCCTTCCTGTTTCCACTGCTCCACAGCCAGCTCGCGCTGCCAATCCGGCATATCCGGCAGATTCTCGTAATACATACCGCGCGCCATCAGCGCCGAGTGCAGTTGCCGCGTGGGATGAAAGTCCAGCGGGGCGTCATCCAGATCATAGAAGCGGATCACCAGACCCACCGCAAAGATCAGCAGCACCGCCCCCCACATCAGCCATTTCTTTTCACCAAATACCGTTTGTTTTTCGTTCATAGGTATATCTCTAAATCCATCATTATTTGTCAAAGCAAGGGCTTTCGTAGACAGGTCAGGAGCCCTGTCCGCCATCCCTGGCTCTGAACAATGATCGCTTTATGCCCAATCGATTCCAACTTCTTGGAAGTATTGCTCCACTGCATTGATCAACACGAATTTTTTCTTCTGGTGGCCTTGCCCATACCACTTACATGATTGGCGTTCTCTACTTACCGGAATATCGCCATTATCACCACCGAAAGCATTACAAGCAGAGGAACGCCCTTGTCCGTTCGCCTCTGCCAGATTGCATAATTGCACCATTGACATGTAAATATATCCAGCACAATCAACTTTTGTCGGCAGGTCTTTATCAGGAAAATGCGGATAAAATTCAAGCTCTTGATATCCGGTTACAAAATCATTCATGGTATCCTTCCTTTCTACTCCAAAGTCGAACTAGCCCTGTCCCCTTTGACAAGCTCAGCCTGCGCTACACACATCTACTCCCGCAAGTCATAGATCAGATACCCGTTCCCCTCCACATACAGCGGATACCCATCCAGGATTTCCTTCAACGCCGGCTGACCTTCCAGTTCGGACAGCGCCGTGACCACGAAGAAATCCTTGCCCTGGGTGGCTTCAACAAAATAATCCTCTACCGCAACAGCATCATTACCCGTCAGCGAGAACAGGTTCAAATCCGAACTGGATGGCCAGGCCGCCCCCGAGGACCGCCAGCCATAATAGCGCAGACGCATTCCATAGTCCGCCGTCAAGGCAATGAAGCTGTGTCCCTCAGGGATATCCGCTCCCACCCGTGCCCAGCTTGCCGGTTCCAGTTCATAATCCTGCACATAGATCACCGAGCGCGCCGTCCACAAGGCATAGGCCGAAGCAAACAGCACCACCCCAAACGCCCCCAGGCGCCATATGAGATGCTGCCCTTTCAGCAAGTCAAACACCGCCTGCAAAACCGGCATCACCGACAACGCCACCAGCGGCACAAGCATGAGATGATAATACTCATGCGTGGTGTACTGATAGGGGAACACCAGCCCGAACAACACATACCCGATCCAGCCGCCGAACAGCACCGCGCGGAAAGGCTTTGGGGCAATGCACACACCCAGCACTGCCGCCAGGGCGGTACCCAGGCTCATCAGCCCTTTGAGCATCGCCAGCCAGTCGGCATAAAAATTCGTCGTCAGAATCAACCCGGACAGAGAAACCACCCAGAACGAGATGAAATCCGAAGAACGCTGCCCATTCAACAGCAGATAGAGCGCCGTTGGCAGCAGGCTCAACCCGGCCATCGCCCACACCTGTCCGCTGCGCAGGAAGCGCTTCAGTCCCAGGGTTTGAATCGCCACCGCCAGCAAGATCGGCCCCACATAAAACCCGGCAAACGTCTTGACCAGCAGCGTCATCCCGCCCGCCAGACCGGAAAGGATCGCCCATTGCCATGAAGCTGTCTCCGACCAGCGCAAGGCTGCCCAGGCGGTCAGCAGCACCCACATCACCATCCATGGGTCGGGCTGGAAGGAGCGCGTGGCAATCACGCTGAACGGCAGGAAGAAGTAAAACGCCAGCCCGGTCAACACTGTCCAAAACCCGGCAAAACGCCTGCCGATAAAATACAACGCCAACCCGCCAATTGCCCAGAAAAAGGCATTCACCAGCCGCGCCAGCCATAACTGTTCAGTACCCGTCACCCAGTACAGCACGCCAACCAGCGTCTCTAAAATAGGCGGCTCATAGATTTCCAACCCGGCCAGATTGACCGCCTCCTGACGCAGGGCCGGATCAGCGTTTCGGTCAAGCTGATAATACACCGAGCGCGCAATCACCGCCGAACGAAGCTGCCGCGTGGCATGGAAATCCAGCGGCGGCGTGGTGGCATGGTACAGGCGGATCGCCAGCCCCAACGCAAATACCAGCACCAGCAGCAGGTTCTGCATGGTCAGCAGGCTGCGCTTTGCATTCACTGGAATCGTTGGTTGGGCTGTCGCCATCTGCTCCCTTTCTTTCATCCGTATCCGTTCACTTTTTCGCCTTACCGCGATTCAACCGGCGGGCCAGGCCTGGGATGCGTTCCAAACCCAGCAAGGAACCCAACGTCCACAGGATGCGCCGCCATTGTTCCAACGCCAGCGCAGGACTGATCAAAAACGCCTGTCCATACGCCTGCAATGCCTTCAAAGGCATCCTTCCGGTGGACAAATAAAACGCCTTGAACATTGCCAATCCAGCCTCAGCCTGTTTGCCCAGTCGTTCATATCGTTCAGCCAGCACAGGCTCACTTTTCACCCAGGCGACCAGGGCATCCGCGTCGGAACAAAACCGTTCCGCCTGGGCCACATTCTTGGCGGCTTCATGGTAACGGGCCGCTGCCCATTGCTCGCGCACATATTTCATCCCGGCCAGGTTTGCCATACGGATCCACAACTGGTGGTCCAACAGGAAATGAAAATGCGTATCCAGCAGCCCGGCCTCATCCAGCACCGAGCGCCGCATAAAGACGGCTGGCTGGCCGATGATCCTGAATTTTAACAGCTCCTCCAACCCCCAATCATCGTAATGGGTAAGATTGAGCGCCTGGCCTTTTGCATCCACAGACAACACGTCGCCGTATACCAGTCCACACTCAGGAAAAGCCTGCAAGATTTCCACCGCTGCGTGAATGGCACCGGGCTGATACAGATCATCCGAATTGAGCCAGGCCACGACTTCACCAGTCGCCCGCGCCAACCCCTTGTTGATCCCGTCCGCCTGACCGGCATCCTTTTCGGAAACCCAATACGCCAGCCGGTCGGCGTATTTCCTGATGATCTCCACGCTGCCATCGTTCGAACCGCCATCGATGATGATGTATTCCAGATTCGGATAATCCTGCGACAACACCGACTGGATCGTCTCTTCCAGAAAGGCGGCCTGATTAAAAGAAGGGGTGATAACACTGACCCGCGGCAAAGAAGACGTCATCACCTTTCTCGCCTAATCCTGACCAAAAAGAGAATCATAATCCACTTTGGGGAACACTTGCAGCTTGCCGCCCACGGTGGCATCCACAATTTTGCGGCCATCCGCTTCAAACGCCATCCGTGCCCGCTGATAGCCGATCTCGGAGGTATCCAGGTCCGGCAGCTGCCAGCGAAACCCTTTGCCGAAATAAGCCGCTGAAAAATGATTGGGGTCATCACCCTGCGAGACCACGGTGGTATTCGGTTTACCTTGGGATGCGAAGCTATGATCCACTCCAATCAGGATCACTTCTTCAAAGCCCAGGTGATAGGCCAGTTGCAGGGAGACATACGTCACCGTCGCCCCTTCCCATACCCTGCCGGTCACATCTTTGGCAAATTTCTCACCCGTATAGGTGCTATACAGAAAATGCAGATCGGTGTCAGGGTGCAGCCATTTGCGTGAGCGCCACGAAACAAAGCGCGGCAGCTCCAGGTTTTGCAAATCTTCCGCACATTGCTCAATCACCAGATCATTGACCGTTACCAGATAAGTGGTTTGAAAGCCCAGCTCCGGAAACATGAGATAAATGCGGTTCATCCCAATTGTGTTCTCATTGCGCAGCAGACTCATATCGGTGTTCTTCAGGCTGGGGCCATTGCCAATCACAAAGCAGCGCTCACCGCGCCGTGTGTCTTTTAATGCCGCCAGGCGCTGGATGCTCTCCCGCCGCCAGGGGTGGAAAGTGGCCGCCGGCCACTGGCCTGCACGGTTCAAACCATCTCGTGTCTCGCGCATCAGCGTCAACACAGGCCGCGGAATAATGCTCTTGATCTTCTCTCTGGTTTCGCTCATTCGCCCTCGGTACTTAACAAGCTGGTCGCGCCGCCATCCACAATAATCGACTGACCGGTCATAAAAGAAGACTGATGATTATCCGCCAGGAAGTAAATCGCATGGGCAATCTCTTCCGGCTCGCCCACCCGCCCGTTGACCGTGCGGCGGGCTAGATTTTCCAGGCGTTCCTTATTCAAATGATCCGTCAGCATAGGCGTATTGACCGCCCCCGGTAAAATGGCATTGGTGCGGATATGATCACAGGCAAACTCAATTGCCATTGAGCGCGTCATCGCCAGAATGCCGCCCTTGCTGGCCGCATAACTGGCGACGCCTTTGGAAGTTGCTACAGCATGCACCGAAGATACATTCACAAACGCCCCACCGCCGGCAGCGACCAGCAGGGGATGAGTGTATTGCGCCCACAGGAACACCGCCCGCAAATTGGCCGCCATGACTGCATCCCACTCTTCAATCGACGTCTCCAGGATCGGCTTGCACACCTGCAGGGCTGCATTATTGATCACCGCATCCAATACCGGTGTGAATGCTTTCACTTTATCGAAAGCAGCCCTCACCTCTTCCGGCACAGCGATATCAGCCTGAATGAAAAGTCCGTCTTCAGGAAAAGCCGCATCAAAAGGCCGCCGGTCCACGCCAATCACGCGCCAGCCTGCCTCCGCAAATACCGTCAGGGTGGCCTTGCCAACCCCGCCTGCCGCCCCGGTGATCAACATTACTCGCTTGCGTTCACTCATTGTGCTGGTCTCCTTATTTTGCCTTGAAGTCGTCCAGGTCATCACAGTCAATCTTTAAACCGATCAACAGATTGCGAATCGTGTTCCAGTGTACCCGCTCCCAGGCCGCCGGGCTGGAATTGGAATTATGCGAACCGAGCATCACCTGATCCATCCCTCGCAGCGGGGAATCCGCCGGCAATGGTTCATGTTCAAACACATCCAGCGCCGCACCGGCTATCTGCCCAGCCTGCAAGGCCGTGACCAGCGCCGGTTCATCCACAATCGGCCCACGGGCCGTATTGATCAATACCGCCTGCGGTTTCATCTTCGCCAGGGTTTCCGTAGTGATCAGATGATAGCTGGTCGGGTTCAGGTCGCAGTTCACGCTGACAAAATCAGCCTGCGCCAGCAGTCCGTCCAGTTTAACCTCTTCCACACCCATCTCCTGCACAAAATCAGTCCGCAGCGGGAGGATGTCATTGCACAGGATGCGCATCCCAAAAGCCCGCGCCCGGCGGACGACAGCACTGCCGATATTCCCAACCCCGATCACGCCCAGCGTGCATTCGCTCAATGAACGTCCAGGGATCTTGACCCACTCCCCCGCCCGGATCTGTCTGTCCATCCACGGCTGGCGTCGGGCAAAAGCGAGTACATAGCCCAGCACGCTGTCCGCCACGGGCAGGGTGAAAGCATTGGGCGTATTCCCAATCATCACCCCGTGGTTGGCGGCGGCTTTCTGATCCAGCGAGTCGATGCCGGTGCCCCATTTGGAAATCACTTTCAGGCGCGGCCGGCAGGCGGCGATCACCTGCTCGGAATAGCGGTCATCCCCACAGATCGTGCCATCGAATTGTCCAGCGTATTCGAGGATCTGCGCTGCTTCCATGCGCTCATGCACTTCGGGCACGACCACATCCAGGTCATAATGTTCAAATACGGGTCGAAAACGCTCCACAAAGGGAATCATATAGGGTGCCGATAACAAAATGCGATAGGTCATATTTTCACCAATTATCTTTTTCTGATTGCTCAAATAAGCTAGAAGATTATACCAACAAGCGCTCTGTCATTGCGACCATAGCGTAGGCTGAGCTTGTTAGTATCCTCGGAGGGGACGATATGATACCCGAATGGGTAAGCCGAAGCGGTAGAGGCAGGCCTACGCCATGTTCACAATACAATATTCCACATCTTTTGACTGCTCCCGTCGTCGTTTTTCTTTGCGGCTTTGCGACTTTGCGTGAGAAAAAAGGGCAGTACCAGCCTAAGCCTTCCCCTCCAACCGCAGACGCATCATCAATGCCACCATCTGGAAGTCCGTCTCATCATCAATATCCATCGCCTCCTGCGGTGTAACTTCAAACATCATCGGGCGCTCGCCCAGGCGGTTGCGGCGCTCCGCCAGATGCTCGCGCTTGAAGATGTACATGCAGGAATTTTCCTCAAACACCGGCGGCAGGTTCTGGGTTTGCAGCAGAATCGCCGGATTATGGTTGATCGGCCGGGTCAACTCATCCCACAGGCGCACTTGCCGGCGGGTCACCCCGAACAGCGAATCATGTGTGGGATACACAGCCAGCAGTTGATTGATCGCTTTCGAAATCGTCTCAGCCCGCAGCAGTGGATTGGTAGAATGAGTCTGCAAATACAGATCTCCCTCCACCTGAGAACTGTCATACAAGAGAATTTCATTCATCGAGATGTCATCTGCCCGCAGATGCTCCGGCCGCTCCAGCATCTTCACTTCGGGAAAATGCTTGGCCAATCCTGTCTCAATTTCCGGGCTGTCCGTGTCTACCACCACCTGCGCAATCTCAGGCACGTCCCGCAGGGTGTGCAGAATATGGTGGAAAAGCGGTTTTCCGGCCAGATCACGGTAATTTTTGCCAGGCACTCGCTGGGAATGATGGCGCATTGGCACCAGAACGATGATTTTTTCCTTCATAAAAACCTCTTCAGTCTCTCGTTTTTGATGTTGATTCGGTCAAATCCTCATAATGGATCGGATCCACCCTGCGGGAAGACTTTTTCTCTTCCGGCAGTTCATCATGGGGATAATAAAACGTCTCGCGCAATTTCCACGTCAACGTGCCGGTCTTGTATCCTTGATATGTGCCGTTGAATTGCTGCCAGCGGAAACGCATCACTTCCCGCCAGACTGCCCTCCAGCAGCCCTGGGCGCGAGCGGCTTTCCAGTCACTGCGCACATTCTGCACAAAATACTGCCACCGGTCACGAGCGCCAAATTCTGCGTCGGGATAAATCTGCTTGAAGGCCATCCCTTCTCGTTTATAGCGATTAAACACCGATTTCCAGGCTTCTTCATGCACGTGGATGATCTCGGCCTCAGGCACGTAAGAGATGGCGAAGCCTTTCTCCTGCACCCATTTGGCCCAGGCCAGGTCTTCCAGGGCAGGCAGCGCTTCATCATAAGGGTGTTCCTGCCACAATGCCAGCCGGATGGCCGAATTGGCATTATTGCAGAAGGGATAATCCTGCCGCGGCTTGGAGACATCCGGGAACCAGTGCTGAAAGATCTGATGCTCGGAGAAATGGCTTGCCTCCGCGCCGCGCTGTTTGCCATAAGCCAGCGCCACATTTTCCTCCCCAAACGGGACAACCAGTTTCTCCAGCCAATCCGGGTAGACCGGATAGACATGCGCGGAAGCCATTACCGCCACGTCCGCCTTTGCACGGGCAATGCCCAGGTTCAGCGAACGGCCAAAAGTAAAATCCTCCGGGCGTATGTGCACGATCTCCACCGGAAAGCGCGAAGCAATCCCCACCGTGGCATCCGTCGAGCCGGAATCCACGAGGATGATCTGCACATCTTTCAGCGTCTGCTGCATGATCCCCGTCAGCAGCCGCCCGATGTGTTTCTCCTCGTTATACGCCCGAATGATGATCGAACAACCTGGTTTCATATATTCCTCTTCACCCACCCCTTGCGTTATCGCCTGATCTTACCCCCCTTGTCAAAGGGGGGAAGGGGGGATTAGATTAAAAATCAACTGCCTGCGCCTTACCAGGCCATCGAGAAGTTTCTTTTCCTCACTCATTAACCAGTCGGGCGCAAGCCTTGCGCCCCTACAAAAACCCACACTCCGGCATCGCAAACGGCTCATCTTCCAGAATGCCTTTCGCAATCACCTGCATCGTGGCAGAATTCTCCGGATGCAAGGCCGGCCACTTAAAATCCGTCAGGCTTACATAACCCTTCCAATACTTGTCCTCTTTCAGAAACTCGCCAAACGGCAGGGCGCGGTGAAACACCTGATAATAGAAGAAACGGCGCGCATTTTCCTTGAACACAGCGGGTGTCTCCACCTTCTCGGCATCTAGCAAGGTTTCCAGTTTCACGCCAAACGCATCCGCTGACTCCGGCAGGATGGCGATCTCGTCATCCGTGAAACGCGACGCACCACCGCACAGCACGGTGCTGCCCAGGATAGCCGCCTCCAGTCCAATGGTCGAGTTATACACCATCGTGAACTTCGACCCGCGGATCAATTCATACGAATCGATATACTGGTCGGCATCCAGATAATACACATTCGGCAATTGCTCCACCTGGTTGCGCTCCACCCACTGCGCCACGCCCTCGCGGCTTTCCTTGCCCGGACGATTCTCGTCCGGGTGCGCCCGCAGCACAAACAATGTCTCCGGGTGCGCCTTGACACATTCCAGCACCCTGTCCAGCCAGGCAAACATATGCGGGAAAATCACATTGGCGTGAGTCTGGCTGGTGTCAAAGACCACATTGGTAAAAACCGGCACCACCTGCTTGAAGCCCTTTGCCTTCTCCCAGAATTCCGGCGGCATACCGTTCATCTCCGGCCAGAAGCGCACCCCCGCCATCTGGAAATTACCCTTGAAACGCTGGGCCAAATACGCATCCAGTTCGGCATTCCGGGCATCATCCAGCACAAAATCAGCGGGCAGGTCAATCGGTGAAGCCGTAGCCTGACCCGGAGTGAAGAATCCCGACAAAGGCCGGAAGCCGACTTCATGACTGATAACCCGTATCCCGCGCTGCTGCGCCAGATAGCGAACCGTCGCCTCCGGGAAAAACATGCCATTAAAGACCACCACCGCCTGCGGTTTATACTTCTCCAGCATAGCAGTGAATTTCTGCGCAATCGACCAGGCCGAGCGCAGAAACTCCCGGCAGAAGAAACGCGTCGCTTCATCGTCCTGCAGGTGATGTCGGCGCAGTGTCCAGCGCAGGGAAGAAAGCACCAGCTCACCCAGCGGCAGACCGCCATACTCGAAGCGCACCAGCTCATCCAGGTTCAAGGATTCCAGCGCTGCATCCAGCTTCTCATCGGCTTTGAAAATGCACCACTCTGCCTTGGCACCGGAATAGGTGCGCACGGATTGAGAAATGCAACGCCGGCAAGGTGGCTCCTGCGCCGGGTCATCGCGGTTGGTGCCCAGCACGCAGCGCGTCATCCCCGCCCCGCACACCAGATGCACCACCGGCGTGCCAGACAGGCGCAATCCCCAGCTCGCAAGCAGAGAGAAAGCGGCATTCTGGCTGGTGTTCTCCAGACGGCTGGACGCATTGAAGAAGATAACCGGCGCCCCCCCCTCCGTGGACGGGGCATGTTCCTGCACCCGTAAAGCCATCGTCTGCAGCCGCCGGTTGGCCTTTCGGTGTGCCCACCGGCGCTTGAGCGCATGAATGCGATACGAAATCGAGGGCATTAAATCTCCCGATCTCCCCGTACTCTGCGCAGCTTGCGCAATCCGGACAGCTCGCTGTCGTATACGCGCTTGATGCCGTCGCCCATGGCCGTCTCGGTCACGCGGATGTAGCGCACCATGCGCTCAAAGCCATCCGGTTCCACAGAGGCGGACTGGTCACTGCCCCACATGGCGCGGTCCAAGGTGTAATGGCGTTCTACCAGACAAGCCCCCATTGAGGCCGCGACGACAGTAGTGATCAAACCGACTTCGTGCCCGGAATAGCCAATCGGGCATTCATATTTTTCCTTCAGGGTGTTGATCATCCGCAGGTTCAATTCTTCCGGCGGGCAGGGGTAGGCACTGGTTGAATGGCACAGGATCAGATTGTCCTGACCAACCGCTTCCAGAGCTGCGTCAATCTCCTGCATGGTCGACATCCCGCTGGACAGGATCAGCGGGCGTCCGGTGGCACGCATTTTACGCAGCAGGGGCAGGTCGGTCAAGGAAGCCGAGGGAGCCTTGTAGCAAATCGGGTCAAACTGCTCCATGAAATCCACGGCCTGTTCGTCCCACACCGAGACGAACCAGTCGATGCCCTGTTCCTTGCAATAGCGGTCGATTTCCTCATATTCTTCCTTGCCAAACTCCACCTTATACCGGTAATCCATATAGGTGATATACCCCCACGGGGTATCGCGCATCTGATTGCGCTGCTCCACCGGCACGCATAGTTCCGGCGTGCGTTTCTGCAATTTGATTGCATCCACACCGGCTTTTTTCGCCCGGCGGATCAATTCTTTGGTTACATCCATATCCCCATTATGGTTGATCCCAATTTCACCAATCACGTATGTGGGATGTCCTTCACCTATTATATGATTTCCAATCTGAATCGTTTTAGCCATCTGGTTTAGCTCCTTTCGGCTTTCTTTTTTAAGATCAATTCACACAATTCTCGTACCGCTCCATTGCCGCCATTGCGGGATAGCACCAGGTCAGCAGCAGAGCGCACTTCAGGAACCGCATCCGCCACCGCCACGCCAAACCCGACCAGCGGGAAGCATGGCATATCATTCAAATCATTGCCAACATAAATCACGTGTGCCGGGTCAATGTCGTGATCCGTAAAATAGTTTTTCAGTGCGGTGCCCTTGTCCTCAATGCCCTGCAAAACAGGCATATCCAGCTTGCGACAGCGCGCCGCTACCACCGGGTTCACCTCGGTAGACAGCACCATCGTATCGATCCCGGACCGGCGCAGCAGCTTAATGCCGGCCCCGTCACCGCGGTCGGCTGCCACCATTTCAAAACCATCCTGATCGACATACACCTTGTTATCGGTCATCACACCGTCAAAATCAAAGATCACCAGTTCGACATCACCGGGAAAAGCGCGTCGTTTTTGCGCTGGCCGCACCATTTCCAGCCCGCCGCGCTCCATCTGCCATTCATAATGCATCCAGTCCGCGGGGGTATCAATATCTACGGTGTAGGCCGGGTCAATCAACAGGGGCAGGATCACAGCGCCGCTCATCGAATTCTTTTCAAGGATCGCCCGGGGGCGGATGGCATCGATATGCCCGGTCTGCCAGTAAACAGGCGGCAGCTTCTGGCGTGGAGAATTATACGGTTCATCGATCCCCTCCACCTGCAAGAGCGCCACCATCCGACCGCTTGCTTGGTCAATCCGCCACATCTTGTGCGGGTTTTGCCCGGCCGGCACCACGCCGCGTACCGAATCTGCTTCAGGGTTGTCCAGCAACAGCCGCACAGCATCATCCACCATCGTCAGCGGACGGAACGGAGAAGTCGGACGGAGTTGCACCACCACATCAGGGTGATAATTCTCCATCTCTGCCAGGGTTCGCAGCACATGCGCAAACACCGGCAGGTCCAGGGTACTGTCCTGGGCATGCTCGGCAGGCCGCATGAAAGGTACTTCCGCACCATACTGCCGCGCCACCGCGGCGATCTCTTCATCATCCGTCGAAACGATCACGCGAGTCACGGTTTCAGACTGCAAAGCTGCCGCAATACTATACGCAATCAATGGATAGCCCGAAAAATTACGGATATTCTTGCGCGGAATGCCTTTCGAACCGCCGCGGGCAGGGATAACGGCCAGTACTTCTGCTCGTGCTACCATGCCGTCCATCCGCCATCCACCACCAGGTTTGAGCCGGTCATGTAGGAAGAAGCCTCCGAGGCGAGGAACAGGATCGCCCCGTTCATCTCATCAATATTTGCCATGCGCCCCATCACCGTGCGGGCGGAGTATTTCTCGGTGAAAACTTCATCATGATTGTTGTACACACCGCCCGGTGTGAGGGCGTTGATGCGAATATCCTTGCCCGCAAAATACGTCGCCAGATATTTGGTCAGCCCCAGCACACCGGCTTTGGTGACCGTGTAGAATACCGGCTTGAACTGCCGCGGGCCATCCGGGCGTTCATACAGGCGCTGGTCTGGGCCGACCAGACCATACGTCGAGCAGATCAGGATCATCGCGCCGCTGCCCTGGGCAAGCATCGGTTTGCAGGCAGCCTGCGTGCTGAGGAACATGCCCGTCAGGTTGACGTCCAGCGCCTGCTGCCAGGCGCTCAACGGATAATCTTCAAACGCATTGCTCGGCTGCGCCGACTGATTATCAGCATCGAATTTGGGGTCCATCGCCGCGCTGCACACCAGCACATCCAGGCGGCCATACGCTTCAAGCGTCTTGTCTACCATCGCCTGAGCAGACTCTGGCTGGGTCACGTTCACACCCACACCCATCGCCTGCAAGCCTTCAGACTGCAAGGTTGCAGCATACGCATCCGCCGCATCCTGATTGAGGTCGGCGACGACTACTTTCGCCCCGGCCTGGGCCAGCGTGCGGCAAAATCCCTTACCGAGCAGCCCCACCCCGCCGGTGACCACTGCCACTTTGCCAGTCAAATCGAATTTTTCAAAAATCGTACCCATATCGTCCTCTTTTTTCTCTGTTTTTGTTTCAGAAACAAGAAAATCTTCTAGCCACCTGACAGTTTAACAAAAGAATAGTTGATCGACACTAGATCTCCAC
>CAYURM010000019.1:0-55307 GCA_964447155.1 uncultured Anaerolineaceae bacterium
CCATTTGGCTTGCGCTCAAATCGTTCTTAATTTAATTTTCGGATAGGTTCTTAGTTATGAAACCAAACTGTTGCTTGGCATACCCGTCGATGTAATTCCTCTTTCAGTTTTGCCGCAGATCAATGACCGTGAATTTGTAAAGAATATCCAAACCGAAGCTGTTCCATTATGAAAAACAGCCTGGAAAAACTTATCTATTCCTGACTGACAACTTTTCTCCTGATCCCTGATCGACTGGTTGACTATTCCCTAATCGCCAGCTACCTATCCCCCGAATTAACTCTTTCCCAATCCAGTGTATACTTTTCCCTATGAAATACACAACCCTTTTCTTTGATCTGGACGAAACCCTCTACCCCACCGGCAGCGGACTGTGGCAAATTGTCACCGAACGCATCTCCGCCTACATGATTGAGCGCATGGGGCTGGACGCTGCAATTGTCCCCGAACTGCGCAACCGGCTGTTCACCACCTACGGCACCACCTTCGGCGGCCTGCGCCGCGAATTTGAGCTGGACGATCAGGACTTCCTCCACTACGTACACGACCTGCCCCTGAGCGATCACCTGCGTCCCGACCCGGAACTGCGCCGCATGCTGCAAGCCTACCCGCAGGAAAAATGGATCTTCACCAATGCTGACGCCGGGCATGCCCGCCGGATCATACAAGTGCTCGGCATTGATGATTGCTTCAAAGGCATCATTGACATTCTCGACATTGAACCGCACAGCAAACCCCATCCCAACGCTTATCATACCGCCCTGCAAATGGCCGGGAAAGATGACCCCACCCAATGCGTCTTTATGGATGACCGTTCTCCCAACCTGGACAGTGCCAGCCAGCTGGGCTTCTTCACCGTTCAGGTCGGCAGTCACCCGCAGGGAGAAATCGCGCACCCCCGTATCCCGGTCATCACCGACCTGCCTGATATTTTGCCGCTGGAGTCTGTATAACCATTCATGGGCAGAAAGAATTCATCTCAACCATTCGGGGGTAAAAAATACCACGCCCAAACCATCCAAATAATATGTTAATAATTATGTGATACGCTTATTCCTCAGCTCCTCAACAAAGCTGAAAATATAGGCTGATAAAAAAGAACCAGGAGCACATTATGTCTAAACCCATCCGCATCATCCTCGCCATCGTGATTGGCATGGCGTTATTCGCTGTCATTTTCTCCAGCGGCATCGCCATTGGCGTGGCCGTAACCGCTGCGCCGGAGATGCAAAAATACATACCTTTTGTTAACCCCTCCACCGAACAGGCCGCTGCGCCAGACACAAACCTTGACGTCCTGTTTGAACCCTTCTGGGAATCCTGGAATCTGGTGCACGACCAGTATGTCGAACAGCCCGTCAATGACACCGAATTAATGCGCGGTGCGATTCGCGGCATGCTCGACTCCCTCGGCGACCCGCACACGTCCTATATGGATCCCGAAGAATACGCGGCCACCAACGCACCCCTTAATGGGGAGTATGAAGGAATCGGCGCGTGGGTCGATATTTCCGGCGACTACCTCGCCATTACCAGCCCCATGCCCGGCTCCCCGGCAGAAAAAGCAGGGTTGCGGCCAAACGACCTGGTGATTGCCGTTGATGGGGAGGATATGACCGGCGTGGATGGCGACCTGGTACTGCTCCGCGTTCTCGGCCCGGCCGGCACCGACGTCGTCCTCACCATCCAGCGCGAAGGCGAAGAAGAACCCTTTGACGTGACCATCACCCGCGCCAAGATCGAAGTCCCCAGCATCAGCGGCGAGATGCTCGAAGACAACGTCGCCTATGTCCAGATCAGCACCTTCGGCATCAAAACCAACAAAGAGCTGCGCGACATCCTGGCAGAACTGCTGGCACAGGACCCCGTCGGCCTGATCGTTGACCTGCGCTATAACGGCGGCGGCTACCTCAACACCTCAGTGGACGTGATGTCACAATTCATTGAAGGCGATCAAGTCGTCCTCTATGAAGAAATGGGCGACGGCAGCCGCACGATCTACCGCTCGAAAAAAGGCGGGCTTGCCACCGAAATCCCGCTGGTGGTGCTGATCAATGAAGGCTCTGCCTCAGCCTCCGAAATTTTTGCTGGCGCCATTCAGGACTACGAGCGCGGAACGCTGGTGGGCATAACCACCTACGGCAAAGGCTCGGTGCAAAACTGGATTCCCCTGATGAATGACCAGGGTGCCGTACGCGTGACCATCGCCCGCTGGCTGACCCCTGATGAACGCCATATTCACAATATCGGCATCGATCCAGATATTGAAGTCGAGATCACCGAAGAAGATTTCGAAGCCGAACGGGATTCACAGCTTGAAAAAGCAATTGAAATCCTGACCGAGTCTGAATAACCAACGTTGCCTCAGGGGCATCATCCCCAATGCTGTGTGGGATGGCGTGCGCCTGACGCCCTGTCGGGATAACACAAAACAACATCAAATCCGGCCTTCCGTGGATGAATCAATCCACGGAAGGCTTTTGCTACCCCAGCCAGCCTGTCCTGATTTAAGAAAACTCCGGACAACCTTAAAAGGTGTTGACACTTGCCTCAAGAATTGCTATATTAATTATATAAAAGCGGTATAGAGCGGTATAGCATAGGCCAGGGCACATGATCTTACCTTCTATCAACCAACTCAGTTCTTATCCTGTTTATTTACAAATCAAGGATTCTATCAAGCACGCAATCCACGTAAAACCGTTTGCGCCTGATGAGAAGATCCCTTCTGTGAGACAATTGTGCCAGCAAACAGGCGCCAGCCGCATGACCGTCTTGCGCGCCGTACACGAATTGGTCAGCGAGGGCGAACTCTATACGGTCAGCGGCAAGGGCACATTTGTGGCCCGCCCGCCCCAAATGGAAACAAATATTCAAAAAACATGGGGCTTTTCAGACACCTTTCTGTCCCAGGGGCACCAACCCAGCTCCCAGCTGCTCTCCCTCTCGACAATTCCTGCCGACAAGCAAATTGCGCCTGCCCTCAAAATAAAAACCGGCGAAGACATCTACCGGCTGGAACGGGTACGTTTTCTGGATCTGTATCCCATGGGCGTCGAAGTTTCCTGCCTGCCCTGCAAAAAATTCCCCCGCCTGGAACAATTCGAATGGAATACCCATTCCCTCTATCAAGTCCTGCGGGATCATTATCACACCAGTCTGGCCGGCGGGGAACAGTATGTGGAGGCTGGCGGCGCTGCCGAAACCATCGCTCATTCCCTGCGCATTCCCAAAAACACCCCCATCCTGATCCTGAAACGTACCACCATTTCCACAACCGGAGAACCAGTGGAGTTTGTGTGTGCCTACTATCGCTCGGATCATGTTCGTCTCAAGCTGCATTTAACATCCGATGATATGGTCAACATCATTTCCGCTAAAGGTTGAGCCTCACCCTATTGGTAGAGATAACAGTTTGGAAGCGAACCAGGCGTAGCACTTTGTTTTGACAGCATGAAAGGAGGTGATTGGATCGGTTAAGTGTTGTACTGTTGTATTCGCCCCTCATCCTTTCTATCACATTTTTTTGGAGGGAACATCCTATGTTTTTCACTGCTTTGTTACTTGGACTGTGGGCATATCTATGTATCTACGATATGCTCAACACGAACTTCTTGATGATCGGCCGCCCGCTGATCGCAGGCTTTTTTACCGGCCTGTTCATCGGAGATGTGCGTTCCGGTCTCTTGATTGGCGGCACGCTTGAGCTGATGGCTTTGGGCGTGTATACCTACGGCGGCGCCACCATTCCCGACTTCACGGTTGGCGCCATCCTGGGCACCTATTTTGGCCGCGGCGGCAATTTTGAAACCGGTATTGCTTTAGCCATCCCCGCAGCCCTGTTGTTAACCCAGGTTGACATTCTTAACCGCTTCCTCAACTTCATCTTTGTCCACCGGGCAGACCGGTATGCAGAAGAAGGCAATGCCGCGGGCTTTGAACGCATGATGGTTTTCACCAGCCACATCATTTGGGGCCTTTCACGCGCCCTGCCAGTGTTCCTGCTGATTGCTTTCGGCCAGCCCCTGGTAGAGTCGATTACGGCCTTCTTCAACGCCAACGCCTGGATCAATAATGGCATCAGCACCGCCGGCGGCATCCTGCCTGCGCTGGGCTTTGCCATGCTCTTGAAGATCCTGCCCGTAAAACAGTATTTTGCCTTCCTGCTGGTTGGGTTTATTCTGTTCGCCTACCTTAACATGCCGCTGGTTGGCATTGCACTGGCTGGTGTGGCACTTGCGGTGATTTACCAGACCCTGAAGTACAGCAAGATGGAGGTGAAATCATGACGATCGGAACACCCAAACTCACTCGTGGCGATCTGATGAAGTCTTTTTGGCGGTACATTTTCCTCTTCCAGAGCGGCTGGAACTATGAGCGTATGCAGTCCGTAGGATATTGCTACGCCATTCTGCCCATTCTGAAGAGAACCCGCCCCGATCCCGAAGATTTTAAGGAAGCTTTCATTACCAACCTGAACTTCTTCAACACCAACCCCGTTGTCGGTGCCCCCCTGATCATTGGCGCACACGCCGCCCTGGAAGAAGCCGGCGCCTCGCTGGAAACCACCGAGGGTTTGAAAGTCGGTTTGATGGGCCCCCTGGCCGGTGTCGGCGATACCCTGCTGTGGGCATTGTATAACAGCATCATCTTCAGCATCGGTTCGATCATGGCCTTGAACGGCAATATTTTTGGGCCCATCCTGGTTATGATATTGGTGCTGTTCCCCTATATGGGCGTGCGCTACTGGCAGTTTATGTGGGCGTATCGGCAGGGCACCAACCTGATGACCTCTTTGGGCGGCGGCATGATCGCCAGGATCACCGAGCTGGCAACCTTTGTCGGCCTGGTGGTGATTGGCGGCTTTGCGCCTTCCATCGTCCGGCTGACCACCCCGCTCGAGATCACCCAGCAAGCCACTGTGCAGGGAGAGCAAGCCGTTTCCACCGTGAACATTCAAGCCCAACTGGACGCCATCCTGCCCTATATGCTGCCTGTTTTGGTCACCGGGCTGGCTTACTGGCTGCTGAAAAAAGGGTGGAGCCCCATCCAGGTCATTTTGCTGTTGACCGTGATTGGCTTTGCCGGTGGTGCTCTGGGCATCTTCGGATAATCTATCGTCTACGCCTGGTTTCTTAATCACGCAGGGTAATTGGGGAATTTTCTCCAATTACCCTGCCGATACCATAATTTACAAAGGAGATTTCTTATGTTTAAAAGTTATCTGGATTTGGCTGCCGAGAAGATCAATGTCATCAAAAAAGAAGAGGGCGAAAAGATCCGCAAAGCCGCTGTTCTGGTCGGTGACACCTTGATCAATGGCGGCTGGGTCTACACCTTTGGCAGCGGTCATTCCCAATTGCTGGCAATCGAAATCCATGCCCGCGCTGGCGGCTTATACCCGATCGTGCATCTGCCGGATCCGATGAACGGCAAAGCCGAGCGCATCGAAGGCTTTGGCACCCTATTGGTCGAAAACATCCCCTTCAAAAAAGGCGAAACCATTTTTGTCATCTCCAACTCTGGCCGCAACCCCGAGCCCATTGAAGTGGCCATGGTTGCCAAAAAGGCCGGCCTGAATGTGATCACCCTGTGTTCCCTGGAACATTCCCAAAGCGTTAGCTCGCGCCATTCCTCCGGCAAGCTCCTTTACGAATTGGGAGATATTTGTCTGGATACCCACGGTCCCGCCGGGGACGCTTCCCTGTCTTTTGAAGGCATGCAGCCCAAGGCCGGGGCGCTGTCCACCGTTTTGGGCGCTGTCCTGCTCAATGCTGTGGTGGTGGAAGCCATCCAGTATATGCTGGAAAAAGGCTTTGAACCGCCCGTCCTGATGAGCGCCAACCTGGATGGATCGGATGAGTTCAATGAACGGATTGTCTCCAAATTTGGCCCCATGCCCTGCGCCAAAGAAATCTAGACGTATTTACGAAGGGAGGCTGTCGTGATTGGAATTGTTCTGGTCAGCCACGGTGGACTGGCAGCAGGGATGCTGGACGCGATGCAGATGATTGTCGGTGAACAGGAAGCCGTCGCCCACCTCGCTTTACACGAAACCGACGACGTGGACACTCTGGTTGACAGGGTAGGGGAAGCCGTAGATCAAGTCGCCGGAGAAGAAGGCACCCTTATTCTGGTGGATTTATTTGGCGCCAGCCCGTTCAACGCCAGCTCACGCCTGGCAATGAGCCGTGGCCGGCAGATTGAAGTCCTCACCGGTTTGAACCTGCCCATGCTGGTCGAGCTGGTCATCCAGCGCGACGGCCTCACCCTGAAAGAAGCCGCCGCATTGGCGCGCCAGTCCGGACTTGGCGGCATTAGAACCCTTTCCGAAACCCTGGGCGGTAAATCGCCAGCCAGCTCTTAACCCTGGGACGAAAAAAAGAAACCCGCCCTGGACAGATCTATTACAGGAGAAACAACGATGACTGTTACGCATGTACGCATGGACAACCGCTTGATCCACGGCCAGATTCTGGTGGCCTGGTATTCTTCCCTGAATGTCGATCACCTGATCGTCGCTAACGACGTGGTCGCCAACGATCCCCTCCAGGTAACCCTCTTGAAAGCCGTTGCCCCGATGGGGGCCAAAGTATCCGTGATGACAATTGAAGATTGTGTTGCCTATTGCCAAAGCCCCGAAAGCGCCAAAGAAAACATCTTCATCATCACCAAATATCCCGAAGACGGCCTGGCGTTGATTGAACATGGGCTGGAATTGGATACCCTCAACCTGGGCAACCAGGCTTATGTGCGCAATTCCAAAAAACTTTCCAATTCCGTGTTCTTGACCGAGTCCGGGGTGAAGGCCCTCAAAGCCTTGCACGATAAAGGCATCCGCCTTACCTGCCGGATGATGCCCACCGACTCGGATCACGAATTTTGGCCGACGATTGAAAAAACTTTTGGCGAGTGGGCAAAGTAAAACAACCCGCAGCCCTGCATATATGTACAAAAAGGAGGCAATAGATGAAAAACATGGCGGGGTATTACGCCGCTGCTGTGCAGGATCTCTTAACCACCATCAGCACCACCCAGGAGGATAACATCCAGGCTGCGGCCAGGTTGATCTCCGATGCCGTGGCGGGGGACGGAATAATCTATACCTTTGGCACCGGCCACTCCCATGTGATCGCCGAAGATGTCGCCTATCGGGCTGGCGGGCTGGCCCCGGTGGATGCCATTCTCGAACCCAGCCTGACCGGTCACCAGCAAGTTTATAAAAGCGAATACATGGAACGGGTGGAAGGTATGGCCGAGGTGATCCTCAACTATTACGAGGTTTCGCCCAAAGACGTGCTGGTCGTCATTTCCAACTCAGGACGCAACGCTGCCCCCATCGAAATGGCGTCCATCGCCCAGGCGCGCGGCATCCCGGTGATTGCCATCACCTCCCTCGCCCATTCCACCGGTACCACCTCGCGCCATTCCTCCGGTGACAAACTCTACCAGCATGCTGACGTAGTGATTGACAACCACTGCCCGCGCGGTGACTGTCTCTTGCAAATCCCCGATCTGGCACAGCCCATCGGCCCTGGCTCCGGCATCACCGGCATGTTCATCCTGCACTCGATCATCGTCCAGGCCATCCAAAATTTGGTAGAGGCCGGTGTAGAAGCCCCCGTGTTGCGCAGCGGCAACCTGGATGAAAGCGAAGCCTTCAATAAAACGATCCTCGACAAATACAAAGGACGGATAAAACTTTGGTAAATCCCACCTCACGCTCCACAGATGTACATGCCGGCGCGGCGGAAATTGACATTACCCCGCCCATCGGCGGGCGCATGGCCGGTTATGGCGCCCGCACCCAGGTCAGCCAGGGCATCCATGACCCGCTGCACGCCGGCCTGTTATATTTCAAAAAGGAATCTGCCCAGATGCTGCTCATCTGTCTGGATTTGATCTGCGTAGACCTGTCTTTCACCAATCGCGTCCGGGCTGCCATCCAGCAAGCCACCGGGATCCCCGCCAATGCAATCCTGCTGGCCTGCTCTCACACCCATTCCGGCCCGGATGGTTTCATGCTCGATATGCCTGCCCTGAAAAGCTGGCCGGACCCTGAACTGCAAGACATGCTCATCCGCAAGCTGAGCGGGGCCGCCCGCTGGGCACAGCAATCTGCCCGTCCTGCCCGGCTTTCACGCGGGCTGAACCGCGCTGATGGCATCGGCCTGAACCGCAACGACCCGCAGAGCGGCCCGTCTGACCCACAGGTCATTCTGCTGCGCGTGGATGACGAAAATGGCCGGCCGCTGGCGGTGCTGTTTAATTTTGGCTGCCACCCGACCATCATGGGCTACGACAACCTGCTCCTTTCTGCCGATTATCCCGGTGCAGCCAAAGCCGCCCTGCGCCAGCATTATCCAGACACAGTCTTCCTCTTCACCAATGGTGCCGCAGGGGACGTGAGCACCCGCTTCACCCGCCGCAGCCAGGGCTTTCCCGAAGTGCAGCGCATGGGCCTCATTCTGGCCGGTGCCGTATTGAGCGCCATGCAAACCAGCCACCCCCTGCCAGTGGAGCAGATAGCGGCAGCACTGGAACCGGTAACCCTGCCGCTGCGTGTCTTTCCCGAACCCGCCCAGGCCGAAGCCAAACTGGCTGAACAGCGCCAGAACCTGGCCAAGCTGCAGGCGGCCAATGCCCCCTCCGGCGAGATTCGCAAAGCCATCACCCGCGCCGAAGGTGCCCAGGGGCAGGTGGTCATGTCCAAAGAATTTGCCGGTCAAACACATTTTGAAACCGAAATCCAGGCGCTGCACATCGGTGCGATGAACCTGATCGCCCTGCCTGGCGAACCCTTTACCCGCACCGTGCGGGAAATCAAGGCCATGAACCATTTTCCGGTGATGGTCATCAGCTATGCGAATGACTATAAAGGCTATTTTCCCGATGCCACTTCAGTGCAGCAAGGCACTTATGAAGCCCTTACCTCTCCTTATGATCACACGGCTGCCGAAATCCTGCTGGAAACGGCCCGGAAATGGATCCCCGCTGATGAATGACTTCCTCAATGACATTCTCGAACCCAATTTCATCATTCAGACCATCGGCCTGGTCTTCATTGTGACGGGCGTGCTGCTCAAGATTGGCGCCTGGAAAAGCTGGTATCCGCACTCCCGCGGCGGCGTATATGGCTATGTTCCCATGGGGCTGCTCTTCATTCTCTACAGCTTTCAGGCTCAGGCCGAAACCTGGCTGGGAAAGCAATATTTTCTGTACATCGCGGCCTTCATCGCCCTGTTTCTGCTGGCGATCTATGTTTCCCTGCGTCCGCCACAATGGATGAAACCCGAGTGGGTGCAATGGATCGAAAAGCACCCCGCCCGCATCCGCAAGGCGATGAAGGCTGAAATGGGCAGCAACAAACAATGGCAGGAACTGGTCACCAGCGAGCAAAGTGTGGACGCCTGGGCGCGCCAGCTGTCCCGCAAGCCTCAATCGTGAAACTGAAGGCCGATCATGTGCGAAACACACCCCAAAATCGCCATCCTGAGTGACTTTGACGGCACCATCGCTGAAGACCTGTCCGACATCCTCTACCGCACCTTTGCCGAATGCGGAATGAAATATGCGCGCATGTGGGCGGAAGGGGAAATCGGCACACCGGAGGAAATCATCAAAACCTTTGCAACCGTGCACGCCAGCCAGGAAGAGATGAAAACTGCCCTGCGCGCGGCTCGTTTTGACGATTCTTTCCGGCCTTTTGTCGCGTTTTGTCTTCAAAAAGGATGGGAGGTAGCCATCGTCAGTGATGGGCTGGTATGGGCCATCCAGACGGTGCTGGATTTCCACCACATCCCTGCGGTAGAAATCTATGCCAACCACATTTTTTTCACCGGCGAAGGTTATACTTTTGAGTTTCCGTGGTTCCGACCGGAAACCCCTCATGCCGGGGTCAGCAAACCGGCCGTGCTGCAACGCTACCGGCAGGCTGGCTATCGCATCATCTTTATTGGAGACGGGCGCAGTGATAAAGACGTGATCGGCCTGACCGACGTACTGTTTGCCAAAGATGAATTATTGGCGCTGTGCCGGCAGGCCGGCGTGCAAGCCGAACCTTTTGAGCGCTTTGCCGACGTGCAGCAGACTCTCCAGAAACAGCTTTGGATGACAAGCTGAGAGCAATTTTGGGCAGTACGGGAAAGCGAAACCAACGACCCTGCCCTGAAGAGATTGCCCCTTGGCAATCTCTGGCAGTTGGAAAATGGCGATGACACAACCAGAAGAATGGAAACGCTTTAGTTACCCTTGACCGGCGGAACTTTGCCTGGCAGCAGCGCCTTCACCACCAGCCGGATGAGCATGCCCAGCAGAAAAGTGCCTCCCCAGGCCGCCGCCACAATGCCAGCGATCCCGTACAGGCCGTACCCCCGCTGGCGAAGGACAAAGACCAGCAGCACGTATGCGGGATAGGTGAGCCACACCAGCAAGCTCAAGGAGCGATACCAGCGGTGACTGAACCAAACCTGGAACAAGGTCTCAAGAGCAATCAGGCTGATCACCCCCGCCACAATCCCCGTGGTAAGGGTGAAGAAAATCGAAACCGCCACGAACACCAGCACACTCGCATCATGCGGCACGGTCAGCCATCCCACGCGTTCCTGCTCCTCCAGCCGCGCTGCGCACACCTGTTGGTGTACATCATCGATCTCGGTACCACTCAACAGGGGATACTCCGCCTGCCACTGGGAGCGCAATTCCGCGCCCGGATTTTGCAATTGGGGCAGGGTGAGATCATACAGCTGCCTGGCGAGGTCACGACCTTGCTGTAATTTTGTATTTTGTGATTTTGAGGTCATCATCTGGATTGCCTTATATTTTGGGAAAGAACGATAAACACATTATATATCCAACCTCAGCCGTGGTCAAATCAGACCACCGGCACAAATTAACACAAAGGAGCGTCTGAAATGACAACTATTTTTGAAAATGGCAGCATCTATACCCCTCAGGAGATGATTGAAAACGGCGTGGTAATTGTTGATGACCACGGAAAGATCGCGTACGTTGGCAGCAAACAAAATGCACCCCTCACCGAAGGCCAACACATTAACCTGGCAGGACGGATCCTCGCCCCCGGTCTGATCGACATTCACGTACACGGCGGCAACGGCGTTACCTTTGGCGATAGCGAAGACCTCGAAAAAGACCTGGTCAAATACGCCGAATGGGTTAAAACCAGGGGCGTGACCGGCTTCCTGCTCACCATCGCCGCCCCCAATCCCGACCAGCTGGACGAAATGATCACCACCTATGTCAACATCTTCCCCGGTTTTGACCAGGGCGCCGAACCGTTGGGACTGCACCTGGAAGGCCCCTTCCTTACTCTCGAGAAGAAGGGAGCTTTTAATCCAGCCTGGCTGCGCCCGCCCAACACCCCGGAAATGGAAAAACATTTCAAGCTGGGGCAGGGCTGGATCAAACAGATCACCCTCGCCCCCGAGAACCCCGGCGCCCCCGAAGTAGCCGCCCTTTGCCGCCGCTCTGACGTAGTGGCCGCTCTGGGACACACCAACACGGACTACGAAACAGCCTCCGAAGCCTTGCGCGGTGATTTCACCCACGTGACCCACACCTTCAATGCCCAACGCGGCTTTGACCATCGCGCGCCCGGCGTGTTTGGCGCCATTTTGGCCTCCGACAAAGTGACCACCGAATTGATCGCCGACACCATACATGTCCATCCCGGCGCCATGAAGATCCTCGTGCGCTGCGTCGGCCCAGACCGGGTGGTAGCAATTACCGATGCCATGGCCGGGGCTGGTTTGGCCGATGGAAGCTATCACCTCGTCGGGCACGACGTGACCGTCAAAGATGGCCGCGCTACCCTGGCAAACGGCACCCTGGCGGGCGGCGTTTCCACCCTCAACCAGTGCGTGGATAACCTTCATCGTCTGGTAGGGGTGCCCTTGAATCAGGCACTCCAAATGGCCTCCCTCAATCCCGCCAGAGTGATCGGCGAAGACGACCGCATCGGCAGCATTGAAGCCGGAAAAGATGCCAACCTGATCGTGATCGACGAAAAAGTCAACGTGCACCTGACCATGATCCAGGGCAAAGTGGTTTACCAGCAATAAAACAAAAAGGGATAGAAAAATGAAAAAAACTTTGAATGTCGGCCTGGTCGGTCTGGGCTACATCGGCAAGATCCACGCCATCGGCTACCGTGATATTGCCCTGTGTTTCCCGCAGCCGCAGGTCACTGCCCATCTGAAAGCCGCGCTGCGCACCAGCCTGGGCCGCGATCAGGAATTTCTGCGTGACCTGCCCGTTGAGCTGGAAACCACCAGCCTGGAAGAATTCTTCTCGCAGGATCTGCACCTGGTGGATGTATGTTCCCCCTCGGCCATGCACACCGAATACGTGCTGGAAGCCGCCCGCCGCGGCATCCCGGTGTATTGCGAGAAGCCGCTGGGCAAAGACCTGGCCGATGCGCGCATCATGGCCGAAGCCGCTGCGCAACACAACATCCTCACCCACATGGCTTTCACCCAACGATACCTGCCTGCTGTACGCCAGATGAAAGCCGCACTTGACTCGGGTGAATTTGGCGAAGTACTCAACTTTCGCGGCAGCATCTTTCACAGCAGCTATCTTGATCCCCGGCGCCCCATGTCCTGGCGCTTGCGCTGGGCAGAGTCGGGCGGCGGCGCCTTTGCCGACCTGGGCGCGCACATGGTCGACCTGGTCAAATACCTGCTCGGCGATGCCGCCCGTGTGGGCGCAAAAATGCGCACCTTCATCACCGAACGCCCCGTCAGCCGCGGATCAAAACAAATGGAAACGGTCGATGTGGACGATTGGGCATTCTCTACCCTGGAATTAAAAAACGGCGCCATCGGGAATATTGAAGCCACCCGCATGGCCGCCGGGGTGGGGAGTGAAATCAAACTGCAAATTTTCTGCCGCAAAGGCTCACTGCATTTTGACGCCAGCAACCCGCACGAGATCCGCATCCACGACCTGAAAACCGGCTGCTGGATGAGCGGCAATTTGCCCTACCCGGATGTGTCCGGCGAACGCCCCATCGCCAGCATTTACCCCAGTGCGAAGATGTCACAGGGCAGTTTCCAGGATGCACACATGGCCTCATGCTATGACTTCCTACAGTGCGTGCAGCAGAACACCCCCTCAAAATCCGATTTTCAGTCTGCCCTGGCGGTGCAGGAAATTCTCGAAGCCGCTTACCGCTCTGGCCGCACCACCGGTGAAATGCTGCAATTGCCGCTATAACAGCCTCCCCTTTGTCACCCTGTACCCGGATAGGTAAAAAACACAGAGAAACCAAGAACAACGTCATTCCCCAAATCTCCACAAGCCCCCTTTGAGAAAGGGGAGCAGATGAATAGAGAAGGATCGTATTCCCTAAATCATCACAAGCCCCCCTTGAGAAAGGGGGGTAGGGGGGATGAAACCCTCACAAGGAGCAACGCATGTCCCAACCAAAACCTATACGCATAGCAATCCTGGGCGTCGGCGGCATCGCTCGCAAAGCTTATCTGCCCCTGCTGCGCACCTGGCCGGGGGTGAAGATCGTGGGGGTAGGCAGCCGCACCACTCAGACCGTCGAAAAGGTCTGCGCTGACTGGCAGATCGACTTTGGCACCACCAGCGTGGAGGCCCTCCTCGATCAAAAACCCCAGGCCGTGTTCGTCCTCAGCCCAACCTTGAAACACGCTGAACACGCCCGCCTGCTGCTGGAAGCAGGCGTGGATGTCTTTCTGGAAAAGCCCGCCACCGAGTCCTCCCGGCTCACCTGGCAACTGGTCGAACTGGCGCGTCAAAAAGAGCGCCTCCTGATGGTGGGTTTCAACCGGCGCTCGGCCCTGCTCTACCGCCAGGCCAAAGACATCTTCGCCGGCCGGCCGATCCAGTTGTGCATCGCTGAAAAACACCGCCCCTCCGCCTTTCACGTCAGCCTGTATAACAATTATCTGGATGACACCATCCACCAAATTGACCTGCTGCGTTTCTTCTGCGGCGAGCTGGCACCGCAGCACACCGCTTTCCAGATGCAGGACGGCCATCTGGTCGGCGCAGCCAGTTCCCTCACCATCCAGCAGGGTGGTGGCATGGGTTTGCTGCAAACCTCCCTCCAGGCCGGAACCTGGCAGGAACGGCTGACCCTGCATGGCAGCGGCCTGACCGTCGAAGTGGACGCCTTTCGGGAACTGCGGGTCAAGGAAGGCGCAAAAGTGGAAGTCTTCGGGCGCGACCGTCCCGGCCGCTGGTTGTCCGGGCTGGAAGAGCGCGGCTTTTCCGGCGAGATCCGCCAGTTCTTCGAATGCCTGCAAACCCGCCAGCAGCCCGCCTCTGACGGCATCAATGCTGCCCGCACTCAGGAACTGGTGGAAAAACTGGTCGCCATCACCGGCGAATCCACGCAGATGGTCCCCTACGAAACGCCTTACGCGTAAGGCTCTGCCCGATTTCCCGCCAACACAAGCTTGCGGGGTGGGTTAGAACCTACCCCGCGAATATTTTAATCATCAAAAACGCTGCCTGTAAAATCTCGCTCCTTGCGCATTGACAACCATGATGCCCCCGATCAACTTTTTGATTTTTCACAAAACCGCGTTTTCCCTATTCCCCCAAATGCTCCGTGCGCAAACGCTTGAAGTCCGCCTGCATCTCGCGCTCCATCTCCTGCTTGCGCGCATCCGGCAAAAAAGACGCGTGCAAAGCATTGAATACCAGTTTCTCGATCGCATCCGCATCAAAGCCAAATGCCTCCGCCGTCTTCTGGTATTCCGCAGTGAGGGTCGTATTGAACATCGGCGGATCGTCCGAGTTCAGGGTCACATACAGCCCCTCTTCCAGCAATTTCGGCAGGGGATGGGAGGCCAGGTCTGGCACGACCTTCAAACACACATTGCTCGTCGGGCACACTTCCAGCGGGATCTGCCGCCGGCGCAGTTCAGCCACCAGAGCAGGGTCTTCCAGGCAGCGCACCCCATGCCCCAGGCGCACCGCATGCAGCGAATTCAGCGCCCCCCACATACTCTCCGGCTCCATCGTTTCACCGGCATGAGGCACACTCGGCAGCCCAGCCCTGCGCGCAAGATCAAATGCCGCTTTGTAACGCTCCGGCGGGTTACCCACCTCCGGGCCGCCCAGCCCCAGGGCGCACACGCCATCGTCCATCCCGGAGACGGCCCAGTGCGCCACCAGCCGCCCGGCCAGGGCAGGAATGATGCGCGGAATGTCGATCACCAATCCAATATGCGTATCCAGTTGCTTCGCCGCCCAGGTGCGGGCGCGGTTGATCGCCGCCATCTGCCCCTTGAAACTTAACCGGGAGCCATAGAACTGTGAAAAAGCGGTATAAGTAACTTCGCTGTAGCGGATATTCTGCTCCGCCTGCCCGATCAAAAATTCCCGGGCAATCGTCTCGATATCCTCATAAGTGCGCAGGCAGCGCGAAATGACGCGGTAAATATCAATAAAATGGTCGAAATCGGTGAAAGTATACCAATCACGCAGCCCCTCCACGTCATTGGCCGGCACTTCAATCCCGTGCCGCTTCGCCAGCTTGAGCAGCGTGGCGGGCCGAATGGAACCCTCCATATGCACATGCAGTTCAACCTTGGGCATCTCTTTGATAAAAGAATCTAAGCTCATTGTCACCTCATAATCGCTGATCGCGAACACTAATAAAATCATAACATGGACACCGGCCAAAAACCAATCCCCCGTTAAGCGGTGACGCCCCCCTTCCGGTCATGCCGCGCGAAACCGAAGGGCAAACCACCCCGGTATCAACCTTGCAACCTTAATCTTCCGATAACATATAAACATGCTGTTATAATTCGCACCATCTTTAACAACACAGGAAAAATAAAAATGAAAAAACTATCAACCGTATTCTTTCTCTTGACACTTGCCATGTTGATCGCCGCCTGCGGCGCAGCCCCGCAAAGCGCCCCCGCTGAAGCGCCCGAAGTTGAAGCGCCCATCTCCCCTAACACCGACGCCCTTGACAGCCTGGATGCACCCGGCGCCGAAGCTTTCCCTGCGGCAAAAGACGTTACCACGCTGGCATTGGATGCCACCTCCGGCGGCGGCACGGGCCGCCTGGCTTACGTCAGCGATCAGGATGGTAACAATGAAATCTATACAATCAGTGCCGACGGCACGAACATCATCAACCTGACCAATCACCCCGCTGATGACCAGGGTCCGGTTTATTCTCCCGACGGGCAGAAACTGCTCTTCATTTCCAACCGCGACGGCGCCTTTAATATCTTCGTGATGAATGCCGATGGCAGTGGTCAGGTCAATCTGACCCCCGGCCCCTCTTTTGACGGCCCGGCTGTCTGGTCGCCTGACGGCAGCCAGATCGCCTTCGCCTCTGATATGGACGGCAACAGCGAGATCTATACAATGAACGCTGACGGCACGAATGTCGTACGCATCACCAACAATGAATCGTATGATGGGGATCTGGCCTGGTCCCCCAAAGGAGATCTGATCGCTTTCGCCTCGGATCGCGACGGCGGGCTGAACCTGTATGTGATGGGCATTGACGGCTCGAACCCCACCCGCCTGACCTTCACCGAGGGCGATAACGGCGCGCCTGCCTGGTCGCCGGACGGCTCACGCATCGCCTTTGTCTCCAGCCGCGATGGCTATTACAAAATTTATACGATTGCCCCCGACGGCAGTGCGGAGACAAACGTGACCAGGGAAGATACCCTGGATCTCTTCCCGGCCTGGTCACCTGACGGAAAATATATTGCCTTCAACTCGGCGCGCACCGGCGGCATGGAACTGTTCGCCGTTACCCCTGATGGCAGTCAGATGACGATGATCACCAACACCGCGCCCAACGAAACCGACCCTGTCTGGCAGCCGTAAAACATCTCACCCGCAAGGCCTAAACCTTGCGGGTGTTTTTCATCTGCCGGTTCGCAGATGATCTCTCTCAATTTTCATAATATTGCAGGAGAACCATCGCGCTGACGATATTTACCCAAACCCTCCCTACTTTTCAGCTTCACCCATCATTGGTTGAAGTTGGGAAGCGGTTTCCACAAACACCGTCTGCGTGGGATAAGCAAACTCAATGCCTTCTTCTTCGAAACGTTCATAAATACCCAAATTAATCGCCTGCTGAGTATCCATATAAAAGGAATACGCCGAACTCTCCAGCCAGTACACCACTTCAAAATCCAGAGTCGAGTCGCCAAAGCCGGCGAAATGCGCCCGATCAAAACTGACCTTCTCCCGCTCCTCAATCACTTGCTTAATCATTTCCGGGATAGCCTGTAATTTTTTACGAGGTGTCTGATAGGTAACCCCAAATTTCAATATCACCCGCCGCCTGTTCATCTGCTGGAAATTATGAATCCGGCTGTTGAGCAAATCGGAGTTGGAAAAGATCAGCAATTCACCGGACAGGCTGCGCACCCGCGTTGATTTCAACCCAATCCGCTCTACCGTTCCTGCCAGCTCATCCACCACAATCACGTCCCCCACAATGAATGGTTGATCAAAAGTGATCGACAGCGCAGAAAACAGGTCCGCCAATACATTCTGAATGGCAAAAGCCACAGCAATCCCGGTGATCCCCAGGGTTGTCACCAGCGTGCTGACCTCAAGGCCCGGCACAGTGTCCAGCGCCATCACAATCACAATTGCCCAAATCAGCCCCCGCACAAATTGTCCAATCGTTTTCAGACTGGCCGATTGTTCCTGCCCGGTCTCATGGTTCATCCGTCTTTCAAGCACATACATCACCACCCGGTTGATCAGGAAGCCCGCTTGCAAAATAACAAGAATCACGAAGACAACACGGATGCCTTCCCGAAGACTCGTGGGTAAGGTCAACACGCGCGAGGCAATCCACACCGCCAGGCCAAGCAGAAAAAATTTGCGCAGATCGGCTAAAATTTTACAGAAAAAGTCATCGATATTCGTCTGGGTCTTTGCAGCAATTTTGCAAATCCTGTGTAAGAGCATTTTTTTGATCAACCCAAACAAACCATACAACACAACCATACCCAACACAGCCAGCAGCCAGGTCTGCACGGAGTTCTCTAAATAATAGTTTGATAAAAATTGCATCCTGCCTCCTTGAAAAAAACCTGATTCTACACTGCTTATTCTAGCATAGGTATCACAAGCGCTGTTTTCCTCGTGAGAGTACTGAACTGTTGCGGATTTTGTCGTTGCGAAGGTTTCACCCGACGCAGCAATCTCAGCGCCAGACAGGGGGGTACCCCATTCGCCGCAAAGCGGCTCCTTCGCGGTGATATCAAGTGATGGTTGATTTTCTAGAAACCATTGCTATACCCTTTCATCGTTATCACCCACTCGCTTATCCGGTAATGCGGTAGAATTAAATCAGGCTTTGTCTCTAAAAAACGGAGAAGAACCATGAACGAATTTCTCACCATGATTAATAACGAAAACCTGATGGGCAGACTTCTCACCACCATCATTGGTTTGGTGGTCATTTTTTTCCTTGTCCGTCTGGCGCACAAAGCAATCACACAATACATTCAAGACGGCCAATCCCGGTCTTTTTTAAGAAAATTATCGAGCACCCTATTACCGGAAGCTACCTCCCCGAAGCAGAAAAAGATTGGGACAAAATACTGCACAAATACAATATCGAGAAAGCTTCCATTGCACCCATGACCACCCTGGTTGCAAACGATAACTGGATGGAATTTACCGGTCGATATGTGGTGAATTTCAAACAACGGCGCACCACCAAAGATGCAATTTTTAACAAAATTATTGAAGCCATTGAAAACAGCGATGGCAAAGTGTCGCTTGCTTCTGCCACTTTCGATCTTGTCAATGCCCCCGGCTTCACGATTAAAATTGAAGATAATCAGGTTGAGAAATCAACTGAAAATGAGGCTTAAAAATAATGATCCCCTTTACCCTTCCATCACAAATGTTTCAAGACACAGAACTAACACAGATCTTGCTGTATATCTTCATCTTTTTTATCATTGCCGGGATCATCCGCTGGCTGGCAAACCTGATCTCAAAACTCTTTTTGGGACTCTATCAGCTCTCTCCCCGCCACGGGAATATCTCGGCTGAACGTAAAGACACCCTGCGGGGGTTATACGCCAGCATCATCCGCTTCACCGCCGTCGCTGTCGCCATGATTGCCAGCGTGGCCCTTTTCGTCAAGGCAGAAACCCTGATCTGGGTGGTTGGGCTGTTCAGTGCAGCCTTTGGCTTTGGCGCACGGCCAATCATCTCGGACATCATGGCCGGGCTGGCCTTTATGTCCGAAGACAATTTCTCTGTGGGAGATAAAGTGGAAGTTTTTTCATCAATAGGATTAGGCGGCGTCCAGGGCGTGGTGGAATCCGTCCACCTGCGCACCACTTTCCTGCGGTCAACCAGCGGCGAATTGTATCTGATCCCCAACAGCGAAATGCGCATCGTACGCAACTTCAGCCGTGGGCGTTTCTCCATCGTCAAGATCACCCTCGCAGTATCTTCCACCGACCTGAGCAGATCACTGGTGCTGCTGGAAGACATGCGCGAGGACGCTGTCCTGGAATTACCCAATCTGCTGGAACCCTGGCAGATCATCAGCGACTCAGGAAAAATGGGCGAGCAAACAGAGCTGACCCTCGTCGCCAAGGCCCGTTTTGGCAAAGCGGGGGAGATGCGCCCCCGGCTGTTGGCAGTGGTGCAGCGGGAACTGGAAAAGGAAAATATTGCCCTGGTAAATTAAACAACCAGGCTCATCAGTTGATTTTAATGAAAACCTCCCCGATCCACACAGATCACCGGGGAGGTTTTGACTCATCGTCCCAAAATGCCAATCCTTATGCTGGTGCTAAAGCATACCGTATCGTTTCAGGGCGGTATTCAGGATCATATTAACCAGCTCTGTATGGCCTACGCCATCGGCCTGCGCTTCAATCACAATATCTGAAATACCAGGAGACAGCCCCGGCAAAGGATTAATTTCCAGAATATAGGGTTTATTACCATCACTGGCATCCAGACGGAAATCCACCCGGGCTACATCCAATGCACCCGTCACGCGAAAAACTGCCGCGGCGTACCAGTTCAAGTCATCAACCATTTCATCATCCAGTGGTGCTGGGCAAAGATAATTCAACTGATCTGCCAGCGCCACTTTCAAACGGTTGCTGTACACCCCATCACTCTCCAGATAGGGATTCAGATCAACTTCCATGGGCGGGAAAAAACGCAAGCCGGATTGAATGCGCGGCGCAGTCTCATTGATTGGCAGGCGCCGGGCAACCGGACCAATCAAGTTGCCCACAACGCCCACGGTAACCTCGCGCCCTTCGATAAACGTCTCCACCAAAGCTGCCTGTTTATACCGCTCCAGAATATATCCAACCTGTTCGCGCAGTTCTTCCTCATTGTGCACCACTGATTTCGCGCTCACCCCCATGCCGGTACCTTCCCGGCTGGGTTTCGCGAACAGTGGAAATTTCAGATCATCATGAAGTTTCTCCGTGACACGTTCAAAGGTTTGAAAAGCCGGCGTCGGCAGATCATGCCAATGAAAGATGCGCTTGGTCATCGGCTTGTCCAACGCCAGAGCCAGGGTCAACACCCTGGAACCGGTATAGGGAATCTGGAGCATTTCAAGGATCGCCGGCACCTGGGCCTCACGAGCATCACCAAAATGGCCTTCACTGATATTAAAACAAATATCAGGCTTGTACGTGCGCACCGTATCATAGAGATTGATATCCGCTTCCAGAAACTCACACTCATGACCGCCCGCGCGAATCGCATCAACCAGCGCGTCGATCGTTTTTTCCGAATCGAGGTCATCCCACTGATCGTCTGTCATCCCTTCCCAGCGCGGGGCGTTGACCTTCAAATTTGCCAGCAAAGCAACACGAAATTTTTTCATAGGATTAACGTT
This sequence comes from uncultured Anaerolineaceae bacterium, assembly GCA_964447155.1. Classification (GTDB taxonomy): domain Bacteria; phylum Chloroflexota; class Anaerolineae; order Anaerolineales; family Anaerolineaceae; genus SMBSF63. The sequence continues at coordinate 20,891 of CAYURM010000019.1, forward strand.
TCCTTTTTTATCTGATGGTTTTACAGGAACGACTGCATGCCGCGCCTGTTCATATCCATGAAGCAGCATGATTTTAGGCTGTTCCTGTTCAATTCTGATTTCATCTCCATTTCAACAAAGTATAAATATCATTGAGATTATTCCAATTGTACAAGTACTGAACGCAAAATGATAGTAAAAAAAGCACCTGTGGGTGCTTTTTTAGCAGGCTGGATCGATGCAGTGCAGGCGGTGTTCATACCACCGGGTTTTCGGCAAAATACGCGTCCAGTTCCTTGATCAGCTTTTTCTTCTCATCAGCTTCAAGAAACGCAGCCTCAAAGCCATTCCGTGCCAATTGATACAGATCATCACGAGTCAACTTCAACGCTTTCTGGATGGCAAGATAATTCTCCGTGACGTAACCGCCAAAATAAGCCGGATCATCAGAATTAACTGTCACACATACGCCCCTGTCCAGCAATTTTTTGATACTGTGGTCTTCCATCCGGGCAAAGACACGCAGCTTGGTATTGGAAAGGGGACACACGGTCAGCGGCACCCGCATCTCTGCCAGACGACCAAGCAGCCTCTCATCCTCAATACTGCGGACACCGTGGTCAATCCGTAAAACACCCAAATCATCCAGTGCGCTCCAGATATAAGCCGGCGGGCCTTCTTCACCGGCATGGGCTACCGGCAGAAAGCCCAGTTCACGCGCCTTTTGGTACACGCGCAGGAACTTCTCCGGCGGATGGCCGACCTCGGAAGAATCCAGCCCCACGGCCGTGATCCAGTCTTTATACTTTACGCCTTCTTCCAGGATTTCAAAGGCCTCTTTCTCACTGAGATGGCGCAGGAAAGACAGGATCAATTTTGAAGTAATCCCGTACTGTTTTTCAGCATCGGCCAGAGCACGGTGAATGCCAGTGATCACCGTCTCAAAAGGCACACCGCGGTCGGTATGTGTCTGCGGGTCAAACATGATCTCGGCATGGCGCACGTTTTGCTCATGCGCTTTGGTCAGGTAGGCCCAGGTCATATCATAAAAATCCTGCTCATGAAGCAGCACATTCGTGCCCAGATAATAAATGTCCAGAAAATCCTGGAGATTGCTGAACTGATAGGCAGCCCGCACTTCCTCCACATTTTTGAAGTCGAGGGTAAGGTGATTACGCTGGGCCAAAGCAAACATCAACTCCGGCTCAAGACTGCCCTCAATATGTAAATGAAGCTCCGCTTTCGGCATTTTTTCAATAAACTCACGCATTCTATTATCTCCTCAAATGCTGTACGAAACCCGATAACGCACCATAGTTCTATTATAGAGGATTTTTTCCATTACGTTAACATTTTTTTGACAAATCCCTGTTAGGATTAAGTTGGTCTTAGAACATGGTAAACTGCAAAAGGAAATGTCCATTTCCTCAACAGAGTTGCCCCAAATTTGCTCCTTGACCAGGAACTCTGAACAGGACTATAATTCTAAGTTAGAGATTGGTTTGAAAGTCGATAGAGGTGCTATGCCTATTTATACTTACCGGTGTGAAAACTGTGGTGTCCAGTTTGACCATACCCAGAAATTTACGGATGACCCCTTAAAACGCTGCCCTGAATGTGGAAAGGAAGCCCTGCGTAAAGTCTACACGCCGGTCGGCGTGGTCTTCAAAGGCTCTGGATTCTATGCCACCGATCACCGCTCCCCATCCGGCATGAAATTCGCTGGTTCAGGTGCTGAAGATAAAGCCCCCAGCAGTGAAAACAAAACGGAAACCAAAACAACCGAGAAACCCGCTGCCGAGACTTCGAAAGACAGCAAAAAGACAGACTAACTCCGGTTAAGATAATCCTCAACGGCCTGGCACGCCCAGACCGTTTTTGTTTTAAAAGCTCATTCCACCCCCACCGGTATGGTTGTCTAGTCGATCCTCCCCCATATATAGCGTTTTAATACTATAAAATTACCAGAGCATAACACACATCAGTACATTTATCCTGTCATGCTGATTGATATACGCATTCTATTCGTGTATAATTAATTCATGACCTACAAAACCCTGCCCTACAAAATTGCCATGGTGTTGATCCTCCTGCTGGCTTTGCCCGCTGCGATTGTCAACGCGCAGGAAGTGGACGGGGACTATATTAATGGGCATAATCTCACCGGTGAGTTTTACACCTTCTATCAGAACGCCCCCGAGCCGCTGCGCATCTTCGGCTATCCGATCACCGAAGCTTTCACCGACCCATACGGCACCCGGATGCAATACTTCCAGCGTGCCCGCCTGGAAATAAAAGCGGGGGAGGTCATCGTTTCCGATCTGGGCTGGCAGCTGTATGATACGACCATTCCGGTGAAACCAGTCCCCACAAACACCACCTATTGCGACAATTTTGGAACAAAATACAATGTTTGCTATGAATTCTTGCTGTTTTACGAACAGCACAATGGCGAAAAATATTTCGGGAAACCCATTTCGAAGATCTTTCGGTTAAGTGACACTGGCCCCAGCATGCAGTATTTTGAGAATGCCCTGATGGTGTACCACCCCGATGCTGCCACGGGAGAAAAAATTGCGGTAAGCGATCTTGGCAGAATGCATTTCGACATGCTGCGGCATGACCCCGCCTTGCTCGATCTAAAAGAGAAAATCACCAATGCCCCTGCCGCGCCGATTGAGCTGCAAACCCGCGCATTCGTAAAAAATGTACTTGCCCAACCGAATGAAGACCAGACCATCTATGTCATTGTGCAGGATGCGCAGCTCCAGCCGGTAGAAAACGCCACCGTTTATGTAACCTTGCGCTTCCCGGATGGTTCGCTTTCCAGCACAACCCGCATCCCAAGCGAAACGGATGAAAATGGCGTCTGCACCCAGCCCTTCACAGTGCCTGACTATCCAGTCAATGAAATCATTCAAATGGATGTATCGATTGAGTACAACGGCAGCAATGCCGAAACCACCACCTGGTTCCGCATCTGGTGGTAAGCACCCAACAACTATCATCTGACTGACTGCCCCTCGCGGGCAGTTTTTTGTTTTTTATGGGGATTAATCCATCAGGAAAACACTTTACAAAAAAAATTCATGCTCCTGGTTGACCGATCAACTGATAGACTGATTGACTGCTTAACCTTGCAACAACCGTTCATAAAACACCGCAATCTGCGAACGCACCAGGTTCAATTCGGCCCGCTCCTGAATAATGGCACGGTTCACTTCGGCAGCCTGCCCGCGCAAGGACGGGATCGTCAAGGCCAGCACCAACGCCGCGGCCAGGGCCTGGGCCTTGTCCGCTTCCACCAGCAGACCATTTACCCCGGGTACGATCCACTCCCGCAGGGATTCAATATCGCCGGCAATCGGAAAACACCCAATCGCCATCGCTTCCAGCAAGGAATTGGGCGTGCCATCGTGCGCGCTGATCGACACCGACACCGCCGCCCGCTGGAAAATCGCCCACAACTGTTCCTGCGCCAGGTAAGGCAGCAAGTGTACCCGCCGGCCGATCTCCAGCCGCTCCAGCCAGCTTTGCGCTTCTTCCTGTCCCTGCATGGCCGCACACAGGAAATGCGCATCTGGTACACGTTCCAGCACCATCGGTACCGCCTGGAAAAAAATATCATTGCGCACACTGCCCGGGCGAAAGCCGCGCGGATTGATCACCAACGGCGTATCTTCCGGGAACTGGGGCAAGTCCGGCAGCACGGGCATCGGCCGCGCTGTGCTGATTTCAACCAGATCAATCCCGCCGCTGCCGGGCACAGTCATCACCGGCTTATCCGCATCAAAACCCCAGGCGCGCGCCAGTCGAATGTCTCGCTGCGCATCGGCAGCCAGACCATCAGCGCGCTGCAAGGTGCGCGTGGTGAAACGCCGCATGGCAGCGGAGCCTTTCCCATGCAGGGTCAGGTCATTGCCCCAAATGGAAACGGCCAGGGGCATCTCCGGCGGAGCGTAAGAGGCTAACATGCCTTCAAAGGGAATCCGCAGGGCGTGGATCACATCAGGCTGCACGCGCTGTGCCACCCGGCGGAATTGAGGCCCATAGTAACGCAGGGTCAATGGCCCCAGGCTATACCGCACGCGCTGGAAAAGATTGCGAAACCGCGCGACCAGCCTGCGCGAGCGGGGTGGCTGCGCGGGCTGGTGTGTGTCTGTTTCAGCAGGCTTGCCGCCGCGCCCGGCCTGACTGCCAGACAGGCTGGCAAAGGCCACCGGCAGCACAATCATTTCTGCCACCCCCTCCAGCGGCTGGCAGGGGAACGTGCTGACCAGAATCACTTCGTTCTGCATGGCAAGCAGGCCGCGCACCCAGCGGCGGGTGATCGGGCTGCGTCCATCTGCCGCAATCAGAATCTTCATCGCCCCTCCTACCAGATGGCTGCCACGGCTCGCGCAAACACAGCGGCCATCGCTTCCAGATTGATCTCCTCGCTGACAATGCGGAATGACTCGCGCCCCATCTCCCGCAGTCGAACAGGGTCGGACAAAGCATTCTTTACAGCTATACGCAGTGTTTCATCGTCTCCGGCGGAAACCATCCAGCCATTTTCAGGGCGCACCAGATTGGACTGGGTACCGTCCGCCTCGGCCACGATCACCGGCAGGGCATACGACATGGCTTCCTGCACAGCCAGGCCGCCTGTGCCGGGCAGCACAAACAGATCAGCCCGCGAAAAAAGCGGGGCCAGATCGGGGCCGTGTACTGCGCCGTAGAAACGCGACCGGGGATACACCTCCCCTGTCAGGGCTTCCAAAGCAGCCCGTTCGGGGCCGTCTCCTACGATCCACAGATCAGGCTGCTCGTCTTCCGGTAGAGCAGCACAGGCACGCATCAAAGCGTCCACCCGTTTGCGGGCCTGCAAACGTCCGACGAACAGGATTACCGCACGGCCGTCCACAAAGGCTGCCGGCCTTTGCGGTGCAGCGTGCACCGGGCGCGGCGCCACCGCATTGGGCGCCACAAAAATGCGCTTGTCAGAGAATCCCAGCCGGGCATACTCCTCTGCTCCCTGCTGGCTGTAGGCAATCAAGGCATCAAAATCCAGCCGGCGGTCATTCAGCGCGAAATCACGCATTTTTTGCTGCCAGGAGCCTGCGGTGGGTGCGCCCAGTCCCCAGCCAATCACCGGGCGCTGGCGGGCGTGCATCCAGCGCATGGCCGCCCGATTGCGGATTTCACGGGGATTAGCGGCGGTCACCAGCACATCCGGCTGCCAGGTTTCCAACCATTCGAGCATATTCTGCTGTACGCACACATACCACCGGCCGCGCAGGATATGCCGGTTGTCAGCAGGATAGTATTCGGCCACTTCTGGATACTTGCCGGTATCGATCATCTCCTCCGGGCGGGGCTGGCCGGCAAAGACGGACACCCCCTGCGGAAAGACCTGCGCCAGCGTATCAAAAAACGGCACGCGGTACGCAGGCAGCACACGCTGCTGCACACCCAGGCGGGGCGCCTCCGTCCTCATGTGATCACCGTCACCTGTGAGCCGCGCAAGGTTTTCTCCACCTCAATGCGGGCAGGGAAAGCATCCTTAAGCTGCTCCAGATGGGTGATCACTAAAATGCGGGCGAAGTCGTCGCGCACCAGATTGATCACCTCGATCAACCGTTGGCGGCCTTCGGCGTCCTGACTGCCAAAGCCTTCATCAATCACCAGCATTTGCAGCCGCCCGCCCGCGCGCTGCGCAAGCACGCGTGACAGCGCCAGACGAATGGCAAAATTAATCCGAAATGCCTCACCGCCGGAGAAAAGTTCATACTCCCGCGCACCGGCCGCATCGCTGATCAGAATGTCCAGGGTTTCTTTCTTGTCAGTACGCTTCTTGTCCTTATAATCCCGCTGGGTGCTAAACCGTACCGACATCTGACCATCCGTCAGACGATCAAGGAGTTCGTTGGCCTGATTTTCAATCTCCGGCAAAGCCTGTTCAATCAACAGGGCGGGCACGCCATCCTTGCCAAAGGCGCGTTCCAGGGTCTTCAAGTATCCCACCTGCCGGGCAATCGCCTCGCGTGCTTGCGTCTGTTCAGTCTGCCGCACTTTTTGGTCCGCAATCGTTTTCACCCACTGTCTGGCCCCGCCAATCTCGGCGCGCAGGATATTCTCGCGTTCGCGCAAATCCCGCAGGTCCCGTTCGGCGCGGGCAATATCCGGCACAGATTCGGCTGCTTTTTGCACAACCGCTTCCGTTTTGGTAAATATTTTTTCCGCCTCTGCCGTTTCCTGTTCGCTCGCGGTTGCCTGGGCTTTCAGGCGTTCGATTTCATGTTCGAGCGGCGCCAGAGCAGCGCGGGCATTTTCCAGCTGCCGGTAAGCCTGCTCGCTCTCCCGATTCTCCACTTCGGTGCGCCGGACGGCATCATGGGCCGCGGCGTCATAGCCCAGTACTTTCAACGAAGCGTCAATTTCGGCCAGAACGGTGCGCGTCTCAAGAGCAAATGCACCTTTCTTGAGGATATCCCCCACCTCCCGGAGGCGCGGTCTGCCATTTTCCTGCCACTCCGCCTGTTGGGAGCGGGCAATCTTCACCCGTTCCTCCCATTGATCCAGCTCACGCTGCTGCTGGCGAAGCTGCCCTTCAATCGATTGCAATCCTTTCAATTCCTCACGGATCTGCTCCACACGCTGCTCAACGTCCTTCATGCGCGCCTGATTGGCGCGGTAGCGGTCTCCCTGCTGCTGCCCCTCATTTTTGAGATGCTGCAGCAGCTCCTCAGGTTGCTCCAGATGCTGACCGCACAGCGGGCAGTCTGCGTCTTCCAGCTCCTCAAGCTGGTCCAGCCGCGCCTTAAGCTCATTCATCTGATCCTTCAAACGCTTGTTTTCCGCTTTGGCTTCCGTCTGTTCATCCAGGATGTGGTGCTCTTCCTCCTGAAGGGCCGCCCGTTCAGCCAGACGGGCATTGGCCGCTTCCACCGCCCGGCGCACCTCGTCCAGTTCGGCTTCCATCTTCGGCAGCGCGTCAGTCAGAGCTTCCATTTCCTGTGCTTTTTCCTGCAGCGTCTGCTCCTCCTGCAGCAGGATCGAGCGCTGACGGTCAATCTCTGCCAATGGCGCCGCCCGTTTGGCGTCAGCTTGGTGAAAATCAACCGAGATCTTGTCCCATTCTGCCAAAGATTCACGCGCTGCCTGCCAGTGCTGGTAAGCGGCCGTGATCTCATCCGCCCGCTGGAGCTGGTCGCGCACCCGCGCTGACTCGGCCTCCCGTTCTGCCAGGGCCGCCTTGTTTTGTTCCAACCGCTGGCGGGCAGACGCAAGCTGGCCGCCCAGCATTTCAAGCACCTGCTGCTGCTCGGTCAAAGCAGATTTCAGCCGGCGTTGGTCTTCCAGAACCGATTCCTGCAATTTTCGCATTTCCTCCAACTGTGCCAGATCCTCTTCCAGCGCAGCGAGACGGGCACGGCGGGCAGGTTCTGTCTGAATTTCCTCATGGATTTCTTCCAGCAGCCTGTCGATGCCCGCCAGTTCTTTCTCCTGTTCACGGCGGCGCACAATCGTCCGTTCGCGGTACCTGTCCCAGTCTTCCAAACCGAGGATGCTGGTAAGGATGCGCTTGCGGTCACCAGGCCGCTGCTGGGCAAACTGGTCAGCCCGCCCCTGCAGGAAAAACGAGGCATTGGTAAAGGTCTCGTAATCCATGGAGAGGGTTTCCTCAATCCGCGATTCCGTCAGGCGCAGGGTGTGCTCGGTAAGCTGCATCCACTTCCCGCTGTCATTCTGAACGCGAAACTCCAGCATTTTCGTCTTGCCGCGCGGATTGGTGCGCTCCACCTGATAGAGATCGCCTTCATACGCAAATTCAAAAATAACCTGGGCAGCATCTGCATGGCGATTGATCACCGACTCATCACGGCTGCGTGCCTGACCAAACAAAGACCAGGTGATGGCATCCAGCAGCGCAGACTTGCCCGCCCCGTTCGCCCCGCTGATGCAGGCCACATCCAGATTGGAAAAGTCCAGTTCCACCGGATCCAGATAGGAAAGAAACCCTTGCAAATACAAGCGCACCGGGATCATGAATGCTCTCCTGTTTCCAGGCCGGTTTCATCGGTCTTGTCTTCACTCTGCAGAGGCGCTACCAGCACTTTGTCAATCCGGCGGCCATCCATATCCACCACCTCAAAACGCCAGTTGCTCCAGTCCAGCGTCTGCCCGGTAACGGGGATGGTGTCGAACTGGCTCATAATGAAGCCGCCCAGGGTTTGATACCCCACCCGTTCTTCATCCGGCAAGGATTCAATGTTGAGCATCGGCTTCAATTCATCTACACGCATTAATCCATCCAGCAGCCAGGATCCATCCGAGCGCATTACGGAAGACCGGTCATAGTCCTCCCCGGCAGAGGGAATATCCCCGACGATCGACTTGAGCACATCCGCCTGAGTGACCATCCCCAACATGCCCCCATACTCATCAATCACCAGCGCCACAGACAATCCGGTTTCCTTGAATTTTTCCAGCACCTTCATCGCCGGCATGCTCTCTGGAATGAAAACTGCCGGGCGCAGCATCGGCTCCAGATCAATCTCTTGATCGTGAAGCGTATTTTGCAGCAGGTCTTTGGTCAATAAAACGCCAATCACGTTATCCAGCCCGCCTTTGGCAACCGGAAAGCGCGTATAACGACTGTCCATGATCTTCTGTAAACTCTCGGAAAATTCTTCTTCCACATCCAGCCAGGTGATTTCGGTGTGCGGGGTCATGATCGCATCCACCCGCCGGTCACCAAAGCGGAAGACGCTTTCCATGATGCTTTGCTCCTCCTCTTCGATAATCCCGAATTCTGTGCCCTGCTGTAAAAGCATGCGAATCTCTTCTTCTGTCACCGGCGGTTCGTTGGTTTCCTTGGCGCCCAAAATGCGCAGCCCCAGGTCCGTAGACGCACTCAGCAACCGGATGATCGGTGAAGTCAACCGGGAGACCGCCCGGAAAAAGCGCGCATAGGTAATAGCGATCTTCTCGGGATTGCTCAATGCCAGCCGCTTGGGAATCAGTTCGCCAATCACCAGCGAGAAATAGGTGATCGTCAAGGTCACCAGCAGCAGAGCAATCGCCTGCGCTGCGCCCGCATCCAGAAACGGCAAACGCGCCAGCAGGGGGGCCAGGTCACCGGACAGGGTTACCCCGCCCACCGCGCCGGAAAAAACCCCCACCAGGGTAATCCCCACCTGCACAGTCGACAGCAGGCGGTTGGGTGTTTCCGACAGTTCGACAGCCGCGTCAATCGCCTTCTGATCTGCTCCCTGACGCTGTTTCAGGCGCACTTTGCTGGACGAAACCATGGCCATCTCGTACATGGCAAACAATCCGTTCGCCAGGATCAACCCTAAAACCAGCAAAATATTGATCAAAACATTCATGATGACCCTCTCGCTCACTCTTCGTCTTCAAACAAGGCAGCCTGGGGGACTTGCACATCCCGCTGCACGTCGGGTTTTGTGCTGTCGGCCTGCCCGCCCGGCAGTTCATGTTCTTCAACCTTGTGCACTTCGTGAATGATTTGCATGGCAAGCTGATTCAATGGCTCCGTGTCTTCCACATCCATCGTTTTCCAGTAGGTTACCAGCAGCTCGGCATGATCCATTCTGCTGGCGAGCTGACCTTCCGGCAGGCGCAATCGATCTTCTATCTGCGGACGGCGCAAGAAATGAAATTCGAACGCCGGTTCGGCGTGCCGCCGCACCGCGCTCTCGTCAATGTCTGTCTCCCAATCGCGCGGATAGGTCACCGTCAGGCGCACAATCGCATCGCGCAGGGCATCCTGTGCCGGCAGGGCATCCATTAGCTGCTGGCTCACCTCCACCAGCGACGTGAGGGTGACCGTGCGGTCAATGAACTTCCTGCCATCCAGCTTGTGCCAATCCACCTTCGTTTCGCCTTTTGAAACCTCCGCAATCACAAAATATTTATCATCCGCGGCCTCGCCAAAATCAACCCGTTCAATCGAACCGGGGTAAATGACCGGCGGATGGGCATCCTCATTCAGGTTCTGCGCCTTATGGATATGCCCCAGGGCCACGTAATCAAATTTTGGATTGCGCACCAGGTTACCGGGCAGCACCAGGTCATTGCCCAGCATCACGCTGCGCTCACCGCCGTATTTGGCGCCCTGCACGGAAGCATGGGCAGTGAACACGGTCGGCAAGTCAGGATCAATCTCCTCCAGCCAATTGTCCAGCATCTCAACAATGCGCTCCTCCATCTCGGCATATACCTCGGCCGGGTCTGTGGCGCTGATCTCCAAATTTGCCATCAGGCCGGAGCGGGACAGCCACGGCAGGGCAATCACCTGCAGGGGCAGGTCTTCCAGCTCGGCCGGAGTCAGTAAGGCCGGTTTGCTGAGCACATGCACATGCGGCACCGGCAGGGTTTCATATTCCTGCATGGCGTGCGCGCGCCCCAAAGCTGGGGAAAGGTCATGGTTGCCAACCAGCAGCAGGGTTGGGATACCGGCATCCGACAGTCGCCGGATGCGTTTGCCCCATTCCCGCTGAAAAGTTGGCACCGGTGTGCGGTCTTTGTAGGCATCGCCGGCAAACAGCACCATGTCTACTTTTTCAGTGATCGCCGTGTCCACAATCGTATCCAGAGCTTTCAAAAAGTCCAGCACGCGCAGCGGCAAACCGGAGACCGGGTCACGCCGTCCGTGGGCGGCTACGTCAATGTGCGTATCTGCAAAATGTAAAATCTTTACCATTCGGTCTAGTTTCCCATCTGGCTCAATGCCTGCTGGCTGAGCGTATATCCTGGATGACAGGCCAGGCTTTTTTCAAAGTCTGCTCTGGCGGCGTTGGCATCGCCCAGCGCGCGGCGCGCCATGCCCCGCCAGTAATAACTTTCTTCCATACAAGGCTCGCGCGCCGTGTCCAGGGTGGCCGTAGCCAGGTCGATCACCTGCTGGTATTGCCCCATATTGTAGTAGGCTTGGTAGGCTTCATCGCGGTACCACAACACCCGGAAAGGCCGCCGTTCGGCGGGCAGCGCCGGATAAAACTGAAAGGCAGTATCGAAAGCCCCGACCGCCCCGCGCGAATCACCGCTCAACTGCATGCTGCTGCCGAGGTTATACCAGGCGAAGAACTGATCCAGCTCGGCCGTGGTCGAAATCTCGTCATAGGCTGTCCGCGCAGCCACCTGCACGCTGGCAGACACATCCCGCCAGACGCCCAGCACCGCTTTCAGGTGCGCCTCCTCGGCGGGCGAATATACCACCATAAAGACATTGTTAAACCCGCGCCATTCATCCTCAATCAGATCATAAGCAATCGGATAATCCGCCGCAAAATAAGCATCCTGCACAATAAAGGTCTGCTGTCCATCATCATAGCCTGTCATTAAATTATAATGCCCCATCCAGCTCAGGCGGCCGGTGGCCGTCTCGTGGATAAAGGTGCCTTTCTCGATCAGCACCGGGAAGCCGGCCGCAATCAGGGATTTAATCAGATTCAGATCTCCGCCATAGCGGTAGATGGCCTTCAACTGCGTTTTCTGGTTAACGTAATCCGTCAGTTCGGAAATCATCACATTCTTGTCGGTATCCACCGGTTTGACCGCCGCACCAATATCGGTACGATCGCCAGTCCAGCCCTCATAGGCTAACGCCATCGCCAGCGTGGCCGGGGCGCAGTAATTCCACAAACCATGCTGGGAGATATACGGTACGCCGGAAATAACCGCCGAGGCCGGTAATGGCCTAACGGACTCCTGCGGCACTGGCGTACCAGCGCCAACAGCGTCCAAAGTCGGCTGGATGAAAAACGTCGGCGTAGGCGCAGAGCCGCCAAACAATGCGGCCTGCTTGGTGGCGTGCGCCGCCGCGGTGACCTCAATCGGCAGAAAAACCACCTCTTCCGGCGGGGAGACAAGATAATAGATGCGCGTACGCCACGTCTCCAGCCGCGAGGCAATCCCCTCTCGTACTGGCCGAATGACCAGCGACAGAAAACACAGCACAACAGCCGCGGCAATGATGAGCAGAATAACAGGTTTTCGTTTTTCCATCCTGCTGGAATTATATCAGGTGGGCACGTCAACCAGTCAACCAGTTGATCCGTCAATCAGGAAACTACCATTGCTTGCGTACCGTTTTTCCTGATTGACTGGTCACTGATTGACTGCTTCCCATTCCCTGTTATAATCTGCCCCATGAAATATCACGTATGGACCGAAGGTTGTCAAATGAATGTCGCCGACTCGCGCCGGGCCGCATCTGCCCTGGAGCGTTTCGGATATGAACACACGCCGCGCGCCGATGACGCCGACGTGATCGTGCTCAATACCTGCATGGTGCGCCAGAGCGCCGAAGACCGCGCCTATGGCCGTCTGAACGGCCTGCGCCCGCTTGCCACCAATAACCCCAATCTGGTGGTCGCCGTAATGGGCTGTATGATCGGCGTCAAGGGCAACGAAGCTCTCAAAGAGCGCTTCCCTTTCATTAAGATTGTCTCCGCCCCTTCCGACATCCGCCCGCTGGTGGAGTACCTGGCCGCGCAGACCGACCACCAGGAAGAAAACGCCCGCACGGACGAACGCTTTGCCTGGATGGACGGCGAACTGGCCCTGCCATCCTATGAGCAAAACCAGCTTGTCTCCGGCTTCATCACCGTCATGGACGGCTGCTCGCACGCCTGCGCCTACTGCATCATCCCCTCCAAGCGCGGCGGCGAGAAATCCCGCCCGCCGGAGCACATCCTCTCCGAAGCGCGTTTGATGGTCGAGCAGGGCGTCAAGGAGATCATCTTCCTCGGGCAGATCGTCGACCGCTACGGCCGCGATAACCCCGACTACCCCTCCCTGGCCGGGCTGCTGCGTCAGGTGCACGAAATCGAAGGCCTGGAACGCATCCGCTTCCTGACCTCGCACCCCAACCAGATGTCAAACGACCTGCTGGACGCCGTGGCCGAGCTGCCCAAGCTGATGCCCCACATCGAAGTCCCCAACCAGGCCGGCGATGACGAAGTCCTGGCGAACATGCGCCGCGGCTACACCGTGGAAGAATACCGCCAGCTCATCCAGCGCATTCGCCAGCGCATCCCGGGCGTCTCCATCGCCACCGACATCATCGTCGGCTTCCCCGGCGAGACCGAAGAGCAGTTCCAGCATACCTATGACCTGCTGGCTGAACTCCGGCTGGACGTGGCCCACCTGGCGCGCTACTCCCCGCGCACCGGCACCCTCTCGGAGCGCAAAATGCCCGACGACGTGCCGGACGAAGAGAAATGGCGCCGCTTCCGCCTGCTGGAAGAACTCCAGGAAGGCATCAGCACGGAGATCAACGCCCGCTACATCGACCAGACCGTGGACGTGCTCTTTGAAGAGAAGAAGAAAGGCCGCTGGCGCGGCCGCACTCCCACCTACAAACTCGTCTTCGTCGAATCCGACGAAGACCTGCGCGGCAGCCTCCTGCCGGTCAAGATCACCTGGGCCGGCCCCTGGTCCATGCGCGGCGAACTGGTCTAGCGATGGGCAATGTCTCTCTCACCCAACCCTTCGAGATGGAGATCAACGTCCAGCCAGAGGACATTGACGAGCTGGGGCATGTCAATAATGTTGTCTACCTGAACTGGGTACAGAATGCATCGATATCCCACTGGAACGCCGCCGCGCCAAACTGGCAAGAGCTCTCTTCCATTGTATGGGTCGTTATCCAGCATGAAATCCGTTACAAACACCCCGCCTATCTGGAGGATGTCATCATTGCCCGCACCTGGATCGGCAAAGCCAAACGTCGATTTTTTGAACGCCATACGGAACTGCTGCGAAAGACAGATAGAAAACTCCTCGCAAAAGCGATCACCCTGTGGACACCGGTAAACACAGATACAGGAAAATCCGTGGAAATTGAGGCGGATGTGCTGGAGATGTTTTCTAAATAACCGGATACGAGTAAGGGCGCACAAGGTCTGATGCAGTATTAAACGGCTTGCGCCTGCCAACCCCGTTAAGTACGACCAAATCGTCACAGTTAACAAAGGAAGCCGGCGGATGCCATCCCATAGGCATCAAGCTAAGAAAAAAACAAATGCTCCCCTTGGAAAGGTTGGATTCTATAAAGTTGGATGGCAAAATGTGTTCAAAGTATCATAAATTGGTTAGCAATGCCCCCCTTTTCAAGGTTTGCACGAGATCAACCTTGAAAAAGGGCGATTCGCAAGCCATTAAATCTTACGGGCGGCGGGACTGGGGAAGTAAAATGCTAAGTGCGCCAACCTTTCCAAGGGAAGTTTTGCCTTAGCTTGATGCGCAGGGGATACCATCCGCCCCTGCAAAAAAAAACAATCTCTTCCCGAATCCCTGATCAACAATAGCTCAAATGACCGTGCACGCTTCGCGCGACAGCACCATTTCAATCAGCACACGTCCCGACATCCCCCCTCCCGCAGGTTTCGAAGAAAGCCCATCGTCAATTTCATTCCTATCAGCGCTTCTTAACCATCTATTCAAGTTCAACCCTGCGGGAGGCTTCTCACCGCCAGCGCCAAACCTCCCGCAGGGATGTTCGTTGTGCATCCTTCATAATCCCAAAATCTGAACAAGCACGCAGAAAGCACATCATGCCAACCTGCGGGAGGAAATTCCTGATCCTTATTCCCTGATTGCCGAATGCCCTGATTTCCCAAATCCAGTTGCCAGCCCATAACAATTCCATTACACTAGAAGAAGTATTTGGACTTCTCTCATCAAGGGGTTCCCATGTCAGAATTCATCAACCAGTATCTCAGTTCCCAGGTTCAGCAAAGGTCTCGGAACGCTGAAAATGAATAAACAATTCGCACGACGGTTATTACAAATTGGGGTCATTGGCGCTACACATACAATCGCCTTGATCCTGTTACAGCGCATTCTGCCGGGTTTTGAGTACACACGGGTAGCGGCAATCGTTATCATGATCATTGGGATAGCCCTCACTCAGTCTGGTTTTTGGTGGATGTTTGTCAACTTCTTCGCCAGACTGCCGTTTTGGCTGTATCCCGTGATGACGACTTTTGTGAATGGCTTTTTTATTTTCCTGTTGGGCCGTTTTTTACCGGGAATTGTGATCCAGGATATCCCGACCGCGATATGGATCCTGGTAGATTTGACCGCAGTTAACACCCTCGTCAGCAGCCTGTTTTCTCTGGAAGAAGACCGCTGGTTTGACCGCAACGTCATCCACAGCATGATAAAACGCACGGGAAACCAGATCCATACCGAGGTCCCCGGGTTTTTGTTTTTAGAAATTGATGGGCTGAGTGAGGAATTATTACGGCATGCCATCAAAGACGGGAATATGCCCACGCTTCAACGATGGCTGCAACGCGGCAGTCATCGAATCACAGGATGGGAAACAGAATTCTCTTCTCAAACCGGGGCGATGCAAGCAGGGATTTTATTGGGCAGAAATGCCAATATCCCCGCCTATCGCTGGTGGGATCGGCAGCAGCGCAAGCTGGTACTTTCGGGTTTACCAAGCGACGCCCAGAAAATTGAAGCGCAGCAAACCAATGGCGAAGGACTTTGCAACAAGGGTGGTTCTTCGCGCGGCAATATGTTTTCGGGAGACGCCTCCGAAAGCCTGTTTACGATCAGTACCTTACTGGATCGAAGCCGCAATCGCGGCCCAGGGTTCTATTTTTATTTGATCAACCCTCATGTCGTCATCCGCTTGATCACTCGCTTTCTTGTGGAAGTTGTAAAAGAGTGGGGACAGGCTTTTTGGCAGCGGGCGCAGCGCTATCCCTACCGGGTAAGCGCCAGAAATTTCACCTACGCCTTCTTACGCGGCTTTATGTCGCCGATCCTTCAAGATCTTTCCACCTACGCACTCATCAGTGATATGTTACGCGGGTTGCCGGCAGCCTATGTCCTCTATGCAGGCTATGATGATATTGCGCATTACGCCGGCATGTATTCCACCGAAGCAGCCCGCTCCCTGAAGAATACAGACCAGTATTTTGAGCGCATCGAACGTGCGCTGCAAAATGCGCCACGTCCCTACCATATCATCGTCCTTTCCGATCATGGGCAAAGCTTTGGCCGAACATTTCAAGCAGCATATGGCTTGAAATTAGATGAATTGGTGAAAGGTTTATTGAAAGACGAATCAAAGCTGGTGGGTGCCCTGGATACCAATGAAGCCTGGGATAATCTCAGCGCTTTCTTAAACGAATCAATCGCTCCAGCCTCGCGTACCGCAAACATCATTCGCAAGGCTCTCGCCGGTAAAGTACAGGCGGGAGCTGTCCAGGTGGGTCCTGAAAGAAAGGTAGCCAGGCAAATAGCCGCTGCGGACGATGGAAAAGTTCTGGTGCTGGCTTCCGGTTGTGCCGGGTTGATCTACTTCACCGCTGCAGAAACACGCTTGACTCAAGAACAACTACAGAACGCCTATCCCGGCCTGCTGTTAGGTTTAATCAACCATCCGGGGATTGGTTTCGCACTGATTCAATCAGAGCAATATGGACCGATGGTGATAGGGAAAGGCGGGGTTAATTATCTTGCGGACGGCAAAATTGAGGGCACTGACCCTTTGAAAAATTATGGCGTGAACGCTGCCAGGCATCTTTTCCAAGAGAGCAGCTATGAAAACTGCCCGGATATCCTGTTAAATACCGCCTATGATCCCGTCACCCAGGAAATTAGCGGATTTGAAAATCAGGTTAGTCACCATGGCGGCCTGGGCGGCTTGCAGAACCATCCTTTTATTCTGTATCCTACTGCATTTCAAGCACCTCATGCGCCGATCGTTGGCGCACAGGCGGTTCACCAGCTGTTACAAGGATGGCGCACTGCTGCTCAACACGATCGAACCCCTGCAGCCACCACAAAACCCAAACCTCCAGGATTCGAAGAAAGACCATCGCCAATTTAATTCCTGTCAACGCTTCTTAACCCTCTGTTCAAGATTCAACCCTGCGGGAGGCTCCCCCACCGCCAGCTCCAAACCTCCCGCAGGGATGTTCGTTGTGCATTCTTCATAATCCCAAAACCTGAACAAGCCCGCGGAAAGCACATCATTCCAACCTGCGGGAAGGAATTCCTGATCCCTATTCCCTAATTGACTAATTGACTAATCGACCAATTGCCTGGTTGACCGATTGCCTGATTACCTGATCCCCCAAAGCGGTTATAATCCCCTGCATGACCAAAACCCTCAAATTCTTCCTCTCCGCCGGCATCGTCGTCGTGCTGGTGGGCGCCTACTTCTGGTTCCGCCGCCCGCAGTTCCTCGGCAACGGCGGGCGTGACGTCCAGGTCATGCGCTGGATTCGCGGCGGCGGGAACGTGCCTGAATGGGTAATCGAGGCCAACACCCACTGCGGTGACGCCCCCTTCCAGATGCCCACCAGTGGCTTCATCGGCTACCTGTGGGACGATTCCTTCCGTCCCGGACACCACCACCAGGGCATTGACATCTTCGGCGTGCCCACCGTGGGCGTCACCCCGGTATATGCCGCCTACGACGGCTACCTCACCCGTAAAACGGACTGGAAATCGACCGTCGTCATCCGCATCCCCAGCGATCCCCTCCAGTCCAACCGCCAGATCTGGACCTATTACACCCACCTGGCGGACGCCAATGGCAATTCCACCATCGCCGCCGACTTCCCGCCCGGCACCAGCGAAGTGCCGGTCAAGGCAGGCGCCCTGCTCGGCTATCAGGGCAACTTCTCCGGCACACCTGGTAAACCCGTGGGCGTGCACCTGCATTTCTCCATCGTGCTGGATGACGGCAGTGGACAGATCCGTAACGAACTCGATATCGTCAACACCCTCGACCCTTCGCCCTACTTCAACCTCAATCTGAACGCCAACACCAACCCCGGTGAAGTGCCCCTGTGTGGAGAGTAACCGGACCCTGAGCTTGCCGAAGGGCACAGGAGTACGGAAGCCGTTCCGGCTTCGGCAGGCTCCGGCTTCGGCAGGCTCCGGCTTCGGCAGGCTCCGGCTTCGGCAGGCTCCGGCTTCGGCAGGCTCAGCCTGCGCCGACCCCGTCCCCTGAGCTTGCCGAAGGGCACATGAGTGGTGCGTTCAATAGCGAACGCACCCTTGTGGAACCTACGTTTTCCTGCTTTCCTTTCGATAACAAATATATAATTTACCGTATAATAAATACAGGCAGAATCATCCATCTGTTCATCAAGGAACGTTATGCTGTCCTATCGTGAAATCGACTGCGGCCTGCGCAAGCTGGGACTCGAAGAAACTACCCCGGTCATTGTGCATACCTCCCTGAAGGCCTTCGGTGAAGTGCGCGGGGGCGCGGAAACCATGCTGGGCGCCCTGCTGGCGAATTTCAACGCCGTAATGATGCCCACCTTCACCTACAAAGCCATGATCGTGCCCGAAGCCGGGCCGGAAAACAACGGCATTCTCTACGGCAGCGGCAAAGACCGCAATCGAATGGCGATCCCCTTTGAGGCCAACATGCCCGCCGACAAACTGATGGGCGTTTTGCCCGAAACCCTGCGCCGTGAACCGGCATCCAAGCGCTCTACCCACCCCATCCTCTCCTTTGCCGGCAGAGGTGTCGAAACCGCTCTTAATGCCCAGACGCTGAAAGACCCGCTCGCCCCGATCCGCGTCCTGGCCCAGACAAATGCCTGGGTGCTGCTGCTGGGCGTGGATCATTCCGTCAATACCAGCATCCACTACGCCGAAAAACTGGCCGGGCGCCGGCAGTTCGTCCGCTGGGCGCTGGAAGAAAATAAGATCACCGAATGTCCCGGCTTTCCAGGCTGTTCCAACGGTTTTAACCAGCTCGAAATGCCGGTCAACGGAATCACTGCACGGGTGAAAATCGGCAATGCCGAAGTGCAGGCCATTCCGCTGATGCCCATGCTGGACATCGCCATTGAAATGATCGCTGACGACCATCAAGCCCTGCTGTGCAACAACCCCGAATGCGAACGCTGCCGCGTGGTGCGAACGAGCAGCACGGCGTTGGAATGACGATGTCAGCCGCCATCGTTTGCTAGCCTGCCAGAATCACAGCAACCCGTGTTTCACCCTCGGTGTGAACTCTGGTGCGTTCAACAGCGAACGCACCCTGCTTTTTTTGACTGAACGCAAATCCCTGATCCCTAATTACCTGATTGCTGATTGCCTGATTGACATCCACCCCCATCTCTGGTATCGTACACTTAATACTGGTAACCCTCATTCCCCCTGGAGTAACATGTTCCTCCCCACTACCCGCACAGAAATGCAAGCCCTCGGCTGGGACGCGCTGGACGTGATCCTCGTCAGCGGGGATAGCTATATCGACAGCCCCTATATCGGCGTGGCGCTGATCGGCAAGCTGCTCGCAGCGCGCGGCTATCGCGTGGGCATCATCGCCCAGCCGGACGTGCAAAGTGCGGGCGACATCACCCGCCTGGGCGAGCCGCTCCTCTTCTGGGGCATCAGCGGCGGATCGGTAGACTCGATGGTTGCCAACTTCACCGCCACCAACAAGCGCCGCCGCAGCGATGACTATACCCCCGGCGGCGAGAACAATCGCCGCCCCAACCGCGCTGTGATCGCCTACACGAATCTGATCAAACGCCATTTCAAGAACACCGTCCCGATTGTGCTGGGCGGGGTCGAGGCCAGCTTGCGGCGCGTGGCGCACTATGACTACTGGTCCGACAGCATCCGCCGGGCTATCCTGTTTGACGCCAAGGCCGACATCGTGGTGTATGGCATGGCCGAGCGCACCATCGTGGAACTGGCCGAATGCCTGAAAAGCGGCACAGACTGGCGCAGCCTGCGCGGACTATCCTACATTGCCAGCGATCCGCAGCCTGACTACATCGAACTGCCCGCCTATGAAACCGTCAGGGAAGACCCGCAGGCCTTCATCGACATGTTCCACAGCTTCTACAAGAACAACGACCCGCTCAATGCCCGCGGCCTGTGCCAGCAGCACGGCAACCGCTTCCTCATCCAGAACCCGCCCAATTTCTACCTCAGCAAGGACGAAATGGACGAGGTATATGCCCTGCAATTTGAGCGCGAGCAGCACCCCTTCTACCAGGCCCAGGGTGATGCCAAAGCCCTCGAGACGATCCGCTTTTCCCTGTCCACCCACCGCGGCTGCTATGGTGAATGTAATTTCTGCGCAATCGCCGTCCACGAAGGACGCACCGTGCGCTGGCGCAGCCCCGCTTCCATAGAAAACGAAGCCCGCAGCATCACCAGACTGCCCGGCTTCAAAGGCTACATTCAGGATGTCAGCGGCCCTACCGCCAATATGTACGGCTACGAATGTCCCAAGAAGCTGAAGGACGGAAGCTGCCAGGACAGGCGCTGCCTGACCCCCGAGCGCTGCCCCGTATTGAAGATCAATCACCAGCCGCAGCTTGACCTGCTGCGCCGGCTGCGCAAAATCGACGGCATCAAAAAAGTCTTCGTCGCCTCCGGCATCCGCTATGACATGGTGCTGGCCGACCGCCAGCATGGCAAAACCTACCTGAAAGAGATCGTCGAGCATCACACCTCCGGGCAGTTGAAGATCGCCCCCGAACACACTGAAGAGCATGTCTTGCGCCGGATGGGCAAGCCCGGCGTGGAAGACCTGCACGACTTCAAGGCCATGTTTGACCAGATGAACCGCGATGCCGGCAAGCAGCAATTCCTCACCTATTACCTGATCGCCGCCTATCTGGGCTGCACACAGGCCGACATGCAAAAGCTGAAAACCTACGCCAGCCGGGAATTACGCCTCAATCCCGAGCAGGTGCAGATCTTCACCCCCACTCCCTCCACCTACGCCAGCGTGATGTACCATACCGGCATCGACCCCTTCAGCGGGGAAAAACTGTTTGTTGAAAAAGAGATTGCCGGTAAACTTCGTCAGAAAAGCGTGGTCACAGATAAGAAACCCGTCCAGCACGCCCCTGCACAGCCCATCAAACCCCGCAAACGGCGTTAATTCCTCCTCTTTTTCCACGAAAACAGTTCAAAAATACAGTTTATGCTATACTCATTTCATAAGAAAACCGGGGTATTCTTGCCTTTATCGCTTGAATCATCCTCTTTTTTCAACAGGCGCAGGACCATTCAGGCAGGGATTGGAACCATGACAAAGGACGCCACGCAAGCCTCTCTTGAGCTTCTTTACACCATCAGCCGCGAGCTGACTTCCTCATTAAACTTGCACAATGTTCTCAGCAGGGTTCTTTTCCTGTTTACCAAAAATGTCGGCGCAGAACGCGGCAGCTTGATCGTGCTGGACGAGAAACAACGCCCCGTCGAAGGCGCCATCGTCCTGGACGGCCAGCTTGACTCCCACAAAGCCGAACAATTGCAGGCTACCCTCGACCAGGGACTGGCCGGTTGGGTGGTACAGAACAGAGAATCAGTCTTGATCGCCAACACTGCCGAAGATGACCGCTGGCTGCACCGCCCCGACGATGAAGAAAACCGCACCGGCCCCAAATCCGCCATCTGCATTCCACTGCTCGTCCAAAATGAACTGGTCGGTGTGCTGACCCTCGTCCATCCTGAAACCGATTTCTTCTCCGAAGAAAAAATGACCCTCCTGCAAACGATTGCCGGTCAGGCCGGTATCGCCATCTATAATGCGCGCCTTTACAATTCTCTGCAAGCCACCAACCGTCGTTATTACCAGCTGTTTGAAGACAGCCTGACCCCGATCATCATTACCGACCGCAGGGGCCATATCCTTGAAGCCAATCGGCTCGCCATCCAGTTTTTAGGCACCCCCCTGCAAAATCTCGAACGGCACAACATCCTCGAACTGCACTGGGCAGATGTGGACGCATTGGGTGATGACTGCCAAAACGTACAGCAAGACAATACCGTCATCTATGAGTCGCAGCTTTATCCGCTGGAAGGGGACAGCATTCCGGTTGAGATGCACGTGCGCCAGGTGAATATTGCCGGACAGGAAAACCTGCAATGGATCGTGGAGGATATCACCCAGCGCAAAAAACTGGAAACCCTGCGTAATGACCTGACCGCGATGATCTACCACGACCTGCGTTCCCCGCTGTCGAACATCATCTCCAGCCTGGAAATGCTGCCCGCCATCGCGCCGGACGAGTTCAACCCCATGCTGGAACCTGTGCTGTCCATCACCAGACGCTCCACCGAACGCATGCAGCGCATGATCCGCTCCCTGCTGGATATCAACCGCCTGGAAACCGGCCAACGCATCACCGATCCCGCACCAGTGCTGCCCCGGGAATTATTGAGAGAGGCGATCCTCACAGTTGAGCCGATTGCCGCGCACAAAAAGCAAACCATTCACACAGAAATTGACAAAAATCTGCCGCAGATCAAGGTGGACGCTGACATGATCAAACGCGTTTTGATCAACTTGCTGGAGAACGCCAGCAAATTCACCCCGGCCAATGAAAGCATCTCGGCAGGGGCGGAAATGAAAACCCCGGACTGCATCCGCTTCTGGGTGCAGGACAGCGGCCCCGGTATTCCCGAAGCCGTGCAGGAAGAAATTTTCAACAAATTTACCACTTACACATCACCGGACCTGCCCAAAGGCATTGGCCTCGGGCTGGCATTCTGCAAATTGGCCGTTCAGGCACATGACGGTAAAATCTGGGTTGAAAGCAAAGCGCAGCAAGGCAGCCGCTTCTCTTTCCAGATTCCCACGAAACAGATTGACGAAGAGGAGTAGCTCATGAAAGAAATTGCTCCCGGCATCTATATCGAAACAGGTTATCACGGGGTAACCCTGGGCGCAGTCAACTGGCCGCATGGCCTCCTGCTGATTGATTCTCCCTCTCAGCCAGAAGACGTCCGCTCGTGGCGGGCGGCATTGCTGAGCCTGGGCGGCGGCGTTAACCGGCTGTTGATCTACCTAGATGCCCACGCCGACCGCACTCTGGGCGGCAGAGGGATGGAATGCACCCTCGTCGCCAGCGAGGAAACCGCCAACGCATTCCATGGCCGCCCCGGCAGCATGAAAGGGTACCAAACGGAAACCGGCGCGGACTGGCAGCAGTATCCCCGCACGGGCAACCTGCGCTGGGCGCCGCCCGAAATCACCTTCAGCGATCGCCTGATCGTGTACTGGAACACCTCCCCGATGATTCTCGCACATCATCCGGGGCCATCCCGAGGCGCCATCTGGGCCGAATTTCCTGAACAAAAAGTGATCTTCATCGGGGATGCCGTCCTTGCAAAACAGCCGCCTTTCCTCGGTGATGCCGACATTCCCCTCTGGCAGGAACAGTTAAATCACCTCAACACCAAAAAATATCAGGACTACCTGATCGTCAACGGACGGGAAGGATTGATCCCGCATGACTGCATCTCTGCCCAAAAACAATTCCTGCGCAAAGTATCACGCGGGCTGGAAAGACTGGCGAAACGGGAAAACCCGGCAGAAAAAACCGAGAGCCTGATCGATAACCTGCTCAAAGATTTGAATTTTGACCGGAAATATGAGGAACAGTATCAGCAGCGCCTGCAGCACGGCCTCTACCAATGCTATACGAATAACTACCTGCCCGCTAAAGAGGATGAAAGCGGCAAGTAACAAACCTACCCTACGGAGAAATCCATGAACCTCTCCACCTATATCCCCCTCACAGAATACACCCGCGGCCCGATGGTTGAATCCCTGCAGATCGGCGCGGCTGCCATCGTTGACAATCAGAACAACCTCGTCGCCAGCCTGGGAGACCCCAAGACCGTTGCCTTTCTGCGCTCCTCTTCAAAGCCCTTCCAGGCCCTGCCCCTGATCGAAAGCGGCGGTCGGGAAGCCTTCGGTCTCACTGACCAGGAAATCGCCATGATGTGCGCCTCACATCATGGCACAGACAAGCATGTCCGCGTGCTGCAAGCGCTTCACCTGCGCATCGGCATCCATCCGGAAGACCTGCTGTGCGGGGTGCATGACCCTGAAGACAAACCCAGCGCCAAGGCCCTCCTGCTGCGCGGCGAAGAACCCACCCCCCTGCACCACAACTGCTCCGGCAAACATACCGGCATGCTGGCCTACACCCGGCTGCACAACCTGCCCAAAGCAGACTACATCAACCCCGAACACCCCCTGCAAAAGATCATTTTACGCACCGTGGCTGAAATGATGGACATGCCCGTGGAAGATGTCCTCCTCGGCACAGACGGCTGTTCCGCGCCGGTGTTTGCCGTACCGTTGGCAAATGCCGCTCTGGCCTTTGCCCGTCTGTGCGACCCCGTCGGCCTGCCGGAAGCACGCGCCGCTGCCCTGCGTCACATTGCCCGTGCCATGCCTGCCCATGCGGACATGGTCGCCGGCCCGGGGACTTTTGACACTGTCTTAATGTCCACCTTTGCCGGCCAGATCGTATGTAAAGCGGGCGCAGAAGGTTATCAGGCCGTGGGACTGCTGCCCGGACTGTTGGCGCCAGCCAGCCCTGCCCTGGGGATCACCCTCAAGATGGCCGACGGCGACCTGACCGGACGAGGCCGCCCGCTGGTCATCCTGGAAATCCTCCGCCAGTTGGGCGTGCCCTTTACGCCTGCCCAAAAAGAAATCCTGGCCGGCTTTGATGCCCGCCCGGTGCAGAACTGGCGCAAGCTGGAAGTGGGCCAGATGCGCACCTGTTTTCAGGTGAAGAAAGAATAAAATGAAATCCAATGACCAGAAAACCTTGCGCCACTTCGCCAGGGAGATTCACCAGCGTTTGCTGTGCTTCTATGGTGAGCCGGAATGGCGCAACCCTCTGCCCCCCGTAGACGAACTGGTCTCGACGATCCTCTCCCAGAACACCAACGACGTCAACCGCGACAAAGCCTTCAACAGCCTGCGCGAACGATTCCCCACCTGGGAAGAAGTACGCGACGCCCCCACCCAGGAAATCATCGAAGCCGTGCGCATCGCCGGGCTGGCTAACCAGAAAGGCCCGCGCCTGCAAAACGTGCTGCGCCAGATCACCGAAGAACGGGGAGAACTTGACCTGAACTTTCTGAAAGAATGGCCGCCGGAAGAAGTGCGTGAATGGCTGGTACGTTTCAAGGGCGTCGGTCCCAAAACCGCCGCCATCGTGATGCAGTTCTCGCTGGACATGCCCGGCTTTCCCGTCGACACGCATGTCTACCGCGTCACCGGCCGCCTGGGTCTGCGTCCCGATAAAATGACCGTCGAGAAAGCTCACATCCACCTGGCCGCCCTCTTCCCGCCGGAAACCTACAGCACCGCCCACCTCAACATCATCCGCCTCGGCCGCGAGATCTGCCATGCCCGCAAACCGGAATGTCCCGCCTGCCCCCTGCGCGGGGTGTGCCCATACCCCGAAAAGAACAAATAAGGACAGTTTTTGTAGGGACAGGTCTCCCGACCTGTCCGCATCCCGCATGAATATTTTTGCAAGGTGGGTTGGCCCCACCTCACTACGATTGACTACCCAAACGGTTGCAAAATCTCCATCGGATTTTTTAGTAGGGACAGGTTAGAAACCTGTCCGCTTTCTCGTTTGTTGCACCGATAATCTTATAAAAACAACTTACAACTGTCACAGGGTGGAACGGCGCTCACCCTACAACTGCCCTAACCCCAAGAGAAATAAAAACATCCTCTCCCGGCTAGCGGGAGAGGATGAAATCACTCCGAAACGAATTCCTATTTCCTGCGCAGCAGGAAAGTCAGGGGAGGGTTTATGCCATCTCCTCTGCGTACACCAGATTACTGTGCGCACCCGGCGCAAACCTCAGGTATTGATCGGTAGCCTTGCTCATATCACGGTAATACCCGCGATACTTCTCCGGCAGCAGGGCCGCGGTTTGATACATGATCTCATCCGTCACCACCTGGCGCAGCTCGCGGTCAGGTTTTTGCCCGTGCAGATCCAGGGTGAAGGGATGCCCCGTGACAATGTGGAAATCCGTGCGGCGCAAATGGCGCAGGTTATCGAACACAGCTTCACCGCCATAATGTGCCAGCGGCAGGATCGGCACCCCGCTGCGCAGCGCCAGCAGCAGCACGCCCGGCTTGCCCTGCTGCAACTGCCCATCATCACTGCGCGTCCCCTCGGGAGCGATCGCCAGGATACGGTTCTGCTTCAAAGCCTCGCGGGCCGCATTCAGGGCAGTCATATCGGCTTCCCCGCGGCGGATGGGAATCCCGCCCCAGTGGTTCATTAAAATTCGAGAAAGGGTGCTGTCCCACAATTCTTCCTTGCCCAGCGGCGTGATCGGCCGCGGCTGCAAATACGTCATCAGTATGGGCGCATCAAAAGCATTGATGTGATTGACCGTCACGATCATCGGGCCGGTGAAAGGTACTGGCTCCTTGCAGTCCATATCCACCCGGGTGACAATAGCCAGAACGGTTTTCACCGTAAATTGGATCAGCGTATATTTCAAACTCATTTCAACCTCGATCCGATAAAAGAATAATAGCAAAGCTGATTGTATCAGAAATCAACCACCCCTTGGAAAGGTTGGCGTAAAAACTTCCATCCTGGTAATTCCTGTCAACAAGCAATATGATCTGCTGGCACACTAACCCTTTTCAAGGGTAATGTAAAATTTCCTCTTCCACCTTGAAAAGGATATGCAAGCAAACCTGCTGCATTTCAACAACCGATAAAAGAAGACAATGCAGCAGCCAACCAACCTTTCCAAGGAACTTAACAAAAACAGGGACAGGCATTCCACCTGTCCCTGCCTATTACACAAAGCTAATCTTACAAACCAGCAGCAGCCTTAAGGGCGGCGGCGCGGTCGGTGCGCTCCCACGGCAGATCGAGGTCTGCCCGGCCGAAGTGGCCGTAAGCAGCCGTCTGGCGGTAGATCGGGCGGCGCAGGTCGAGATCGCGCAAAATGGCGCCGGGGCGCAGGTCGAACAGCTCATCGACCAGCTTGACGATCTTCTCATCAGCCACATGACCGGTGCCAAAAGTTTCCACGTTGATGCTTAACGGATGAGCAACACCGATGGCGTAGGCCAGCTGCAGTTCGCAGCGGTCAGCCAGGCCGGCAGCGACGATATTCTTGGCAACCCAGCGGGCAGCGTACGCCGCCGAGCGGTCGACCTTCGTCGCATCTTTCCCCGAAAAGGCGCCCCCGCCGTGGCGGCCCATGCCGCCGTAAGTATCCACGATGATCTTGCGGCCGGTCAGGCCGGCATCGCCCAACGGGCCGCCAATGTGGAAACGGCCGGTGGGATTGACGTACAGTTCCACGTCATCATAATCCACCAGGTCTGCGGGCAGCACGGGCTTGATCACGTGCTCGATCACCGCTTCGCGGATGTCCTTCTGGGAAGCATCGGCTGCATGCTGGGTCGAGATCAATACAGTGGGAATACGCACAGGCTTGCCCTTGCTGTATTCCACCGTCACCTGGGATTTACCATCCGGGTAAAAGAAATCCACTGTACCGTTCTTGCGAACCTCTGCCAGGCGGCGGGTCAGCAAATGCGCATAGTGGATCGGGGCGGGCATCAAAACATCCGTCTCGGTGCAGGCATAACCGAACATCATCCCCTGGTCGCCAGCGCCCAGTGATTCGATTTCTAGCTCACTCATCTTGCCAGTTTTGGCTTCAAACGCCTGGTCAACGCCCATGGCGATATCACCGGACTGCTGGGAAATGGCAGACATCACGCCGCAGGTCGCGCCGTCAAAGCTCTTCTTGCCGCGGTCATAGCCAATGCTGTTGACGACTTCACGCACCAGTTCGTCAAAATTGACGAAAGCTGTGGTAGTAATCTCGCCCATAATCATCACGAAACCGGTCTTGGTCGCCGTTTCACAAGCCACCCGAGAGCGCGGGTCCTGTTCAAGGCAGGCGTCCAGCACAGCATCGCTGATCTGGTCGCACATTTTGTCCGGGTGTCCCTCGGTGACGGACTCGGAAGTAAACAGGTACTTGTCCGAGTTCATAAAAGTGTTGGTCACAAAAAACCTCCTGTAGAAAAGAAAAT
Source organism: uncultured Anaerolineaceae bacterium (assembly GCA_964447155.1). Lineage (GTDB taxonomy): Bacteria > Chloroflexota > Anaerolineae > Anaerolineales > Anaerolineaceae > SMBSF63. The sequence continues at coordinate 48,744 of CAYURM010000019.1, forward strand.
GCCCCTGCCGGTTTTGAGCGGGGGGCAAGAAAGACGAATGCCCTCCTATCTACCAGAATCTGTTCCTGACGGAATTGGCACCTTAGCTGTACAAGCCAGGTTGCCGAGGTTTCAACGGGCCGGTCCCTCCACCTCTCTGGATAAGAGTGCCTTACGGGGCTGTTAAATTGTTAAGAGGCATCGTATCATAAATCACACCGACTGTCAAACGGCAATTTTTCTGCCCAATTTTCTTATGGCGTCAGCGGTACCAGACCAATCAGGGCCAAATGCACTACAGCGCTGGCCTGTCCGGCATCCCGGCCTTGTTAGGATCAGGAAACATCAATATAATAGAAGAGACCATCAAAAAATCGTATGCCCTGCGCGATCATCTTTCAACAGGGTCGAAAGAAAAAATAATGCCTTCCAATAACCAAAACACTACCAAAATATTATCATTTTCAAAAATGCCGCGCCAAATTCTGCTGGTCTTCCTGGCGTGCGCCGTGGCCGCATTCAGCATCTTCTCTGCTGCATCAGATATCAATGCACAATCCAAAACGCCCCCGAATCCAGAGCCAATCCTGGTCGGTGATCTGCACGAAGGCGCCGCCAGCTCCACCCCGCGTTACATGACTGCCATTGGTTCGAGCATCTTCTTCCGCGCTGATGACGGTGAATTCGGCCTGGAAATCTGGCGCAGTGACCCGCCCTACGATATCGACCACACCTTCCGGGTAACCGACATCAATCCCGGCGTGGGCAGCGCCTGGCCGGAATACCTGACCGTGCTGGACGGCATCCTCTTCTTTCAGGCAGATGACGGCAATCACGGTAAAGAACTGTGGAAGCTGGAGCCGCCGTATTATCAGGCCCAGATGGTCGCCGACATCCAGTACGGCTCGGGCAGCTCTTCCCCCTCCGAGCTGGTCACCATCGGCAACGCCGTTCTCTTCACTGCTGACGGGGGCAAAAACGGCACTGAAATCTGGAAGACCCAGCCGCCCTATACCAGTGCTGAACTGGTAGCCGATGTGCGCAGCGGCCCCACCACGTCCCATCCGCGTGATTTGACCACCATCGGCTGGACGCTGTTCTTCACCGCCGATGACAGCACCGGCCGCGAACTATGGAAGAGCGAGCCGCCTTTTACACAGGGCAGCACTGCTATCGTGGAACGCATCTTTCTGAACGGCAACGCCGACCCACAGGAATTAACCCGCGTGGGCAATAAACTGTTTTTCACCGCCAATGACTTTGAAAATGGCAAAGAATTGTGGATCAGTGAGCCGCCTTATAACGAATTCAGCACCTTCCGCGCCAACGAAATTGACCGTCCTTTTCCGTCCATGCCCTCTGACCTGGAAGTAATTGGCGATACAGTATTTTTCACGGCCAATATGGGTACCAGCGGCTTTGAACTGCGCAAGATTGAATCGCCGTATACCAGCACCTACGTCTCCCGCGTGGCGGATATTTTCAAAGGCAGCACCGGCCCCATCCCCAACAGCTCTTTTCCCGAACAAAAACTGGCCGTCGGCGAGACGCTGCTGTTTGTCGCCAATGACGGCACGCACGGCAAGGAACTTTTCGCCTCTGCCCCGCCCTATACCGATGCCGAGTTAGTCAAAGACATCTACCCCGGCGCTGGCAGCGCAGACATCGCCAACATGACCGCCATGGGCACTACCCTGTTCTTCACCGCCAACGATGGCACTTTTGGCTATGAATTATGGCGCTCTGTGCCGCCTTATGATCCCGACCATACCGAGCGCATCTCCGACATTTACCGATCAGGCAATGCTTATCCCAATGAATTGTTCGTACTCGGACGCAGCCTGTTCTTCAACGCCACCAACCCGGACAATGGCACGGAATTGTGGATGTTTAGCTATGACTGGGGTCTGCCGCGTACCGGCTTCGCACCGAACGTTGTCACCACCCTGCCCACACAACCGCGGGAGAGGGCATACCAGGATATGAACAGCCTGACCCTTTCGATCCCAGGAAACGGAACAGCCCTGCCAATCGTGGGCGTGCCTATCGCCGATGACGGCTGGAACCTGACCTGGCTGGGCAGCAATGCCGGCTTTCTAAGCGACACCGCCTTCCCTACCCTGCCCGGCAATACCGCCATCACCGGCCATGCGTATCTGGCTGACGGCACCCCAGGGCCTTTCGTCAATCTGGGCAGTCTCATGTGGGGCAATGAAATCGTCCTGCATGCCTGGGGGCAGCGCTATGTCTATCAGGTGCGCACCATCCAGCAGGTAGCCGCTGACGATATGAGCGTCCTCGGCCACAAAGAAGAGGACTGGATCACCCTGATCACCTGCAAGGGCTTCGATGAGGACAGCGGTGAATATCAATGGCGCACCGTCGTCCAGGCTGTGCTGATACGCGTGGAACCCGACAACTAGACAACAGCTATACGAAACACGAACACGCTCGCCAGGTTAACCCGGCGAGCGTGTTCGTTGAATCATCAACTCTTTTTTTGCCTTGCCGCCAACGACAGAACTTAGCCTCCTGATTCCTGATTGACGGATTTCCTGATGCCGGTCTTTTAGATTTCTAGGGTCTCTGGGAACTGCCGTGAAAAGTTGATGTTCTACACCAGATATGGAGATAAATGTTGCCTTCACCCCCATATCTGGCGTGATTTTGCTCGTCGCCGCGGAAAATCACGGCGATTCCCAATGAGCCGATTTCTATTCTAAATGCAAACCCCTAATTTGTTGTATAATAAGTAGATTGTAAAAATAAAAGGAAAATAAAGAAAACGAATATGACAGAATCAAAAGTTAAAAACTACATTTGTGATATGGACGGCGTCCTGATCAGCGGGGACAAGCTTGTCCCTGGTGCCGACGCCTTCATTGAACGCCTGGAAAAAGCCGGGGCGAAATTCCTCGTTTTAACCAATAACCCCATCCACACCCCGCGTGACCTGTCGCACAGACTGACCTCGCTCGGCCTGACCATCGGCGAAGAAAAAATTTTCACCTCGTCCATCGCCACCGCCCGCTTCCTGCGCAGGCAGCGCCCTAACGGCACGGCCTTTGTGATCGGAGAAAGCGGCCTGACCACAGCCCTTCATGAAGAGGGGTACATCATCACCAACACCGACCCTGACTACGTTGTCCTCGGGGAGGCCAACACCTACTCGCTGGACATGATTACCAAAGCCGTGCGCCTCATCTCCGCCGGAGCGCGCTTCATCGCCACCAACCCGGACGCCTCCGGCCCGGGTGTGGGCGGCCTGGTGCCCGCCTGCGGTGCAGTTGCCGCGATGATCGAGAAAGCAACCGGCATTAGTCCTCTCTTCATCGGCAAGCCCAACCCGCTGATGATGCGCACCGCGCTTAACTACCTGGGTGCACACTCCGAAAACAGCATTATGATCGGCGACAACATGGACACCGACATCATCACCGGCGTACAAAGCGGCATGGAAACCATCCTTGTCCTGTCGGGTATCACCAAACGGGAAGATGTAGCAAAATATCCTTTCGTGCCCACCCACATTGTGGACTCGGTGGCAGATATCTACCCTGTTTCATCCTCATCCAAAAAGAAACCTGCCTGAAACCGGCAATGAAAAAACTAACCTCCCGCGCATGCGCGGGAGGTTGTCTTGTCTGCTCACTTCTCTCGTTTGAAACTGTACGTATCAAAGTCACGGGCTATCCTGACATTCGGGAAGACTGCCTGCGCTTCCTCCAGAATATCCTTCTCACGGTAACGCCGCGAGATATGCGTCAGCACCAGTTGCCCCACCCCGGACCGTTCAGCCAGTTCAGCCGCCCTGCGGGCCGTCAGGTGGTCATATTTCCGCGCCAGCGCGGCATCTTCTTCCAGGTAGGTAGCCTCGATCACCAGACCGTCCGCGCCCTGACAATATGCTTCCAGCCCACGGGTATCGCCAACATCGCCGATATACACAAAGCGCGTCCCCGGTTTGAACGCTCCCAACACCTGTTCCGGCTCAATCACCCGCCCGTCCGGCAGGGTGACCGCTTCCCCCTTGACCAAATTCTTGCGCCATGGCCCCATCGGGATGTCCAGCGTCTCGGCTTTTTCCGGAAGAAAAGGCCGCCGCCCGGCTTCATCAAACAAATACCCCCGCGAATCGGTGTGACGGTGCGGCACGGCAAAATTTGAAATCGTGAAATCTTCGCCCGCAAAGAATTCGCCCTCATCGATACAGGTCAACTTCACCGGCGGGTTCTTCGCCCCGCGCAGCACCACGCCAAACAGCAAGTCATGAATGCGGGACATCGAGCCAGGAGAAGCGAAAATCTCCAGATCATCCATTGCCTCCCAGCGCAGCAGGGTCGAAACCAGACCAGCCAGTCCCAGGATATGATCCAGATGGCTGTGAGTGATCAAAATGCGGTTGAGGCGCTTGAAACCGATCCCCGATTTAAGGATCTGGCGCTGCGTACCCTCGCCGCAGTCGATCAAAAAGCGGTACTCGTCATGTGAAAGCACCATCGCCGGTAAACTGCGCTGAATGGAAGGCGCCGAAGCGGAGGTACCCAGAAAAATCGTTTCGAACAAGGGATGACTGCCTTTCAATGATTAAAAAATAACCGACCTGTATTTTACCAGACCTTGTCCCGCTTGCGGCGAAAGGTCACCTTTTCCTGACGGCTTCGCGCCTTCGCAAAGCAATGAAAAAAGAGTTGCAGATTTTGCAGGGTGGGTTCACAACCCACCGAGTTTTTCTTTACGCCCCTGTGCAAAGCGGCCAGACAAAAAACCGGCTGCCCCAATCCAGAGCAGCCGATTCAACATGAAAACCAATCCTCACCGCACGATACGCGGCGCAACCCACAAAGCCCAATCCTGACCAGGCGTAGCATTGGCTTCTACAACCAGAATAAACTCCACCGCCTTGCCATTCAACGCGGACAGGTCAATATCCACTGTACGCATGCTGTTGTCATATACCTCAGGCCATTGGCCGAGGGTCTGCACCCCGCTGCCGGCATCATAACGCAGGTAGAACTGCACATCGCAGCTCGCCCCGCCGTGCAGGCAGCCCACCTGGGCCACAAAACGATCCCCGCTCTGGATATTGACCGCCGGAAAAACGCCCTTGATCGAGCCGTTTCCTGTCCAGGCAGGGTTACTGCTCCACAGCGGATGGGTTTCGAGAGCGGGCGCACCCGCCTGCGCACCTGTCTCCAGCTTTGGGTCAGCGATGGACAGCACAAACCCGCGGTCGTCATTATTCGCACCCGGGCAGGGCAGCGTCCCGGCTTCGCTGGTCCATGTCGCCGAACACATCTGGTTCACAAAATTATATTTGACCGTTGTCCCAGCCCCCGGGGTATTGGTGACCAGAGACCGCACCTGGATATCGGCGTAAAACGTCCCGCCAAATTTCGTGCCGCCCTGATCGCGCATCTTCCAGTTGCCGCGGTACGTGCCGGGATTCATGGGAGCCTTCATCGCCACAGCCACATCCACTTCCTGTCCGGGCAGCACCTGCCCCGGCAGATAAACGGTTACCGGCGCGCCCATCGCGTCGCCGCTTTCAAAAGTAATCCCGTAAGCCGTGTTCCAGGTGCAGGAACCCCCATTCTTCAATCGCCAAACCTTGGTGAAATTCTCACCCGGCAGGAATTGGGTACCGTCTTCAACCGTCACATCCATGATGAAGTATACGTAATTGCAGGGCATGGTGGTAGAAGCAGGCGGTACCTGCGTATTGGGAGGATTGAACGTTACCGTGGCAGGCAAAGTCGGCGGCACAGACGTGCCCGACTGGGTAATTTCCGCGCGCACCGTCTCGGCCACCGAAGTCAACGTTAATTGACCGGCATCCGGCCCTTCCCCGTCACGGGTAGGAAAATTGCAAGCGGAGAGAATCAGCAGACTGACAAGCACTGCAATCAACAGGCGAAACCGGCTCAACATGGTTTTCTCCTTGTCTATGGTTGAAAAAAGATGAGGGGCGTCACTCGCCCCCAGGTTGATTCTAATCCATTTTGTGAAAACAATAAACCCGGTAGATAAGACGCTCTCCCCCGTCTGAAAGTTCCCGTGCATTAAAATTGATAAGCGCCTGAATGAGGGGGGCATCCAGACGCCTATCAACCTATTTATATCAAATTCAGGGGATTAATGCAAGAGATTCGGGTAAATTCGTTTAATCTAGGAACCAATCCAAAATACCGCTCGGTTTCAAGTGCCCCAGGAGGAACTCGAATCCCCAACCTAAGCGTTAGGAGTGCTTTGCTCTGTCCATTTGAGCTACTGGGGCGCGCCGGTTATTATAGCATCTCACCATCCACTGGACAAGGGATTGCTTGACCATCTGCCAGCGTGCGGGTAAAATAGAAAAGCTGGAATGCGGGCGTCGCCAAGTGGTAAGGCATCAGCCTTCCAAGCTGACATTCGCCGGTTCGAATCCGGTCGCCCGCTCTAAAATAAGAAAGACTCCATTATCGGGGTCTTTTTTCACACATTCGCCGGCCCCCAGTGAGGGGATGGTATTCGAATCCGGTCGCCCGCTCTAAAATAACTGATGTTACGCAAAAGAGGCAAAAATCGGGTAATCTTAAGGCATGG
>CAYURM010000020.1:0-54245 GCA_964447155.1 uncultured Anaerolineaceae bacterium
TTCCTGGTACATCTTGGGTGAATATCATTGGTACATTATAGGGTGATCAGTGACACACCTGCGCCTCTTTCAGTGAATAAAAGATATCCAGGCTGAGACTGATGTGTACAAAGCCAGGGACGACTTTGGTTGTGATGTGCGGGAATATCTCGATGGTCAGATCGGCGATGCGCTGGTTTCGTCATCCTTGGGAAGCAGGTCCTTGCGAATGATGAGCCCGCCGGTGCCAAAGGGCAATATGAAGAATCTTTTGATAGTTTGAGTGCTTGACTTTTCTAAGTGTCTGTCATAAAATGAAGCTGCTAACCTGTAATTACAAGTTGTGGAGGGAGATTTTTTGTGACAGATAAACCGTATACTTTTCACCTTTCTGCAGTGACCGGATTGCCGAACCGCTGGGATCATCATTATGAACGGCGATTATCTTCGATGAAGGGACAGTTTGCAGATATGGCAGCGTTGGATGACATCCTGGCAGAAGACGATTTGCTGTTATATGAGGTTTACGAATTCAAGCGGCCTGAGACGGCGGGGGAATTGCTGCATGGTGTCTCCGTGATTCACCCCGGTCTGGTGGGGGATGAGTATTTTATGACGAAAGGTCATTTTCATTCCTTGCTGGAGACCGCAGAGGTATATTACTGCCTGAAAGGTGAGGGAGTGATGGTGATGGAAACGCCCGAAGGCGATTGGGACGTGCAGCCGTTCACCCCTGGCTCGGTATTGTATGTGCCGCCGCGCTGGGCGCACCGTTCGGTCAACACCAGTGCGGACGAAGACCTTGTTCTGCTGTTTGTCTACCCCGGAGATGCCGGGCATGATTATGGAACCATCGAGTTTCAGGGCTTTCGTAAGCTGGTGCTGAAAGTGGATGGGGGCGTGAAGATTGTTGATAATCCGCGCTGGGTGGCGCCGGAAAAACGGGGGGCGAAATGAAGAAACCGTTGAAGGATTGCAGGGTGCTGGTCACGCCGACTTCGTTTGGCAGCCAGGACCCTGAATTGAAAAAGCAGCTTGCGGCCACGGTAGGGGCGGTGGTGTATAACACAAGGGGCAAGCCATTATCTTCGGAGGATCTGATGAAGCTGCTGCCGGACGTGGATGGGTACATCGCCGGGCTGGACCAGATCGACCGGGCCGCATTGCAGGCCGCAAAACAGTTGCAGGTGGTGGCGCGTTATGGCGTAGGAGTGGATGCGGTTGACCTGGATGCGGCGCGCAGGCTGGGGATTGCGGTGACGAATACACCAGGGGCCAATGCCGGCTCAGTGGCCGAACTGGCTCTGGGGTTGATGCTGACCCTGGCGCGCAATATCAATACGGCCATCGCCATGACCAGGCAGGGTAATTGGCCGCGTCTGCGCGGGGTTTCTCTGGAGGGAAAAACAGTCGGCATTCTCGGATTTGGCGCTATCGGCCAGCAGCTGGCCCGGCGGCTGATGGGATTTGGCTGCACCGTGCTGGCCTATGATCCCTATGCCAGCGCAGAAGCGGCGGTGCAGCTTCAGGTGGAACTGTGTGAGCGGGATGAGGTGCTTGGCCGCTCAGACTTCGTCAGCCTGCATTTGCCCGCCCTGCCGGAAACCTGCGGCATGGTCAATGCGGACTTTATCGAAAAGATGAAAGAGGGCGCTTATCTGGTCAATACGGCCCGCGGGGAAATCGTGGATGAAGCTGCGCTGCTGGCAGGACTGGAAAGCGGTAAGATCGCGGGTGCTGCGCTGGATGCTTTCATTGAACAGCCTCCGGCAGCAGACCATCCCCTCTTGCGGCATGAGCGGGTGATCGTTACGCCGCACATGGGCGCGCATACCGATGGCGCGACGAACGCCATGGGCTGGGCTGCGTTGCATGATTGTGTGGCTGTGCTGCGGGGTGAGGAACCCCGGTACCGGGTTGTTTGAATAATGAATAGTTATGTGGAGCGTATGAAATGAATAAAGAAACTACCGTATCGCGAATTAAAGAGCTGGGGCTGCTGGCGGTGCTGCGCGGGCCTTCGGAAGCGTTAACGGTGAAGATGGTCGAGGCCTTGATCGCGGGCGGCGTGCTGGGCATCGAGGTGACTTTCTCAACGCCGAATGCTCCGGCTGTTGTCAAGGAACTGCATCGGAAATATGGCGACCAGATCGTGCTGGGGATGGGCACGCTGACAAAGGTGGAACATGCCCAGCAGGCGGTGGATGCCGGCGCCAGTTTCCTGGTCAGCCCGCACACGGATGATGAGCTGGCGGCGGCGATGACGGCCACCGGCCTGGCAACGATGATGGGGGCGGTGACACCGTCCGAAGTGGTGCATGCCTACAAACTGGGTTCGGATGTGGTTAAGCTCTTCCCGGGTTCGCTGGGCGGCCCGGCGTATTTAAAAGCCCTCCGTGATCCGCTGCCTGATATCCCTTTAATGCCGACGGGCGGTGTTCAGGTTGAGAATATTGCTGACTGGTTTGCGGCTGGCGCGGTGGCAGTGGGGGCTGGCGGGGCATTATGCCCCCGGCCATTTGCCGAGGCCGGACAATTTGAGATGATCAGCGAACGCGCCCGATTGTACATGGATGCGGTGCGCAAAGCCCGGGAGTAGGGCGGTGAAATGACAAAACAATACGAGATCATCAGGAAAGCGCAGCCCACGTTTTATTTTGTGGGGGTAACGACGGGCAAATCATCGATCAATCAACTCTTCCCGCTGTGGATGGAGATTTTTGGCCGTCCCGAGGTGAAACTGGAAGGTGTGGATTGCAAGATCCATGATGACCCGGATGTGTACCGGCAGATCGTGGCGCAGATCAAATATGATCCCAACTCGATTGGCGGGTTGATCACCACACACAAGATGGACCTGTATGCCGCGGCACGGGAAATGTTTGACGGGTTCAATGACCTGGCAAAGATCACCGCAGAGATTTCGTGCATGTCAAAGACGGATGGACGGCTGGAAGGGCATGCGTTTGACCCGATCACGGCCGGGCAAAGTTTGAATGCGATCATCGACCCTGGCTATTTTGGCCGTACGGGCGGCGAAGTGCTCCTGTTGGGGGCGGGCGGTTCTTCTTTGGCGACAGTACTGCACTTGATGCGCCAGGAAGATCCCGCTGACCGGCCAAAACGGATCACGGTGGTTAACCGCAGCCAACCCCGCATTGATCATATGCGTCAGATGGTGGAACGTCAGGGGACGGATATCGAGATGGTGTATGTGGTTAACAATGATCCGCTGCGGAATAATGAGATCATGGGGGTGCTGCCGGCGCACAGCATTGTGATCAATGCTACCGGTATGGGCAAGGATATCCCCGGCTCGCCGATCACGGATGCCGGGCTTTTTCCGGTGAAGGGGATTGCCTGGGAGTTTAATTACCGCGGTGAGCTGGATTTCATGCATCAGGCATTGAGGCAGGAAGGGGAACGCAATTTGCAGGTGGAAGACGGCTGGGTGTATTTCATCTATGGCTGGGCGACGGTGGTGGCGCAGGTACTGCATCATCCGCTGAGTGATGAATTAATTGGAAAATTGAGTGCGGCGGGGGAGGCAATTCGGGGATAGGTAAGTTTTCAGCTGTTTTTGTGCCTGCTCCTCTCAACCCCTCTTATCCCCCCTGTTTTGCAGTTTCATCGCAAAACAGGGGGGATATTTGGTAAAATCGTATGCGTAGTGATGACAAGCCGGGATCCGAGGAGCGGGTTTTTGGGCAGACTTGATCCATTTTGAACCGAACCCACTCAAGGGTGTTGTGTTTTTTCTCGTATATATTAATCGCAAAAGGTAAATAAGATGATCTTTGTAGACAATGAACAGGTGACGGACCCGCGGGTGAATCTGGCGCTGGAAGAATATTTACTGCGCCATCTGGATACCGAAGAAGATATATTGCTTTTTTATATTAATGAACCGTCGATTATTATTGGGCGCAACCAGAATACGCTGGAAGAGATTAACTATGAATATGTGTGCGAGCACGGGATCCATGTTGTGCGGCGCATGTCGGGAGGCGGGACGGTATATCATGATCTGGGAAATTTAAATTTCAGTTTCATCACAGAATATGCGCCCGGTAATTTTCGTAATTTCCGCAAGTTTACCAGGCCGGTGATTGAGGTGCTGCATGAACTGGGTGTGCCAGCAGAATTGAGCGGGCGTAACGACATTCTTGTGGAGGGGCGCAAAATTTCGGGTACCGCACAGTACAGCACCAGCAAGCGCATGTTCAGCCACGGGACGCTGTTGTTCAATGCCCAACTGGACAATGTATCTGCGGCGCTGAATGTGAAGATGAGCAAGATCATTTCCAAGGGGATCAAGTCGGTGCGCAGCCGGGTTGCGAATATCTCCGAGTTTATGACGGAACAAATGACCACGGAAGCGTTCCGCCAGCGGCTGTTAGAGGGCATCTTTGCGGGGGCGGCTTCCATCCCCCAGTATCACCTCACCGAAACAGATTGGGCAGGGGTGCATCAACTGGTTGAGGAACGTTATGACCGCTGGGAATGGAATTATGGCCGCTCGCCGGGATTCAATGTGCAGCGTACACAGCGGTTCCCGTTTGGCGAGATCGATGCACGCATTGATGTGCAACAGGGACGGATTGAAGGCGTCAAATTCTATGGTGACTTTCTGGGAAATGGCGATATGGCGGATATGGAAGCAGCTTTAACAGGCGTGCGCTATGATACCGAAGCGCTGGCCGCAGCGTTGGCTGGCATAGATGTGAATGATTATTTTGGCGGGATCACACTGGAAGAATTTGTGTGGTTTTTGCATGATAAATGCGATTAAATATGCGCATGGTTTAAATAATATGCATTGGCGATAAGGTTGTACTTATTATCGATGAAAAAATCGAAATTTCTTTTCGTCTCAAAAATCCTTCGCCCGGAACTGTTTCATGGCGATGTACTGCGCCCGCCTTTATTTGAAGGGTGGTATTTCAAGGTGGTTGATACAACAGGCCAGCATCGTTATGCTTTCATCCCCGGTATTTTTATTGGAAGATCTGATGAAGACAGCCACGCTTTCGTTCAGGTGCTGGATGGCGTTACCGGACAGGCAGCCTATCATCGTTATCCAGCAGCTGCATTTCAGGCTGCGCCGGATGAATTTGAGGTCTGTGTTGGAAATAATCGTTTCCGGCTGGATCATATTGAACTGGACATTGATACACCCCTTCAGACTGTAAGGGGGGACCTTTATTTTGACGCCCCCATTTCCTGGCCGGTCCGGCTGCTTTCGCCCGGCGTGATGGGCTGGTTTGCCTGGATGCCGCGGATGGAGTGTTATCATGGTGTGCTGGGTTTTGACCATGCGGTGCAGGGCAGCGTTGAAGTGGATGGTGAGGCGCATGATTTTTCTGGGGGACGTGGATATATCGAAAAGGATTGGGGGCATGCGTTTCCGCAGGCCTGGGTGTGGATGCAGACCAATCATTTTCAGCAGCGCCGGACTTGCCTGACGGCGTCGGTTGCTATCATTCCGTGGATGGGTGGGTCTTTTGCTGGTTTTATTGTCGGCCTCTGGCGGGATGGTCATCTGCACCGCTTTGCTACCTATACCCGCAGCCGTATCCTGGAACTGAAGGTTGGCGATCAGCATGTGCGCTGGGTGATGCGCAACCACACCCACCGTCTGGAGATCAACGCGACCCGTTCAGAGGGCGGTTTGCTGCTTGCTCCGACACCGCAGGGCATGGGGCGGCGGATCGCTGAAACCCTGAGTGCAGTGGCCGCGGTGCGGCTGGTGAATTTGGGAACGGGCGAGGTCGAATTTGAAGGTGTGGGTGAGTTCGCAGGTCTGGAGACGGTGGGAGATATGGAACGTTTACAGCAAATGGCCCTGGCGCGTTTATTTGGTTCTTGAGGAATGTGCGGTAGAAAATACAAGATCTAAGGAGCAAAATATGACTGGAGAAATCCATATCGATGGATTAAACCCCCGAGAAATGGCTGAGAAGGCTGAAACGATTGGTGTGGGAAAATCTACGCTCGCTTTCTCCCCTTTGTTAGCACTTTCTATCCTTGCAGGAGTTTTTATTGGGTTGGGGGCCATGTTTGCGACCACTGTTTATGCCGGCGCTTCAACCCTTCCGTATGGTGTGGCGCGATTGTTAATGGGATTGGCTTTTTGTTTGGGCCTGATTCTGGTTGTTATCGCTGGTGCTGAACTATTCACAGGTAATAATTTAATTGTTCTTGCCTGGGCAGATCGAAAAATTACGACAGCAGCTTTGATGCGCAATTGGGGTATTGCTTTCCTCGGCAATTTGATTGGGTCGGTGTTGCTTGCTGGTTTGGTCTTTTTAAGCGGCCAATATACTGCTGGAAGTGGCGCAGTAGGGAAAGTAGCACTCCAATTCGCAGTGAGTAAATGCAACCTGACGTTTGTTCATGCTTTAACGCTAGGGGTGTTGTGCAATATGTTGGTTTGTTTAGCCGTTTGGCTGACCTTTAGTGCCGGTTCTACCACTGATAAAATCCTGGCCATTCTGTTTCCGATCACCGCATTTGTTGCGGCAGGTTTTGAACATTCTGTTGCAAATATGTATTTCATTCCGTTCGGATTGTTGATTAAGGCTTTTGATCCGGCTTTTGTAATGGCGCATCAGGTGGATGTAAGCAGTCTGACCTGGCAATCTTTCTTGTTCAATAATTTATTGCCGGTAACGGTCGGAAATATGATTGGCGGAGCCGGCCTGGTGGGTTTGATGTACTGGTTTATTTATTTACGAAAGGGGAAGTAGCACAGGGGGATTTTCCCAGTATTTTCTGCCAACGGACAGTAACTCTTGCTAATGAAGGGCGGTACCAGAGGTTGATCGCTCCCCATCACGGGATGGGGAGCTGTTTTGTTGCAGGGTTTCTTAATTGATTTATCCGAATCCCAATCATTTCCTCAATTACGAACATATTCGTGACAAATTTCACAGGCAGTGGTATTATATGCATATATTCGGTTGTGCGGATATATGCAAAGGAAAGAGAATGGATAAACAAAAACTGGAACAAGAGATTAATGTGATACACGAGCGCATTTGTTCTGCTTTGGGAGACCCGAAGCGGATTTTGATTCTATATCTGCTGGCAGAGCAGGGGCATTGTGTGAATGAGATTTGTGAAGCACTGGATCTTCCCCAGTCCACCGTTTCGCGGCATTTGCGGGTGCTGCGGGAGCGCGGTCTGGTGCTTACAGAACGTCAGGGTACTTCGATCCATTATTCACTGGCAGATGAGCGCATTATTGCGGCTTTGGATTTGATGCGCGGGATTCTCGCTTCCCAATGGGAGGCGCAGGCTGACCTGGCGCAATCTTTAAATTTATTTGAGTAGGTTGCTTAATCCCCAAGGAGAGTATTGATGAAGGTAGTGATTGTTGGTGGTGTGGCTGGCGGCGCTTCGACAGCGGCCCGTGTGCGGAGAATGGATGAAAATGCGGAAATTGTGCTGCTGGAACGCGGTGCCTATATTTCCTTTGCAAATTGCGGGCTGCCTTACTATATTGGCGATGTGATTTCGGATCGCGACAAGCTGCTGGTGGTCACACCGGATGAATTTCATGCCATGTTCAATGTGGATACACGGGTGAACAATGAAGTGGTGAAGATCAATCGGGCAGAGAAAACCGTGACGGTGAAAAATGTGGTCAGCGGGGAAGCATACACCGAGGCGTATGACAAGCTGGTGCTTTCGCCTGGCGCATCGCCTGTCGTGCCGCCGGTGGCGGGCTGCGACCTGCCGGGTGTATTCTCGCTGCGCAATATCCCCGATATGGACAGGATCAAGGGCTTCATCAACGAAAAGAAGCCGGCACGTGCCGTGGTGGTGGGCGGCGGTTTCATCGGGTTGGAGCTTGCCGAAAACCTGCACCATCTGGGCATCCAGGTGACGGTAATCGAGATGATGAATCAGGTGATGGCCCCGCTGGATTATGAAATGGCGGCGATGGTGCATCAGCACTTGCAGTTCAAGCAGGTGCGCCTGGCACTGGGTGATGGGCTGAAGTCGATTGGGGAGAGGAATGAGGGATGGCTGCAGGTGACTTTGCAAAGCGACCGCAAGGTAGATGCCGAGATGGTGATCCTTTCGATTGGCGTGCGTCCGGAGAATCAGCTGGCAAGAGACGCCGGATTAGAACTGGGCCAGCGCGGAACGATTGTGACCAATGCGGCCATGCAGACTTCTGATCCTGATATTTACGCGATTGGTGATGCGGCGGAAGTTACCCAGCGCCAGACTGGCAAAGCGACCGCACTGCCCCTGGCGGGCCCGGCCAGCAAACAGGGACGGATTGTGGCGGATCACATCACCGGGCGTGACGTGGGATTCAGAGGGGTGCAGGGTACTTCTATCGTCAAGGTGTTTGAACTGACCGTGGCAACCACCGGGTTGAACGGTCGGCAACTGGAAGAGGAAGGCATCGCTTACAAGTCGGCGATCATCCACGCTGCCAACCATGCCGGCTATTATCCCGGCGCTTCCCCGATGGCTTTCAAACTGTTGTTTGCCCTGGATGGCAAGGTGCTCGGGGCGCAGGTAGTGGGGATTGAGGGGGTGGACAAGCGCGTGGATGTGATTGCCACGGCAATTCATGGGGAGATGACCGTCTTTGATCTGGAAGAGCTGGAGCTGGCCTATGCGCCCCCATTTGGTTCCTCCCGCGATCCGGTGAACATCATCGGCTTCGTGGCGGCCAATATGCTGCGCGGTGATGTGGCGTCAATCACCTGGGACGAGATCGGCAGCCTGGACCGGGAGAAGGATTTCATTCTGGATGTGCGCACCCCGGAAGAATTGATGTTAGGCATGCTCGACGGGGCGAAAAATATCTCCCTGGAACAGATTCGGAAGCGGATCAATGACATTCCCAAGAATCGGCGGGTGGTTGTCTACTGCCAGACCGGGCAGCGTTCCTATTTTGCGGCGTGCATTCTCAAACAGCATGGCTATCAGGCAGTCAACCTGAGCGGGGGATACAAGACCTATTCCCACGCCGTTGGCCGCCAGTCGAATTTCGATATCTTTGAGAATGTGTCGATTTCCAGCCGGGAAGAGATCCAGGAGATTCCCCCGCTGCAATATGTTTCGGGTGACGAATTTGCGATTGATGCCTGCGGCCTGCAATGCCCGGGGCCGATTCTTAAACTCTACAACAAGGTCAAGGAAGTCAAAGAAGGCGATGTGATCACGGTCACGGCCACCGATTTTGGCTTTACCAGTGATGTGAAAGCCTGGGCCGACCGCACCGGTAACAGGCTTATTTCGGTGGATCAGGATGGCGCCGTCATCACGGCCAAGATTCAGAAGGGCATGAAAAAAGAAGCAGCCCCGGCAGTTGGCACGGCGACCCAGGACAAGACGATGGTCATTTTCTCCGGTGACCTGGATAAAGCGCTGGCGGGTTTCATCATCGCCAATGGGGCGGCAGCCATGGGGCACAAGGTAACCATGTTCTTTACCTTCTGGGGCTTAAATATCCTGCGCCAGGATACCTATGTGCCAGTGAAAAAGAACCTGGTGGAGCGCATGTTTGGTTTGATGATGCCGCGCGGGGCGCAGAAACTGACCCTGTCACAGATGCACATGGCCGGTATGGGAACCGGCATGATTAAGGCGATCATGAAGAAAAAGAATGTGGACTCGCTGCCGGAGCTGATCCAGTCGGCCCAGGAAAATGGGGTGCGGCTGCTGGCCTGCCAGATGTCGATGGACTTGATGGGTATTCAGCATGAAGAATTGATTGCCGGGGTGGAGATTGCCGGTGTGGCGACCTTTATTGCCTCATCGGATGAATCGAATGCGACGTTGTTCATCTAGGTTGACTGAGATTTGAAGGAGAAGTCGAGGAAGCCCGCGCTTCCTCGACTTTTTGTATGCAGGTTTTCTCCTGCGGGAGAGGGAGTACAGCCGCCGAAAACGCAAACCTTAAAGTTCACATACGTGAATGCTGTCAGGTGGATGTGAGTGAATTTCCTTTAAAATCTTGACATCGGTTTGCGGATATGCTAAATTCATAAACGTGAGTATATACTCACGTTTATGAGTTTTTATGCAGGGATAGCAAAAGATATCATCGAAATTCGCAGGCTGAACAATTGAATCTGCTGCATATAGGGGGAGGCGGGGGGAAGGGCAGTGCATTGTTTCAGTTTGATAATAATTTATTTGGCATTTCAGGCAGGGCAGTGACCGGGCCGGTCATTCGATTATGACGAATTCTTGAGGATACGAATTGATGATTAACAAAATACTTGAATTGATTGTTCCTGATGCGGTTTGTTTAAACATGGACGCAAAAGATTCTGCTGAAGTGATCCGGACGCTGGGCGAAAAATTACTGGCTGCCGGGTATGTTAAAGAGAGTTTCGTTGCTGCCGCATTGTCCCGGGAAAGTGAGCTGCCGACCGGTTTGCCTTTAGGAGCAGCTTATAATGCTGCCATTCCCCACACAGATGCGGAGCATGTCCTTCATTCTGCATTGGCGGTTGCTACCTTGAAACATCCGGTTATCTTTCAGAATATGGTCGATCCTGACGCCGGGGTAGAAGTCCATCTGGTGATTTTGATGGCATTGGATCATCCGAAAGTACAGGTGGAAATGCTGCAGGAGGTTGCCCTTGTGCTGCAAGATTCGGCAACCATTGAAGGATTGGTTCAGGCTTCATCCATTGAGGAAGTGTTTGCTTCCTTGAAAGGTTGAAGCCTTTTTTGTTTCATGCCGTGCAGTTATTATTTTTAAAGTTGGGTCAAGGAGAAGAAGATGGGAAAACAAAAAACGATTTTGGTCGCATGCGGGACAGGGATTGCCACTTCCACGATGGCAGCCAAAGCGATTGAAAGCGCCATGGAAGAACGCGGGATTGATGTGATCATCCGGCAGTGCAAGACTGCGGAAATTATGGGTCGGTTGAATGGGGTTAACGTC
This sequence comes from uncultured Anaerolineaceae bacterium, assembly GCA_964447155.1. Classification (GTDB taxonomy): domain Bacteria; phylum Chloroflexota; class Anaerolineae; order Anaerolineales; family Anaerolineaceae; genus SMBSF63. Next base: position 10,907 of record CAYURM010000020.1, read on the forward strand.
CTGGTGACTACCACCTCTTTCTCCAGCGACATTGGCGTGCCGATCATCCGCACCCTGGCTTTTCTGACGGGGATTGGCAAAGAAGAAGCCATTGACCAGATCATTGCGGCTTTAGAGGCTTGCGACAAATAATTTTTTTGGGTAAGGAGTCCTTTTTAAATGAGTATGTCTGTAAAAGAAAAACAAATTCGGGAAGATATTTGTACGGTTTGCAGGTTGATGTATGACCGTGAATATATTGGCGGGCCAGCGGGCAATGTTTCGGTGCGTTTTGATGATGATCTGTATTTGATGACGCCGTCGATTCCCTTTAAACAGTTCCTTACCCCTGACCATATCATCTTTGTGAATGGCAAAGGGGAGAAGGCGGGTGAAGCCACTGAAGCGAATCGAAACCTGAAACCGACTTCTGAAACCAGTATGCACCTGGAAATCTATGCCCAGCGCCCGGATGTGAACAGCGTGGTACATGCGCATCCTTCTCATTGTGTGGCATTGACCACGGCCGGCATCCCGCTGCGCCCCCAGGTCTTAAATGAAGGGCTGTTGTTTGTGGGCTCCACCCCGACTGCCTCGTATGGTACCCCGACCACAACGGAATTGAGCGATGCGGTTTCGGATCTGGTGAAAACGCACGATGCTGTGCTGCTGCCTTATCACGGGGCCATCACCCTGGGTGCGGATATCTGGAAAGCTTATTCCCGCATGGAAGTGCTGGAACAGACGGCTTATATTCAGATTTTGGTGAATTCTTTGGGCGGTGAAGTCCCCCTGCCGAAAGACTCGCTTGAAAAATTGATTGCCCTGCGAAACAAAATGGGCATGGGCTTGAGCAGCGATTCTGAGCTGCTGGATTAGCAATTATCGATTTCCACAATGGAAGGAGGAGGTGCGCGGATACGATAGATGAAATATAAAGCCTGTAAATAATCTCGAATTTTTTCAGTTTTTCATATCACAAGGAGACAAGAAATGGACACGATTTTAAATTTCATCCCTGCTGTTTTTGATTGGGTGCAGAGTCTGGGTGCCACATTGATGATGCCTTTGATGATTTTCATCATTGCTTTGATTTTGGGCGCCAAGCCAGGTAAAGCCTTCCGGGCCTCTCTTACGATTGGTGCTGCTTTCATTGGTATCAACCTGGTGCTTAATCTGTTGACCGGCAGCTTGGGCGCCGCTGCCCAGGCCATGGTTGCCCGCACTGGCGTACAGCTGGATGTGGTGGATGTGGGTTGGCCGGCTGCTGCCGCAATTGCTTTCGGCGGCACAGTGGGTACCTGGATCATCCCCGTGGGGATCGCCGTAAATATTTTCATGCTGGCGATTAGAGCCACCAAGACCTTGAACGTCGATATCTGGAACTTCTGGCATTTCGCTTTCACCGGCGGCCTGGTATATGCTGCCACCAGCAATCTGGCGCTGTCCCTGGGTGTGGCTGCCTTGAACGCAGCGATCGTCCTCTTCCTGGCGGACTGGACTGCCCCTGCCATTCAGAAACTGTACAACTTGCCCGGCATTTCCATCCCGCATGGTTTCACCGCTGCCTATGTTCCGATTGCTATCCCGCTCAACTGGGTGATTGACCGTATTCCCGGCCTGAATAAAGTGGATGCCGATCCCGAAGCCATTCGCCGCCGCTTTGGTGTGATGGGTGAACCCCTGGTGATGGGTGCTATTCTGGGTGCTTTGGTTGGCTGTTTTGCCTGGTTAGGCGATGCCAGCGTTGGCAATTTGACTACCCAAATCCAGAAAATTTTGGTGCTGGCAATCGAAATGGCCGCAGTGATGATGCTCTTCCCCCGCATGGTTGCTATTTTGATGGAAGGCCTGATCCCGGTTTCCGAAGCTGCCCGCGAATTCATGCAGAAACGCTCCGGCGATCGCGAATTCTATATTGGTCTCGACTCTGCCGTTTTGGTCGGTCACCCCACCGCGATTGCCTTGGGCCTGATCCTGACCCCGATCACCATCGCACTGGCAATTGGTTTGAGCGCCCTGGGCGTCAACCGCATTCTGCCGTTTGCCGACCTGGCTGTGCTGCCTTTCGTTTTGGCGATGGCTGCTCCGGTTACCCGCGGTAACATTGTGCGTGGCGTGATCATCGGCACTTTTGTGATTGCGATTGGTTTGATGATTGGTACCGCGATGTGCGATCTGCACACTGCGGCTGCCATCGATGCCAACTTCGTCTTCCCCGAAGGCGCAAGCAGGATCTCCAGCATTTGTGATGGCACAAACCCGTTGACCTATCTGTTGGTCACCCTGACCGGAACTGGCCTCGGCTGGATTGGTTTGGCAGTTGGTGTGCTACTCCTGGCTGTGATCATTTTCTTCTATCAGAAGAACAATGTGGCCTGGGAAGCCATTGCTGGCGGCCCTCGCCCCGGCGATGAAGAATAATCGAAGCTAGATCGTTTGGTGCTCTGTAAGGGGTACCGTTACAGGACCGGAGCATGCCATCAAGGGCTGCTCCGGTCTCTCATCTTGAAGGAAGTATAATGGTTGCAGGATGATGCTCTCCTTCCTTTGGGGTTTGCGCCCTTGCGTATGGTTTATCTTGCGCAAAGCCGCCAGGCCGCAAAGAAATCTAATCGAAAGAAATTAACAGGTGGTGGATATGGTTCAAGGGTTGATCCGGGGAATGTTGGGGCCGGCATTCGCGCCTTTGCTGGACTGGATGCTGGAAAATCAATTGATTGTTGCGCTGGTTCTTGGAATAATTTTGGCATTTTATATTGCCGGGCGGGTGCAGCTGGCGAACATCCGCAAGCGTACGGAAGCAATGGTGCTGGAATTATCTGAGGGATTTATCAAGAGCAAACCGCATATCACCTCGCGCGGGTTGTTCAAAAAGATCTACCCCGTGTGGTCAAAACAGGTAGAGGGGTGGGCTAAATTTATACCGCACAAGCATGATCTGTGGCCGGTGCCAGTCAAGCCGGACACCGTGGCAGCGAAGATGGGCTTTGACCACCAGTGGATTGTGGATACATTGAAGGCGAACCATGTTGAACTGGATGAGTTCAGGGTAGTGAATGAAGCGGGGGACGAAAAGGAATCGACGGTCTGAGGTTTGTAGGCAAGGAAATAATTGTTCTTGCCAGGGCTGATGAGCAACATACAGGTTCGTCTTCAGCCGTTCCAGCGAGTACGGACTGACCACTGAAGTGGTCATTACAATGGTGATTGTTGATCGGGAGTTTTCTTTTGTCTGCTGTATAAAAAGACCGCATTTTATGGCAGTTTTTTCATTCATCACCCTGACGTTTGGCGATGTACTCCACGGCGGCCTGGGCGATCAACCCGGAACGCGTTTTACCGTGTTCGCTGGCATAGTGGTCCATCAGGATCAGTACCCGCTCTGGCAGGGTGATGTTCACCCGTCTGGTTTTGCCAGAGAGTTTGCTTAGGTCAACTTCCACAACGGCCCACAGGCCGCCTGCAAAATCTGGGTTGGCCTGATGTTCTTCCAAAGTTTTTTTGGGGGGGATGGTTTCGCCATCCAGCAGGAGACCTTCCACATGGCATTCAATCGCCTCGATTGTGAGGTGCAGAGCATCATCCAGCGAGTCACCCGCGCTGAAGCAGCCCGGCAGATCGGGCACAGTGACGCCGTAGGCGCTGGTTGGGTCTTTGTGGATGACAACAGGGTATCGCATGGGGGACTCACTTGGTATCCGGCCAAGGCAGACCAGCCTGGCGGTAGATGCTCCGCACCGTACCCGTCGGCAGGTCTCTCCCGGGATGAGGGACCGTCACGCGTCCGGGTTTACGCGGGTGTTTGTATTGATGGTGACTGCCCTTGATGTGGACAAGCTCCCATCCATCTTCTTTGAGCCTGGCGATGATTTTACGACCATTCATTAATCATTATACACACTATACACATTGAGTCAAGGGTTGGATCGGGCATCCCTTCTTTTCATTATAGCAAGCCAATTGAACCTGTCAAATCATAAGGAGTAATCAAAAGATGGAGCATATTGGGACATAGAGCACCTACCCACCGCTGCGGCTTCAACAAGCTCAGCCTACCCCACCACTATGGCTCGACAAGCTTAGCCTACGTTTCGCGGCCCAGCGGCTCATTTGAAACGATAGTGAGGGTGATTCTACAAAACCTGACTACTCCCCAATCATGGAGCGCTCCCAAAATTGGGATATATTGGATATAATTCAACTGGCCGGGTGATCATTGCCAGGTATCTATTTGTGATTTGAGGATATGAACATGACAAACAAGTTTCAGTTTCCAAAGAATTTTATCTGGGGAGCGGCGACGGCTTCCTATCAAATTGAAGGTGCCTGGCAGGAAGATGGCAAGGGCGAGTCGATCTGGGATCGTTTTTCCCACACGCCGGGCAAGATTCTGAATGGCGATACCGGGGATACAGCCAACGATCATTATCACCGCTATGGGGAAGATGTGGCCTTGATGAAAGAAATTGGCTTGCAGGCGTATCGTTTTTCCATCTCCTGGCCGCGGATTCTGCCGCTGGGGCGCGGTCAGGTCAATCAGGCCGGGCTGGATTTTTACAGCCGGCTGGTCGATGAGCTGCTGGGGGCGGGCATTACCCCGTTTGTGACCCTGTATCATTGGGACCTGCCGCAGGCTCTGCAGGACGAGGGCGGATGGCCGCAGCGTTCGACCGCGGAAGCATTTGTGGAATACACAGAAGCGATCACAGCGCATCTGGGAGATCGGGTGAAGAACTGGATGACCCATAATGAGCCGGCAGTGGCAGCTATCCTGGGACATTTGGAAGGAAACCATGCCCCGGGTGTAAAGAATGTGGTACAAACCGTGCGCGCGGCGCACCATTTGCTGCTTTCGCATGGCTGGGCCATGCCGGTTATCTGCCGCAACAGCCCGGGGGCCGAGGCCGGGATTGTCCTGAATGTCAACCATTCGATACCCGCTTCGCCCAGCAAGGTGGATCGTGATGCCTGCCGTCTTGGGGACGGGATGTGGGTGCGCTGGTTCCTGGATCCGCTGCATGGGCGGCAGTATCCAGCGGATGCGGCTGCATATTACCAGCAAGAAGCAGGGAAAGATGTGATGGATGTTGTTCAACCGGGAGATTTTGAGGCGATTGCCGCGCCGATGGATTTTGTGGGCCTGAATTATTATCTCCGCCAGATCGTCCGCGCCGAGGTGCCGGAGGAAGAAAATCTTCCGGTTACGGTTGAGACGCAGGGCGAGCGAACCGAGATGGATTGGGAGATCTACCCGGAGGGGTTATATTATACGCTGAGCCGTTTGCGTTATGAATATCAGATTCCCAAGCTGTATGTTACCGAGAATGGGGCGAGTTATTCCACCGGCCCGGATGCAGACGGACGGGTGCGGGATGTGAAGCGCACGCAGTATCTGCGCGATCATTTTGCTGCTGCCCAGCGGGCAATTGAGGCAGGCGTGCCGCTGGCCGGATATTTTGTATGGTCCCTGATGGATAATTTCGAATGGGGGTATGGGTATTCGCAGCGCTTCGGAATCATCTGGAATGATTACGAGACCCAGCAGCGCATTTTAAAGGATTCTGCTCTGTGGTATCAGGGAGTCATCAAGAATAACGGGTTCTAGGATGTATTTCCACCGATAATCAAGCCGCCCGCAGGGCACACGCTGCGGGCGGTATTTTTTTTGTTGTATGTTCGAGGCAAAGATGATTTATCCCTCCGCGGAGGTTTGAGAAAAATCGAATTGGAGCAGCTGTATGTAGGATGCGTTCGCAGTTGAACGCACCAGAGGTTAATCCGGGATTTGGAAGGCTTCGAATTGGAGCTTGCTGATTGGTGCGTTAGCGTGTTTTTCGCAACGCACCCTACAAAGGGTGATTTTGAGTTGATTCGGCAGGGGAGGTTTTGGCGGCCTACGGGAATTGCTGGAGAAGGCGGACAGGTCGGCCCAACGGGATGCTTCGCAAAGACTTGTCTTTACAACAATTAAAGACAGGAGATTTGTCAGAGCATTCGAGCCAGTTCTTCAATTAAATGATTGATCTGTTCTGCGGAGTGGGTGGCAAAGATGGCGATGCGCAGCGCGCCGCCGGCGGGGGTGCTGGTGTAATTGCGCACATGCGAGACGGCAATGCCCTGCTCGAACAGTCCCGTGCGCAGCATTTCAAGATTAATGCCGGGGCGGAGGCCGAGGCAGAGAATCGGTACAGGGGTGTCGGGCAGTTCCCAGCCGAGCTGGCGCAGGCCGCTGCGGGCCAAACGCACATTCTCCCACAGGGTCTGGCGCAGCTGCGGGGTGGTGCGGGCAATTTCCAGGGCACGGGCGGAGGCCGCGGCGATGGTGAGGGGTGGCGGGCTGGCGCCAACACAGATGCGGGCGTTTTGGTCGAGGTTCTCAATCCAGTCCGCTGCGCCGCAGATCACTCCGCCATAGCCGCCCAGGGCTTTGCTGAGCGTAGCGGAAGTGTGACAATGTTCGTCGTCAATATGATAATATTCCGGGGTGCCGCGGCCATGCTCGCCCAGTACGCCGGCGGCGTGGGCATCGTCGAGGAGCACCAGCCCGTTGTACTGATTGACCAGGGCGAGGTAATCTGGCAGGGGAGCAATTTCCCCCGAGATGGGGAAGACGCCGTCGCTGATGACCAGCGGGCGTTCATTGAGGAGCAGTTCGCGGCGCAGGTTTTCTGCCAGCGAGTCAGCTGAAAGGTGATGAAAGGGGGTGACAGGATGGTTGGTGGCCTGGGCGGCATCCCACAGGCTGAAATGCGCCGAGGAATCAATGAAGATGTGGTCGTTGGGGTGATGCAGCGTTTGGGTGAGCACGGAAATGCCCATGTAACCGGAGGCGAAGTAGAGCATTTTTTCGGTGCCAAAATAGGCGCAGGCCTGGCGTTCCAGTTCGTCATACAGGGGGTGCTCGCCGTATCCGCCGCGGGAGGTGGCGGTGGTGAGACCGTAGCGTTGCAGGGCGTCCTGGGCGGCGCTTAACACCGCGGGATGGCTTTGCAGCCCCAGGTATCCCGTACCGGAGAAGTAGTCAACTTCACGGCCATTGAAGGTCGTGCGGGCAGCAACGATGCTTTCCATGCGGAGGGTCATAATCGCTTTATACCTGTCCAGGACGAGAATGTATGTGGAGTCTATTCCGGTACATCATCGATCACCTGGCGAAGCGTGGAAAGTCCCAGGTCTTTTTTATCCAGAAAGGCTACGGCGCCAGATTCCAGACCCTGGCGGTGAAATTCGCGGTCAGGATAGGCGCTGATCAGGATAATGCGGGTTTCCGGGCGATAGGTTTTGATGCGCTGCACACAGTTGATCCCGTTGACATCCCCCAGCACGACATCCACCAGAGCAAGTTTGAGGTTGACCTGCCGGGCGATCTCCACCGCAGAGGGAATATCTTCGGCTTCGAAAATCTTTGCCTTGGGACATAATTTTGAGATCATGCGCTGCAGCTGCTTGCGGTAGCGGGCATTGTCGTCAACGACCAGGATGGACATTTCACTTTGGCTGCTGTTTGCGGTGAGTGCCTGGGTGAATTTTGTGTTTTGTTCAGGACTCCCCAGGATTTGGGGGTGACGCATGACAAAATTGGCCGCTTCTAACCGGCTTTGGACGCCCAGTTGACGGTAGAGACGGGTCATGTGATTTTCGATGGTTTTGATGCTTAATCCCGTTTCCTGGGCAATGGATTGGTTGTCAAGCCCTTGCTGCAAGCATTGCAGCAAGGTGCGCTGACGATTGGTCAGATTGGGCAGGGCGGCGTTTTTTTCCGGTTTCTCGATCAGCTTGTCGATTAATGAGCTGGTGATCCAGCGTTCACCGGCCAATACCCGTGCTACCGCTAGTTTGAGGTCATTGAGGGGTTGGTCTTTCATGTGATAGCCATTCACGCCTGCCCCCAGCAGTCCCTGGACGTAGACATCATCGTCGTACGCGCTGACCACCAGGATTTTTAGCTGCGGGTACAATTTTCTGATGTGGCGAATGGCGGTGATGGGTTCAAAATCGGGCATGGTTACATCGATGAGCAGACAGTCAATATCGTGTTCCTTGAGGGCGGCAAGTACTTGTGGCCCGTTGCCTACCTCACAGACGCAATGGATGCCCGGCATTTCTTCAATGGTTTTGCGGATGCCCGCACGGACAATGGCGTGGTCATCCGCTAACAAAATGTTTGTATTCGGCATGTGCTATTTATACCACTGATGGAGTGGTTATTCAGTTTATTGCGGGAAAATTATTAATGAGACAAGGCTGACCCGCGCAGTTGCGCGGATCAGCCTTGTGTGGTTTTCGATTTTGGAAAATTACTTATCGAAGCGCGAATATGCGAAACGCTCGATAAGCGGAGATTTCTGACCATAGGCAATGTATAGGGCCAGGTCTTGACCAATCATTGGGGCTTCAATGACACCATTACCGCCGCAGCCAATTGCCAGCATGTATCCTTCCACCGAAGTGTCACCCAGAACAGGTAAAAAGTCCGGCGGCTCTGCCCGATAGCCTAACCAGGAAGAGGCCACGCCCGAATCAACCAACCCCGGGACATGTTCCTCTAGCTCACCAAAGAGGAATTCGAGGAAATAATCATCCGTTCCACCAGTCGGTTTTAGCTTGTCGGGATCCCAAATTCCGGCGTGCATTGGATCGCTCAGGTCCATTGTCAGATGTGCTTTGCAGATGAAGATATTGTCACCCTCGCGGCGTGCATAAAACCGGGGGTACTTAAGCACCGGGAAGGTGTAGGAAAGTTTCTTGGCTGGGGGAACGAGGAAGAAAACTTCTGCCTTGGTATGCCAGATGGGGAGTTCCAGGCCAGCCATCCGTGACGTGTAGCGGGTCCATGCACCGGAAGCATCCACCACAATATCAAAGTCATAACTGCCTTTGTTGGTTTCCAGACCGGTAACCTTGTTATCCGTGATCTTGAGCGCTTCTACTTTGGTGAAGGTGAAAACCTGGCCGCCGTTTGCTTTCATTTTCTTGACGAAGGTGTTGGAAGCCATGGTGGCATCAAAGTATCCATCATCTGCCGTCCAACCGGCGCCAAGAACATTGTCCAGATTCAGATCAGGCAGGATTTCTTTAATGCGGGCCTTGTCCGTGATGTATTCCCCGGAATAGCCGACCCCTTGGGCGAGGGCGATCCCGGCTTTGGTGTAAGCTTCAACTTCGGGGTTTGTGCAAACCACCAGGGTGCCGGTTTTATCAAATCCAGCTGCCCCTTTTTCTTCGGCTTCCATGCGTTCATAGGTCTGGAAACCGAAGAGCCGCATTTGCCAAAATTCATGTGAAATCGAATCATCAAACAGGCAAACTGTGCCAGCTGATTTTGCCGTCGTACCCGAACCAATCTGGTCCTTTTCAAACAGGCTGACTTCGATATTGGGGTGCAGGCTTAAGTGATACCCCAGTGCGGTTCCCACAATGCCGCCTCCGATAATCCCAACACGCTTTTTATCCATAGTATGCACACTCCTTTTTTGTTGTTCTGTGAAATTCTTGTTTATTGTAAACAGACTAACATTCCTGCACTCCGGCAGGAATGCTGTGACAATGTTTTACATTTCATCCACGTATTTTTTTAAAACGGGCAGTACATCGTCCACATCCCCCACGATCCCAAAATCTGCTACCTGGAAGATGGGCGCTTCTGGATCGCTGTTGATGGCAATAATATTCTTTGCTGTCTGGATTCCGGCCAGATGCTGGACGGCGCCAGAAATGCCACATGCCACGTAAAGTTCAGGACTGATGGTTCGACCACTCAGCCCAACCTGGCGGACATAGGGCTGCCAGCCGTGATCCACAGGAGGACGTGATGAACCCATGACTGCCCCCAGTGCATTGGCAAGATCTTCAACCAGCGGGAATTTTTCCGGCTGTAGCCCTAACCCACTTGAAACAACGATGTTTGCTTCTTCAAGGCTGGCAGTGTTAGTTCCTTCTGAGGCGTATTTCTCAAACTTCATTCTGGATGCAAGAGCCTTGGCGGGAACGGTTACCGTAATAATTTCTCCCGTTCGTGAGGGGTCGGCATCTGGCAGGTTGATTGACTTGGGACGTACTGTCGCCATTTGTGGGCGCGTATCCGGGGTTTTGATGGTTGCCATGATGTTGCCGCCAATGGCAGGGCGGATTTGGAGCAGATTGCCGGTTTCAGGTTCAATTTGCAAATCGGTACAATCTGCGGTTAAACCAGAATGTGTCAAAATTGATAAATAGGGCATCACCGTGCGGCCAGTGGTTGTGGCTGCCGCCAGGATGATTTCAGGATGGTAAATCTCCACGAGATGCTGCATGGTGTGTACCTGTGGTTCAACCAGGAAATGAGCAAAAATTGGATTTTGTACCAGGTATACTTTATCCGCGCCGTATTGAATCAACTTGTTTAACTCGGTCTCGGGGATGTCGTCTGCCAGTACGACTGCACACAATGGGGTGTCGCGCTGGTCTGCAAGTTTACGTCCCCATGTCAGTAATTCAAAGGATACTTCTCGTAATTGATTGTTTTTTTGTTCTGAAAAGGTCCAAATTTCATCGGCCATGGGTCACTCTCTATCATTGTAATGAGGAATAAAATTGGTTAGATCACGGTCTTTAAGGAATTGTGCAAAAGCCGCCCCCGCTTTTTCAAGATCTTCAGGCTCTTTGATTTCTATCACCTGGCCTTTTCGGGCCAATTGAGGAGAATAAATCTTTACCACACGGGTAGGAGAACCTTTCAACCCAATCCATTTCTGATTGGCTTCAATGTCATCTGCGCCCCAGGTGGGGATATCCACTTTCCGGGCTTTCAGTTTGCTGCGGATAGTGCCGAGGCGGGGATTGCCAATCTCTTTCACAACCGTGAGCACCATGGGAAGCGGGGACCAGATCACTTCCCGCCCCCCTTCGGTGAATCTTTCGAGACGCAAGAAGTCCGTCCCGGCATCGATTACCTGGCTGACATAGGTCGCAAGCGGCAGATCAAGCCATGCGGCAATACCAGGACCAACCTGACCGGTTTCACCATCGGTGGCACGTTCTCCGCAAATTACAAGGTCAAAGGGAGATAATTTTTTAATAGCTTGCGCGAGTGCATGCGATGTTGCCCAGGTATCTGATCCGCCGAACCGGCGGTCACTCAGCAGGACGGCCTGATCGCATCCCATTGCCAGGGCGTCACGGAGGGCATTTTCTGCTTTTGGCGGGCCCATTGTGATGGCGGTTACTGTGCCGCCGTTCGCTTCGCGTAGTCGTAATGCCGCTTCAATTGCGAATAAATCCAGGGGATTGACAATCCCTTCTACGGCGGTTCGCAGCATTGTGCCCGTTTCCGGATCCATTTTGACATTGCTGGTCTCGGGCACTTGCTTAATTGGAACAATAATTTCCATAAGTAAATATCCTTTAAATGAGATTGTTTGGCATACGACCAAAAAATTCTAACGGGCTTAACAAAAAAAAGATAACGACATAAAGCAACTTGTCACCAAAAGGTTTGTGAAGTTGCTACATATCTAAGAATATTTTTGGACGCTCTTATCTGATACCTACTATAGATGAAAAACCGTAAGAAATACATAAAGATATTCATAAACAAAAGATAAAGAATGATATTTTATGGGATAGGCGGCTATTTGTAAAAATGTTCTGGAGTTTGATCGTTTGGAAATTCAGTTTCTTCGCCGCTCTCCAGGCAATTCCCTATAGGGGGATCACCTCAAGATAGCTTGGATAAAACAAAACAGCTTTGCGCGCTGTAAAAATCCTTTATTGTCTGTTTACAGGTTCTTTATGTGAACTTAATGTAGTGGCAATTATGATAGACATACTATTAATCACACTTTCAGTAAAGAAGAGTGCCTATGTAAGTTCCTTCAACGCCCGCACGCTGCCGGTCGAGGCCTCTAACTTTGCGGGCGAATACGCACTACTAGGTATCAGCAATTGGTTCACTGTTAATCATCCCGCCAATTTTGGTGGCCTTCTTCCTCCAGAAATACCTGGTGCGCGGCTTAACGCTGGGCGCCGTAAAGGGATAGTTCCTATCTGCACTTTTCTCATTTATTTTTATCGAAGCGAACACATTGATGGAATCTCAACACCCACGACCCAAAACAAGGGTAAATGAATCTTCAACTGACCAGTAAAAGACCTCAATCGTTATCAACGCACCAGCGCAACATATGATGAAGACATCCTGCTGGAAGAATTTCATCATTGCTGCTCCTTAAAACCAGGCGACCGATTGATCTTAGTGGCACCCGGCCAAAACAGTCACAACCGAGCACTGGACACCGCAGAAGTTGCAAGATATGACGGCGGATTGATTTTTGCTCTGGTTTCGAATGGTGAAAAAGAGACTTCTAAAGTAGCAAACACTGTTGTTCATTTGCCAGTGGTAGATCCTCTGCTGGCACCGATTTTGTACAGCATTCCACTTCATCTGCTGGCGTATCATCTATCTATGGAAAAATTCAATCTCGAGTGGGGCTTTATCCCCGCTTTTCCAGATTCAGGTAAATAAATGGGCGTATCTTTTGTGACCATTGGAAACTTTAGTATCAATAATGTGATGTCAACCGGGTAACAAAATTTCTTTTGGAAAATTCTGCAAGATCACCCGCTTTCCATTGACGCCATACGCAACGCCTATTGGACGATATACGGCTGTCACTTGGTGCCTAAAAGCTTTGAAACTCACCTGGCGCAGGAGATGCTTTTTGAGGTGGTTTCATTGTGGGCATGGTAAAAACCCACGCCCCAATGATCGCCGCAGCGTATGGCTCCATATCAGCTTTATTGGTCATCGAAAAAACAGCTCTTCGTATGGCACTGTACTTCAATCGCTACCAGGCAACCTCATGCCTGGCAGATAATAAATTATGATTTCAAGCGGGGCTTAATCAGCGTGCCTCAAAAAAATTAGGAGTTTCATGCACTGGCTTTCGTTAGGATTAATATCCATGGCTTTGTCCGCTTTAATAGGCACAACCGATAAAATTTTTTTAGAGCGCTATTATAAAAATCCTATCGCGTACCCTTTCTTTACCGCGTTTTTTTTGGGGATGTATTGTTTAATCATTTTGTTGGTCAGGATCGGTCTAAACCTGTTTTCGGCAATTACTTTTACAGATGTGCTAATGGCCATGCTGCCTGGTTTCCTGTTTTTTGGGTCGGCGATCATTTTTTCCAGGGCCATGCTTCAAGCAGATGCATCTACAGTGTCTGGTGCTTCACAAATCAGCCCCATTTTTTCTTTAGGTTGGGGGACAATTATTTTTGGAAATATTTTCTTACCTGTAAATTATGTTGGTATCTTTACGGTGGTGGCCTGCGCTGTGCTGCTAACCTGGGAAGGGCCGTCGAAAAAAGGTGGCAAGATACAACTTAACAAGGTCATTTGGCTGGTCATCGCGGCGACACTTTTTAGAAGCCTGTCGGAAGTATTTTTAAAAATTGCTGTTTCAGAATTGGCGTTTTGGGACGCGTTTGCCCTCAGCCGCCTGGGCATGCTTTTTCCGGTCTTATACATCTTCAGCCGTAAATCGCTGCGTGAACAAGTCCTCCTGCCCATCCAACGCTCGGGAATGAAAGTGTTTTGGATGACCGCATTAATTGAAGTGTTCGCATTGATCAACTTGATGGTGCTCGCGTTAGCCTTTGCCAGAGGGCCGCTGGCTTTGGTTTCGGCAAGTCAGGCCACTGCGCCCTTATTTGTTTTATTATTTTCTGCCATTTTCAATTATTTTTCTCCTGGCATTGTGCCGTTAAGAAACAAAGCCTTAAGCGTAACAGCCAAAGTTGCGCTCAGTCTTGGAATTATCGTAGGCGTTTACCTGTTATATATCGGGCATTGAGCCTGATTATTATTTTTACAATCAGGAAGTGTTGATTTTCTTGGAGATTAAAACAGAAGAGTTGGCCTGGTTATTCGTGGCGGCAGGGTGATCCATGAAATCGGAATTGCTAATTTAGATCTGGCGGTTCAGGCAGGAAAAGTTGTAACGATTGGATAATTTAATAACAGCATCTGATGAGATCGCGAAATCGAAACCTGCGGCATGATAACTGTACTGGAACAACTGGCAGACTCGCCCTCCCCCACCACGCTAGCGAAACGCTTCGACGAGAAAATGCAAATCGCCAAAGAAAAATATGGTCTGTAGGGAGAAGTGGTTCCGGCAATATAAATGACATCGGCGGACTATCTCAGGCAGAAGTCTGTGTATTTAAAGCCTTCATTTGCTTGTCAATATCCCATTTTGGGACACCTCAAGATAGCCTGATAAAACAAAACAGCTTAATGTGCTGTCAAAATCCTTTATTGTCTGTTTACAGGTTCTTTATGTGAACTTAATGCAGTGGCAATTATGATACGTAGACCATTAATCATGCTTTCATTGAAGAAGAGTGCCTATGTGGTAATATCCCCCTTGTTCATTACGGCATTACAGTTTTTTGAGTATCAAAGTTTGACAAGCATCCCAAAAATTTTTGTTTATGTGCTGGCAGGAACAACACGACGACGTTACATCAAGATATTCTCTAACAGGACAGGAATGGATTGCATATGAACCTGAAACAAAACCAAATGGAGGTAGGAAAGCTTAATAAACTTTTTTACCAGATGAAAAATTCGTTTTCCTGGTTTGGATCCAGGCGAAATCGCAAGGATTTGGCTGCAGGATTATTATTCCTGCTGCCATCCATTATCATTTTTGCGGTTTTTGTCTACTATGCCTTGGGCTTCAATATTTATTTAAGTTTTACTTCCTGGAATTTCCTTTCGCCGGTGAAAAAATTTATCGGTTTAACGAATTTTGAGAGATTATTTACGGATCCGAGATTCTGGAAAATCATGCTGAATACGACCTACTATGCGGTGGGAACGATTGTCAGTTCCTTAACGTTAGGGTTGATTTTTGCGCTTTTATTAAACCAAAAAATTCCGGGACGCGGTTTATTCCGCACGATAATTTTCTCTCCTTATGTGACCACAACGGCAGCTGTGGCTGTGCTATGGATTTGGATGTTTGATCCCAGTTATGGGTTGATCAATAGCGGCCTTTCATGGTTTGGGATCACTGGTCCGCGTTGGCTAACGGATGTGAATTGGGCCATGCCTGCCTTGCTGATCATGAACACCTGGCGTCAGAGTGGATATGCGATGGTGATCTTTTTGGGAGGCCTGACCAATATTTCCCGTGAATATTATGAGGCGGCGCAGCTTGATGGCGCAAACCGGTTTAAATCCTTTTTATATATAACCCTGCCGCTGCTTTCTCCTACCATTTTCTTTTTGATCGTAACTTCTTTGCTGGGTGCTTTCCAGGTTTTTGACCAGGTGGCGGTAATGACACAGGGTGGTCCGGTTGATGCGACAAAAGTAATCAATTATGCCATTTATACAGAAGCTTTTGTCAGCTTCCGGGCTGGATATTCTGCGGCGATTTCAACCGTGCTCTTCATTATTCTCTTAACGGTCACCATTATTCAAATGCGGCTTTCAAAACGTTGGGTACATTACCAATAGGCCCTTAAACCATTTTCGGAGAGAGTTACTATGTCTGTATTAAAAATACCTTCGCCTTTTACACAATCTGGTAAAGAGTCCATCTTTAAAATCGGTTCTGTAATCTTGTTGATCGGAATTTCAATCATTGTGATTATCCCCTTTGCCTGGATGATTTCCACCAGTCTGAAGCCGGATTTAACGGCGGTTTATTCATTTCCGCCGAAATGGATTCCGAATCCCCCCTCCTGGCGAAATTATGTTGATGCCTGGAATGCGGCTCCTTTTGACAAGTATCTGGTAAATAGTTTGATCGTTAGTATCAGCGGTATGGTTCTTCAAGTGACCAATGCTTGCTTGTGTGCCTATGCTTTTACGCGCGTAAAATTCCCTGGCCGAGATTTTATATTTTTATTGTTTTTAGCGGTATTGATGATCCCCAGGCAAGTTACGGTCATCCCGAATTATATTGTTATTACAGATCTGAAACTGCTCAATACCTACTGGGCCCTAATTCTTCCAAATGCGGCAACAGCCTTTGGAACATTCCTGATCCGACAGGCATTTTTATCAGTTCCAGATGATCTTGTCGACGCTGCAGTGCTTGACGGTGCGGGGCACCTTAGAATTCTGCGGCATGTGATGATCCCCCTTTCAACCCCAATGATCATCACGCTTGCTTTACTAACATTTAACTGGCGGTGGAATGATTATTTCTGGCCGTTGATTATGACGAGTTCGGATAGTATGCGCGTTCTGCCGCTGGGTCTGGTTGCAATGCGAGCAGGATCTGAAGGCGGTTCCCAATGGCATATCCTGATGGCAGCAACGGTCATTGTAATTTCTCCGATCATGATTTTGTTCGCATTTGCGCAACGCTATTTCGTGGAAGGTATATCCAGAACCGGACTGCACGCATAAGGAAGGAGGATGAACTTCAAAAATCTTGTAAGTTACCTATGTTTGAAGTGTCAAAAAGATATTTATTTAGTACTGAGTTAAAAAAAGGAGATTCTTAATGAAAACTGTTACCAAATTGTTTGCTGTTTTGATTGCTCTCAGCCTCATTTTAACCGCTTGCAGTAGCCCGGCTGCTCCTGCGGCAGAGGGCACCACCGAATCTGATAGTGCGGAAGTGGTTCAGGATGATACGGCATCTGCGCCTGAACAGCCGGCTGCCGCTGACAAGAAAGACCCGATTGAGTTAGAGTTCTGGACGATGCTTGGCGGAGATTTGGGCGAGCGCGTGAAGAATATGGTTAAGGAATATAATGACAGCCAGGATGAAATACGAATTGTAGAAGTAAATATGGGCGATTATGAGCCTCTCCTGGAAAAACAAATTGCTGCTGTCGTTGGCGGAAATTTTCCTCCTGTTACTTTGATCGACTACAAAACTGTACCTTTCTTCTCTCAAGCCGGCATTTTAGAGCCAATCGCGAATTTAGCGAGCGAAGAAGATATGAACGATTTCACGCCAGGTTTGCTGGGTGATCTTACTTATGACGGCGTGGTCTACGCGCTACCGTTTAATCGGAGTTACCAGGGTCTGTATTACAACAAAGATCTTTTCCGTCAGGCGGGGTTAGATCCGGAACGTCCTCCGCAGACCTGGGAAGAATACGCTGAATATGTTGAACAGCTGAATGCCCTGGGCGATGATATTTACGGAAGCTACACTTTCCGGCGTTCACATGAATTCCTCCTTTCGTTTGGTGAGCCAATTAGTGATGAAAACTGCGATATCACGGTGAACAGTGAAGCTGGCGTTGAAGCATTTCAGTATTTGCAAGACCTTCACTACACCCATAATTCCCTGGTGCCGGCTAATTTGTCAGGACCTTTTGATCAGGCTGCTATCGAGTTCATCCAGGGTAAGGTTGCCATGTATTCTGGTTCGATTGCCATTCAAAAACGTGTAGGAGATACGGTTGATTTCGATTGGGGCTTTGCGTTGTTGCCTGCCGGCCCTGCTGGTCAAGCCTGGTTGGGCGGTGGTGGGAATATTGCAATTTCCGCCAAGGCTACCCCGGAACAAAAAGAAGCTGCCTGGGACTTTGTTAATTGGTGGACCAGTGCGGAAAAGTCAGCGGAATGGCACATGAACACCGGCTATCTGCCCACCCGGTTGAGCGTTGCCGAGCTGCCCGAAGTTCAGGAATTTTATAAAGCAAATCCGTCCTGGGAAACATCGGTTGAAGGGGTTCAGTATATTTTCAAAACCCCCTGCGCGATGATCAATATTCCCCAGTACGTTTCCCTTGAGCGGC
Source organism: uncultured Anaerolineaceae bacterium (assembly GCA_964447155.1). Lineage (GTDB taxonomy): Bacteria > Chloroflexota > Anaerolineae > Anaerolineales > Anaerolineaceae > SMBSF63. Next base: position 28,649 of record CAYURM010000020.1, read on the forward strand.
CTGCTGCTGATCGTGTTGTTTTGAATGAAGAAGAAGTGAAACCTGTTTTGGATCAGTTGCAGCGTGATTTGCAAGAATTAATCGATATTGCTCGTGAAGATGGTACACTGATCCTCCCTTAATCCCTTAGGGTAAACCTTATTTATTGAAAGGGGCAGAATATCCTTACAGGTATTCTGCCCCTGATGAATTTGAAAATAGTTTGGAGTACAAATGATAAATTCTTCCGACGATTTGTTTCTGTGTGTTCGAAAAGAGAACTGTTCCATCTTACTTGATGAGACGAAACACATTTCTGTAAGCCCTCGAATTCACTATATTGATTATTCTGTGGTTGTTCCACCAAATGCAAGTAAGGTGGGCCTTGTTTTATCTTTTCACAAAGAAAAGCTTGCCCAGCTATTTGTTTCGCTTCATGATCCTGATGGGTTTCGCGGTAACCGGATGAAGCCGGGCGGCAAGGGCGATATTGCCCTGGAGCTATGGGTTAGTCCTGATGAGGCCAGCGAAGGCGGCGTTCCAGGAGCAATACCAGCGGGGGAATGGCGGGCACAGATTGACATTGAACGACTGGGTGAAGACGTTGATTGCCGGTTGGTTATGTATGCTGAGTTTGATCCAGTTCAACCTGCGGTGCAATTGGATTATCCGCAGGTTGTGGTACGACCCGAGCCAGGATGGTATAAGGGCGAACTGCATTGCCATTCTACTGAGAGTGATGGTAAGTACCCGGTTGCCACTGTGGTTCAGGCGGCTGTGGATGCTGGCCTGGATTTTCTCAGCCTCACGGATCATTTTACCAACAGTCAATGGTGGAAGTTGGCAAAACTGAAACAGCAACGTCAGATTGCATTGATCAGATCACTGGAAATTACCAGCCATCAAGGTCATGCAAATTTACATGGTCTGAATGAATGGGTAGATGTATATGTGGATCGCCCTGATTGGAGCATGAATCAGGCGGCTGATGCGGTTCATGATCAGCAAGGATTATTTTGCATCAACCATCCCTTCAGTAGTGATCTTGCCTGGCGATCCTTCGACTTTCAATGGGAACGGGCAGATCTGATGGAAATTTATCACAATTTGGAAGGCGCCAATAATCATTTCCACCCCGGTTTATGGGATTTATTGTTGAATCAGGGACATCGAATTATTGGGGTGGGCGGCACAGACAGCCATGATCCTTTCACCGGGACCGATCGCCTTAATCAGGTGGTGACCTGGGTTTATGCAGATGAATTGAGTGAGGCGGGGATCATTGCGGGTTTGCGGTCTGGAAGAGTGTATATCAGCAGAGGGCCGGAACTCCGTTTTACTGCGAGGAATGCGAAAGGCCAAACTGTGCAGATGGGGGAAAGCATAAAGACGGAAGGGGAACCTGTAAGTCTTGATTTGCAAATAAAAAGCGAGGAACCGCTGCGCCTTTTCGTTTTCCGCGATGGCTTGTTGTTTGACACCGATCTGGTTGAGCCGGGAAGCGGCGAATGGACGAAATGGACGGTCGTGGATCACCACCCCGCAGAGACCGGCTATTACCGCGTAGAGCTTCATCAGGTTTACAAAAATCCGAAACACCCGGGGATTGAATGGCGCGATTATACAACAACGCGCCTGATCAGCAATCCGGTTTGGGTGAAATAGGATTGCCATTTCTCGCCTGTATTTCTATAAGAAAAGGATTGTCCTCGGGTTTGCTTTGTTCCTGAGTGAAAATTTGATGATCGTGAAAAGAAACCGCTGGATGATGAATGTCATCCAGCGGTTTCGAGTTTCCTTTCCTGGTGCGGCATGCTTCTACACATTTCAGTACTCCCGCCGAACAAGCTGCCACAATGGGGTGAGACTTAATCAAGTATAATCGTAACTGCCCCGGGTTGTTATTGGCGAGCGGAATAGCGGATGAGAATGCTCGACAGGGTGCCTTGCCCAAATCCTGCAGCTGCTTTTCTGGGCAGTTATGAGAAATAATCACATGAAACCGCTGTTAAGTGTTCGAAAATTGTCAAAGTCGTTTGGAACTTTGCCTGTCATCCGGCAGGTGAGTTTTGATGTGCAGCCGGGGGAAGTGGTTGGTCTGGCAGGTTCGATTGGATCGGGCAAGTCGGTGCTGGCGATGATGGTGGCTGGCATGTATCAGCCAGATGAGGGCAGCGTTATTTTTGACGGGCAAGAATTGATCTGGCCTTTTTCAGCCCAATCACATGACATTGGCATTATTTATCAGAAGCCCATTCTCAACGATCAATATGACGTGGTCAGCAATATCTTTTTGGGAAATGAAATTGGCTGGCCCACAAATGGCGGCTGGTTTAAGATCATCAATGAGTCAAAAATGGATAGCGAAGCCCGCCGCATTCTGGCTCAATTGGGGGTGAAACTTAAATCCACTCGCGAGAAAGTCTCCAACCTGTCCGGGATGCAGCGCCAGTTGATCTCGATTGCGCGGGTGCTGACTTATCAACTCAAACTGGTGATTGTCGATGAGCCAAATGTTTTATTGACTTACCCTTACCAGCAGCGATTGCTGGACTTGATCCAGACCTGGCGGGAAAACGGGGTGGGGGTTTTGTTTAGTTCCACTGATTTGGATGACCTGTTTGCGGTAACAGACCGGATTGTTGTGCTTAAACAGGGCCGCATTGCCGCTGACTTGCGCACGGATGAGACCACGCGTGAAGTGGTCAGCAGTATTTTGCTTGGGATCAATGAGTCCCTGTCCCCCAGCATCCATGCTGTGTGGGATTTTGACAGTTATGACAGGATTCGCGATTCCAGAGGAAAATTGCGTCAGTACCAGATGCTGTTGGGCAATGATTTGGCTTCGGAACCTACATTGAGCCGTCAATTGGCTGAGCAGATGGCCGAACAAGTGCAGGCGCTTGACCAGGCAAATGTTATTTTAATCGAAGGTCAGCGCCGCCTGTTAACGGAACGCGAGCAGGAACGCAAGCATGTGGCCCGGGAAATTCACGATCAGGTGATCCAGGATTTACTGAGCATCAATTATGAGCTGGAGGGAATGGAAACCGAGCAGGAAATTACACCGGCGCTGGCCAGTGATCTGGCCGTTGTGCGCGAGGGCATTCGGGAATTGGTGGTGAATTTGCGGCGGATTTGCGGGGACTTGCGGCCGCCAACCATTGACAGCCTCGGAGTGGGAGCCGCCTTGAAATCCTATACCCGCGATTGGTCTCAGCGAACCTCCATTCATGTGGATATGCAGTTGGATGAAAATCTGGGCCGTTTGCCCGAAGCAACGGAATTATCCGTATTTCGAATTGTTCAGGAAGGGTTGAACAATGTTTGGCGGCATGCAAAAGCTTCAAAAGTTCAAATTGTTTTGGAACATACCACGCCGCGCATGTTGATGATGTCTATTCAGGATAATGGCAGGGGGTTGGCCAGGGATTTTGATATCAATGGATTGTCTGAAAAAGGCCATTACGGGTTGATTGGAATCAGTGAACGGGTGGCTTTACTGGGGGGGCGGTTCCGCCTGCAGGATATCCCGTCTGGCGGCGCTCAGCTTGTGGTAGAAATTCCCCATCCACGGATTGATACCATCCAGGAGACCCTTCTCTAGCTTTTTTATAAAATAGGGGGAAATCCCCTTGTCTATATGGGGGAATTATGAGTAGACGGTTTCTGTGCTTTTTGTTAATATTATCATATCCATTATCTTTTAATGGTATTGAGTCTCCTTGAAAGCAATACACCTTTATTTATTCGTATCTTTGTGCAAAGAATTTCCCGATTAATGGTAAAGATCCTTTAGGCAGATTTATTTGTGTTGGGCGTATGGAAAACATTGGATTGTTGAACCGGAAAGCCATCTTCGCAAAATTTTGGATTAACTATTGAAAGGAGTTCGATAAGAAACAATATCCACAAAGCAAGCTTAAAGTAGTGAATAGCAAGCAAATTGTACATATTCTAAAAGGAGAACAGGACAATGAGTAAGAAGAGTTCGTTTTATACCTTGATCGCCATTTTGGTAATGGCAGTAATGGTCTTGTCGGCATGTAATCCGGCAGTCCCTGCAGCGCCTGTTGCTGAGGAAGACGAAGCGAAGCTGGCTGTTGGTATCGTGCTGCCCACCAAGGACGAGCCGCGCTGGATCCAGGACGAAACCCGCTTCAAAGATGCCCTGGATGTCGCAGGCTATGATGTCGAAATTCTTTTCAGCCAGGGTTCATCGGCCAAAGAGAAAGAGAATGTAGAAGCCTTGATCACCAAGGGTGTTCAGGTTCTCATCATTTGCCCGCAGGACGGTGATGCCGCGGCCGCCGCAGTCGAAGAAGCACGCGATGCAGGCGTCAAGGTTATTTCCTATGACCGTCTGATCACCAGCACGGATGCAGTTGACTACTATGTGACCTTTGACAGCGTTGCAGTCGGCGCAAAACAGGGTCAGTACCTGGTGGATGGCGCCAGCGGCACAGGCAATCCGTTGTACCTGTATGCTGGTGCGGCTTCTGACAACAACGCCTTCCTCTTCTTTGAAGGTGCATGGAATGTTTTACAGCCGAAGATTGTTGACGGCACATTCGTGATCAAGAATTCCAGCGAGGCTGTGGCGTTACAGGACAAGGCGACATTGACCCGCGATGAGATGAGCAAGATCATTGGTCAGATCACCACCAACTGGGACTTCAACACTGCCAAGAACCTGGCTGAAGCCAATCTGACGATTGCTACCGCAGCCGACAAGGGTGATGTGTTCGTGCTGGCCCCGAATGATGGCACCGCGCGCGCAATTGCCGATGCGTTTGCTGCTGACAAAGATGTCACCAGCTACATTGTGACCGGCCAGGATGCCGAGCAGGCTTCCGTGCAGTACATTATCGACGGGAAACAGTCGATGACGGTCTTCAAGGACGTTCGCACGCTGGTGAAAGATGCCATTGGAATGGCTGTGGCATTGCTGGAAGGCACATCTCCCTCCACTACTGGCGAATATGATAATGGCGCAATCAAGGTTCCTGCCAAGCAGTCGGAAGTGATTGCTGTGGACAAGGACAATGTGGTAGCCGCTTTGATCGACTCCGGTTACTATGCCGCCAGCGATTTCACCGGTTTGGATGAGGCCGCAGTCCCGGTTGCTGAAGGCAAACTGGCTGTTGGTATCGTGCTGCCCACCAAGGACGAGCCGCGCTGGATCCAGGACGAAACCCGCTTCAAAGATGCCCTGGATGTCGCAGGCTATGATGTCGAAATTCTTTTCAGCCAGGGTTCATCGGCCAAAGAGAAAGAGAATGTAGAAGCCTTGATCACCAAGGGTGTTCAGGTTCTCATCATTTGCCCGCAGGACGGTGATGCCGCGGCCGCCGCAGTCGAAGAAGCACGCGATGCAGGCGTCAAGGTTATTTCCTATGACCGTCTGATCACCAGCACGGATGCAGTTGACTACTATGTGACCTTTGACAGCGTTGCAGTCGGCGCAAAACAGGGTCAGTACCTGGTGGATGGCGCCAGCGGCACAGGCAATCCGTTGTACCTGTATGCTGGTGCGGCTTCTGACAACAACGCCTTCCTCTTCTTTGAAGGTGCATGGAATGTTTTACAGCCGAAGATTGTTGACGGCACATTCGTGATCAAGAATTCCAGCGAGGCTGTGGCGTTACAGGACAAGGCGACATTGACCCGCGATGAGATGAGCAAGATCATTGGTCAGATCACCACCAACTGGGACTTCAACACTGCCAAGAACCTGGCTGAAGCCAATCTGACGATTGCTACCGCAGCCGACAAGGGTGATGTGTTCGTGCTGGCCCCGAATGATGGCACCGCGCGCGCAATTGCCGATGCGTTTGCTGCTGACAAAGATGTCACCAGCTACATTGTGACCGGCCAGGATGCCGAGCAGGCTTCCGTGCAGTACATTATCGACGGGAAACAGTCGATGACGGTCTTCAAGGACGTTCGCACGCTGGTGAAAGATGCCATTGGTATGGCAGTTTCCCTGCTGAGTGGCGGGACACCTGAGACCACCGGTGCTTACGACAATGGCGTGATCGAAGTTCCTGCCAAACAGTCGGAAGTGATTGCTGTGGACAGTGACAATGTAGTGCCCGCTTTGATTGAATCGGGCTATTACGATGCTGCTGATTTCACTGGTCTGAAGTAAAATAAAGCATAATCTGTAAAGAGGGATAGTGGTGGCTTCGGCCATCACTATCCCTGGTGTCAGGATTATTGGCTGAAAAGAATGGAGCAGCAATGAACATTCCGATCTTGGAAATGAAGAATATCACCAAAGAATTTCCTGGCGTGACAGCTTTGGATAACGTTGGTTTCTGTGTGGCTAAAAATGAAATTCATTGTCTGGTGGGTGAGAATGGCGCCGGAAAATCAACTTTGATGAAGGTTTTAAGCGGGGTTTATCCTTACGGTGATTATTCGGGCGATATTATCTTTGAAGGGGAAGTGCAAAAATTCAAAGGGATCAGTGATAGCGAAAAAGCTGGCATAGCAATTATTTATCAAGAATTGGCGCTGATTCCTGAAATGTCTGTTTATGAGAACATTTTTCTGGGGCATGAGGTCGCACATAATTACGTTGTTGATTGGAATGAGACGATCAAGCTTGCCAATGACATGTTGAAAAAAGTGCGTTTGGATGTCAATCCGGCGGTGAAGGTCAAGGACCTGGGGGTCGGAAAGCAGCAACTGGTTGAAATTGCCAAAGCCTTGAGCAAGGATGTCAAATTACTTATTCTGGATGAACCCACGGCTGCACTGAATGAGGATGACAGCGAGAACTTGCTGAATTTGTTGCGAGAGTTGAAACAGCAGGGTGTGACCTGCATTATGATTTCGCATAAGTTGAAAGAAGTCATTAAAATTGCGGATACAGTTACGGTGCTGCGCGATGGGCAGACCATTTGTACCCTGGATGCCAAGGATGGCATCTCCGAAAATGAGTTGATTAAACCGATGGTAGGGCGTTCGATTGAGAATATTTATCCGCATCGGGATCGCCGGCAACCGGGCGATGAGGTACTTTCTGTTAAAAACTGGAATGCTTACGACCCTGCGTTGGGCCGGACTATTCTCAAGAATGTCAATTTTACCTTGCGTCAGGGTGAAATTGTCGGGTTTGCCGGTTTGATGGGGTCTGGACGAACTGAACTGGCTTTGAGTATATTCGGTAATCCGGCTGGTTATAAAATCGATGGCGAGATGGTTGTGAATGGGGAAGCGGTGAACTTCACCCATCCCGGCCATGCGATTAAAGCCGGTGTGGCGTATGTGACCGAAGACCGCAAGCGTGATGGGCTGATCCTCATTCAGGATGTGAAGCAGAATATCACGCTTGCCAATTTGAGGGAGATCGCCCACCGCGGGGTGGTAAATATCCATGAAGAAGTGAATGTTGCCAATGAATACCGGACATCCCTGAATATTAAAACGCCGAGTGTTGAGCAGCTTGTTTCCAATTTGAGCGGCGGCAACCAGCAAAAAGTGTCTTTGGGAAAATGGCTGTTCGTCAAACCGGATATCCTGATTCTGGATGAACCCACACGCGGCATTGATGTCGGCGCCAAGTATGAAATTTACACGATCATGAATGATCTGGTGCAACAGGGGATGAGCATCATCATGATTTCATCTGAGCTTCCCGAGATTTTGGGGATGAGCGACAGGGTCTATATCGTTTCCTCTGGCCGGATCAGCGGCGAATTGCCGATCGAGGAAGCAACGCAAGAAAAAATCATGCAATTGGCAACAAACTGAGGAGGTCAAGATGGCATCATTTATTACAGATATGAAAAAGGTACTGCGCCAGAATATTCGTGAATACGGTATGTATATCGCATTGCTTGTGATTATGGCGATTTTTACAATTATGACGGATGGCGTATTTCTTTCTTCCCGCAATATCAGTAACCTGATGAATCAGACTGGGTATATTGCGGTTTTGGCAGTGGGGATGACCCTGGTGATCGTGATCCGGCATATCGACCTGTCCGTGGGCTTTTTGGCCGGTTTTCTGGGTGCGGTAGCGGCCATTCTTTTGGTCAACCTGAAATTGCCAGTGTTTGCCGCCATTTCGATGGTGCTTGCGCTGGGTGTTTTGGCGGGGATGCTGACGGCATTTTTGGTGGCGCAAATGAAGATTCCTTCGTTTGTGGCTTCGCTGGCAGGGTGGTTGATTTATCGTGGTGCGCTGCAATTGGTCACTGCCAGCACGGGTACGATTATCATCCCGAATGACTCCTTCAATGCGATTGGAAACGGATTTATTCCTGACTTTCCGGAGATGGCTTTTTTGCCAGGTGTGCATAAGGTGACCCTGCTGCTTGGTTTGATTGTGGTTGTTTTGTTCATTTTCAATGAGATTAATGATCGCCGCAAAAAACAGGCTTATGATTTTGAAGTGTTGACCACTGAAATTTTTGTGCTTAAGTTGATTTTTATTTCAGCTTTGATTGGATATATCACCTGGGTTTTGGCTGGGTACCGCGGGCTTTCCTGGACGGTGGTTGTGGTTTTGATTGTGATGGTGATCTACAATTATGTGACGACAAAAATGGTGCTTGGCCGTCATATCTATGCCATTGGGGGCAATCCGGAAGCGGCAGAACTGAGCGGCATCAGTGTTAAAAAATTGACCTACGTGGTCTTTGGCTCGATGGGCATGCTTTCTGCGCTGTCCGGCATTCTCTTCACGGCTCGTTTGCAATCTGCAACGACGACTGCCGGCACCTTGTTTGAGATGGATGCGATTGCGGCAGCTTACGTGGGCGGCGTCTCTGCGGCAGGCGGCGTGGGTAAGGTGATTGGATCGATCATTGGTGCGTTGGTGATGACATCGCTGACCAGCGGGATGAACCTGATGGGGATTGATATTTCTTTCCAATATATTGTGAGAGGTGCAGTGCTGGCAGCAGCGGTTATCTTTGATGTGATTACCCGTAACCGGGCAAAGTAAGCGCTCGTTTTCCTTACGCCTGTATTTAAAATCACTTCCCCGGCATCGTTCTGCCGGGGAAGTTTTCTTTTGGCGGGCGGCGGGTAAAAACACGCAACTATTTCATGCGGCGCAGGTAAAAGGTCTCCCCTGCGTATGCCAGCCTGAGCAGAGCGCCGGAGGCAACCAGGGCCTCTACTGTCTGCCAGGGTTCACCGGATTTCCGCAGCAGTTCCTCAACAGCATCCTGCCGCAGGGGGTGTACGGCGGTGATGCCGAGAATGTCGGATTGCAGATCACTGGTCAGGGCGAAGGTGATGTCTTCGGGTTGGGTGATCAGTTCCACATTGGTTCCCCGGCTGGAGAGAATTTGGTAAGCGCGGTGGATGTGCGCGGCGTCCGGCGCATGCACCCAGGTTTCTGCCGGGGGGCGGGTGGGAGCGGAGAGGTAGGCAGTGTGGGGCGAGAAGGTGGGGAGAAAGTCCGCAATGGCGGTTAATTCAGCAGGGGTGTCGTTGAGGCCGCTGACCAGCATTGTCTCGGTGACCAGTGTGCCATTGAATTCGGCGGCGAACTGCTGCATGGAGGCCTGCATGGTTTTCAGCTTGAGATGACCGTGCGGACGGTTGATCTTGTGCCAGGCGGCTTCGTTGACGCTGTCCACTTTCAGGGAGACCCAGTCTGCTTTTTGCAAGGCTTCGCGCGCCTCCTGGTGGTGCAGCAGGGTGGCATTACTGATTACGGCGATGGGGATATTAAATTGACGCAATGCGTCAATTTCAGCAGCCAGATTCTTATCCAGGGTGGGTTCGCCATCAGGGACGAAAGTGAGAAAATCGATTTGTTGGCCGATGGCTGCACATTCATTGACCTTCTGGCGCACTGCATCAACAATTTCAGTGACAGGGTAGAAGGGCTGGCGTTTGATGGTCATGGCTGACGTGGGGCCAACCTGGCAGTACACGCAGGCGTAGGAGCAATGCTTGGGGGGAATGTGGTTGATGCCGAGGCTGAAGCCCAGCCGCCTGGAGGGAACCGGTCCAAAGGCGATTGTAGTGTTCATGCAGACCTCAATTATAGGACAGGCGGGTTTCCTCGTCTGCCAGGGTGGGGGCCAGCAGGGGCTGCCAACGGGGGTCCTGCCAGGTACCGAGTTTGGTGTGCATATCGAGATATTTGGTGGGAATGGGATGGGTGCCGGCGATCACTTTCACGGGATAGCGATTCTCCAGGAAGGGGATGAAGGTGTTGATGTAGGGGCAGGGGGGATAACCGACCAGAAAACCGGTGGCGAGGTGGATCACTTCGGCGCCGTTTCTGACCATTTCTTCGCCGGCGTATTCGATGTTGCCGCCGGGGCAGCCGCCGCAGGAGGTGTAGCCGACCAGCTCGATGTCCTGGTCAGCATAGATGTCAAAGGCGCCTTCGCGGTTTTTGAGGGCGCGGAAACATTTTCCGCCTGCACAGCTTTTGTAGCGGTCGCAGATGATGATGCCCAATTTCACTTTTTCATTCATAGGGTTCCTTCTGAGGATGGATATTTTATAAACAGGCTAACAATAGGTGTCGTTCACAACATATGGGTGTTTTAATTCATATGCTGCTTGGCACACGCCATGCGCCCTTACGTGTCGCTTTGATGCTGAGGCCTTGTTCGTTTCATATTATCGAGATTGAACATGTTTTTCAAAGAACCGATTTCAGGGTTTCATTGAGTTCATCGGCATAGAGATAGCCGGTGACTTGGATGTCTTGCCCGCTGACGCCGGGGACTTCCTTGATGGCTTCGATAATATTCATCGCCAGGGTGACGGCGATCGGGCACAGGGGGGAAGAAGGCTGGAAGATGTAACTGACCATACCGTCTTCGTCTACGTTCAGGTTTTGCACAAGGCGCATGCGCAGCACGTCCGCGCTGGTTTCGGGATCCATCACGGTTTGTAATTTTTCGTGGATGGCCTGGGTTAAGGACTGGGTATCCATTGCGTGCCTCCTTGCACAAGACAATCTATATCATTGCCGCGGGTGCGGACAGGTTCGAAACTTGTCCCTACAAAAAAGGGAACTGTTCAGCAGTTTTTTTTATTACCAGAAACTGTAAAGGCAGGCCTGTCCCTGTTTTTTAGGCTTCGACCGGGCCAATGCGCTCTGCAATATACATCCATAAATCCTGGATGGCCTGCGCGGCGGGTGAATCGGGGGCGAAGGCCGTTACCGGCTGGGCTTGCACCATTGCGCGGGGGATGGCTGCGTCAAAGGGGATTTCGGCGATGACTTGCGCACCCTGTTCGGCTGCATACTGGTGGATTTCCTGCACACCGGCGGGGTACACGTCGGCTTTGTTGATGCAGATCAATGTGGGGATGCGGAAATGGCGCAGGGTTTCATGGATTCGTTTCAGATCATGGATACCGGCTTTGCCAGGCTCGGTAACGATTAGCGCCAGGTCTGTACCCGCGCTGGCGGAGATGACCGGGCAGCCGATGCCGGGCGGACCGTCAATGATCACCAGGGGGATGGTGTTGTCTTCGGCAGCAAGGCGCGCATGCTGCCTGACGGTGGTGACCAGCTTGCCGGAGTTCTCTTTGCCGGGGAAGAGTTCCGCGTGGAAGAGATGCCCATAAGCGGCATGGGAGTGAAACCACAGCCCTTCCTGCTGGCGGATCATGGTGATGATCGTCTGCGGGCAGGCATACACACAGGCGGCGCAGCCGTCACAGGCCAGCGGATCGATCCTGTAGATGTCCGGGTTTTCGGCTGTTGGCAGCGCGGCATCATAACGGCAGACATCCGTGCAGCGCCCGCAGCCGATGCACCCGTCGGGATCAATCTCGGCGATGGCGCCGCCCCAAAATTCGTGCTGTTCGGCGCGGTCAGGCTGCAAGACCAGCCCCAGATTGGCCGCATCTACGTCGCCATCCACCAGAACGGCGGGGATGGGGTGTTGGGACTGGCTGGCAAGGTGGGCAAAGGCCGCGGTAATACTGGTTTTGCCGGTGCCGCCTTTGCCGCTAAGGATGATGAGCTGTTTGGCGGGAGGAGTGGACATCATTTTCCTCCTTTTGCTGCGGCGACAATTTGAGCAGCTTGCGCATAGACATTGAGGAAGTCTTGCCGCAGGGCCGGGTCAATCTTGATCAGCGGGGTGCCGGCGGACAGGCCGGCGGCGATCTCCAGCGAGAAGGGGATGCGCATCAGCACGGGGATGTTTTGCCGGGCGAGGAAGTCATCGGTCTGGTTGTCGCCGATGCCGTCGCGATTGATGACCACACCGGCGGGGATGTTGAATTCTTCGAGGATGCCGGTGATTTGCTTAAGGTCATGCAGCCCAAAGGGGGTCGGTTCGGTTACCAGCAGGGCAAAGTCCATCCCGCGCAGGGTCTCTACCACCGAGCAGGAAGCGCCCGGCGGCGAATCGAGGATGGTCAGCGTATCATCCGGCGATAACGCCTTGCGCTTGAGCTGGCGGATGATAGGGGTAGCCATCGGTTCGCTGATTTTGAGTACACCGTGGGAAAAGGGGATGCCTTCGGGTGTGGTGCCTGATTCGAGGACGCCGATGGGGTTGGGCACTTCCGTGATGGCCCCAACCGGGCAGTTCCACGTGCAGCTCCCGCAGCCATGACAAAGCTGGGGAAAGGTCAGGATGGACGAGCCGATCTTCGCCAGGGCGTGGAACTGGCACACCTCGACACATTTCCCGCACAGGGTGCAAACTTTCGCATCTATTTTTGGAATGAGGATGACAGCGTCCTGCTGCTCGGTTAGGATAGGCTGCAGGAAGATGTGCGCGTTGGGGGCTTCCACGTCACAATCGATAAAGGCCACGTCATACTCACCAGCCAGGCTAAGGGCCAGGCTGGTGGCGACGGTGGTCTTGCCGGTGCCGCCTTTGCCGCTGGTGACTGCTATTCGCATAGACATGATCTCGCTAATGGGCTATTTAAAGCTTTCCAGTTTGTCCTGCAGGCAATATTCCGCAGCCTGCTCAACGGTGGATACTTCGCTGCCGAAGAGTTTCATGGCGATGTTGCCGGCGCGGAATGCACCGGCGGCATTGGGGCCAAAAGCACCGCTGATGACCGCATCGGCTTTGTGGTCGATGACGAATTGGGCGGCGGCAACGCCAGCCCCGCCGGATTGTGCGGCGCCAGGGTTTTGATGTTCTGTCCACTGGCCGGTTTTGGAATCGTATTTCATCAGCCATTCACAGCGGCCGAAACGTTCGTTGATCGGACTTTGGGGTTCGGGGTGTTGACTTGAGATGAAGAGGATCATGAGTATTCCTTATGGGGTGAATTTTAGGTTAATGAGCAGCTTTCCTGTTGATCGCTTGAGAAGTTCTGTTGCGCCGGGGATATCCCTCCTACCCCCCTTTCCCCGTTCGGGGACGATGTGACAAGGGGGGCAAAAGGCTGGCAGTACTCAAGCTTCTGCTTCTTGATAAAGAAGGGCAAAAGGCTGACAATACTCAAGCCTCTGCCCCTTTATCAAGAGGGCAAGCGACCACGAGATTAGTGTAGCAGTTCGGTGTGGTCGACGAGCTTGCCGTCAATGAAGGCCTGGGCGGCTTCTTCGACATCACGCAGTGTGCTGACAATCGGGGTGATATTGAGGCGCTGCATACTTTGATAGGCGCCGCGGCCCATGCCGCCGCACAGGAGGACTTTGCAGTCGGCGATGACTTCGGCCATGCTGACGTGTTTGTTGTGCGAGTCAGTACCCATGCCATGCCCCGCGGCATCTGTGGTTTCTTCGTGGGTGCCGGTGTGAAACTGACCGTGGCCTGTCTTGGGGCGCATTTCACGGTCGATGATTTTGCCGTCCTCAATGGTCATCACCAGGTAATGGGAGGCGCGGCCAAAATGCTGGCTGATGGTTTTTCCGTCGTCGGTGATCAATGCAATTTTCATATTGAATTCCTTTTTCATATATTCAAGAGAGAAATGCCGGCCGCCGGGTTCTTCACTTTCGTCAGCCGGGGCAAGTACCAGAAGAATCTGGCTTTCGATTTTGCTGTCGTTTTTCCAGCAATGGGGGAGATATGCCTCAAAGACCAAACTGTCACCGGGTTGCAAGACGTAATGTTCCTTATTGACCCGGTAGTGGACTTTGCCGGACAGACAGTGGACAAATTCATGGCCGGTATGGACGATCGTCTGGTCTCCGCTGCCAGCGCCGGGCTTGAGGGTGATGAGGAATTGCTGCAGGGCGTTGCCGGCCAGGTCAATGCCCAGGTTTTGGATATGGGTGCTGCCCGCGTTTTCGGGCAATTTACTATGAGGAGTAAAGACGACATGCTTTTCTGTTGGTTTCACTTCAAAAAAATGTGCGATGGGAACGTTGAGGGCCAGGGCAAGCTGATTCAAGGTACTGACAGAGGGTGATGTTTTGCCGTTTTCCAGCATGCTGAGGGTGTTGACATTCAGCCCGCTGCGTTCAGCCAGCGCCCGCAGGGATAAATTCTGGCGGGTGCGCAGCTCGCGCAGTTTACGGCCCAGCAGGATTTCTGGCTGGGAGGCGGCGGGAAAATATGACTCTCGGTGGGTCTGATTGCTGGTTGACGTCATCTCATGTTTCCATCGTAATGCGAATCGCAATATAGAATGTACTGATATTATAGTACAGATATCGATAATTATGTGAAGTTGTACCATTTTGATTATATTAATTATGGGCCAGGTGATATTTGGCAGGGAAACGGTTGTTCAGCAATGCGTCGATCGGGTAATCAGGAAATTGGTCCATCCACTGCCTCACATCACAGAATTTTTAAATCCCTTTCTGGTAAAATATCTTATTAACAAGCCTGCTGTTTTGCTGGCAGACTTGTGTTTGTAATCTAATATCTGAAAGGTAAGAAAATGCGAAAACCAATGGTAGCTGGAAACTGGAAAATGAATAAAACCGTGGCGGAAGCTGTGGAACTGGTCAAGGCGCTTTTGCCGGCCATGCAGCCCGTTACATCGGTGGAACAGGTGATCTGCCCGCCGGATACCTCCCTGATGAAATTGTCGGAAATGCTGGCGGGTACCGGGATTGGCCTGGGCGCCCAAACAATGCACTGGGAAGACTCCGGGGCGTACACTGGCGAGCTTTCTCCGCGCATGGTCAAGGAATTTTGCGGATATGTGATCCTCGGTCATTCCGAAAGGCGCGCTTATTTTGCCGAGACGGATGAAACTGTGAATGCCAAGGTTAAGGCTGCTCTGGCTGTTGGACTGATCCCGATTATGTGCATTGGCGAGACCCTGGACGAGAATAAGGCCGGGCAGACGGCGGAAGTCGTGACCCGCCAGGTGAGCGAAGGGCTGGCTGGTTTGCATGCCAATCAGGCGGAAAAAGTGGTGATCGCTTACGAACCAATCTGGGCAATTGGCACCGGCCTGGCGGCCAGCGGTGAGGATGCCAACCTGGTGGTAGCAGACTATATCCGCCCGACATTGAAGCGTATGTTCGGCGAAGCGGTTTCCCAGGCTGTACGCGTGCTGTACGGTGGTTCGGTGAAGGCAGCCAATGCGGCTGAGTTCTTCAATCAGCCTGATATTGACGGTGCGCTGGTGGGTGGGGCCGCTTTGAAAGCGGACGATTTCCCCGGCATCGTTCAGGCGGCTGCTGACAGTTTGAAGTGATCTCTGCCATCGCTTTCGATGGTTTCTTGTGGCTGGTGATCAGCCTGCTGCCGTTCCTGTTTGTGCAGCGCTGGCTGCACCGTGAATTGCAGGCACTGCTCTTGCTGACCACCCGCCGGCAGGACCTCTCTTTGGGGTTGTTTTCTCTATTCTTCTTCCCGGGGGTTTTGCTGCATGAGTCCAGCCATTATGTAATGGCGCGCGTGCTGGGGGTGAAGACCGGCCGCTTTTCCCTGCTGCCTGAATTGACAGACAATGGGAAGCTGCGCATGGGATATGTGGAAACCGCGCAGGCTGGTGTAATTGCAGATTCGTTAATAGGCACTGCTCCCCTGCTTGCAGGCGGGGCAGTGATTGCTTTTCTGGGCAGTGTCTGCCTGGGATTATCGCCGCTGGCGGGGTTCATGCATGCGGGGGCATGGGGGCCATTTTGGCAGGGGCTGCTGGCCGTGCCAGGGCGCAATGATTTCTGGTTGTGGTTTTATCTGGCTTTTACGGTGAGCAGCACGATGCTGCCCTCGGCATCGGACCGGCATTCCTGGCGGCCGGTGGGGATTGGACTGGGACTGCTCCTGCTGGTGCTGGTGGTTGGCGGGGCAGGGCCGTGGATGCTGGAGAATTTCGGTCCGTGGTTAAACCGGGCCTTGCTGGGGATGGCGCTCATTTTCGGGATCAGCCTGACGCTGCATCTGGCCCTGGCGCTGCCCGTGTGGGGGTTGCGCCACCTGGTCAGCCGCATCACCGGTTTGCGGGTGGTCGTAGAGTAGTTCGCTGCCCCTTGAACTTCTCTTTTCTTCGTTGTACACTGGAATTAATTATTTGGGTTAAGAGGGCTGATTGTTGATCTTGGGTGAAATCCGCGCTCCGCTTTGGGACTGGCGGCCTAAAAATGCGTGTAGCCGATAACTCAGAAGCGGATTGCGGTTGAAGCCATTGGTGATGAATTGTGCCGGGGTTGCCATATTGGAGGAAAAAATGTCGATAATTGTTTCTGAAATTTTTTTGATCGTTGGGGGTCTTATTGGCGGGTTCTTGTTGTGGCAATTGCTCAAAGGGATGAAAGCCAAGAACTGGCCGACAGCGCCGGGCAAGGTGGTTGATTCGCAGATAACCAGGGATGTCAGTCGGGATTCCGATGGGGATCGGTCTGTCACGTATGGGGCTGATATCCGTTACACTTATGAAGTTGATGGGTATGAATACAGTGGCGACCGGCGTTCGTTTGCGGATTACAGTTCCAGTAACAGGCGGCGGGCGGAGAAAATAGTCGCGCGTTTTTCCCCCGGGGCAGATGTGGCCGTATATTACAGCCCGGATGATCCCGAAAAATGTGTGCTGGAGCCCGGGATCAGTGTTGTTTCCGTTTTGTTTTTGCTGTTGCCGCTGATCTTCGTGGTGATTGGTGTGCTGGGTTTGTTGGGGGTGTTTGGATAGGGGGGTGTAGGTATATTTTCCAGGAATAGCTATAGCGTCTATTCCTGGTTATGATGTGGATAACTTGCGGTGAGACAACCTCCCGCAGGGATATTCACTGTGGGAAGTCACAAAGCCAAATGCTTCACAAGCATGCCAAAATCAGGTCAAGTCGCAGCCTGCGGGAGGGCAGGGTTTACTCTTCCACCTTAATTTTTTTGACGAGCCAGAAAGCGATCAGCGCAAAACACACAGCGGCAATGCCGTTGGTGAGATAACCGATACCGTATAGCAGGGGGGCGAAGATGGCGCCCACGCCGCGGCCAAGGGATACAGCGGCCACGTTGGAGGCCATCAGGGTGGCGCGTGCTTTGGGCAGGATCTCGCTGGAGAGGGCCATGATACCAATGAAGGCAACCTCGAAGGTGAGGAAGACCATGAACAAGGCGGCCAAGGTCAGGGGGAGGCTGTTTTTGGCGAGGGGGACCAGCAGGCCGGCAGCGGCGGTCAGCACCAGGGCAATGCGAATCGTGCGCTCTTTGCCGAGTTTGTCAATCACAAAAGTGCTCAAGCCTTCCCCACCCAGGTCAGCCATGCCAATGACGATGGAGGCAAATCCCAGGCCGGTGATCTTGAGGGCGAAGGTGTCTTCCAGCCAGACGCCGAACATGAGGTTGATCATTTCATTGCCGAGGAGGAAGACGAATACCAGCAGCAGGTTGGCGCGGGCAGCGGGTGAAATAAACACATTTTTCAGCCCAGAGAGCATACCGCCTTCCTTGCCGTTGCCTTCCGGCAGGCTGTTGGGAATGAATGCCCAGATGACGAAGCAGGATAAAATGCCGAGGCCGGTGATGATGGGAAAGGGCGCCTGCCAGCCATAACGGCCAATCAGGAAGCCCAGCAGCGGCATGCCGAAAATGAAGGCAAATGACCAGGCCAGCTCGAAGATGCTCATCGCCCGTCCGCGCTGGGCATAGGGGACGGTGTCGCCCAGGTAAGCCTGCACGGCGGACATGTAGACGTACATGCCGAGGAAAGTGATCGAGAGGGCGGCGGCGAAGGCGGTAAGGGTAGGCCAGAGGACGACCAGCCCGCTGCCGATGGCGAACATGGCTGCGCCCAGCAGCATGCCGGCCCGACGGCTGTGTTTTTCTGCCAGGGGGGCCAGAAAAGGCGTCAGCACGCCGAAGAAGGAGCGGATGGTAAGGGTGGTCGAGATGGTTTTGAGATCAATACCCAGACCGCGGGCAAAAACCATCAGGAAAGGGTAGACCATGCGCGTGTTTACATTCATGATGGCGCGCACGATGGTCAGCAGAATGACCTGCATTTTCATTGAAATCTGTTTGGTTTTCATTCAGCCTCAGTGTATAAAAAATCACCGCGGGGGTGGATTGGGCGGCGTGCAGCCTGGTGCCTGCCGCACTATGCGGGATTTTGAGGATTATTTTCTTGGGGAGGGGCAGGCGGGAGGATATTTTGTGTTTCTTCTTCTGCCTGTGTTTCATTTACTTCGTTCTGTTTGGCGCGTTCGGTATCGATTTCGTCTATGCGTGCTGCCTCCTGCGCTGCGCGCTGGATTTCTTTTAAATCCTGGTCAAGACCGGATTCGCGCAGCAATTCATTGGGCATGTTGCGGATGTCCTGTGTGGTGCGTACAAAATCACGCGCGAGAGGGGATTTGGCGATTGAACGCAGCCATGCGCCGAAATCACGCATGACCTGCACCAGCCGCTTTGGCCCAAAAATGACCAGGGCGAGGAGGGCGATGAGCAGGATTTCGGGAGCGCCGACATTAAAAATTTTCATGGCTCTTATTGTATCACTGGGTGGAAGAGTTTGTTTTTTTATCTCACACCAAGGTGCAAAGCCGCAAAGAAAAACAGCAATATTTTTAGAACCGGCTCAGATAGGAGCTGTGCATGCGCCAACGCACCCATCAACAGGCTCCAGTTCGAACTCTGTTTATTGCATGAAGGTGATTTTCGGTTCGTTACCAACGCATCCTGCTAAAGATTTTGATATACGATGCTATCCCGCATGCAGACGGGTATAAGGGCAAATTCCTGTTTGCATGAAAACTTTTTTACAGAGGAACCAATGAGCAAAGGAAAAAACAATCAGGAAAGCAGCTGCTCAATGACAAGCGCGGCAATCCCTTCGACATCATTCAGGTCAAATTGCGCAACGGGCAGGTCAAAGGTCAGGTCGCTGGCGATGGCGATCAGTTCGGCGGGGTCGCTGACCGGAGACTGGCTGCGGGCAGCCCGCACGATTTCGATCTTTGGCTTTTGCGGTGTTTTGTAGCCTTCGGCGATGATCAGGTCGACGTCTTTGATCTCGGCAGCAATTTCGTCAATGGTCAGCTCGCGGGAGAGCTGGCGGACGGCGGCAATCTTGCTGGATGAGACCAGGATGACGTGCTCGCTGCCGGCCTGGGCGTGACGCCAGCTGTCCTTGCCGGGGATGTCGATGTCAAAGTCGGCATGAAAATGGTGTTTGATGGTGGCGATGCGGAAGCCTTGCTGCTTGAGTGCGGGGATCAGTTTCTCGATGAGGGTGGTTTTTCCGCTGCCGGATTTGCCGACGATGGAGAGAATGGGGATGGTCATGATGGAGAGAGCCTTTCTGTTTTGAGGGCATGCCAAGACCGCTGCGTGAAGATGTAAAGAAGGTTTTTTGCATGGCCCATTGCGAGTAAAGATGACGGCTGAAGTCGATCCTACACTGATGACGTTATGATTCTACGCTATCCAGCGGAATTTGTGGTATCTTTGCGGTATTCTGTTTTCTGGAGAGTTATTCATGCTGGCTTTGATCCTGTTATTTGTGTTGGGCGTCGGGCTGGGGCTTCTTCTGCGCAAGCGGAAGCCGCTTGCGCCCCTGGTGGAGAAGCTGACCCAGGTAGTGGTGTGCGCATTGATGGTGGTGCTGGGTATTTCAGTGGGGGGCAATCCACAGGTGATGCAGAATTTGGGCAGTTTGGGCTTGCAAGCCCTGGCGCTGACCGTGGGGGCGGTGACGGGCAGCATTCTGATGGTCCGGGGATTATTCCACATCACAGCAGGGAAACCGCGCCAATGAAGTTCAGTGTGGTATTACTGGGTTTGTTTATCCTGGGCGTCATGTTCGGCACTGCTGGATTTATGCCGCAGTTTTTGCTGATCGATGGCGTTTCGATGCAGCTTGTGCGCCTTTTACTGCTGCTGGTCGGGCTGGGAATGGGGCTGGATCTGCAATTTTTCACCTACCTGCGCCATGTCAATCTCCGGATGCTGCTGGTGCCTGCGGGGGTTGTGCTGGGTTCTTTGGTGGGTGCGGGATTGGCGGCGCTGCTGCTGCCCGGGCTGAGCGTGCGGGATGGGGTGGTCGTAGGGGCCGGGCTGGGTTATTACAGCTTGTCCAGTATTCTGATCGGGCAGGTGCGCGGGGCGGAGTTGGGTGTCGTCGCGCTGCTTTCGAATATTCTCCGCGAGGTATCTACCCTGCTGTTAACGCCGCTGCTGGTGCGTGCGGGGGGCAAGCTGGCGCCAGTCGCCAGTGCCGGGGCGACCAGTTCGGATACGACCCTGCCGGTTATTCAGCGATATACGGATTCAGCAACCACGTTGATTGCGGTAATCAATGGGCTGGTGTTAACCCTGCTGGTGCCGTTTCTGGTTACGTTTTTGCTGGGGGGATAAGCCTTTCGCGGTGCATGGGGATGATCCGGATTGTTGAGGCGGTGCCGGGATTAAAAAAATAATCCCCTGCCGATTGAGGGGGGCAACCGGTAGAGGATCAATATTATTTTACCAAGTTCTGTTGAGTTGTCAAGGGGAAAATCAGACAAGTTTTGATGTTGCTATTTGACCGTTGCGACTGTTGATTTCAGGTTTCTTTGGTATAGTTTGTTCTATAATAGGGAGGAGTTCTCTTTATTTTTAAGATGATGAAATTTGCGACAGATCGATCCTGTTCGACAGGAAATGAGGCGTAGAGAAGGAGTGTCAGACATGGCAGAATTGAAGAGGGATAAATTTTATCTGGGGCGGATTTTTGATCCTAAATCGGGGAAGGGTACGGATGAGGAGATGCTGTATAAGCCTGCTCATTTGACAACGCATGCCATGGTGACCGGAATGACGGGGTCGGGCAAGACGGGGATGTGCGTGGGCCTGCTGGAAGAGGCGGCTGTGCAGGGTATTCCGGCGATTGTGATTGACCCGAAAGGGGACCTGACCAATTTGCTGCTGCATTTCCCGGATTTGCTGCCGGATGATTTTGAGCCCTGGCTGGACCCGGACGAGGCGCGCCGGGATGGGGTGGATATGGGGGCGCTGGCGGTAAAGAAGGCCGCCTTGTGGAAGAATGGCCTGGCCGACTGGGGCCTGGGACATGAGGACCTGCTGGCGTTGAAGGCGGCGGCAGAGTTTGCAGTATATACGCCTGGTTCGACATCCGGTTTGCCGGTGAATATCCTTTCTTCGTTTGCCTTACCGGAGCTGCCCTGGGAGGAGAATGCCGAGATATTGCGCGAGCGCATTTCCAGCACGGTCACAGGATTGCTGGCCTTGATCGGGATGAACGATATTGATCCGCTGCGGTCACGAGAGCATATCTTGCTGGCGAATATTATTGAGGCTGCCTGGAGCAGCGGCCAGTCGCTGGGTTTGATGGAGTTGATCAGGCAGGTGCAGCAGCCGCCAATGGAGCGGTTGGGGGCTTTTCCGCTGGAGAGTTTCTTCCCGGAGAAGGAGCGTTTTGATCTGGCGATGCTGTTGAACAATTTCCTGGCTTCGCCTTCTTTCCAGAGCTGGCTGGAGGGGCAGCCGCTGAATATTGAGCAGATTTTGTATGCTGAAGACGGACGCCCGCGGCACAGCGTTTTCTACCTGGCGCATTTGAGTGAGGCCGAGCGCATGTTCTTCGTGACGCTGTTGTTCTCATCGATTGAGACCTGGATGCGGGCGCAGCGCGGGACAGGCGGTTTGCGGGCGCTGGTTTATTTTGATGAAATCATGGGCTATCTGCCGCCGGTGGCCAATCCGCCATCGCGTACGATCATGCTGCGTATGTTGAAGCAGGCACGTGCTTTTGGGGTGGGGATGCTGCTGGCGACCCAGAATCCGGTCGATCTGGATTACAAGGCACTTTCCAATATCGGCACGTGGGTCATTGGCCGCTTGCAGACCGAGCGCGACAAGCAGCGTTTGATGGACGGCTTGCAAAGTGCCGGGGGGGATATTGACCTGAAGGAGATTGACAAGTTGATCTCCGGGTTGCAAAAGCGGGTGTTCTTGATGCACAATGTGCACAGCAGCGCTCCGCAGTTGTTCAGCACGCGCTGGGTAATGAATTATCTGGCTGGACCGTTGACTCGTTCACAGATTCCGGCATTGAACAAGCTGGTGCATGCTGAATTGCGTGAAGAAAAAGAGGCAGCAGCTTCTGCTGCGAAGCGCGCCAGCGTGCCCAAAGCCGAAGAAAAATTGGAAACAACAGCGGCAGCGACCACCAGCGTACCGCCTGTGCTGCCATCGGGATTGGATGAGTATTTTCTTCCCGCAGACCTGGATGCGGCAGCGGCTGCAAAGGCGGCACGTCTGAGTCTGGACGGTCCGCCGCAGGTTGCAGGGCTGGTGTATCGCCCGGCCTTGCTGGCCCAGGCAGAGGTGAGTTACTTTTCGCAGAAATATGGCGTTGAGCATGAGCGCAGCATTGCGGCATTGGTGGAAGAAATGGGCGGGCGCGCGATCCGCTGGGAAGACCATCCCTGGCAGGCCCAGGCTGCCGGCGACATGCACCGCCAGCCGCAGCCGAATGCCAGTTTTGATGTGCTGCCGGGCTGGCTGAGTGATGCCAAAGGGGTGAAATCGATGGAAAGCGAGTTCGTGGACTGGGTGTATCGCACTGGCGCTGTCCGCGTGCGTACCAATGATGCTTTGAAGGTATATGCCGGGCCGGATGTTTCTTCAGCGGAATTTCGTGAGATGTGCAGCGAGGCTGCCCGGAAGGAGTTGGAAGCCGAGGTGGATAAACTCGAAACCGCATTTGAAAAAAAACTGGACGCGCTGGAAGCGAAAGTGCGCCGGCAGGAACTGGAAGTAAAAGAGGCTGAGGATGAGATTGGTCAGCGCCGGATGGAGGAACTGGGCACACATGGTGAGCTGCTGCTGAGTATGCTTGGCAAGCGGCGGCGGCGCAGTGTTTCCACTTCGCTCACCAAGCGGCGCATGACCCAGCAGGCCAAAGGTGATTTTGAGCAGGAAGAAGAAGAGTTGGCGGCTTTGAAGAAACAGTTGGATGCCCTTGAAGCCGAACGGGATGCGGCCATTGAGCAGGCGAAGGACAAGTGGGCAAAAATTGCCAGTGATGATTCCGAGGTGCCGCTGAATCCGTACAAAAAGGATATTTTTGTGGAGATGTTCGGGGTGGCCTGGGTGCCGTATTATCAAATCAAGGATGGCAGCCGGGTGCGCGAGGTGGCAGCGTTCAGCAGGGAATAGATTTTGCGTGTAGATTAATCAGGCGCCCGCAGGTGTTCAGCCTGCGGGCGGTAACGACTGAAGTCGTTACTACGATTATTTTTGACAAGGAGGGAAAATGAGCTATATAGAAGATCAGCGAAAAAAGGTAATTGCAATAAGGGATAATGTGTTTCGTGATCCTGGTGGAGGAGTGTACAGGGGAAAACCACGTGAATTTGTCTTGCAGGATGCTTTGCTGAATTTATGGGATGATATCCGGGATGATGCGCTTGCCTATTTTGAACGGTACGGGATTGTATGGTGGGCAGATCAGGGAAATCATCAACCGACCGGACATTTGCTTTCATCGCAGGTGGCTTGTCTAAACCATCTTTATTTTTTGCGCCAGAGGAAAGATGTGGCGACGGAAATCTTGAAGGCAATTCACCCGGGGATTGTAGAGGCAGTTAAAGTTGACGATGGTTTTGTGGAGTTTGAGGTAGTTGGCTGCCAGAATTATCTGGGGGAGAAATCTCATAAGAGGGGAGCAAATGCAACATCTGTTGATGCCGTAATGTTGGGGAAGAAGGCGGATGGGAGAAATGTTTTGGTACTGATTGAGTGGAAATACACCGAGCATTATCGAACAGAAAATAAGTATATTCCCGCCAGAGCCAATGTCTATGATCGATTACTGGCAGAGCCAGATTGCCCGATAAATGTGGATCAGTTTGAGGGTTTGTATTATGAGCCTTTCTATCAGTTAATGCGCCAGACCTTACTGGGGTGGAAAATGGTGCAAGCCGGGGAATATGGCTGTGATGAATATTTGCATCTGCATGTGATCCCGGCAGCAAACAAGAAACTCAAAGAGCTTGTGACGTCCCCTGGATTGACGGGGGACTCAATGAGCGCAGCGTGGCAGAACGTGCTGCGCGAATCTGCACGCTATTGTGTGGTCTCGCCGGAGGAATTCCTGCTGCCCGGTAAGGCGTGCCGTGATACAGCGGCGATGTATGCGTATTTGAAGAGACGGTATTGGGAATAGTGGATTAAAAAGAAAAGACGCTCACTTCGACAAGCTCAGTGAACGTCTTTTTAATTACAACTCTTGCCTTCCTGCCAATGCTCTTAACAGGGTGTTTTGATCGGCATACTCCAGATCGCCGCCGACGGGCAGGCCGCGGGCGAGACGAGTGATGCGCACACCGTAGGGGGAAAGCTGGCGGCGCAGGTACAGGGCTGTGGCGTCGCCTTCCATGCTGGGGTTGGTGGCGATGATGACTTCCTTGATGCCGCCATCGGCGACGCGCTTGATGAGGGTAGAAAGGTTGAGATCATCCGGTCCAATGCCTTCGATGGGGGAAATGACCCCATCCAGGACGTGATAGCGGCCGATGAAGCCGTCGGTGCGTTCCATAGCGAGTACGTCCAGGGGTTCCTCGACCACACAGATCAGGCTGGCGTCGCGTTTCTCGTTGGTGCAAACCTCGCATTCCTGCTGGCTGGAAAGGGTGATGTTGTGGCAGATGGAGCAGAAGCCGGTGGCTTGTTTTAACTGCTGCAGGGCTTCGGCGAGCTGCTGCGAGAGGTCGTCCGGCGCACGCAGCAGGAAGAAGGCCAGCCGGGAGGCCGTTTTGGGGCCGATGCCGGGCAGGCGCTCGAGGGCGTTGATCAGGTCTTGCAGGGGGGCGGGTAAAATTGCCATAATGGCGGTTTACAG
Source organism: uncultured Anaerolineaceae bacterium (assembly GCA_964447155.1). Classification (GTDB taxonomy): domain Bacteria; phylum Chloroflexota; class Anaerolineae; order Anaerolineales; family Anaerolineaceae; genus SMBSF63. Next base: position 53,786 of record CAYURM010000020.1, read on the forward strand.
TCCGGGGATCATACCGGCCAGACCGCCAGTGAGTGGTCCCATACGTTCGTTTGAGAGTTCGGTGGCTTTTTCCTGGGCCAGGTTGACGGCCGAAACAATCAGGTCTTGCAGCATTTCCACGTCGCCGTCTTCGAGCAGGGCCGGGTCAATTTCAACGGCGCGGCAGTGCTGCGTGCCGGTCATGGTGACTTTGACCACACCGCCGCCCGCCGAGGCGGTGACAGTTTCTTCGGCCAGTTGGGCCTGGATGACTTCCATTTGCTGCTGCATTGCCTGAATCTGTCCCATCATCCCGGCCTGGCTTTTCTTGCCGCCGGGCATTTTTCCATATCCTTTTGCCATGATTTACCTCTTTCTATAAAGATTTGATTGTCGTAACGACTTTAGTCGTTGGTTTTTAATACGTTTTATTAACTGATGTTACGCAGCCTTGAGAGCTTGAAGCTCATCAAAGGCGGAG
>CAYURM010000021.1:0-54240 GCA_964447155.1 uncultured Anaerolineaceae bacterium
TCGGATTTTGCTGTGTTCTTACCGTTGATTCTTCAAACTGTCAGGTGGCTAGAAAGTAAATAGACAAAAACAACAACCAATATCATTTCGGGGACAATGGAGAAAAGACCCCCAAATTGATACGAACTAACAGGGTGAGAGAAAGCATTAACAGTCTCAACCAGTATGGGGGCAAGAAAACCGGTTATCAGCCAGTTTTTGAGGCCCAAGAGTACGCCTCGCAGTATAGTTTTTCTGTTTTTCATCTAATCCCCTCGTTTTCTGAAAATTCAATGTCCATAGTTATCATCTTCTCGATAAGGTTGAAATATTCATTCTTCAGTATACCCAGGATAGGTTGTAAAGGAAAGCAAACCCGCATAGGGGATTTTTACCTCATCCCTGGCACGAGCCATACAACTCCATAGGGGCGTTTTGCATGTAAGAGCGATTTGCAAATCGCCCCTACAGAGGGGTAAATCGCTTTTCTATGCTTAACCCTCTACTCATCCAACCCTAATTGATCTCAAACACCTTCTAAACAGGTTCTAAATAAGTGCTTGTTATCCTTTGTACAGTGAATGATCCGCTCTTGGATCACACATTCAAAGGAGACTACAAAATGAAAAAAATCGGAATTGGTGTTTTGACTGCATTGATCCTGATTACAGGATTGACGGGCGCGGTATTTGCTCAGACGGATACCCCGCCGACCACCCCAACCCCGCGGGTAGAACGCATGGAAGCATTTGCCGAGACCCTGGGCATGTCTGTGGAAGAGCTGCAGGCAGCGCTTGACAGTGGCAGCACCATTCGGGAACTGGCTGATGCAGCCGGCGTTGAACTGCCTGTACGTCCTGAACGCGATGGCGTTCGCGGCGGCAAACTTGCTGAATTGCTTGGCATGACAGAAGAAGAATTGCAGGCTGCAATCGAAAGCGGCCAGACCATTCAGGAACTGGCGGATGCGGCTGGCGTTGAACTGCCCGCACGTCCTGAACGCGATGGCATCCGCGGCGGCAAACTCGCTGAAAAGCTGGGCATGACCTCGGAAGAGCTGAAGGCAGCGCTTGATAGTGGTCAGACGATCCGGGAATTGGCTGATGCAGCCGGCATTGAAATGCCCGAGCGCATGGAAGGTGCTGGCCCCTGCGGTGGCAGAGGAAAATAGTCTGTAAACAGTAAAAAATATACCCTCGAAAGACCTGAAATCTTTCGAGGGATTTTTTTTGAGTGGGCATGAGGTTGTAGTAAGAGTGGTTTGCAAATCGCTCTTATACAGGTCAATTAACCTGCCGCCGCTTCCTCCTCTGGTTGGGCTCCTGCCATCATCAGCCCGAGATTCCTAAGCGACGAAGTCGGTCCGTCCACGATGCCAACGATCTTGCCTTCATAGATGACGGCAATGCGGTCCGAGAGGGCGCGGATCTCATCCAGGTCTTCGGAGATGAGCAGGGTAGCGGTACCTTGCTCGCGCTGTTCCAGCAGGCGCTGGTGAATATATTCACTGGCGCCGATGTCCACGCCGCGGGTAGGCTGCGAGGCGATCAATACCTCAGGGTGGCGGGAAAGTTCGCGCGCCAGGATCAACTTCTGGATGTTCCCGCCGGAGAGGTTTTTCAACGGGGTTTCAATACTGGGCGTTTTGACGTTAAAAGCCTCGACAGCTTCTTTGGTCTTTTTCGCAATAGCCTTAAAATTCAAAAAAGTTGATTTAGCATAGGGTGCTTTGGTGTGATCCTCAAGGATGAAATTGTCGGCTACGCTAAATTCCTTGATCGCTCCCTCGCGCATCCGCTCTTCAGGGATGTAGGACTGGCCCGCGTCAATATGAGCCAAGGGTGAAGCGTGGGTAACATCCTGGTCATTGAGCAGCACTCTACCAGCGGTAATCGGCCGCAGACCGGCCAGCACTTCGGCCAGCTCGCGCTGCCCGTTGCCGGAAACGCCTGCCAGCCCAAGAATTTCGCCATGTTTCACGGTTAATGAAACGTTACTCAATGCCTGAATGCCGCGGTCACCGTGCGCGCAAATATCCTGAATCTGCAGCATAGGTTTCCCCTCTTTTGAGGGGGGGCATTCATACTCCAGAATGACCGGACGTCCAACCATCATCTGCGCCAGGTCAGATTTAGAAACGCCGTCCGGGGTGCAGTGGTTGACCACGCGCCCATCCCGCAGCACGGTGATGCGGTCACTGATTGCCAGCACCTCATGCAGTTTATGGGAGATAAAGATGAGGGCATGCCCATCTCGCGCCATTTGCCTGAAGGTTTCAAACAATTCGTCTACTTCCTGGGGGGTGAGGACGGCCGTGGGTTCATCCAGAATCATCAGGGCGGCGCCGCGATACAGGGCTTTGACGATTTCCACGCGCTGCTGCTCACCGACGGCCAATTGCCAGACGTATGCCTGCGGGTCGACTTTCAGACCGTATTGTTCGGCCAAAGCATAAATGCGTTTTTCGACCACGTCCAGATCCAGCCTGAAGCCGCGGCTGGATTTCAAGCCCAGGGCGACATTTTCGACCACGGTCAGGGATGGCACCAGCATGAAGTGCTGATGGATCATCCCGATCCCGGCGTTAATCGCATCCTGCGGCGAGCGGAAATTCATTTCTTCCCCATTGATCAGAATTTTCCCGCTGTTGGGATGATAGAGGCCGTACAATTGTTTCATCAGCGTGCTTTTTCCGGCGCCGTTCTCACCCAGCAGGGTATGGATCTCCCCGGCGTGGACGTCAAAGCTGACGTTGTCATTTGCCAGCACGCCGGGAAAGCGTTTGACAATATCAATCATTTGCATTTGTTCAATACGGGGCAAGCCTGTCGGCAATAAATTGGGCATGGAATTCTTCACCTTTATCTAAAGAAGGATAAGATGCGATCACTTTCTCAAAATTTTCAAACCAGATTTGAAAATTTTGAGAAAGTCCGGTCAGTCTGTTCATTCAGGCTGACCGGAAAACAGAATTTATTCGGGCATCGCGAGCGGATCAATCGTGCCATCGATGATGCCCTGGATGGCAGCATCAGCAGCGGCTTTGACCTCGGCCGGAACTTCAATGGCCGGGTTGTACTCGATCACCAGACCGCCGTTTTTGAAGGTCAGGGTATAAGACTTGCCGCCCATCACACCAGCGTTGTGGCTGGCGATCATGTCATTGATGACACTGTTCCAGTCATACACCTGGCTGGCCAGCACGGTTTCAGGGGCCAGATCGGTCTGATTCCACTGCGTGCCAAACCAGTAGGCGCCTTTGTCCTTGGCGACGCCGATCGCGCCGACCACAGACTGGGAGGAGCCGGTCAGCATGTCAGCGCCGGCGCTGACATGGGTTTCAGCAGCGGCAGCCATCAATGAGACGTCCGAGAAGGAACCGGTGTAGGAGATGTTGACATCGATATCAGGATTGGCCGTCTTGGCGCCAACTTCGAAACCGTCTACGTACAGTTTGGCATCGCCCGCTTCCACCGGGCCGGACACACCCAATTGGCCGGTTTTGGACATCAAAGCGGCGATCGTACCGAGCACGTAGCCGCCTTCCTGCGCTTCTGCCTGGTAGGCGAAGACATTGGTGATACCGTCTGCCTGGAATGTATCCAGCGCGGTTCCCCAGGCAAAGCTGGTTTCGGGAAAATCGGGAGCAACCTGCGCCAGGGAGGTGCCGTATTGCGAACCGTGGGCCAACACCAGATCATACCCTTCGGCAGCATAGTCGCGGAAGGCGGCGGCAGCATCGGGAACCTTGAACATGCCTTCAGAGTAGGCGATTTCCATGGCTGATTCGCCGCCCATTTCTTGTTGAACAATTAACAAACCCTCATACATGGACTGGCTGAAGGCCATATCTGTGATAGAGCTGGGCATGATAATCGCTACGCGGAAAGGTTCCTGAGTCATCTCCTCTTCCACGGGGGCGGGGGCACAGCTTGCCACAAACAGGGCAGCCACAACCAGCATCAGAGCAAACTTAAACAAGTTTTTTTTCATTTCTGCTTCTCCTTAAGGAATGTGAAGAATTGAACAAATTGGGCTGCATCATAAGTTTGAGGGGTTACCTTCCTTTCCTTAAAATTTGGGGGCAACTGGGATACCGGCGGGGTTAAGCTTCGCCGCGTTCAAATGGTTTGGTGAGCGCTGCCGGGGTTGAAGCCCGGTTGGCGGCAAAGGTCAGCGCCAGAATGGTGAGAATATAGGGCAGCATCACGGCGATATCCGATGGCAGGGGAATGCCCAGCACCTGGATCCACAATTGCAGGGCATTGATGAAGCTGAACAGCAAGGCGCCCCACATGACGCCAATCGGGCGCCAGCTGCCAAAATAGACCAGCGCTACGGCGATAAAGCCCATCCCACTGGTCATGTTTTCCTGGAAAAGGTTGATCAGGGCGATGGACAGGGATGCGCCGGCGATCCCGGCCAGCATGCCGCCCAGGGTGACGGTGATGTAGCGGATCAGGGTTACATTCACGCCCAGGGTATCGGCCGCTTTGGGATTCTGCCCTACGGCACGCACCTTGAGGCCAAAAGTGGTGCGATTCAGTACCCAGTTTGCAAGGGGTACCAGCAAAAATGCGCAGTAAACGAGGATATTGTGATTGAAAAAAGCGTCTCCGATGTAGGGAATGTCGCCTAACAAGGGAATTTTGATTCGAGCAAAACCTGCGATCGATTCAACCCCGCCTAAGGTGGTTTTGAACAGTAATGTGGAAAGCCCCAGTCCGAACAGTTGTAGTCCGATGCCGCTGATGCCTTGCTGTGCCTGCAGGGTAACACTGACCAGGGCCATTAATAATCCCATCAAAATGCCGGTAACGGCTGCCGCCAGTAACCCTAGCCACAAGTTGCCGCTTTTCATGGCGACATAGAAACCGCTGTATGCGCCCATGAGCATAATCCCGTCCACCCCCAGGTTGAGCACCCCGGAGCACTGGGCAAAAGTTTCACCAATGGCCGCGTACAGGTATGGCGTGGCCAGACGGATGCCAGAAGTGAGAATGCCAAAAAGGGTGGTAAGTGTAAAGAGTTCAGCCATTGATTTCCCTCCTGCGGGCACGTTTTCGGGAATAAATATCGGCACTCACCACGAAGAGTACGACCAGGCCGAGGATGGCGTCAATCAGGGCAGAAGGCACCTGGACGGCGCGCTGCATCTGGTTGCCGCCGACCAGCAGTCCGCCAAACAGCACCGAGGCGGGGATGGCGCCCAGCGGGTGCAGTTTGCCGAACAGGGCGGCCACAATTCCCGAAAAGCCATACCCGCTCGAAACCCCCTCCATCATGCGGTGATGAAGGCCCATCACTTCTACTGCCCCGGCCAGCCCGGCAAAGGAACCCCCCAGAATGAGACACAAAGCCTGGTAGAACGGTACCGGAATACCGGCGTATCGGCTGGCATGCGGGTTTAGACCCACAGCACGGATGCGATAGCCAATCGTGGTGCGCCACAAAAAAATATAAACCAGGAATGCCATCACCACCGCCAGAATGGCCCCGCTGTGCAGCCTGATCGGCGGCGCCATTCGGGTCAGCCAGACCTGTTCGGGGAGCAAAGCCGATTGGGCGATACGGGTGCCGGCTTCAAGCTCGGCCGGGTCAATCATTGGCCCGCGCAGCAGGAAGTTGGAAAATTGCAGGGCGATGGAATTCATCATCACGGTGCTGAGGATTTCATTTACCCCAATCCGGGATTTGAGCAATCCCGGCACACTGCCCCAAACTGCGCCAGCGAGAACGCCAACGATCAGGCTCATGGGCAACAGCGCCCAGCGCGGCCAGGCGCTCATCCCAATGGACAGGGCCGTAGCAGCCAGGGCGCCGACGATCAACTGCCCTTCTCCGCCAATATTAACAACACCACCGCGATAGGCGATGACGATACCCAGACCGACAAGCAGCAGTGGCGTGGCTTTGATCAGGGTAACTGAAATAGCATACCCGCTTCCCACTGCACCTTCCAACATAGCGCTGTAGGCTGTCAACGGATTTACTTTCAGGGCCAACAGCATCACGGCGCCCAGTAACAGCGCCAGGGGCAGCCCCAGCAGCGGCAAGAGGGCCTCCAGGGTGCGATTAAGGTATTCCTTAATTCCCGGTTTATTGTCCGGCATGGTCTATGGACCCCTTTCTGAAATGAAATTGAGGAAGACAAGGAGATTTTGAAGCGCGTCGAAAAAAAAGATGACCCCTGACTAAATTATTTTGCCCATTCATTGTATTCAACATTGGTTCAACCGGTATTGAATAACAGCAAAAAGAAAGACGACACTATTTATTATAAAGAAAATTAGGGCGAGGCGCAAATCGAATTTACCGAATTTTATTCAATCACGAAACAAAAGATGCCAAATGTCATCCTGTTCATACATCTTTCGTGATTTTTCCAATCCGGGGAAGCAAGACATCGGCAGTCCTTCCTTTCCGGAAAACTGTCTAACACCTTTGCCCACAGACACAGAAGCCAAAATGCGACCATCCGGTGAGAAAGCAACTCCTGACACACACGTATTGTGACCATCAAGGGTAGCCAAAGTCTCTCCATCAATTGCATTCAATCTTTGAATGCAATTCCTGCAAAAACTCTGGAATCCGCAAAGTTCCCGGCGAAACGCAGCTATGTCATGGTAGACTTACCGGGGTTTTGTTTTTATGGATACACCAAAGCTGCGGTGATGATAGCCGCAGTTGATTTTATTGAAAAGAGGTTTGCGCATGAATTCACAATTTGAAATGAAAGTTACTTTCCCGGGTGTGGGGCATCGGGTGGACGTGCAGTATGGTCCGCATACTTTTTGCACAGACGCCGCAGTCGAAAAAGGCGGTCAGGGCGAATACATGACCCCCGGCAGTTATTTCCTCGGCGCAATTGCGGCCTGCACTGGCAGCGCAGTGTTATCTTTTATTGAAAAGCGCGATTTAAAAATTGAAGATATGCGTGTTATTTATCATGCCAATACAGAAACCAGTATGGTGGAGCGTATCGAGGTCAAAGTAATGGTAGATGAAACTTTCCCTAAAAAATATCTTCCAGCGTTGGAACGTTCTGCGGAAACTTGCTGGGTAAAGCGTCAATGGAAAAATGCTCCTGATGTCGCGATCATGGCCGAGGTCGTCAATGGCGCGTCGAAGTGAAACGGTGCGTGCTGCTGCAGAGGCACTTATCATGAATCAAATCACACCGCGCGTGTATTGGACGCCGCCGTTCGAAGAGACGGATCGCCCCGTGATGGCGGCTATTGCCGGCGAAAAGGGTACGCTGATCGTTGAGGCCGGCAATTCACCAGCTCATATGGAAGCTTTTCTGGCCTCTCTGGCCCCGATGAAGGTACCGCCCCTGAGGTTTGCCTTTGTAACGCACTGGCATTGGGATCATGTTTTCGGCGGCTCGGCGCTTTCGGTGCCGATTGTGGCCCAAGAAGAGACCGCCCAAATTGTGACGAATATGGCAAAGCTCAACTGGCGGGACAAAGCCCTGGACCAGCGTGTTACGGAAGGAACCGAGATTGCCTTTTGCCGCGACATGATGAAGGTTGAGTTCTCCAACGCCATGCGCGGGCGCCTTGAAATCCGCCCGCCGGAAATTGCTTTTACCGATCTGATGACGATTGACCTGGGCGGTCTAATCGTGGAACTGGTGCATGTCGGCGGCGACCACAGCAGCGATTCGTCGGTGGCCTACGTGCCGGGGGACGGGGTTGTCTTCCTGGGCGACTGCATGTATTACGCCATTTATGAAGACCCGCCTTATTACACCACCCGCAAGCTTTTCCCCTTGATGGATCGGCTGCTGGCTTTTGACGCCCAATATTATTTTCCCGCCCATGCGGATCAGCCCCTCACCCGCGCAGAGATGGAAACCTGGATCGAGGAGCTGCGTCTGATTGGCAGGACGGTCGACAAACTGGGCGACAACCGTAAGAGAATTTTCAAAACCCTGGAAAGGCAGGGGATGGCGATTGATGACGAAGTGCAGGAAAATGTGAGTTACTTCATCGCCGGGATTGAAAAATAGACAGGGGGTTTGATCCATCTGCGAGAATTTTTTTAACTTCGCAGCAGAGACCGGTTGAAACGATGCGTTTCAACCGGTCTCTGCAAAATCCGCGTTCGGCGGCTCAAATTTTTTAGTGTGCTGCGCTTTTCCCCGGATATTTTTTGACCAGGATCACAAAGATGAGGCTCAAAAAGGCGGTGCTGAAAATGATGGTGAGCGGCACCATGCGCGGGCCGACGCTTGCGTAGCATTGGCCGATCAGCCAGGGGAAGAACATGCCGCCCGTGCTGGCCCCTACGAAGAACAGCGAGGTGGTCTTGCCCGTGAGGTGCATGCGGTTCTCGGCAAAGGTGATCATCGTGGGAAAAATGGACGCCGCGAAGAGGCCCGTCCCGGCGATGGAAATCCACAGGGCGGTCACGGAAGCCGGCCAGATCAACAGGATCAGGATGCTGGCAAAACAGCCCGCCAGGTCGATTGTCAGCACCTGCCGCGAGGGCAGTTTCATCGCAATCGGGATAGAGACCAGCCGCCCCAGGGTGAAGGTGCCCCAAAAGAGAGAGGTAGCATAGGCCGCCGAAACTTCAGCAAGCAAATTGCTGGTGGTGGCATAGGTAAAGATCCAGCCGGTGAAGCCGACTTCCATCCCTACATAGAACAGGTAAAAGACGACGATCATCCCCAACAGAAGCTTGTTACTGTGCCCGCCGGTTTTCCCGACCTCATCGGACTCGGACTTGCGGGGCGGTGATTTCACCAGCGCCAGCCCGGCAGCCGGGATCAACATAAACAGGGCCATGCCCCAATAAGCCCAGTTGAGATTGTCCTGGATGCGCATCGCCTGGGCAACCAGAATCGGAGCCGCAAATGCGCCAAAGCCGAAGAACAGATGCAGTCCGTTCATGAACGGGCCGACCTTATTGCCGTGTACCCACACCAGCAGGGTATTGCCGCCCACATCCAGCGAACCTTGCGATACGCCCAGGACAAACATCAAGGCTACCAGCACCCATAACAGGTTGGTGACGGGCGTAAAAGCGAGCGAGGCAGCGATGATCACCAGCATGACAGACATGACCGGGTTTCCGGCCACGCGGTCATAACTGCGTCCACCCAGCACCGCGCCGACCATATAGCCGAACGCATGAAAGAGCAGGATGGAACTGGCCTGGGCAATCGTGGCGCTGGTGTTGTCCGCCAGACGCAGCAGGGACGGCCCCAAAACGCCGGAGGCCAGGCCCAGCCCGATGAAGGAAATATAATAGAAGGCCGTGGTGAGGATGCGCTGTTGTTTTTTGTTGGTCATAACCGTACCATTATAAGGCAGGAAGGAAGAAATCAGGCAATTGAGGCTATATTGATCTGCCAATAATTCACTCTATGACTGTGCCCTTGCGTAATAATCAAATTTATTATTATGTTACAATTATTTAAGAGCATTTAAAATCCGTTCTGACATTTCCTGTAAAAAAAGAAGTTATTAACATCCCCCATTGATTTCTTCATTGATCCATAATGTAGATTTTGTTGTCTTCTATAGAGATATTCCGTGAGGTGAAATATGAATAAACGTGTCTTTGTGGTCAGCTTATTGGCGATTGTTGCTGCGCTGACTGGTTGGTATATTTATGTCAGTAACCAGGCCAGCCAGGCCCGGTCCGTTCAAACGGTGAGTGTGGATTGGTGGAATTCAGCCCATGCTGACGCCAGTGCTGAAGCGTTTACCAACTGGAATGATGATGATCCTGCCGAGATTCCCGTCTTTTGTGCAAAATGCCACAGCGGGCAGGCCTTCCTTGATTTTCTTGGGGCGGATGGGACGACTGCCATGAAGGTAGATAACCCCGGTGTGATCAATGACGTTATCAGCTGCGAGGTTTGTCACAATGAGGCCGCTGATGCCCTTACCCTGGCTCAATTTCCATCGGGCGCCGAGATTGAAATGGGGAATGGAAATGCACTGTGCGGTTCCTGCCACAGCGGACTAACCGCAGGAGGGAGCGTACGTTCATCATCGGAAGGGTTCGATGATGATGAGGTCATCCCGGAAGCAGAGTTCATCACCCCGCATTATGCTTTTGCCGCCTCCATAAATTTGGGTGCGGAAGCAATGGGTGGATACCAATATGAGGGCAAAACCTACGTTGGTAAATTCGACCATGCGGATGGCGTAGACACCTGTATTTCTTGTCATGAACCGCATTCCTTGCACATGCGCGATGATTATGACGATGCCGACCTGTGCGCTGCCTGCCATTCCAATGTAAGCGATTATTCCGATTACCGTGATGTATTTGTGGATGGGATTGATTACGATGCAGATGGGCAGGTGGAGGGGATTTACCATGAAATTCAGGGTGTTCAGGAAATCCTGCATTCATCCATTCAGACCTACGCAGCAGAAAAAATCGGCGTTCCCATTGGCTGGGCAGACCAATTCCCCTACCTGTTCATTGATACGGACGGAAATGGTGAAATTGAAGGGGATGAAGCTTCGTTCCCCAATCAGTATGTTATCTTTACGCCGCGTTTGCTGCGCGCTGGTTTCAATCTGCAATACAGCCTTAAAGACCCGGCCGGGTATGTCCATAATGGAAAGTATGTCCTTCAGTTGCTCAACGATTCAATAGCAGACCTGGCAGAAGTGATTGATGTCGAATCGCCCGGTTTGATCCGCCCTGAATAAGGAGGCATGGATGAATAAGAATACCAAGCGTATCCTTGCATTGATCATCTATTTGCTTCTGATCTTCCTGCCGGTGATTGTGTTTTTCGTCTTTCCCATGCCGCCCCGAAGAGAAGTGTGGAGAGACCTGTCTGTCATGCTGGGGTTTGTGGGGTTGTCGATCGCCGGATTACAATTCCTGCCAACTGCCCGCATCCCGTTTTTGTCGGATGCCTTTGACCTGGATGGCGTCTATAAAGCTCACCATATGTTGTCGGTGCTGTCGGTGCTGATGGTTTTTCTGCACCCCGTCCTGCTATTGGTGAACAATCCGTACACCTTGCTGCTGTTGAATCCTTTCACCGCGCCCTGGCGGGCGCAGGCCGGGCTTATCGGTTTGTTTGGCCTGGTCTTGATCGCAATTACCTCGGTGCTGCGGAAAGAAATCAGACTGGACTATAACTCCTGGCATGTCCTTCACGATCTCCTGGCAATCGGTATTGCGGTTTTTGCCCTGATCCACCTGGTGAAAGTTAACTATTATATGGCAATGCCTGCCATGCAAATTTGCTGGATCGTTCAGGCGGTCATCTGGATCGGGATCACGATCTATGTCCGCATCCTCAAACCGGCAGCCATACAGCAGCGGCCCTATATCGTTGATAAGGTCGTTACAGAAATCCCCGGCACCTGGTCCATTTTCCTGAAACCACACGGTCATGCTGGTCTCAATTTTAACGCCGGGCAGGTCGCCTGGCTGAATATCAATACCTCTCCCTTCACCCTGCACCGCAATCCTTTTTCAATTTCCGGCAGTGCACACCGCCCCGACTTGCTGCGTTTTTCCATTAAAAGCAATGGTGATTTTTCCGGCTCCATTGGGAAACTGGAAGGTGGAGAAACGGCTTATGTGGACGGCCCTTATGGACGGTTTTCGCTGGATGATCCGCATACCCAAAAAGGCCTGGTGTTGTTGGCAGGCGGAATTGGCATTGCCCCGATGATGAGTATCCTGCATACCCTGGCAGATGGAAAAGATCAGCGCCCGGTCTTTTTGTTTTACGGTAACTATGACGAGAACAATATTGCCTTCCTGGATGAGATCGATGAATTGAAAGAACAATTGAACCTGTCCGTAACCCATGTTCTTGAAGTGCCGTCAGAAACGGTGAAAAGCGATGCGGGTTTTATTTCCCGGAAAATTCTTGAACGTGATTTGACAGGGGACTGGCGCGAACTCTATTATTTCATTTGCGGTCCGATTTTGATGATTGACGTTATGGAAGAGCATTTAAAGGCGCTCGGTATCCAGGGGAGTCAAATTGCCTCGGAAAAATATGAGATGGCATAATTATCAAAGCTGAATATCTTTGCCAGCCGATTCCCTTTTCGGCTGGCAAAGCGTTTAATGTATCGAGGAAGTGAAATGAATATCAATGATTTGGCTGGAACAATTGGATACGTGGGTTTAACCGGCGCGTTTTTCGTATGCAGCCTGTTGGTTCTGTTCAGCGCGTACCTGCATTACCGCAGGAATGATGCACTGGAAGGTCTGCTGAAAATTTTGGCGCATCTTCAAACGGGTTTATTAACTTTCTCATTCCTGTCTCTGGCTTTGTTGCTGCAAAGAGGCGCATTTGAATATGAGCAGGTTTTCAATACCATTGAAAACGGGATGACAAGAGTCGAGCGGCTGGGGGGATTGTGGTCAGGACAGGCCAGCTCGCTCCTTTTCTGGTCGCTGGTCATGTCGGCGGCAGTATCTCTCTCCATTCCTCTGGCAAGAAGTTTGTCTCACCGCGGATATTTAAAGTCTGTTGTTTTGATCCTGGAAAGCACTTTGCTTTTCTTTATCATTCCGGTGGTGTTCATCTCGAATCCGTTTGCAAAACTGTGGATGATGCCAGCCGGGGAGATTGCCACGGCCATTTTCCCGCCGGATGGTGCTGCGCTGCTCATGGCGGTGGATGGACAGGGAATGAATCCCCAATTAAGGCATATTGCGATGATGCTGCATCCCCCCACGCTGTATCTGGGGTTGGTAGGCTTCTTCCTTCCCTATGCCTTTGCCCTGGCTGGATTGATCAACCGGGATGCGGATCATGCCTGGGTAAAGCCGCTGTTCCCGGTGGCATTGAGCGCATGGGTATTCCTCACGGTCGGCATGATTCTGGGCTCCTGGTGGGCGTACACCATTCTCGGGTGGGGCGGGTATTGGGGGTGGGATGCGGTTGAAATTTCCGGGCTGCTTCCCTGGCTGGTCTCCTTTGGGCTGGCCCATTCGTTGCGTCTGTTCCTGCGCGGCAAACCCTTTCGCAGGTGGGCATATGGTTTTTCGTTCGCAGTCGTGATTTTAACCATGCTGGGCATCCTGATTACGCGCTCCGGCATTCTTGAATCGGTGCATGCCTATGCCAGTGGCACCATGGGGCCTGTTTTGACCCTTCTTGTGCTGGGACATCTTGGAACCGTTCTTTTCTTCTCCTTTTCACGGAAGAGTTTATTGACCGAACCCAGGCAAACCGCCGAAATTGAATTTCAGGAGAAGCTGTTTCACTGGTTCAATACCTGCATTGTGGGACTGGTGTTGATCTATTTGTTCGGCCAGACGCTCCCGCTCACCTCACAAGTTGTGAAAGGGGAAGCTGCTTCCTTTACACCTGCAATGTACGAACAAATTTCAGCGCCGTTACTGGTTGTGCTGTGCGGGGTCACGGCACTGTGCCCACAGGCGCACCTTGCACGGACAAGCCGAAAGCATTTCTGGGTGAAGATGCTGGTGTTGGCTTCTTTGGCCGTCAGTATGCCGATGGTTGTATTGACTCTGGCGCAGATCAACTTTTTAAGCTTCATTGGTTTCTGGGTGACCGGTTTTTTGCTTTTTTCCTGGCTGGAGGCGTTCATTGCCCGCGTGATCCGGATGTTCACCAAAAACAAAACCGCAGGCCAAAACCAGCATTTGGGCATGTTGCTTATTCACCTGGGTTTGGCGGTGATGGCTGTGGGGATCATGGGGGTTGAAACCCTGACGAGGCCTTATGACATTGCCATCGCCCCTGGCGAGTCCGTTACCCTGTCTGGATTTACCATCTCGCTGGTGGACAGCAGCCAAAGCATTACGGATGGTGGGAACGTTATTTTTGACGAAACGGTAGAGATGATCCACCCCAACGGTAAAAAACAATCCCTTGTCACTTCGATAAATCATCTCTCAAAATTTGGTTCCCTGCACGCCGAGCCGGCAATTGTGGCAAAGTTCCTCCAGGATATCCAATTTGTGTTAAAAGAGATTCCCGATTCACGTACCCGTGCTGCAGAATTTAGAATTACATTTTTCCCTTTGATGAGTTGGATATGGATCGGCGGAGGCTTGATGGCTGGAGGCGGGGTAGTTTCCCTGGGCAGTGGATTAAGAAGGAAGAAAGAAGCTGTCCGCGTTGCAGATACGCACTGAACATCTGTTGCGGAACCGAATGGATGCGTCAAAGACATGCGCTTATGAGGGAGGATAACGACTGAGGTCGTTATTACGTGATCTTCACGATGCCGGGTAAACCAACCTGCGAGAGATGCCGTGCCAGAAAATAATGACTTTTGGGATTTTTATTGGGAAACGCGCCTGCTGCCGCTGGAAAACCTCGGCAAGCGGGCGTCTATTCTGGCTGCCTCCACCCTGATCCGCCGCATGGCGCAGGGGGCTGACCATCCTTTGCGCCTGCTGGAGCTGGGCTGTGGCGAGGGCCAGGTGATCGGGACGCTGCTGGATGCGCACGAGACGGTATGCGACATGCGCACTTCGACGGGGGTGGATTACAAGGCGCAGTCGCTGGCAAACTGTCATCGCGATTACCCCGGTATGCGCTGCATCGAAGGCGATTTCACCGACCCGGATTTGCTGTCCCGGCTGGGGACGTTCGATATCGTCCTGCTGGTGAATGCCCTGCATGAAGTCTTCTCGGATACCTATTCTGCTGCGTTGAATGAGATTGACGTGCCCCTGGGCAAGCAGCGCGTGGAGCAGGCCCTGGGAGCCGCGGCGAGCTGTCTGACCCCTGGCGGGTGGCTGGTCTTGTTTGATGGTCTGGAAGCACCCGGCGACCCGCACGAGATGCTGCGTGTCTGCTTTCAGGATGCCGGGGTGCGGGAGGATTTTGAGCGTTTCGTGCAGGAGTATCATCCCTTTAAGATCAAATATCAGCAAACCGATGATCCTCTGTGCGTGATGCTCTCACGACGGCATTTCACCCGTTACATCACCAAGTCCATTTTTCTGCGGAAAGGGCTGTGGAAATCTGAGCGTTTCGAGAGTTATCAGTATTTTACCGAAGAAGAACAGCGGGCTGCCTTTGACCGGCAGGGGCTGGTAATCCATGAGCTGCGCAAACTGACGGTGAATGAAGCCAAATGGCACCTGATGGTGGATATTGAGGCGTCCCAGGCGGTCTTCCCCGATGAGCATATTATGATCCTGGCGCAGCAGGTTGGTTGAGAGGTGCCTGGGTTAAATCAAAACTCCCGGCAGCGGATCGTTGATTGCCTGCGGCTGCCGGGAGGGGAAATGAGATTGTCGTTCGCAATCGTTATTCATTGCAGAGCACCGGTCACTGTTCTGACCTTAAGCCGGCGAGGCTGAAGGCAAGGAACAGGATGCTGACCAGTGCGATGGTCACATATACAATACCAGCCATGATCTACCTCCTTAATGTGCTACACAAATACCAGAACAATCCAACGACCCCATACTGGTGTGCAAGCGGCGTGCAGGCATACACCAGGGGCAGGCATTTCTATACTTATATACGTCAATTATGTGCGGGGGTTGCAAAACGACTCAGTCGAGCGACCTCATCGTGATGTTACCCCCATGTGTATGATCTGATGTCATCATCGTACTTTCATTATACATAGTTTCCCCGGTTATGTGTCAGGCAATTGTACTGATTCGGGAAAAATTCATCAGATGGGCGAGTCCCTCGTTGGCCTTTCGGCCAGGGAGATTCTCCTTCGTGCCCTGAATCTGCCGGATGGTGCAGCCAGGTGCGATGATATTGTGTGGATTGGACGTTTGGCGGAGGAGAAAAGTTCCCGGAGGGCGCGATGCTGCGCTTCTTATTCCGGTTTTTTCCAGAGCTGTACCTGATTGCGGCCAGCGCGTTTGGCGGTATACATGGCCTGGTCAGCACGGTCGAGGAGTTCGTCAATGGTGGGGTCTTCGGTTGGCGAGTAGGTGACCACCCCGAAGCTGGCGGTGATGTGGATATTGGTTTGATCGATCTCAATAGCCCGTGTTTCAATGGTTTGGCGGATACGCTCAGCGGCAGCCATTGCTTTTTCACTGGAGGATTCTAGTAAAAGAATGACAAATTCTTCACCGCCATAGCGTCCGAGAACGTCGATGGTACGCAGCCTGGATTGGATGGTTTGAACCAGATGGATCAGTACCTGGTCGCCAGCGCGATGACCAAACCGATCATTGACTTGTTTGAAATGATCCAGATCGAGCATGATCAGTGACATGGTGCGATCAAAGCGTTTGCTGCGTTCCCTTTCGCGGCCGGCCTGGTCAAAGAAGAAGCGGCGATTGTAGCAATTGGTGAGCGGGTCGGTAATGGACAGGCGCTGAGTCTCCTGAAAGAGGCGGGCGTTTTCGATGGTGATGGCTACCTGGCTGGCAAAGGCGGCAGCCAGGCGGGCATGTTTTTCATTGAAATGCCCGACCTGTTTGCTGTCTATCGTCAGCAGGCCGATCACCCGGTCCTGAATAGTGAGGGGCACCCCCATCCAGCCATGAATACCACGGTGGGGCGGTTTGTTGAACGCAGCGTATTGGGCCGGGGCGTCGATCATAATGAAAGGCTCACGGGTTTCAAGGACAACGGTGTTGGGCGTGGTGTCATCATGCGGGAATTGAATGCCAAGTACCGCGTCCAGGTCTCCAAACCCGCGCCCGCCTACGACCTGACTGCCCTTATCGTTTTTAAGCAAAATCGAGGCGCTGTCATAATCAATGACCCGTTCAAGTTGTTCAAGGATGATCTTGAAAATTTCCTGCTGATTTAAGGATGTATTGACCACCCTGGCAACTTTTTGCAGCGTTTCCGCTTCCCTGGCGCGCTGTCTGGCGGTTTCATACAGGTGTGCATTTTCAAGCGCCAGCCCAACCTGGCCGGCAAAAATATTCAGATAGCGGAGGTGATCTTCGGTAAAGAAATTTGGCTGGGCACTGTCCAGGCTGAAAAAGCCGGCGATTTTATCCTGAACGAAAATTGGCGCGCCCAGCCAGCTTTTAATGTAGGCCAGTGAATCCATTTTCGTCCAGGTGGAGGCGTTTTGCACGTCATTGATGCACAGGGCTTGTTTGTTCTCGACCATCCAGGATAGATTGTGGATATCCTTGATATTTAGTTGAATGCCTTCGGCGGCTGATACGGCGGGTCCTCCAAATTTTTCATATCCTCGCCCGCGCGTGGTAACCGCGACATCGCCCTTGACTTGCAGGAAATTGGCAGAGTCATACGGGATCAGCGGCGCAATCAGATCCAGAATATTGTTCAGGATCTCCTCTGTTTTCAGTGAACGGGATAATTCCGTGTTGATCATCCGCAGGGTTTCGGCAATTTCACGGGCGATGCGTTCCCCCTGCTCGGCGCGTTTGCGGTCGGTGATGTCGTGCCCTACGGATTGAATTTCAATAAGTTCTCGGTTTTTGGTATAGATGGCACGATTACTCCACAATATCCACAGCTTGTTCCCGTTATGATCGGTTTCGTGACTCTCGAATTGCAAGAAGCCGTCCTGCTTAATTTTTTGTAAATGTTGTGACAGGTCCGGGCGGTCGGCGGCCGGCAGCACGGACAGTAAATTCTCCCCAATCAGGTTTTCCTTCGAATGACCAAAGAATTTACAAAAAGCTTCGTTAACAAAGGTGATCTTCAAGTCAGGCTGCCAGCGAAAAACGATTTCGGATTGCTGATCGAGTACAGCGCGGTAGCGGTTTTCGCTTGTGCGAAGTTCTTCTTCAATTCTCTTCCGCTCGGTAATGTCCCGCCCGACGGATTGAATGGCGACCAGTTTGTCGGCTTCCCGGATCGGCAGGTAAGCCCACTGTGTCCAGCGTTTCTTGTTGGTAGTAGAAAAGGTGTATTCTTCGGTGACCACCGAATCTTCTCCCATCATCAGCCGGTTAATGGCATCACGAATGATGGCCTGTGTTTCGGGGGGGCGGTTCTGAAAAAATTGTTTTCCAATCACTTCTTCCGCGGACTTATTGACATAGCGGCAATACGCTTCATTGACAAAATCGATGGTCGTGTCGGGCTGCCAGACGGTAATCAGGTCTTTTTGATATTCAACGATGTCGCGGTATTTCATCTTACGCACATCTGCTGCAATCTCGGTCTGCCGTAGTTTGGTAATATCGGTGAAGGTGACAAATTGGCCTTCCCGTTCGTTTTCCAGGGTGATCAAATCCTGCACCTGTACCTGAAAATAGGCTCCCTTCCAGGTGATTTCCTGGATGGTGGGCTGCAAAGTCGGCGGCTGGAGCAGCAAGCTGCTGATTTCGGGAATCAGCTTTCCGGCATGAACCCCCAGGGTTTGCAGTGCCTTCCTCCTGAACTGTTTCAAAAATGCAGGGTTGCTGTAAAGAATGCTGCCGTCCCTATTGGTGATCAACAAGCCATCTTTGAGGTTATATAACAGATCGAATTCCCAGATTTCCTGATTGCGGGCGGCATGAATGCGGAAACTGGCAAAAAACCACACAAAACCACTGACGCTAGTTAACAGGGGCAGGAAAAAGCAGTTATCTATTCCATCCGCGCAGTAAATGAAATTCAACAAATAGGCCAGCAGGGGGGCGCCAATCCCGAAAAGGGCCAAACGCGCCTGCCAGCGGTAAATCGGCGGGCAGGTAATGGCTGTGTGGAACAGCAAGGCAGTTGTCCCTGTGATCAGGGAAAAATTAAAGGTGTACAGGGCAAAATGCCAGGGACCGAAGGGCGCCAAATGCAGGTTTTGCTGCACGCTTGTGTTCCACACCAGTTGGTGCTGGGGATTGGTGAGGATAAAGAGGAACTGCAGGAGGGGCATGAAGCTTAACAGGATGATGTAAAGCCTCGCGCGGGGCTTCCAGCGGCCAAAATATTGCAGGCCAAACGCCAGTGTATTGGTCGCTGCTACCGCTGCAGCGAGATGCTTCATCACCTCGGCGGCATTCATTATCGTCACAGGCAGGTCAAACAAGCTCACCGCGGCAGAAAGATTCCAGATGGCGGTCGTGATCAATAAAGCCGGAAGGGCAGGAACGTGCGCTGTTTTACGGTTGTTAAACGAAAAGAAACCCAGCACGCTGCAAATGGCAGCTGCGGTGAGGAGTGTCCAGAAAACGATCGGGTTTGCAGGAAATTGCATTTTCGGCAGTCCTCTAATTTTTCTGATTATGGATATCTGCCACTGCGTTGTATCTTGTCATAACACTGATCTTCATTTCTTGCTCATTTCAGCCCGATTTGAGCAGCTTTGCCAGGCTGAAGATCTCCTCTTCTATTTTACCTTGTTTTGGTTTATGATATAATTTTATACATAAGGTTAACCTAAAATTTTTGATAGGAAATCCTTATTGTTTTTGATCTGCTATCCAACAGGAGGATAGAAAATGCTCAGTGAATCGACTGAGATGTATTTGAAAGCAGTCTATCGGTTGACACAACATGAATCGTATGCGGCTACCAGCAAGCTGGCGGCGGAGCTGGGGGTCAGCCCGGCCAGTGTCTCCGAGAAGATCAAGTCACTGGCTGAACAGGGGTATTTGATCCATGAGTGGCGTGAAGGGGTCGTGCTGACGCCCGCCGGCCGGAAGGTGGCGCTGAACATCTTGCGCAAACACCGCCTGGTGAGCACTTTTCTGGTAGAAAAAGTAGGGTACGAAATTGATGAGGTGTATCAAGAGGCGTGTAATCTGGAACATGCCGTGTCCGATCATCTGGTCAACCGTTTGGAAGAGATGCTGGGGTTCCCCAAAGTAGATCCGTTAGGCAATCCGATCCCGAATCGCGATGGGCGGGTTGAACCGCGCCATTACCGGATGTTATCCGAGATGCCGGTAGGCAAGGCGTTGGTGGTACAGGCACTGGAAACCGTGGACCAGAAACGATTGACCTACCTGCGTTCGCTGGGACTGGTTCCTGGCAGCGAGGTCGTCATCCAGGATGTCGCCCCTTTTGAAGGGCCTTTGACGGTGCTGGTAGGCAAGAAAAAGGTTGCCATTGCGCCAGCTTTGGCGGGGATTGTGGGGGTATCCAATGGTAGTGAGGAGCATAAACAATGACTGCGTTAGTGGATGTAATTGATAAACTGACTGTCCCTGGCACGCTGGTTGAAAAACTGGACGATGACAAAGTGCGCTGCAACGCATGTGGTCATCGTTGTGTTTTAAAGCCTGGTCAGCGCGGGATTTGCAAGGTGCGCTTTAATCGGGAAGGGATCTTGTACGTCCCGTGGGGGTATGTGGCCGGGGCGCAGACCGACCCAATTGAGAAGAAACCTTTTGCGCATTTTTTGCCAGGCAGCGATGCGCTCACCTTTGGCATGGTCGGCTGTAATTTCCACTGCGATTTTTGCCAAAACTGGATCAGCTCGCAGGCCTTGTGCGACCCCGAAGTTCGTTTCAGCCCCTACAACTTGCAGCAGACTACCCCGCAGCAGATGGTAGACTATGCGATTAAGACAGGTGCCCAGGCGGTGGTGTCCTCCTATAATGAGCCGCTGATCACTACAGAGTGGGCGGCAGACATTTTCAAGCTGGCGAAAGAAGCCGGCCTGAAATGCGGGTTTGTTTCCGATGGTTATGGCACCCCGGAGACGCTGGCTTATCTGCAGCCGTATCTGGACGGGTTGAAGATTGACCTGAAGACGATGCAGCCGGAGCAGTACCGCCAACTGGGGGGCAAACTGGAAGTGGTGCTGGATACCATCCGCCAGGCAGTGGAAATGGGCATCTGGGTGGAAGTGGTGACCCTGGTCATCCCGGATTTTAACGATACACCGGAGGAACTCTGGGAGGCTTCCCGTTTTCTGGCGTCGGTCTCGCGGGATATTCCCTGGCATGTGACCGCCTTTCACCCGGATTACAAGATGGCAGATCGCGATGCAACCCCCTCGGCCTCTTTGCAACAGGCCGCCGAGGTTGGCGAGGAGGCCGGGCTGCGGTATGTGTATGCCGGTAATTTGCCGGGCAGGGTCGGTTCGCTGGAGAACACCTACTGCCCGCACTGCCGCCAGCTGCTGGTGGCACGGCAGGGATTCCGCATCAGCGGTTATCATCTCACGGCAGAAGGAAAATGCCCGAAGTGCGGCGAAAAAATTGCCGGTGTCTGGACGGATAAGCCCGGGGAGGTGCGCCTGAACAGCTGGGGGATGCCGAGGAGAGCCAGTTTGTAATCATGGGGGGAGGACAGGAGCTTTCAAGGGGAGGCATTTCAAAGCGGCGAAGTCGTGCCGCACGCCGAGCCTGTCGAAGAGTGCGGGATGGTGAACACCAAAAGTTTTGGTGCGTTCGTAGGTGAACGCACCCTATAACTACTGCTACAGTCCATCCATTAACCAAAAGTAGGGTGCGTTGAGAGGCCGTAATAATCCCGGATGGTTAACCACATCCGCCGGCCTCTCAACGCACCATTCGCTGCAGGTAGACGAACCTGGTTGTTAATACCGTCACGTGCAGGGTGCGTTGGCCGTAGACGAAGCCCTTGCAAACCAAAGGTGAGTTTTTGTGCGTTCGCACGCCTACGACAAATGCACAACGACTACAATTATTTAAGGCCGCCAGGATGGCCCCCAATCAGGGGTGTCATTGTTCGTTAAACGGATCACATCGCTGCCATCCACATTCATGACGTAGATTTCACTGTTGCAATCTTCCCCGCAAATGAAAGGATCGGTCGGTTCGTCGCGCAAAGATTGAAAAGCGATCTTTTTCCCATCTGGCGACCATACGCCGCCCCAATCCTCAGATGTGTGATCTGTGATCCTGGTTTGATTACTGCCGTCTGCATTCATGGTATAGATTTCAAAATTACATTCACTGTCACGGCATTCTTCTGGATTGTCGCTGTCCCGCCAGGAGACAAAGACGATTTGCCTGCCATCAGGTGACCACACAGGGTTGGAATTCCCTCCCATGCTGGAGGTTAAAGCCTGCTGCTCTGTACCGTCTGCATTCATACGGTAAATTTGCAGACTGCCGCTTCGCCATGAAGAAAATAAAATTATGTCTCCCTGCGGAGACCAGACGGGGTCATAGTCACCTCCTTCACCACTGGTCAGTTCCGTGTAACCGGAACCATCAACGTTGACTTTTGCGATAAAAGGCGGTGTCATGGTATTGTGCCAGGGATTAAAGGCAATCTGCGAACTATCAGGAGACCATGACGCCAGGCTTGGGAAGACAGTATTGTCTGTTAATGCAGTGTGCCCTCTTCCATCAGGATTCATGGTAAAGAGCGCCCAATGGCCTAACCGTGGGGAAAAAATTGCAATTTTATTTCCATCTGGTGACCAAACCGGGTAACTCCCATTCGTAGACCCCGACAATATTTTCTCCCTCTCAGAACCGTCCCACTCGACCGTGTAAAGCTCATTTTCATTTATCGGGCTGATTTGATAGATCAGTTTTATTCCGTCGGGGGACCAATTGAAGAATTCTACATCTTCTTTTTCGGAGGTAAGTTTTTGCTCGGTTCCGTAGTCAACATTGACAGTGAAAATTGTATTTATCCCGGCTTCGGAATGCACATAAGCAAGCAAAGCGCCACGGGGGACAGGTGTAGGGGAAGGCGTTACTGATGGCGTAAGTGTTGGCAAAATTGTTGGTGTAGTTGTGAATGAAGGGATTGCTGTGGGTGTGCTGGTTAATGGAGGGGTTAAATGACCACAGCCGGCAAGGGCTACCACAATGATCAGCAGAGATATTCGGAGCAGAACTTTTCTCTTGTGCGGCATAGAGATCTCCTTTGGTTTATGTTCTTGCAAGCTAGCACGAACCTCCTGCAAGTTGATTGTCGCTGCTTGCAAGAGGTTCGTGTTTATCGTTAAATTTTGAAGGAAAAACCCCCGTTTTATTCAACATCTCCGGCCATGAAGGCTACGCTGATCGTGCCGGGGCCGACGTGGCTGCCGATGACGGGGCTGACGTGGGTGAGGATGCTCTCCACCGGATGCCAGGCTTCTTCCAGACGGGCCTGGTATTGTTTCGCCAGTTCGGGTACACCGGCATGGAACACGGAAATGCGCAGCGGGCTTTTCCCTTCGGTTTTCGTTTCGACCAACTGCTGCATCCGATCCAGTGCCTTGCGCTGTGTTCTGACACTGCCTACGGCTTCAATCTTGCCGTCGCTGATCTCCAGAATGGGTTTCAGGTTCAGGGCAGTGCCCATCAGCCGCTTGGCGGTATTAATCCGCCCGCCGCGGTGCAGGAATTCCAGCGTGTCTACGGTGAAATACACGCCGATCAGGCCGTAGGCTTTTTCAGCGACTGCGACACATTCTTTCAGGCTGGCGCCGGCTTCGGCGGCGCGCGCTACGGTCAGCACCTGGAAGCCGAGTGCCATGGAGACCAGCTTGGTGTCCAGGACAACGATTTTGTCCGTATTCAGTTCTTTTTTGGCGGTGATGGCCGACTCGTAGGTGGCGGACAGTCCGCTGGAAATGGGCAGCACGAGTATTTCGCGGTTGTCTGCCAGCAATTCTTCAAACAGGCTTTTATATTCATGCACCGTCACCTGGCTGGTGGTGGGCAGTTCTGTGGCAACGGACAGTAATTCATAAAATTCTTCGGCTTCAATGTCAACGCCGTCTTTGTATACCTGATCTCCCCAGATGAGGGAAAGGGAAGGCACGTACAAACCATATTGGTCAACGTATTTTTTTGGCAGATAGGCGCTGCTGTCAGTAACAATGGCAATTTTTGGGGACATTTTAACTCCAGGGATGATAGATAAGAACGTATAGTTAAGCATTATACATGATGTTGGGACGAAGGGGATAAATTGGGATTGGGCTGATGAGGAAAAACAGTTTACCAAAACCCCGGCCAGTAGCCATCACGGGGGCAGGCATCCAGGCGGGACGTATCCAGCCACATGGTGAAGGAAGCCTCTTTGAATGACGTGGGTTTGATCGGACAGGGCTGTTTGCCTGTTTCGGCCAGCAGCAGGGCGATCGCCTGGTGTTCGTATTCGGTCAGCCAGGGCTGAACAATCACCACCGTGTCTGGCAGCATGGCGAGTTCCAGTGCCCAGGTTTCCAGTTCCAGATGGGTGATCCCTTTTTCTTCATCTTCAATCGGCGGTTCCGGCAGGACAATGCGCTCTTCAAGGGGGTAGAACGGCTCTTCGTACAGCGGGACGCGGATCAACTGAGCCTGTGCGGGGGGCAGGTGATAGGCATCACGAAAAGAATTGAAGCCATAGATGTTCCATTTTTCATCGGTGATGAAGAGGAATTTCCCCTGGTTACCGAGGTCATCCCGCCCGCCTTGATCCTGTACGAAGCGCATGTAGAGGGCCTCCAGGCTGTGATAGCGTTCGGAGCGCATGGGGGAGATGGCGAAAGCGTGTACCATGTTCATCGTGGTAATAAGCAGAAGGATCGTCAGGGCTGCTCGTTTAACGAGGGTCTTTGAGCGGCGAAGGCTCATCCATTGCAGCAGCCATTCGATCCCCAGGGCAGTGAATAGAAACCACCACGGCAGGATCAGAAACATGTGTGTTACCGGGAGCAGCGCCCGCGAACGTGAGGCGCCCAGACTGAAAAAGAGGAAGACCAGCCCCGCCAGCACAAAGCGCATGAATTTCTCGCGGCGGGCGCGCCACAGCGCCCATCCCAGGCCGATGGTGACCAGCACACCGCTGAACGGTGCCAGATAAGAAGACACGACGTAATGCGATTCTTCGGGAGCGTACAGGAAAGAGAAGAGGGAATATAATAGATTGGAGAAAACGTGGAAGTATTGTGAAACGCCAACGGCTTGCATGGCCGACTCCCCCATTTTCTGCTGCCAGTAGTCTGGCTCAAAAATGAGCGGCAGGAAGAGCAGGGAGAAGCCTGCTATTAGCAGGGTCCACTGCCCAAAAGCGCGCCGCGAGCGCCAGGGCGGGTTGAAAAACAGCAGGAGCAGGATAGGCAGGGGCATCACGCCCAACACGGCAGGGTAGATGTATAGACAGATGCCAAGCCCGATCCCCAGCAGACTGTAATACAGGTCTTTGCCGGTGGTGACGGCCCTGCCCGCCAGCCACAGTACGACGGCCATACCGAGCAGCGATTGCACGTTGTTATACCCGATGCGGGAGAAGACGATCAAGTACTGCGAAGTGGCGAACAAAAAAGCATAGATCAAC
This sequence comes from uncultured Anaerolineaceae bacterium, assembly GCA_964447155.1. Taxonomy (GTDB): domain Bacteria; phylum Chloroflexota; class Anaerolineae; order Anaerolineales; family Anaerolineaceae; genus SMBSF63. Next base: position 25,040 of record CAYURM010000021.1, read on the forward strand.
GCTGTGCGGCGTCGACAAAAATCCTTAATGAAAGCATGGAAGAAGGGGATCGCCAGGATGGCGAGGTAGAGGTTGGCAAACCGCCAGCCGAAATTATCATCGCCCAACAAGCGCATGGAGAGGGCGTGCGGGAGGACAGACAGGTAAAGGAATTTGCTGTAAATGACAGTGCGCGCGCTGAGGATATGGGCAAGCACGTGTTTAATCGAATGCTGATTGAGCATGATGCGCCCGTAGTGGTAAAAAATATATTCGTCGCCAATGATGCCGAAGCGCCACGATTGCAGCAGGAGGGTGTACAGAATAACGGCCAGGTTGACCACCCACAGCACAGTCGGCAATTGCCGACTGTGGGGGAAGAGTAATCCCAGGCTGACCGCCAGGAGCAGACCGCTTGCCAGCAGGGCTTCGGGGTGGTCGTTGAGGTTGCGCATGAACAGGATCAGGCTGATGTGATGAAAGAGAAAGGGTGCCAGCCATTTTGGCAGGCGGCGGGGAAGGCCGGGCAGCGTACTGAAATCGATGTCCTTGAGCAATACGCTGAGCAGGTAGAGGAGCACAACAAAGGGGAATTCCATCCCGGGGGCGCGGTTCAGCAGGGCAGCCAGCAGGAAAATGGCTGCCGCAGCGATGACGGCCGTGATTTCCAGAATGCGGGCGGCGTCCACCTGCCAGGCAGGCAGACCAGCGAATTCACCCGCTGGCGGGGATTGGCGGCCAGGCAAGAACGGAATGGCGAGGCGTTTGTTCAACCAGACCAGCAGCACCAGGGCCAGCAGGAAACAGGGGATAATGATCACGAAATAGGAGGGCAGCACGGTCTTGCACAAAAAATCGCTGCTGCACCATTGAGCGCGCAGGATGTCGCGAAATTCGGGCAGCAGGAACCAGCGTTCCAGCATGACCAGCAGCGGGCCAACTGCCGCCAGCAGGAGGATGAGCACGAAAAGGAGGGGGTTCAGCCAGAAGTGCGGTTTCCTGTCATCCACAGGCGGGGCCAGCAGCTGTGCTTGCAGGGCAGCATTTTCCTCGCGCAGGGCGTCCTGCACGCACTGCATTTGTGCCATGTCAGCTTGCAGTGCTTTTTCCCGCCGGCGCTGGAGGAAGCGTACCGCCGCCGCGCCGCCGAGGAAGGCCAGCGCTGTCAGCAGCACAGTGCGCGCTGTCCGGGATTTGTGCGGCGCATTCATCGATCCAGCCCCCAGTTGCCCCGCTCGGGGCACAGCAGCGGATGCTTTTCAAAGATGAAAGCGATGAAGGCGGGCGCAGACAGCGGATCGCGCTGCACCACGCAGGGTGCTTTGCCATGCGAGACCAGCTCGCGTTCCAGCTCCCCGCGCAGGGATGCTTCCAGTCCCGGGCCGAGGATGGCGACGCTGTTTTCATCGCGCAGCAGGTGGATCATGTAGGTCGAAAATTCTGGTATCTCCTCCACGGGGATGTGGATGATCTGCGCTGGAGCGGGAGGCAAGTGATACGCCTGCTGAAGGGCATAGACCAGTTGCAGCTGCGTATCAGGCGAGGTGAAATAAAGGTAGCTGCGATCGTTGATCGTCTCATGAGCGGCATCACGCTGCATAAGGCGCAGGAAGATACGCTCTTCCTCAAAATAAGCATCGGCCTGGGTCAGGTTAAGGGTGTAGGCCTGGACGAAATTCAATCCAGCCAGAAAAACAATGCCCAAAACGCCCAAAATGACCCCAAAAACGGGGACTTTTGGCTTGGGAAGCGTTTGCAAGAGCCATTCGATGCCCAGGGCAGCCAGGAGCAGGAAGCAGGGCAGCACGAGGAACATATGCGGCACGATCGGCAGGGCACGGTCATGAATCGCCCCGGCACCGATGAGGAGGAACAGGAAGGCCAGCAGCAGGAAGCGGGCAAAGGTCTCCCGCCGGGCCTGGCGCATTGTCCAGGCCAGGCCGATGACGGCCAGGGCGGCGCTGACCGGGTCGAGCCAAGCCGCGGCGACGAAATGGGTCTGCGTGGGGGCATAGAAGAAAGACGAGAAGGCCGCCAGCAGGTTGGCGAAAAAATGACTGAGATGAAGGCGTGGGTCATAGGATTGGATCACCGAGGCGCTGACCAGAGTCTGCCAGTAGCCGGGTTGGAAGAAGAGCGGCAGGAGGAGGATGGTCAGCGGGGCGATGACAAGCAGCCACCTTCGGGAAGGTCGGCCAGTGTCCGGTTTACGGTGCAGGTACAGCAGCAGGAAAGGCAGGGGCAGCGCTATCAGGGCCAGCGGATACACATAGAAGCACAACCCGGCGGCCGCGCCCAGCAGGGTCAGCCAGTTCGTGCGCCCGCTGCGGGCAGCTTTACCGCCCAGCCATAATAACAGACTGAGCAGGAACAGGGCCTGCATGTTGTTGTAGCCGACCTTGCTGAAATTCATCAGATAATGTGAGACGGCCATCAGCGCGGCGAAGATGAGGGCTGTCCGCCGGTGGAGGTAAGCTTTGCTGAAATCGTACAGCAGGGGGATGGAGAGGGCTGCCAGATAGATGCCGCCAAAGCGCCAGCCGAAGGAGTCCTTGCCCAGCAGGGCCATGCTGACGGCCTGGAGCAGGGAAGAGAGATAGGTGAAGCGTTCGTAGACCACTTGGGCCCGGAAGAAGTTGCTGAAGACAGTGCCGGGGGACTGCTTTTCGAGGATGTTCAGGCCATACAGGAAGAAGGGGTATTCATCGCCAACGATGGCAAAGCGCCAGTTGTTGATCCCGATCGTGTACAGCACCATGGCGGCGTTGAAGATCCACCAGATGAGGGGGATGCTCTTGCGGTGCGGCCACAGCAGCCAGACCGAGAGGAGCAGGGTGATGCCCCACACCGGCAGCGCACCGAAACCGGTGGCAAGGCTGCGCAAGGTCAGAATGAGGGTCAGGTGGAAGGCCGCACCCGGCAGCAGCCAGGCGGGCAGAGACTGGAAAGGTTTGGGTGGCAAATCGGGCAGCAGGCGCCCGGCAAGGTAAAGCAGGAGGATGATGAGGATTTCGCCGCCGGGCGTACGCCCGGTCAGACCGCCGATAAAGGATGCCGCCGCGCCCAGGGCGGCTGCCCCCAGCAGGATGCGGGCAGTGCGCTGGCGCTCAGGGTTGGCGGGGGTGGATGGGCTGTCATCGACAGGTGGGTTGGGAACAGCATCCCGCTGCGGCAGACGGGTGAAGATGTAGAAGGCTGCGGTGATGCACAGCAAGGCAAGCGGCGACCATGCGGGCAGGCCAGTCTGGATCAGGAAGTCTGAACGCAGCCAGGCGGTTTCCCAGGGCATGCCCAGCGGCAGTCCCAGCCAGCGGTCGACTGTCAAAGAGAGCGCCGGCAGCAGGGCGCATCCCGCAAGCAGGATATGCTCGGCGAGGTGGGTGGTTTTCTGTGCCGTTTCTGGTTGTGTTTGCATGGCGTTGGTCTACCTCTTGCTGCCCCAGGATAGATGGTGTTTCTACACCATTGTACAGGATTTTTGTGAATGGAAAATGGCCTGTAAAACGCAATCATCCCTCCCGCAGGTTTCGGAGGGATGAACCAGGTTGGCAAATCAAGCTTCTGGCTTCCGGTCTCCATCTTAGAGGATACCCTGCGGGAGGGTTCCACACTGCTGGCGAGAACCCTCCCGCAGGGAGATTGGTCGTGCATGGGCCGTGAAGTCCGTGTCTAAATAGGCCGGGCAGCGGAATGAAAAGTCCAACCTGCGGGAGGGCGGACATTTTTTAACCTCCTGCGGCCAGCGCAGAAGAGATCAGACAAGATCTAAATAAACTTGGCGAAGCGTGCTGCGCCACTACGATATTTTCTTTCTGTGTAAATCAATGACGATGATGCTTGTATTCCTCCAGCCAGGCCGGCAGCATCTGAATGCTTGCCAGCTCGTGATAGTCGTGATGAGCCGCCTCGGACGGGTCAACCCGTTCATGCACCCAGGTGGAGGCATGGGGAATATGCACGGCCTGGCCGCCAATGGCGATTACGGGTAATATGTCTGACCGGAGGGAATTGCCGATCATCAGGAAGCGTGATGGCTCGATCTGGTAGCGTTTCAGGATGGCGGCATAGTTTTCCGGCTGTTTCCCGCTGACGATTTCGATATATTGAAAGTGCGGGGCCAGACCGGAGCGGGCCAGTTTTCGTTCCTGATCCAGCAGGTCGCCTTTGGTGAGCAGCATGAGCGCGTATTTGCTGGAAAGAGTTTCGATCGCTTCCTGAACATGGTCGAGGAGTTCAACTTCCACGTCCACCATGTATTTGCCCAGGTCGAGGATTTTGCGGGTTTCTTTGCTGGTCAGTTGGTCCTTTGTGGCGATCACGGCGGTTTCCAGACAGGAGAGGATGTAGCTCTTGATGCCGTAGCCATAGTAGGGCACATTGCGGTGTTCTGCTTCGTTCAGGATGGTTTCTACATCCGCCGGGCTGGCGAAGCGTGAGAGGATGTGCTGCAATTTATGCAGGACATCCAGGTAGTTGTCCTCATTTTTCCAGAGGGTATCGTCTGCGTCAAAAGCGATGATCTCAAACATGGTTTTCCTTTAGGAATAAATGTGGATTAATTCGATTTTTCCATTCAGGGTGACGGTGAGCATGGATTATTCCTGGTCGATCGTTTCCTGTGTCAAAACCGGTTAATAAAGCTTGTGCCTAATGCAGGCGGCGGACAGGTTGGAAACCTGTCCCTACAAGAATTGGCGGGAGATTTTCGTGTCCAATGGGAAGGTGCCAATATATGGATATCAACAGTCTGTATGCCGCCTGGGTGGACGTTGCCCGCCACAACACTGGAGGCAATTCACTCTGCCCTATGTCAGGTTTTTTCTGATCGACTGGTTGACGAATTGACTATTCCCATTTTTCTTTCTATGATAGCAGAAAATTTAATAGCGGGCACATTGGTGTACAATTAGCCACATATTTTAATCTTTACAGGTGAAAAATGAACGAAATAACACCCAAAATAAACCATGAAGCGCTGCATAAACTCGTGGAGCGCATCTTCCAGATAGACGATATCACCATTGGCGATCCGAAGAAGGATTACATCCTGCGGTATCGCGGGATGTTGAAGGTTAAGAATTCAGAGGAAGCCTATGACGAGCTTGCCAAAGAATTGAAACCCTTGGGCATTACGCCGCTTTTCCGCTGGGAAGGCAAGCGGCATGTGATCATCTTGATCCCCGGTTTGCCGGAGATGAAACGCGCCAACCCGTGGGTAAATCTGGTGCTGTTTATCCTGACGGTATTGAGTGTGCTGCTGACGGGCGTTTTGTTTGGCATGCAGGAGCTGCCCCCGGAGGGCACCGGGATTGGCGGGTGGGCGGTGCTGCTCATCCGCAGCGGCTGGCCGTTTGCGGTCAGTATGATGGCGATCCTGGGGGCGCACGAGTTCGGGCATTATTTCATGGGCCGACATCACGGCGTGCACGTCACTTTGCCGTATTTTATCCCTTTTCCTTTCAGTCAGTTTGGCACGATGGGCGCTTTCATCAGGATGAAGGAGATTCCCCGCAATCGCAAGGTGCTGCTGGATATCGGCATTGCCGGTCCGCTGGCTGGATTGGTAGTAGCGATCCCGGTGCTGTTTTTAGGGCTGAGCCTATCGGAATTGTCTGTATTGCCCACGGGGTCAAGCGCAGAGGTGATGTTCCAGATGGAGGGGAATTCCATCCTTTACCTGCTGGCAAAATACATCACCTTTGGCAGATTGCTGCCGGCGCCAGCTGTGTATCCGGTTTCGCCGGTATTGCACTGGCTGCGTTACTTTTTCACCGGCCAGCCGATCCCGTGGGGCGGTATGGATGTGATGATGAGCTCGGTTGCCTGGGCTGGCTGGGCGGGTCTGCTGGTGACGGCGATGAACCTGATGCCGGTAGGGCAGCTGGACGGCGGACACGTGATGTACGTCCTGATTGGGCGCGAGCGGGCGCAGAAGCTGTATCCGATCGTGTTGATGTTTTTGGTTGGCCTCGGATTTGTCTGGTCGGGCTGGTGGTTGTGGGCATTGCTGCTGTTCTTTATGGGGCGCCGGTATGCCGAGCCGCTGGATCAGATCACCCCGCTGGATGGGAAGCGCAAGCGGTTGGCACTGCTGGCGCTGGTGGTGTTTGTGCTGACGTTCACGCCGGTGCCGCTGATGTTGTTTTAGGGGGGAATTATTGTCCACCGCTTCGGCTCAGTCTGCGCTGTTTCCGCAGTCTGAGCCTGTTGAAGCCGAATGAGCGCAGGTTGAGCGCTTTGGACTTTAATTAATCTTCCAATCACCAATACGAAAATATTTTTTTTACGTTGTTGTGTGCGAAAAAGAATGTCAATACCCCAGTTCCAAATCAATCTGATTCGGCATTTCTTCCCCGCGGGCGGCGGCATTGAGCAGACGCGCCAGGTGGGTCATGCGCATCGGTTCGGTGTCGGTGGTCAGGCCGCCGCGGTGGGGGCTCATGATGAAATTATCCAGTTCATTGAAGGGGACGTCCGCGGGGGGAATATCTTTGCTTTCTTCGGCACTGGGCGGGTAGTGATACCACACGTCTGACCCGGCAGCGCGCAGGTGACCGGATTTGAGGGCGTCATACAGGGCGTACTGGTCCACAATGGGGCCGCGCCCGACATTGATCAGGATGCTGCCTACTGGCATGGCTGCGATCTCTGCCGGGCCAATCAATCCCTCGGTTTCGGCGGTGGCGGGCAGGATGATGATGAGTACGTCCGCCTGGGGCAGGAGGTCGTGCAGTTCTCCCGGGCCGTGGATCTCTACGCCGTCCTCATACGCTTCCACAGGGTGGCGGCGGGTAGCGAGAACGTTCATATCCAGTGCTTGGAGCACACGCGCCACGCGGCGGCCGATGCGTCCATAACCGAGGATCAGGGCGGTCTTGCCCGCCAGCGACATGGAAGGATTCGGTTTATAGCGGATCGACCAGTCATTTGCCCGCAGGGAACGGTCATAAGGCAGCAGGAAGCGGGCGGCACTCAATAGCAGGGTCAGGGCCATTTCAGCTGTCATTGAGGCGTTGTGGTGCAGGTTATGCACGGCCACCTGCGGAAACTCAGCCCCCAGGTCGCGGGCTTCGGTGGTCAATCCGGCCCAGGGAATGACCAATGCCCGCAGGTGGGGGCTGGCGCTGAGTTCTTCCCTTGAAGGCCGCCCGCTGACGAGGATCTCATATTCGGCGGGTTGGGGGATTTCCGGGCCGATCGTGAGTTCAATGGCAGGGTCAAGCTGCGCCTGGAGCACGTCCAGCGCGTCGGGGGTGGAGGGGATATGTACTTTCATGGGCGTCAGGTTCGGGTCCTCATGGTGGTGATGCGTTCGCCGTCCAGGGTGAGCAATTCGCCCATACAGTCCAGGGTCAGGCAGGAGTGGGCGGGCAGGATGCAGAGGATGTCACCGACCTGGATGCGCTCAAAATCTTCCGGCGCAAGGTGCACGATGCCGTGTTCCTGCGAAAGGCCGCGCACGAATGCGCCGCTGAGGGGCGCGCCCCAGCCATTGCCCTCCGGCAGGGCGACCAGGCCGTAGGCGGTTTGCCCGTCTGGCTGGATGGTGTCTTTGGAAAGGTGGATCGCTCCGCCGTAGATGACAACTTCGCTGCGTTCGGGGTGTTTAGCGACCACCGGGCAGGCCAGGGCTACGCTGATCTCGTCACTGCAGCAGGAGCCGATCTCCAGTTGATGGGCATCAAAGAATACGAAATTACCCGGACGAAGTTCATCGACCATCGGGCCAAATTCAGGCACCAGTTTGGCGGTAGGGGTGTCGCCGAGGGACATTTCAAGGCGGGCGATGCCCAGCACGGCCAGGTAATTCTTGATGTATTTGAATTGGGTTAGGGTCTCGAGATGGATTTGCTGGATAGCTTCCACAGACCCGGCACGGTAGGTCTGCCCGGCGTGGGTCAGCAGGCCTTTCAGGTTCATCTTTGGGCTTTGCTCAATGGCAGAGGCCACCTGGGCAATGGTTTTCGGGTCTTCTTTGGAAAGGCCGGTGCGCTGATTGCCGACGTCGATCTTCAGCCACACATCCAGGGTTGCGTCGAGGTGTTCATCCAGAAATCGGGCGGTTTCCACTGATTCCACCAGCAGGTTGAGCTTGATGCGCTGCGCGAGAGCGTTGATCTCGTCGATCTCGCGCCAGTTGGCCGGGAAGGCGATGGTAATGTCCTTCCAGCCGTGCTCGGCGAAATAGGCGGCCATGTCTACCGAGGAAACAGTGATGGCGGTCACGCCCGCTTCGCGGAACCATTCGCCGATGGCGGCGGACTGGTGAGTTTTAAAGTGCGGGCGCAGGCGGATGTCCTCTGCGTTGGCTTTCTGTACCATCCAGTGGATGTTCTTGCGGGTCTGGTTGGCATTCAGCAGCAGGGTGGGTTTTTTGATGGTGTCGAAAACGGTCATGTCAGGTTTGCACCTCTTCATGTAGGATAAAGGAATTATAAAGCAGGCAAAGGCAAAGCTCAATAGGGACTCGAATGAGGCTGCCACCGTGTACAATAGAAAACAAAGAAATAAATGTTACTGGAGAAAATAAGATGATCACATCCCGAATTAAAGACATTGCATTAGCAGGCCAAATTACCGCCGGGCAGTTGGGCTGGATGAAGCGGGTGATGCCGATCACGGCCTATTACAGCGAGAAGATCGGCAAACGTGATTTCCACGGCAAGCGGATTGCCTTGTGGCAGCACGTCCTGCCGGACGCGATTCCCATCGTGGAAACCTTGCGAAAGACGGGGGCGGAAATCCTGATCGGGGCATGCAACGTGGACAGCACGGACGATGCCACCGCGGCCTATCTGGCGGCACAGGGCATTACAGTGCTGGGCTGGAAGGGGATGACGCAGGTTGAGTATGAAGAGAATTTGCGCATCGCGCGGGACTTTGATGCGGACTATGTTTCTGACATGGGCGGGGAATTGACCGGGGCGTATAGAGACCGCCAGCCGCCTGTCGTGGGGGCACTCGAAGCGACCACCAGCGGGTTGAACCGTTTGAAACCGTATGAGCTGCCTTTCCCGGTGTTTGACTGGAACAGTATTCCGCTGAAAGAACAGATCGAAAATCGTTTCCATGTGGGCGACGGCGTATGGTTGACCTTTGCCCATCTGACGGCAATGGGGCTGTTCGGGCGGCGGGTACTGGTGATTGGTTACGGGCCGGTGGGCAAGGGCATCGCCGAGCGCGCCCGGAAACTGGGGGCGAATGTGTACGTCAGCGATCTGGATCCGGTGAAACTGCTGGAGGCACGTTACCATGGCTGCGAACCGATCCTGCTGGCGGACGGGCTGGCGCACTGCCAGATCATCGTCACCTCGACCGGGGTAGAGGGGATTTTGCGGGAGCCACAATTGCGCCAGGTACGGCCGGAGGCAATCGTCTTTAATGCAGGACATTCCAACCGAGAGATTGATATTGACTGGCTGGCAAAGCAGCCGCACCAGCAGATGAAGGATTTTATTGAACGCTATGACCTGGGTGAGCGCGCATTTTATCTGCTCACCAAAGGCAGCCCGCTCAACCTGGGGGCAGGGATCACGGCGCACGGCAATGACCTGTTCGATCATTACTCGGCGGTGATGCTGCTTGGGTTGGAGTGGCTGCTGGATGGCGGGGCAGCGGGGATGCCCAAAGGCTTGCAGTTGTACCCGAAGCATTTGGAACGAGAGATCGCCGATATGTCGATGGCTTTGTATTTGCAAGGGTAGTTTTTGGAGGGCAAGATGGCTGAGCCGGATTTCTCGAAGTTGTCGCGTCCCATCCAGCCCATGCTGGATCGGGTGGGTGAGGCATTGGAGAATCGGGGATTGATGACTGCTTACCGCTCTCGCCCGCCATACCAGCAGAATGATTATCTGGCGTGGATCGCCCGCGCCAAACGACCTGAAACGAAAGAGAAGCGGTTGGCGCAAATGCTGGAGGAACTGGAGCGGGGGGATGTGTATATGAAGATGGATTGGAAAAAGATAAGCAAGAAGGAATGAAGCGCAGGCTGAGCTTGTCGAAGCCAAAGCGTCCCCGACGCATAACTGAGCGGGATTGCGAGGACGCTTTGCGACCACGTCGGCTATCGCCTCATCACAATGATAGGTTCGGGGGATTTCCCAAGAAAATGTGTTTTGTATATTGACAATTAGAAAAAATGTTCTATAATCAATGTATGGATGGATTGGATAAACTGCAAGCGATGACCCCATTTATGGATATGGAAGTGGTGGAGGGGCAGGAGAAAACACCTGCGGCTTCCGCCAATGCCCCATGCACCAAACATCAAACCTTCCCCATTTATCTGGCCGCTCTGCCAAACGGCAAGCGCACCCCGATCCTCAAATCGATGTTCAGTTCTGCATGCAGCCGCAATTGTAATTACTGCGCTTTCCGCGCAGACCGCGACTTTCGGCGGGAGACGTTTCAACCGGACGAGATGGCCGAGTCTTTCTCGCGCATTCACCGCAGCGGAGCGGTGGAGGGTATTTTTCTCAGTTCAGGGGTGATGGGCAACGGGATCACCACCCAGGACAGGCTGCTGGACACAGCTGAGATCCTGCGCAATCGGATGGGCTATCAGGATTATTTACATCTCAAGATCATGCCGGGGGCCGAGAAGGAACAGGTGCGGCGGGCGATGCAGCTTGCCGACCGCGTCTCGGTCAATCTGGAGGCACCAACGACGGCGCATCTGCAAAAGCTGGCCCCGCAGAAGATGCTGTTGGAAGAACTGCTGCGTCCACTACGCTGGGTGGAGGAAATCCGCCGTACGGAGTCAGGGCATCAGGGTTGGAAAGGGCGCTGGCCCTCGAGCACCACCCAGTTCGTAGTGGGGGCAGTGGATGAATCGGATGTGGATTTGCTGCGCGCCTCGCAGTATTTGACCCACACTTTGCATTTGAAGCGCGTGTATTTCTCGCCATTCAACCCGGTGCGGAATACGCCGTTCGAGGGCGGCACGCCCTTGAATCTGTGGCGGCAGAGTCGTCTGTATCAGGCGTCTTTCCTGATCCGCGATTATGGTTTTACACTGGAAGAATTTCCCTTTGCGGTGGATGGCAATCTGCCGCTGAACATGGATCCCAAATTGGCCTGGGCGCAGCTGCATCTGGCTGAGCGTCCGGTGGATTTGGAGCGCGCCGAGTTGCAGGATTTGATGCGCGTGCCGGGCATTGGGCCGGCAGGAGCCAGGGCGATCGTCAGTGCCAGGCGGGTGGGGCGCCTGCGCGGACTGCGCGACTTGCGCCGGCTGGGAGTGGCCGCGGAACGGGCCAGCCCGTTTATCCTCATTCAAGGGCGGCGCCCTGCGGTTCAGTTGACGTTGTTTTAGCGAACAGGTGCGGCGACTGAAGTGGAAAAACATCATTGTAGTAACCACTTTAGTGGTTAGGTATTTTCAAAAATGACGACTGACCACAGGGTCACTACAATGGGTTGGTAGTGTGAGATAACGTTTTGAAAATCCGGCGGCTGATGTGAAAGGCAGCCGCTGCGGTTGAGCTTCATCAGATTCCCTCCTAAAGAAAGGCCCCGATCCCTGTCGGGGTCTTTCGTATTCGCATGCCCCCTGGCCCCAGCAAGTGGGGGGGAGCTGAGGGGAGGTCGGGCTTCAGCAGGCCAGACTTCGGCGGGCCAGGCTTCGGCGGGCTCAGCCTGCGATATGCTCTGCATGCCCCTTGGCCCCCAGCAAGTGGGGGGAGCTGAGGGGAGACCGGGCTTCAGCAGACCAGGCTTCGACAGGCCAGGCTTCGGCGGGCCAGGCTTCGGCAGGCCAGGCTTCGGCAGGCCAGGCTTCGGCAGGCCAGGCTTCGGCAGGTCAGGCTTCGGCAGGTCAGGCTTCGGCAGGTCAGGCTTCGGCAGGCTCAGCCGGCGTTCCGTGTGCAGGTTGGAGAACTATTTGACCACATAGGCAAAGCCGGCACTGCCGCGGATGGCGCCGTCAATAAAAGTGCCGCTGATGTAGTCACCCTGAGCGTTGTACCAGATATAGTCTTCGCGCATGGTGTTGTCATCCCGTAACTGGTACCAGATTCTTAACCCGGGCGAGCCGAGCAGGTTGGCAACCGTCTCGTAGGGCAGCTTTTTTTCCTGATTGTAGAGGTCAGTCATTTGCTGGTAGAGGTCATTATTGACGGTGATATCCATGCTTTGGGGAATACCGCTGAGCGAGGTTTTATACACTTCGCCGCTGGTAATCACGCTAACAAATCCCCTCACGCCATCCCCCAATTCAAAGATGTAAGTGTTGGCGTGGTCTTCCCGCGGTTTCCAGTTCTCAGTGCTGAGCTTGCCTTCTTCGCCCATGATCTTTTTCAGATCAGATTCCATGGTAACAAAGGGAACAATGGATGCGAATGCCTGAACTTTGGGCGTGGCCAGGAATCCGGCCGGGGCGGGGAGATTGGCGCTGCTGGCGGCTGGCTGGCTGGCTGCTTCCTGTTCCAGCTCCTGCTGTTGCGCAGGTTCGGGTTGTTCGGCAGCAGGCTCATCTGCAATCGATGGGGTGTTAATGGTGTAGCCGACCAGTTCCACGGCGTCAATCTCGTTCCAGCCTAACCCCAGAATACTTTGATCAACAACCAGGCGTACGCCAATGACCGGGAATGGATATGGTTCGGGGAGGGTGATGGTCATGATGTCCGGGCAGTAGTCCACCTGCTCTGCCTGACCCGTCCAGACGACGTGTTTTTCTCCATCGAGCGAAATGACATCTACTTTTACGATCTGGGAAGCATTGTAGTTCTGGTGGATAATGACCTCGGTGGGGATTACGGGAGTGTAGTAGATGAGTTCAAGCCATTCCTTCTCATCAGTGGATGCTGCTGCCCAGGCATGAGCATCATCGCCGCATGCGGCGTCGGGCGCGCCGGTGGCCTGGGAAGCAGACCAGTCCGTGCTGCCATATTCCGAGCTGGCTGTGGCCGAGTCGGCCCACTGGCGCAGAGGTTGTCCCACGGCAACTGCATCGGCGTAGGTTTCATCCAGGTCATCACTGGTGCTGGCCTCCTGGGCCGGCGACGAATCATTATCCTTGCCGAACAGGCTGAAACTGCAAGCCAGGGAAAAGAACAACAACATGAAAAGCAGACCGACAGACTTGATGGGATGTTTCATATTTCACTCCTCGTGCTGGTTGCTGAATGTTTGGTGTGTCAGTGATGAAAACCTGATGACGTCCATTTCTTTTTTATCCTGGGGATTGCCAGGCATCCCCGCAGGCGGCGGCCGGATTGATCATGGCATCCGTCTCGGTCGAGCTTTCGCAGTTTTGGGTAAGCTGTCCAATCATTTTGTATGTATCCCGATTGACTTAATGAGCATATGCTCTGGGATTTCCCCGAAGTCAACTGTACTGATGTACAGTTTTCCCTCTCTATGATTATAGTAATGTGGCGGAGTATATACAATAATGAATTCAATAAATTCCATTCCGGAGGTCAGTGTCGGGTTGGCTGTGCACACTGCGGGTCGGGTTGGCGTGGGCTGCGTATGCCAGTTTTCCAGTGAGGCGTATTAATTATCTTTCAGAAAACTAAATAATATCAATTTTAAATCCATAATAACCAAATAAATTTAAATTAACTATTGACTTAATTTAATATTCTGCTATACTATGTCTAGATTTCTAAAGAAGAAGTTAGATTTTTTGGAGCGTGACGATGAATCGACAATTAAAGCAGTGTCCGGTGTGTGATGGGGAGCTGGCGGTGACCCGCCTGCATTGCCCGCAGTGTGATACGACCATTGAGGGATTCTTCCGTCCCAGAGAGGACCCGTTTGCCGTTTTGAACGAGGAGCAGATGGATTTCCTGGTCAGTTTTATCCGCTGTGAAGGGCGGTTTAACCGCCTGGATAAGGAATTGAACCTGTCTTATCCGACCCTGCGCAACCGGCTGGATGAGATCATGCGCACGTTGGGCTTTGAGCCGGAACCGGAAGAACAGCCGGTCAAGCCGCAGCCCAAAGAACGGCGCAAGATTTTGGAAGACCTGGAAAGCGGTGAGATCACGTTTGAGAAAGCCCAGTCGCTGCTGCGCGGCGAACAGAGTGAAGCATAGTCGAGGTGTGAAATGGTATTGCGTGAAGAACGATTAAAAATTTTGGAAATGCTGCAGGATGGCAAGCTCACTGCCGAGCAGGCCGAGGGCTTGCTGCAGGCGCTTGGGGATGAAAAACCAGGAGAAGGTGCTGGAAATCAGGAAAAAGGCACTTTTTCTGGCGGTGGAAATCGCGAAAAACGCTGGTTCCGTGTGGTGGTAACCGATACAGACTCTGGAAAGACGCGGGTCAACGTACGCATGCCTCTGGGCATTGTGAACGCCGGGCTTAAAATGGGGCGGCGATTCGCTCCTGAAATTGAAGGTCTCGACCTTGCTGATTTGATGGAAATGATCCAGGACGGTGCTGAAGGCCGGGTGGTAGATGTGTATGATGACGAAGATGGCGAGCACGTAGAGGTATTCATCGAGTGATGTAGTCCCCATTATTGATAACAGCAGAAAAAAAGACGGCTTTTTGCGCAACCAATCATGAATTTGGCCGTATTATATCGTGGCGTCAATATTTGAAAATAAGGCGGTAAGAAATGGCAGCAAGTTCAGACAACAGAGGATGGTTCCGGTCGTTTGCTCCAATATGGATTGGACAGGCATTTTCTCTGGCAGGCTCAAGAATTGTGCAGTTTGCTCTGGTGTGGTGGTTAACAGAGCTGACCGGTTCGGCAACCGTACTGGCAACGGCGACGATGGTGGCGATGGTACCTGAGATCATCCTGGGGCCAATTGCCGGGGCGTACGTGGACCGCTGGAACCGCAAGCGGGTGATGATCGCGGCGGACACATTCATCGCGCTGGCATCCCTGTGGCTGGCCTATCAGTTCTGGGCGGGGACGATGCAGGTGTGGTATGTGTATGTGGTCATGCTGGTACGTTCCTTTGGCGGGATGTTCCATTACCCGGCGATGACGGCCTCCACCACATTGATGGTGCCCAACAAACATCTCTCGCGGTTGGCGGGAGCCAACCAGACCCTGAATGGTACGTTGTCGATTGTGGCGCCGGTGCTGGGTGCGCTGCTGATGTCCCTGATGGATCTGCATTTTGTGATGCTGGTGGATGTGGGCACAGCGATGTTGGCCGTGCTGCCTTTGATTTTTGTTTTCATCCCCCAGCCAGAGAAGAAAGAAGGTACGGGAAACCCTGCCTCCATCTGGTCTGACATCAAGGATGCTTTCCATTACCTGCGCGGCTGGAAAGGGATGATGGCAATTATTGGCCTGGCGATGATCTTCAAGATTGCCCTGACGCCGGCTTTCTCCCTGCTTCCGCTGCTGGTTCAGGAGCATTTTAATGGCGGGGCGGGGGAATACAGTGCTGTTGAAGCTGCTGCCGGGGTAGGCATTCTGGTGGGCGGCTTGTTGCTCAGCGTGTGGGGCGGTTTTAAAAAGAAAGTTTACAGCATTATGCTGGGGTTGTTTGGTATTGGTGTCGGGATATTCTTGCTGGGTATGCTGCCTGGCGGGGCAATTCAATCAGCCGTGATGTTGGTTTTCTTCATTGGGTTGATGGTCCCTATTGTGGATGGTCCGCTGATGGCGCTGCTGCAGGGTACGATTGCCCCGGAGATGCAGGGGCGGGTGTTCTCTTTGGCAGGCAGTTTGTTTATGCTGACTTCGCCTGTTGGTCTGGCGATTGCCGGGCCGGTTTCGGATGCCTTTGGTTTGCAGGTTTGGTATCTGGCAGCGGGAATATTGTGTGCGGGATGCGGCGTGGCAGGGGTTCTGCTGCCTGTGATTCATTCGGTAGAAGAGGATGGGGAAGCGCATGCCGAAAGGCAGGCGGGAATTCCCGTTGAAGTAGAAGTGTAGAGAAAGCGATATGGGTAGTGAGCAAAAAGAGACGAGGTTTTCTTCGTCTCTTTTTGTTTTGATGGGGGATTTCCCCTGATTTTGATTGATTCCCCCGAAATTCACTCAAAGTTAAACCGTTTTGATGCCTCCTGTTTCGTAAAATATGTATGCTGGGTAGTTTTTAACACGCTGCCCGGTAAAAAATAACCTGGCATGGCAGACATTTATACGCCGCACAGCAGCAAGCAGGTAAAACGTTATGATATTTTCTTCAAAAATAATTGCAGCATCAACCGCAGAAAATTGGCGCAAACCGTTCTTTTTGATCTGGACGGGCCAGTCCGTTTCCCTGTTGGGCAGCCAACTGGTGCAGTTTGCCTTGATCTGGTGGCTGACGGTGAAAACCGGATCGGCGACCATGCTGGCGTTTGCATCTTTCTTTTCCTATTTGCCAGAAGTAATTTTGGCTCCGTTTGCCGGGGCGCTGGTGGATCGCTGGAACCGGCGCAGGGTAATGATTGCTGCGGACGGAAGCATTGCCCTGGTGACAGGGATGGTGGCCGTGCTTTTCTGGCTGGGATGGGTGCAGATTTGGCATGTGTTTGTGGTGCTATTTCTGCGTTCTTTGGGCAGTCTTTTTCATTGGACGGCGATGAAGGCTTCCACGTCGATGATGGTGCCGGAAGAGCATCTGGCGCGCATTGCGGGAATTAACCAGGCGGTATATGGCGGGGTCAATATTGCCGGGCCTGCCCTGGGAGCCTTGCTGCTGGGGGTGATGCCCATTTTTGGGGTGCTGTTTATTGATGTGGGCACAGCCTTGCTGGCGATCATCCCGCTGCTGTTTGTGCTCATTCCCCAGCCGCAGGAATCCAAGGAAGCGGTGACGGTGCGCAGCGTGCTGGTGGATGTGCGTGAGGGACTGCAGTTTGTGCTTTCCTGGCGCGGACTGTCCGTGCTGCTGGTGATGGCGGTGATGTGTAATTTCTTCTTTACGCCTTTGTTTACCATCCTGCCAATTTTGGTGACGGATTTCTTCAAGGGGGGTGTGTATCAGCTTGGCTGGATTGAATCCGCGTGGGGGGTGGGGGTGGTGGCCGGCGGTTTGATCCTGGGAGCATGGGGCGGGTTCAAACGCAAGATCACTTCTGTGCTGGCCGGGTTGATCGGGATGGGGCTGGGCATGCTGCTGGTGTGGCTGGCTCCGGCGGATTTATTTGTGCTGGCGCTGGTGGGGATGGCTTTCGCTGGCGTGAGCCATCCGATCACAAATGGGCCTTTTCATGCGATCATTCAAAGCCGGGTGGCTCCGGAGATGCAGGGGCGGGTGTTCACCCTGGTCGCCAGCCTGGCGACGGCGGCAGTGCCGCTTTCGATGCTGGCAGCTGGCCCGGCGGCGGATGCCTTCGGCCCGCGGGTGTTATATGCCTTTGGCGGGGCGGGTTGTTTGCTGATGGGAGTGGCCGGCTTTTTCATGCCCGCCATGCAGCATCTGGAAGATTGAAAATAGAAAGGTTGAGGGGATGTAGGGGGAAATTTCAGCGAGCCGGTTGCGGAGCCGGCTCGCTGGTTGATTTAAATCAAAATCGCTTTGCCCGCCGCCAGCAGGGCGAAGACGATGACGACGGTTCCCACCACCAGGGCAAAATCGCGCGCAGGGCGCTGGTCAAAAACGTGATAGCCGTCCGAGATTTGTTTCAGGCCTAACTGCGGTCCGCCGAACCAGCCGATTGCCAGTCCGCCTAGCAAGCCGCCGAGATGGCCGAAATTATCGATGCCTGCCGAGAGACCGAGGGCCAGGTTGACCAGGATGGTGGTAGCAATATTGGTCAATGCGCCGCGCGGGTTGACGAAGAAGCGCCGGTTGCGATAGATGAGCATGGCATAGGCGGCTACCAGACCGAAGATGGCTGTGGAAGCGCCTAAAGAATTTGCGGCAGTGAAAAGATAGGAAAGTACATTGCCGGTAAAAGCGGTAGCGAGATAAAGCGCCAGGAAGCGCCCGCTGCCGTAATGTTTTTCCAGTCCGGGGCCGATGCGGGAGAGAAAATACATATTGAAACCGATGTGCAGCAGCGAACCGTGCAGCAGAACGGGGGTCAGCAGCCGCCAGACCTGTCCCTGCAGGATAAAGGCATTGATCTTCATTCCCCAATAGGCGAAATAATCTGCACGGAGGAGGAGATTGCTGGCCGATTGCAAGAGATAAACCAATACGGTAATGCCAATGATCGCCCAGGTGACCCACACCCGGTTCAGCGGCGGGTGGATGATGATTGGCGCGGCTGGCGGAGGAGTATCCGCAGGGTTTTCGGGAGGATAGTCATTCGGGCCGGTGGGGAGGATTGGGTTCATAGGGTGATCTTTCGGGGGTCGACGCGCAGGTGTTCGGCTTCGATGATCGCGACGATCTGGTCTGCGGCCTGCTCCAGTTTGTCCTGGGCATTGGTGACCACGTAGTCAAATTCGGGGATGCGTTCCAGCTCCTGTTTGGCGGTGGCAACGCGCAGTTGCAGGCTTTCCGGTGTTTCGCTGCGCCGTTCTTCCAGGCGTTGATACCATTCCTGCTCACAGGCGGGGACGAGGAAGATGAGGATGGCTTCCGGGCAGAGCTGGCGCACGTAGGTTGCGCCCTGTACATCCAGGCGCATGATCACGTCTTTACCGCTGGACAGGGCCTGACGAACCTGGTCTTTGGGAACGCCTTTATACTGGTCGTAGACAACGGCGTATTCGATCAGTTCATCCTCGGCAATCATTCGTTCAAATTCTTCCGTTGAGACAAAGAAATAATTGACGCCATGAACTTCGTCCTCGCGCGGGGCGCGGTCGGTGGCGGTGATCACAAAATGGAAGGGCAGACGCAGTTTTTGCAGGGAGTGCAGCACAGCATCCTTGCCAACGCCGGACGGTCCAGAAATGACAACCAGCAGGGGCTGCGGGTGGAGTACATCGAATGATATTTTTTGTTTGGGGGGGGTGGTCATTGTCGTTGCCTCTTCCTGTTCAGTTTCTAAGTGATATGATTATAATGGATATCGGAAGATTTTCAGTTAATAAACACTTGTGAGAGAGAAGCATGCCCAATTATGGTTATCGTTGTATAGATTGCAAACGTAAATTTGAGGTTTTTCAGACCTATGCGGCTTATGGCAAGGAGGCGGTTATCTGCCCGCACTGCCAGAGCAGCAATGTGCGGCGCAAGTTCAACCGCGTGCGGGTGAAGAGCGGCGGCCACAGCCGTCTGGAAGCCATGGCGGATCCATCCCGCCTGGCGGGGATCGATGAAGACCCGCGTGCATTGGGTTCGATGATGCGCGAGATGCAGCAGGAGTTGGGGGAGGAGATGGGCGGCGAATTTGACGAGGTGGTTGACCGCCTGAACAAGGGGCAGTCTCCGGATGATATTGAGAGCGAGATGCCGGATTTGGGGGCGGAGGGAGATACCCCTTTCTAACCCTGACGCTGTGGGGACTGTGTGCCCTCAGCATTGTAGCAACCTTGCTGTCAATCGTTTCCGTATGCACGCGGTAACCACTAAAGTGGTTATTACAATTACTCGTTATATCTGAACGAAATTGTTCGCGGGGGAACCTTTTCCAAAGGAATCTGCCTTACTCAATCGCTTTTAGCAAATCATCAAATGAATTCATTCTGCCCATACGGCGCACGAAGACGGCCAGGGAGTCGCTTTGGGCGCGCAGTTGGCGCACAGCCGGGCCGACGGGGTCGCTGCCGGCGGCACCGCCGGGCTGGTCGGCATAAGCGCCGTGGAAGGCGAAATATGCCTGGTTCAGGCGGCGGATGTGGTAGCCATTTTCCCACAGGAACTGGCGGCGGGTTTCCATATAGGCTTCGGCTTCCTCGATCTTGCCCCCGGCCAGCAGCTCATCCACGGTAATGCGGGTTTCATGCATTTCCGCACGGAAATCGAAGGCCGGTTCTTCTGGCGGTTCCATGTCTTCGATACTTATGGCGGTATCCTCTTCGACAGGAGCGGGCGGCAGTTCCGGCGGCATATATTCGGGGTAATACCGGGCGATGACGGCATCCCGGATCTCTTTGCCGGCAATATTGGCGGTGGTCTCGTTCATTGTGCGCAGTTCGGGGGTAGTGTCGTAATTCATGCCCAACGGGCGCAGGGTGAGGAAGTTGTGCATCCATTCATGGGCAATCACTTCAATATACCAGGGCAGGTTGCTGGTCTGCTGCACCATCGTGGGGTAAGCGCCCATCCCGCCAATTGGTTCCACCAGGGCAGACACATTCATGTCGGTTTCCACAGCGTTCTCCAGGGCGATGATTTCGTCCAGGGTCAGGTCGGTGATCAGGGAAATGTTCGCATCCTGCTGGATCGTGTCACGCGGGGAGACGATCAGCACCACCGGCAGGGGGGTGGCATGGAAAAGCACTGGCGGGACAGGCTGACCGGCAGCGGTCAGGCGGGCTTCGGCCAGCAGCTCGCTGACCTGCTGCTGAAGGATGGTTTCACAGATAGGGGAGATGATAGCGTCGATGTAATAGTAGTCAGCCAGGTCATCCTTGAGGGGTTGGGTGGTCAGGTCAGGGTTGGTCTCGGCCGGGTCGCTGTAGATGATTTCCAGAGCAGATTCGAATTGATTGATGGCGCGGGTGAGCTCAATGCAATCTGTCACCAGGACGTGCTGCATTTCAACGGGGAGGTAGTCTGCCAGACCAAAGGCAGCCTGCTGGTTCTTGCGCAGGAAGGCATCCCAGATCCAGGTGGTGTAATTAAACTCGATCGAACGGGTGTATTTCCGTACCAGTTGCGCCCTGTTGTCCATCGGGACAGTGCTGGTTGTGGTCAGCAAAATGCTGGTGAGGATGACGAAAATAAAATACAGGCGTTTTTTTAATTTTATCAACACGTTTGGTTACCGTTATTGCTTAATGAATTTGGCCTATGGCATATCAATAAATTATACATGTTCTTCGGGAATCTCCTTGGTTTTCCACATGTAAGCTGTAAAAATGCATTTTGCAGACAAGCCACTTTGTGTGGTCGGGTTGTCACGAAGATTTATACCAAATCTAAATTCTCAACAATTGTAGATGCCATCATGGCCCCCTGTTTATAAAGACAAGGAGCCATCCAGGTTTACTAATCCAACTTCTTCATTCTATTGCGCTGAATTTTTTTGATTGGGACGATCAAGGAAAAATTTCATTAGCACGTGTATGACGTTTATTCCATGTCCAATAAATTGCACTCAATAGAAAAAACAGCCCTCCGACAATATAAAAATACCAGCCAGGCATGACCGGCATAAACCGGATTCCCAGGGTGAGCAGGCCTGCTATTACCCCGAATAGCCATCCTAAAGAAAAGCGTGCTTGTTCAACTTCATTGAATACCCTCTTACCGGTTTTACTAACAAGTAAGTAAATGCCAGGGATTAAACCCGCCATTGCAAGTAAAAACCAGGCTCCCAGCCAGGGAGTAACGACCAAAAATTTCTGCATTCGATAAACTTCCGCATAGACTGAGAAATCAAGATAGGTCATGACAAGCATGACTACTTGTACAGTCAAATAGACAGGCAAGATTTTGATTATCCGCTCTCTTTCTTTGTTAAAATCACCTTTTATCATGACTTCCTCCAATTATTGAACCAAATTCACTGCCGCTATTCGAGAAGCAACCTCGGGCATTTCAAATACCCGAATATTACGTTCAATAAATTGCTTGAGCAGCCAGCAGCCTTTTTCGGTCAAGTGATAATATTTCCGATCTGGACCTTGATTGGAAGGCCTGGTCTCGCTGTCAACGATTCCGACTTCCTGGAAACGATTGAGTGCACGATAGATGCTGTTATCATCGACAGAAATTGTTTTTTGGCTGATCTCTTCAATCAGTGATCCCATTTCAAAAGGATAACTGGAACGCTCATGAAGCAGCAATAAGATCCAAAAGCTTAACAACCCTTTCTTGTAAGTCGCTTCCCATTTCAACAATAAGTCTTCATCTTTCATTATTCCTCCTTTGGATTACTACTCCTATAGTATAATAGTTTTCAAGAAAAGTCAATACTTTTCGTGCTCCTTTGTTAATATACTCCCGATTGTTTTGGTGAAAAATCGATTAAAATAGAATGAAGAGTGTATTTTGATGGGAATCATAACGGGCTTTGTGAACAGCCTGAGGAAAGGAATCCTCAATTTGAGGTGGAAAGTATGACGAAAAAAAGAAAGACGATTATTATTATTGTTTCTGTTGTGATTGTGCTGGCGGTTGCTGCGTTTTTTGTGGCCAATCAAGCACAGAAGTCGAATGCAGCCAACGCTGCATTTGAGACGGTGACACTGGAGCGCGGCGAGCTGATCGCGTATGTGGGGGCAACTGGCACGGTGCGCGCCAACCAGACTGCCCAGTTAACCTGGCAGACCAGCGGGCGCATCGAGAATATTTACGTTGAATTGGGTGAGGAAGTCCAGGCCAGTCAAGTGCTGGCCGACCTGGCACAATCTTCGCTGCCGCAGTCGGTGATTCTGTCGCAAGCAGAACTGTTTTCGGCAAAGAAAGCTTTAGAGATGCTGCAAGACTCTGATTCTGCACGCGCTGCGGCACAATTGACGCTGGCGCAGGCGCAGATCGCTTATAACAATGCGGTGGAAGACCGCGAGAGTTACGATTACCGTCGTGCCAGCGAAAATACGCTGGACGGTCTGCGGGCGAATTATATTCTGGCACAGGATGCCGTAGAGCGGGCCGAAGAATTATATGGCTGGGTGGAAGACAGCGCCGAAGATGAGCCCAACCGGGCGATGGCACTCTCTCAGCTTTCGCAGGCGCGCAAGAATCGCGACCGCGCCCTGGCAAACCTGAATTATGCGATGAGCAAACCAGATCCGGAAGATGTTGAGCGGGCGGATGCCCAGGTCGACGTGGCGCTGGCCCAGCTGGAAGATGCCAAACGTGAGGTGGAACGGCTGAAAGGCGGGGTCGACCCGGAGGAGATTGCTGCCGCGGAAGCGCGTGTGGCGGCGATTGAAGCGACCTTGTCCTACAAGCAGCTGGAAGCGCCATTTGCCGGAACGGTTACCCAAATTAATGCCAAGGTTGGTGATCAGGTGGCGCCGGGAACGCTTTCCTTCCGGGTGGATGATAGCTCGCGCTTGCTGGTGGATATTAATGTTCCTGAGGTGGATATCAATCAGGTGGAGGTGGATCAGCCGGTGAAGATGAGCTTTGATGCCATTTTGGGCGATGATTTTTCCGGCAAAGTAATTGAGGTTGCCCGGGTAGGAACCGTTTCTCCCAACGGTGTGGATTTTCGGGTGACGGTTGAAATCGACCGGGAGGTTTGCGAAACCTGTGATATCCGCCCCGGCATGACAGCTGCAGTGAACATTGTGGTGGAAAAGCTGGCGAATGTACTCCTGGTTCCCAATCGGGCCGTGCGGTTTGAAGAAGGCAGCCGGGTTATTTATGTCCTGGGAAAGAGCGGGATGCCTGAAGCGATGAAAATCGAGATTGGCGGTACTTCGGATGCGTACAGTGAAGTGCTGAGCGGCGATGTGCAGGAAGGCGATGTGGTCGTGTTGAATCCGCCGCGCACATTCAGCCCTCCCGGAATGATGGGACAGTGAGATCAAATGGATGACTTTGTCATTGAAGTAGAGAATGTAAAGAAAATTTACCAGATGGGTTTGGTGGAAGTGCGTGCCCTGGACGGGGTTACCTTTCATGTGCGCCGCGGGGAAGTTGTGGCGATCATGGGCCCCTCCGGCGCGGGCAAGTCGACCATCATGAATATTCTGGGCTGTTTGGACCGTCCCACTGAGGGCGAATATACCCTGGATGGAGAGCCAGTATCTCAGTTGGATGATGATCAGCTTGCTGATATCCGCAACCGCAAAGTGGGGTTTGTGTTTCAGAGTTTCATGCTGCTGCCGCGCCAGACGGCGCTGGCCAATGTGGGGCTGCCGATGCGTTATGCCGGGGTTGCGTCGAAAGAGCGCCATGAACGTGCCAGGAAATCCCTGGAATCCGTTGGTCTGGGAGATCGGATCACGCATAAACCAACCGAGCTTTCCGGCGGTCAGCAGCAGCGTGTGGCGGTTGCGAGGGCACTGGTCAATGATCCGGCCATTATTATGGCGGATGAACCAACTGGCAACCTGGATTCAAAATCTGGCAGGGAGATCATGGAACTGCTGCTGAAATTGAACCGCGAGCGCGGTACGACGGTGATTGTGATTACCCATGATGAGAAGATTGGCTCACAGGCACAGCGCGTGATCCGGCTGCGGGATGGCTTATTGGTGGAGAACGGCGCATGAACATTTTGCAAGCGATATATGAAGCATTGGAAAGCCTGAACGCCAACAAAATGCGCTCCGGATTGACGGTGTTAGGGATTGTAATCGGCGTGGGGGCAGTGATTGCGATGCTGGCGGTGGGTCAGGGTGCACAGGATACGATCACCGGTGAAATCTCGGGGATTGGTACGAATCTGTTGTTTGTGTTTTCCGGCAATTTTAATGAAGAAGTACGCAATGTGCAGCCGTTGACCGTTGGCGATGCAGAGGCGATTGCTGATCCGTTTCAGGCACCTTCTATATTAGGCGTGGCGCCATCCGTCAGCAAGAACAATGGCGTATTGTCTTTTGCGGGCGAAAATGTGAAGGCTGAGATTGTGGGCAGCACCCCGGATTATTTCAGTGTGCGCAATTTTGAGCTGAGCGAAGGAGAAATCTTTAACCAGGATCAGGTGCTGGGGCGGGCTTCGGTAGCCGTGATTGGGGCCGATGTAGCTCAAAATCTGTTTGGCCGGCAGGATGGGATCGTGGGCGAATCGATTCGGATTGAAGGGCAGCCTTTTCGCGTGATTGGGGTGATTGTGGCCAAAGGCGGCGGAGGCAGCTTTGGCAGCCAGGATAATTTTGTGGTCGTGCCGCTCTCCTCGGCACAGACGCGGTTTGTGCGCCGCTCCGGGGATACTGTGGATGTGATCTACATGCAGGCGGTCAATGCGGATACCGTCGATTCTGCGGTGTTAGAGGTCGAGGATATTTTACGGGTGCGCCATCGCATCACCTTTGGCGCGGATGATTTTACCATTTTTACCCAGAAAGATTTTGTGCAGACGGCGCAGTTGATCACCGGTACGTTTACCGTTTTCCTGGGCGGCGTGGCGGGTATTTCCCTGCTGGTAGGCGGGATTGGCATTATGAATATTATGCTGGTTTCGGTCACGGAGCGCACCAAGGAGATTGGTTTGCGCAAGGCGCTGGGTGCGCGCAAGCGGGATATCCTGATCCAGTTCCTGACGGAATCGGCTTTGTTGAGCATGTTTGGCGGCCTGATTGGCATTTTGGTTGGATGGCTGCTGTCGGTAGGCGTCGATGTGATTGCCAAGGCGAACGGTACGCCGCTTAACCCGAGTATCGGTTTGCAGGCTGTTTTGCTGGCAACCCTGTTCTCGGCGGCGGTGGGCATCTTCTTTGGCATTTATCCCGCTAACCGCGCCGCCGGTCTGGAGCCGGTGGAGGCCTTGCGGCACGAGTAACTGCAGTGTAGAATGTATATGTGACTCCACTGCAAAAAGGTGTCTCGATTAGATAAGAAGCAAAAACTTTAGGTAAAATAAAGTTCTGTTCAAACCAAATACCAAACCCCCACAACCCACAATAACAATTATAGAGACGTCGCTAAGAATATTGACGGAATTGTGACATTACGCCCAGGAGAAAATATGAAAAATCATCTCAATCATGGTTTTGTCATCAAACCAATGGAGCGTATCTTGCCTCTGTGGGTGATCGTAGGCTTGGCGCTCTCAGCCTGTTCCGGAGCCGCTGCCCCAAAAAATCCCCCTTCGACAATCGAAAATTTGACCGAACCAGCAGCGGATGCCGTGCCATTGAGAATTGCTCCACAGATTTGCGAAAATGCAGCCGAACCGGGGTTTCCACCTGAAGGATTGCCTTACCGTCCTTACAACGTTTCGTTCATCGAGGGTGGAACAGTTGAGGATGGGGACTTTCTGTTTGATCTGTGGGTATATTGTTATCCAATGTTGGAACCCAACTTGAAGGCCCCGACACCGGAACCCCTGTTGACGATTGTCAAAGGGCTTGGAGTTTATGGAGGATGGTATTATGGCGGCCCCAAAGTCGAGGGATTTACACAGGACTATTGGGGAATGGAGCCAGAGGTTTTGCGGGTATCAGGCGTTGATGGGCCGCTGTCTGAAGCGAGCACAAGCTACTGTTCTGGGATTAACATGACCCGGGAAGAGCTTGTTGAATTTGTAGAAAGCGGAGAACCTTTCCACTTTCAGATTCGAATAGAAAGTCCAGTTGGTGTTCATGGAGCAGTTTTGGAATTCAACCTGGAGCCCTCGTTGGAAGGGTATATCCCTATGAATATTACTGTAGCACCATGGGGCAAATAATTCTCAAAAAGGAAACCAATGTCTAAGAAAGTTAAGTGCTTTGTATTGACTGCATTGACTGTTTTGCTTCTGGGAAGCCTGGCTTTTACAACTTATGAGGTTCCCCCAACCTCACAACCTGATTATATTCCCTAGAACTGACTGTGACACCTTATGGTCAGACTGTTAGCGGATATCCCTGGCACGCTGGTTGGGATTTGTATATTTCCGGTGGACGACAAGGATCCTATTGTCTTCTTGTAGATTGGGGCGATTCTTTTCGCGATTGGGATTCTTGTGGGTATGTTCCTGGAGCACACTATACCATAATACATGACTTCATTTATACATTGCGCCGCAGACGCTCGTATTTTTCATCCCCCAGAAAAAATCGCAGCTCTTCTTCAAAGGTTTCCAGCAGGAGGATGGGCTGCGGGGCAGGACGCAGACAGCTTCCTTCTTCGGCCAGCAACAGCTCGGTTTCATCGATGGTGATGCGGTCTTCGTCGTCCAGATCCAGGGGGTGGAGGATGCAGTAGAAGGGTTTCCACTGCCAGGGATGATGGCCGCTGGCTTCGCTGGCAACCTGCAGGGCACACTTATGGTCACTGCGCAGGAAGACGCAGGCGGTGCCGCCATAATGGTCGGGGGCATCCACCACATCGCTATGTCGCACTCGTCCGCTGGCGGAGAAAGGGTCTGCATCGCGCCGCTCGTCAAACCAGGTCGCGGGGTCTCCCTTGCCGGCGGGCATGTGCGGGGCAATGCGCTCAGCATTTGCCAGCAGGATTTCCACTTCCTTTTCGTCGATCCACACGCCATACAGACAGCAGGCGGCGCGGCAGTTGTGCAGCTTGCAGCGCTGCATGGGTTCGGATTGCAGAAGGCGGGGGTTGATTTTCATTTTCATGGGGGGAATTCTAACATAGTCGTGCAGCGCAGGCTGAGCCTGTCGAAGCCGGAGCGGTACGGGGGGATGAGGCTTTGAGGGGGGATCCGTCAATCAGTCAAGCCGTTGATCAGGGAGCAGGTTTTTTCCTCCCGCAGGTTTCGGAGTGATTAACGAGGGAGGCTTTCAAGCATTTGGCCTATGACCAGTTTTGCCAAATTCCAACCTGCGGGAGGTTCCCGGCCAGACTAGTTGAAACCTCCCGCAGGGAAGTGAGCTGTGAGGAGGCAGCAGCGGGAGGGGCAGTGTGGGCCGGAGAGGGTATCGGCTAAACCAATCTGCGGGAGGGCGCGCGAATTTGTTGGCGGGAAACACATATTTCTAAATCATCAAAAGCTTTTCTTTGCGACTTTGCGTGAGATTGTATTTTAAAATCCTCCATTGACTGATAAAAAATAGGCCGACCGGCCAGCGTGGCGGGGTTTGTTTTGCGGTACAATGTGAACGGTGATAATTAGACTATTCTTTTCATAAGAAAGGATTAAAACAAATGAATAATAAATGGGAATTATTGAAAGAGCGGCTGGGTGAAATCGCTGATTTGGGGCATATTGAAGCTGTGCTGGGCTGGGATCACCAGACGTATATGCCCCCGCAGGGCGCGGAAGAACGCGGCAGCCATCTGGCGACCATCGCCCGGATTTCACACGTCAAGTCCACTTCGCCGGAGATTGGCGAGCTGCTGGATGACCTCTCAGGTGAGGCTGCCAAACTTGACCCTGATTCGGATGATGCCCGCCTGATCAAGGTTACGAAGCGCGGATATGACAAGCGAACCAGGGTTTCGGCGGATTGGGTGGCTGAATTTGCCCGCATGACCACGGTCGGACAATCTTCCTGGCAGAAAGCGCGCGCCGAGAAGAACTTCACCATCTTCCAGCCTGACCTGGAAAAGATCGTGGCGCTGCGCCGCCAGTATGCGGATTTCTTTGCGCCGTATGACCATGTCTATGACCCGCTGCTGGATGACTTTGAGCCGGGGATGAAAACCAGTGAAGTGCAGGAAATCTTCGGCGTGCTGCGTAAGGAACAGGTTGCATTGCTGAAAGAGATCATGGATGCCCCGCAAGTGGATGACAGTTTCTTCAACCAGAATTATCCCAAGCAGCAGCAGTGGGATTTTGGCGTAGAAGTTGCTACCAAATTTGGCTATGACTGGGAACGCGGCCGTCAGGATGAGGCTGCCCACCCCTTTACGACATCGTTTGGACTGAATGATGTGCGCATTACGACGCGCTTTATGGAAGACATGGTTAGTTCTTCCATGTTCAGCACAATGCATGAGGCAGGTCATGGCCTTTATGAATTGGGGTTTGACCCGGCCCTGGGCCGCACCCCGCTGGCCGATGGGGCATCGCTTGCGGTGCATGAGTCCCAGTCCCGCATGTGGGAGAACCTGGTGGGCCGCTCAATGCCTTTCTGGAGTCACTTCTACGGCCGCTTGCAGGAATTTTTCCCGACCCAGTTGCAGGGCGTGACAGTTGAGAAGTTCTACCGCGGCATCAACAAGGTAGAGCCGTCCTTCATCCGCGTGGAAGCTGATGAAGCAACGTACAACCTGCACGTGATGCTGCGTTTGGAACTGGAAATTGCTTTGATGGAAGGATCGCTGGCTGTGGCCGACCTGCCGGAAGCCTGGAACGCGCGCATGCAGGAGTATCTGGGTGTCACCCCGCCGGATGACGCCAAAGGTGTGTTGCAGGATGTGCACTGGTCGAGCGGATTGATTGGCTACTTCCCGACGTATGCTTTGGGCAATCTGGTTTCGGTGCAGTTGTGGGAGAAGATCAATGAGGATTTGCCTGACCTGGAAGTACAGATTGCAAAAGGCGAATTTAGCGAACTGTTGGGCTGGCTGCGGAAGAATATTCATCGCCATGGTGCAAAGTTCGAGCCGCAGGAGCTGGTGAAGAAGGTGACCGGATCGAAGATCGATCCGACCGCATACTTGCGCTACCTGCGCACCAAGTACGGCGAAATTTACAAACTTTAGAACCTATCCGAAAAATAGTAAAAAGGGTTGAAAAAGGAGACGAAACCT
>CAYURM010000022.1:0-9016 GCA_964447155.1 uncultured Anaerolineaceae bacterium
GTGGAGATCTAGTGTCGATCAACTATTCTTTTGTTAAACTGTCAGGTGGCTAGAATCTAAATAGGCATTTTAATATATAGCACCTTAACGTCAATTTTTTACCGGTAAACCCGAATTGAGCAGGCGTCAGGATAATACGTTGGGTAAGCAAGTAAATATTCAGCTAAGGAGGAAGAAAAAATGCAAACACAGACCAAACCGAAAAAAGAATCAGCCTGGGTCTGGCTCGGCTCAAATGGATTGCGTCTTCTCGTATCCATTGCCGTCCCTGTCATTACCTTCATCATCATGCGCTGGGGCTTCATGTTCCTGCGCGACAGCCAGGCACCCAAACTCATCATCGCCCTTGTCGCCATTGTGTGGGGTGTAGGCGGTGTTGCCATTCTCTATATCCTAATGAACTGGGTGGTTGAGCAGCTTCCAGATGACTGGACGAGGCGGGTACAACCATTTGTTTTCATTGGACCAGCTATGGCAATTCTTGCATGGTTCCTGCTAATCCCCACAGTAAGAACCCTCTATCTGAGCTTCTTGAATCGCAACTCAACAGAATTCGTCGGGTTTGCAAACTATATTGCTGCTTTCACCGAACGTTCAATGATCGAATCCTTCCGCAATAACCTTTTGTGGATCTTGGTCGGCACATCCGCCTGCGTTATCCTTGGCTTGCTGATCGCGATCCTGGCAGACCGCAGCAGTTTTGAAAGCATTGCCAAATCGCTTATCTTCCTCCCCATGGCAATCTCTTTCGTTGGCGCAGGTGTCATCTGGCGGTTCATCTATTATTACCGCCCTGCGAACCAGGTCCAGATTGGTCTGCTGAATGCCATCGTCGTCGGTCTGGGAGGGCAGCCGCAAGCCTGGACCACGCTGATCCAACCCTGGAACAATCTCTTTCTCATCCTGGCAGGCGTCTGGCTGCAAACAGGATTTGCCATGGTTGTCTTCTCCTCAGCCTTGAAAGGCGTCCCTGAAGACTTGCTCGAAGCTGCCCGCGTGGATGGCGCAAATGAAATCCAGATTTTCTTCAGGATCATTATCCCCCAAATCAAAGGCACGATCATCACCGTCACCACCACCATCGTTATCTTCTTCCTCAAAATCTTTGATATTGTCATCGTGATGACCGGCGGACAATACGGCACCGAAGTGATCGGCACCCAGTTCTACCGTCAATTCTTCTCAAACCGCAACTTCGGTTACGGCTCAGCAATCGCCATCATCCTCTTGATTGCTGTCATCCCGGTCATGATCTATAACCTTAAACAATTCGGCGAGAGGGAGGCCTTCTAATGAAAAAGAAACAGAAGTTAGGAAAACTGATTGTCAATATTGCGCTATTCATCATCTGCGCGTTATGGACCATCCCAACCCTCGGATTGCTGGTCTCCTCCATCCGCTCCCGGGACGATATCCTCAGCTCCGGCTGGTGGAAATTCCTGCCGCACCGTCAATGGGTAACCGACCGTGAAATCTCTTTGCCCAAGGAAACCAGCCTGAATGAACCCATTACCATAGAAGGCTACACAACGAACGATGACACCTTGCAGTTGGGGTATGAAGCCGCAAACGATGTACGGTATCAATGGATTAACCGCCGAGAACGTACCATCGCTGTCCAAAGCCGGGAATGGGTTTTCTTTCCCAAATTAACCTTTGACAACTACTCCAATGTCCTGACCGGCAAAGAATATACCTACAACAACCCGGACGGTACCACGAAAACCGAGAAAGGCACGGACATGTCCAGCGCCTTCCTCAACTCCGTTGCCGTCGCCATTCCGGCTACCGTTATTCCTATCCTCATTGCTGCTTTCGCTGCATACGGTTTCGCATGGATGAAATTCCCCGGCCGCAAAGCACTCTTTGTAGTCGTTGTTGCCCTGTTGGTCGTACCTTTACAACTGGCCCTCATCCCCGTTCTCAAAGACTACGTGAATCTAAAATTGAATGGCACCTACCTTGCCGTCTGGCTTGCGCACACAGGGTTTGGCCTGCCCTTGGCAATTTATCTGCTCTTCAACTACATCAGCACCATCCCGCGTGACATCTTCGAGTCAGCTTTCATTGATGGTGCCTCCCATTTCACCATTTTCACCAGACTGGTGCTGCCTCTCTCCGTTCCTGCCCTGGCATCCTTTGCTATCTTCCAGTTCATGTGGGTATGGAACGACTACCTCGTCGCCCTGGTCTTTATCGGCAGCAAGCCAGATGTACAGGTCATGACCATGCGTCTTGCAGAAATGGTCGGCTCACGCGGGCAGGACTGGCATATCCTCACAGCTGGCGCATTTGTTTCCATGCTGCTGCCCCTGGCAGTCTTCTTCGCCCTCCAGCGCTACTTCGTCCGTGGTTTGATGGCCGGATCAGTCAAAGGCTAACCCACATCGTCGCGATTCCCGCGCGTCCAATAATCATTATGATTATTGGACGCGCGGGATCCTTTACCGATCCACAAATTCGCCCTTCCCCGGAGAAACGTCAGCATTGAAAAAAGGATTCCAGCAAAAAAGATCGACGGATGAGGCCCCCACGTCACTTCCTCTCATCTCCAAATTACTACCACCATCCTGTTCGACATTCAAATTCAAAGAAAATACGCTATGACAGACCACATCAATCAGGCCCAACTCACGCTTTCACGGCTTTACCCGCGCATCCAGACAGAATTTCCACAAATCGACATGACGTCGGCAGAATGGAATATTTTCATGCAGCGCCTCGAAGAAACCTTTCCCCGGCTCTTTGAGTTGCTCCTGCACCTGTACGGCAGCAGCTATGATTTTTTCTACCACCTGGAACAGCTTCTTTTTGTTATCGTTCGCATGTGGCTTGAAAGGGACGCGGATCTGAAAGCCCTCGACCAGCAGCGTGCTGCTGACCCGGCATGGTTCAAATCCAATCAAATGCTCGGCGGGGTGTGTTACGTTGATTTGTTCGCCAAAAATCTGAACGGTATCGAAAAGAAAATCCCCTACTTCAAGGAACTCGGCCTGAATTATCTGCATCTGATGCCCCTCTTCAAATGTCCTGACGGCAACAATGATGGCGGCTATGCCGTCAGCAGTTATCGGGAAGTCAATCCCGCCCTCGGTAATATCAACGATCTCAAACAACTTGCTTCAAGACTGCGCAGTGAAGGCATTTCCCTGGTACTGGACTTCGTTTTCAACCACACCTCCGACGAACATGAATGGGCATTAAAAGCTAAACAAGGCGATCTCGTCTGCCGGGATTTTTATTGGACCTTCCCTGACCGTCAATTACCCGACGCCTATGAACGGAATCTGCGCGAGATCTTCCCCCAGGAACGCCCGGGGTCCTTCACCTTTATTCCTGAAATGAACCGCTGGGTGTGGACGACTTTCCATTCCTACCAATGGGATTTAAACTATGCCAATCCCATGGTCTTCAACAAAATGGCCGAAGAGCTGCTCTTCATCGCCAATCTCGGCGTTGAAGTTCTTCGGCTTGATGCAGTCGCCTTCATCTGGAAACAAATGGGAACCAGCTGCGAAAACCTGCCCGAAGCCCACCTGCTCATTCAAGCCTTCAATGCGGTTACCCGCATCGCAGCCCCGGCCATGCTTTTCAAATCTGAAGCCATCGTTCACCCGGATGAAGTTGCTAAATACATTTCGCGCAATGAATGCCAGCTCTCTTACAACCCCCTCCTCATGGCCCTCCTCTGGAATACCCTCGCCACCCGTCAGGTCAATCTCCTCAAACTTGCCCTGCAAAATCGCCACAAGCTTCCCGCAGGATGCGCTTGGGTCAACTATGTACGCGGCCATGACGACATCGGCTGGACTTTCTCTGACAACGAAGCTGCCCAGCTCGGCATCAATGCCTACGACCATCGCCGCTTTCTCAACGATTTTTACACCGGCCGCTTTCAAGGATCTTTCGCCCGCGGTCTGCCCTTCCAGGAAAATCCCCGCACCGGCGATGCTCGCATCTCCGGCACCTGTGCGTCCCTTGCTGGCCTGGAACAAGCGCTTGACGAAAAATCCGAAGAAGAGATAAATCTTGCCATTCACAGAATTCTCCTGATTCACGGCATCCTCCTCTTTGTGGGCGGCATTCCCCTTATCTACCTCGGTGACGAAATCGGCACACTCAACGACTATACCTATCGCGATGATCCCGCCAAAGCCAAAGACAGCCGCTGGGTACATCGCCCCAAATTTGATTGGCAAAAAGCACGAAAGCGTACCGACCCAACTTCCGTTCAGGGGGCCATCTTTACAGGTCTCCAAAAAATGTTGGCGATACGCAGTGCGCACACAGCTTTTTCTGTCGGCGACCTTACCATCATCTCAACCGACAACGACCACATCCTCGGTTTTATCCGCTCCCACGGCACAAAACGCATCCTCGTTCTGGCAAATTTCTCTGAAAACGAACAGATCGTTTCCGCCAACCTCCTCCGTCTCTACGGCCTCAGCTTCGGTTTTGTCGACCTCACCACAAATACCCAACACCCCCTCAAAGCCATCACCCTCAAACCCTACCAAATCACCCTCCTTCAAAATCTGTCCCCTGATTGACAATCCCGCTTGTGCTTTGCCTCGCTATGAAAGCCGCACAGTGTCGTGGGGATTGCCCCCCTTGTCAAAGGGGGGATGTCGCGCAAGCGACAGGGGGGATTGTTCATTATCATGAAAATACCTCCCACAAACACTCCCGTTTCTCTCCCCGCTTGCGGTAAAATAAACCATCAATCGGTCCTTCAGCCCCGGAGGTAAAATGCCTTCTCCTCTTGCCCCCTTTTTCTCGCCCGAAGGAGTCGCCATCATCGGCGCTTCTTCAAACCCCGGCAAACTCAGTTGTGGTTTATTTAAAAATCTCACCTCCTATGGTTTCACCGGAAATATCTATCCCGTCAACCCCCGGGCAGCAACCATCCTGGGATTGCAATGCTACCCTGCTATTGCAGATGTCCCCGACCCCGTAGACCTGGCCGTGATCGCCCTGCCTGCTCCGCTGGTCAAAAACATCATTAGGGACATCGGCGAACGCGGCATCAAGGCGGCCATCATCATCTCTGGTGGCTTCAAGGAAGTCGGCAGCGATGGGGTTGACCTGGAAAATCAGATTGTGGACATCGCCCGCAGCTACGGCATGCGTCTCATCGGCCCAAACTGCGTCGGCACTGTTGATCTGTACACCGGTCTCAACACGACCTTCATTGACGGCATGCCGAACAAAGGCGGTATTGGTTTTCTCTCTCAATCCGGCGCAGTCCTGGGCGGCGTGGTCAGCCTCTTCATCGACAAACATGTTGGCTTCTCTCATCTTGCCAGTCTTGGCAACGAAGCCGACGTAACCGAAACCGATATGATCGAATATCTGGCAACGGATTCGAATGTCAAGGTCATTGCTGCCTATGTCGAAGAAATCCGCGATGGCCAGCGTTTCATCAAGCTCGCTCGCGAGATCTCTCGCAAAAAGCCCATCGTCCTCCTCAAAGCCGGCCGCACTGAGGCGGGCGCACGCGCCGTATCCTCTCACACCGGCTCCATTGCGGGCAGCATATCTGCTTACAATGCTGCGTTCAAGCAAACTGGCGTCATCACCGCCAATTCGCTGAACGAGCTGTTTGAGATCGCTCTGGCGCTGGATTATCAGCCCGCTCCCAAAGGCAAACGCACCGTCCTGCTCACCAACTCCGGCGGTCCAGCCGCTCTGGCCTCCGATGCCCTGGCCTTCAACAGCCTCACCCTGCAAGACCTGACCCCTGAAACCAAAGCCGCCCTGCGCCAACACCTCAACCCGGCCGCTGGCGTCAGCAACCCGGTCGATATGCTCGGTGGCGCCGCCCCGGAAGATTACGGCATGGCCCTGCGCACTTTGCTGGCTGACAAGCATGTCGACAGCGTCATCGTCATTCTTGTCCCCACTTCCCTGATTGACCCCGTTGACATCGCCAACCAAATCATTGATGCCGCAAAAGACACGAAGAAACCGGTGCTGACCTGCTTCATCGCTGACAAAGCTGTCATCGGCGCGCGTGAAGTCCTCCACGCCCACCGCATCCCCATGTACACCGCACCCGAAAGTGCCGCCCGCGCAATGAGCGCCATGTATTTTTACGACCAATGGCTGCAAGAAAACAGCGATTGGACGCCACCCAAATTGGAGATTGACCGGGATTCCGCCGCCATCCTCATGGAAAAAGCCGGCGGACAGGAAGCCCTCGGCGAAGCTGAGACACGTCCCTTACTGGAAGCTTATCGTATCCCTGTTATCCAGGGACGGGTCGCACACTCGGCACAGGAAGCAGCGATAATCGCTTCAGGTATCGGCAAGCCCGTTGCCCTAAAAATCGTCTCCCCTGACATCCTGCATAAATCGGATGTGGGCGGCATCATCCTCAACCTCGATACGCCCCAGTCCGTCAGCGCAGCATACGAGCAAATGATGACCACCATCCAGAGCAAACTCCCTCAGGCAAACCTGAAAGGCGTCCTGATAGAAGAAATGGCCCCTCCCGGCAGCGAAGTCATCATCGGTATGCGCCGCGACCCCAGCTTCGGCCCCCTCGTCATGTTCGGTATGGGCGGTATTTACGTAGAACTTTTCAAAGACGTTGCCTTCCGCGTTGCCCCCTTTGACCGCAAACAAGCTGAACAAATGATTACAGAAACCAAAGCAGGCACCCTTTTGGCCGGCTACCGCGGGCAGCCGAAGGCCGACCTCGACGCGATTGTCGATGTCATTCTCAAATTAAGCCAGCTTGCTCTCGACTTCCCCCAAATCGAAGAAGTGGAAATCAATCCCCTCTCCGTCGGCCCCGCAGGCCAGGGCGCAATTGCCCTGGATGGCCGCATCATTCTCTCTGGAAAGGTATCAGCATGAAAAGAATCTTGTCCGGTAATGAAGCAATAGCGCAAGGCGCATGGGAAGCCGGCGTAAAAGTGGCTTCCGCCTACCCTGGCACCCCCAGCACGGAAATTCTCGAAAACTTTGCCCCGATGCCCAACGTCTACGCTGAATGGGCGCCTAACGAAAAAGTCGCCCTGGATACGGCCATCGGTGCCGCCTATGCCGGGCGCCGGGCACTCTCCACCATGAAACACGTTGGCGTCAATGTCGCCGCCGACGCCCTCTTCTACGTCGCCATGACTGGAATCGAAGCCGGTCTCGTCCTCGTTTCTGCAGACGATCCTTCCATGCACTCCTCGCAAAACGAACAGGACAACCGCCAGTTTGCCCGCTTCACCCGCATTCCCTGTCTTGATCCTGCCGACAGCCAGGAAGCCAAAGACATGACCATCGCCGCCTTTGAACTGAGCGAACAATTCGATACCCCGGTAATGCTCCGCCTGACCACACGCATCTGCCACACCAGCGGCCCGGTTGAAGTATTCCCAGACCAAAGAGAACATCCTCCCATCCCGGAAAGCTATCCCCGCAACCCCGACAAGTATGTCATGATCCCGGCACATGCCCGCCTCCATCACAAATTGATCGAAGAACGCATCGAAAAACTCACCCGATACGCTGAGACCTCCCCGTTGAATGTAGTTGAAATGCGCTCTACCGAAATCGGCATCGTCACCGGTGGTATCGCTTACCAATATGTACGTGAAGTCTTCCCTGATGCCTCTGTACTAAAGCTCGGAATGGTTTACCCCATCCCCCAGCAACTGGTACGTAATTTTGCCAATGATGTCAAGAAATTGATCGTTATCGAAGAACTGGACCCCTTTATCGAAGAACAGATCCGCCTGATGGGCATCGAAATCTACACCTCTGACAATGCCCCCCGGCCATACCGCATGGGCAGCAAAACCATTTTCCCGGTTTGTGGTGAATTTAATTCCTCCATCGTGCGCAAATCCGCCGAAGCTGCTGGTTTGCTGAAAGCCTCTTCCGGGGATATTCCCGACCCTGCCAGCCTCGAATTACCAAACCGCCCGCCGGTGCTATGCCCGGGCTGCCCGCACCGCGCCACCTTCTATAACCTCAAGAAGATGAAATTTCCGGTTGCCGGTGACATTGGCTGCTACACCCTGGGGGTAGTCGCGCCCTTGAGCGCCATCCACACCTGCGGCTGCATGGGCGCCGGAATTGGTGTGCCCCACGGTGCAGCCGTCGCTGGTGATACCGAAAAACACGTTGCCGTCATCGGCGACTCCACCTTTTTCCACACCGGCATCCCTGCCCTGATGAACGTCGTCTATAACCAAAGCAACGTCATCACCATCATCATGGATAACCGCATCACCGGTATGACCGGCCATCAGCAAAACCCCGGCACCGGCAAAACCCTCCAGATGAAAAACACCGTTGAAGTCGATATCGAAGCCATGGTGCGCGCGATGGGCATTGAACATGTCAAAACCGTCAATGCCTTCTCCGTAAAGGAAATCTCAGACACGCTTAAGGAATGGAAGCCTCTTGCCGTGCCCGCAGTCCTCATCACCAAAGGCGAATGTGCCCTCCTGCCCACCGCCCGTAAACAGTGGATGCCCATCCGCATCGACAGCAGCAAATGTATCGGCTGCGACATCTGCATCCGCACCGGCTGCCCCGCCCTGCGCAAGTCCGACCAGACCCATGAAAAGAATGGCCGCTGCCTGACTGAAATTGATCCCCTGCAATGCACCGGCTGCGAGGTCTGTGCCCAGGTTTGTCCACAGGACGCCATTCTCTTCCGTGAACAAATCCTCGCTGAGCAGGCAAATCAGGAGGTGAACGCATGACCAGCCCAACCAATCCCAAAACCGTCAATTTCCTCCTCGTCGGCGTCGGCGGTCAAGGCACCATCCTTGCCAGCAACGTCCTCGCTGAGCTGGGGCTCTCCCTCGGCTACGACGTCAAACAAGCCGAAGTCCACGGCATGTCTCAGCGCGGCGGCAGCGTTACCTCCCAGGTCCGCTGGTCAGACCATGTTTACTCGCCCATGATCAGCCCCGGCGAAGTGGATTTTCTCATCGCTTTTGAGAAATCCGAAGCCGCACGCTTCATCCATTACCTCAGCCCATCCGGAACTTTGATTGTCAATGAC